>NZ_AKKE01000040.1 GCF_000281975.1 Novosphingobium sp. AP12 | reverse complement strand
CCCCCCCCAGCCGATAGGCTCGCGAATGTCCGAAATGAGCGCGCCTGCGGGCCATCGGGATTTACGTCGAGCCGTTCCCGCATGGCTTTGAGGACGCGCTCATGCTCCCATCGGTAACGCACGATACTGTGGCTCACGATAACGGTCGAATGGCCAAGCATCTCCGAGCACCGATCCGCGGGTCGACCGTTATCTTTGACTGACACGCCGCCCTGTGACTGGGGATGTGGGCGCTCGGCCTGTCCGGTGCGCGGCATAAACCCCTGTCTCGTTACGGATTGGAAATGCCTCCATTGTCCGCGCATTTGGCTACGACGGAATTGCACCGCCACCCCTTGGAATAGGGCGCCACCTGGTAACCGTTGCCGTAGATGTTGGGCGCGGTGAGGTAGTCGGTCGAGACGATCTGTGCGCCGCTTGCCAGCGCCGCGTCCCGGCGGCGCGGGTCGTTGCGGCGGGCATCTGCGGTGTCGATGTCGGCACGAGTGCGTACGAGGTAGCCCTTGCGGACCGCGTCACGGATCTCGGGGCCATGCGTCAGCGCGTTGTCGAACAGCATGAAGGCAGTATGCGCCATGCCCGGCTTGCCCTGCACGAACGCCATTCGGCCTTCGAGCGACGGCCGTCCCTCCAGATAGGGCGCGAAGGCCTGCAGGTTCATCGCGGGCACGAGGAACAGGAACACGAACTTGCCGCGCGCCTGTCCGAGCGTGGGCCACTGCTTTGCCAGCACCGCCGATTCCAGCGTCGGCTTCTTGCCGCGCAGGTCGTCGGGCGTGAACACCTTGTCGCGGCCGAGGACGCTGCGGATCGTCTCGTCGATCTCCTCGAACTGCGCCTTGTCGAACGGGGGCACTACGCTTGCGCCGGGAATGACGCGGTCGAGGCCGGAGAGCTTGGGTTCGAGCAGCACGAAGACCGGGCTATGGTCCGGCTCCGCATCCGACCACTGTCGCAGCAGCGTCAGGCACGAACGGAACGTCGGGCACTGGCTGCGGAAGTCGAGGTCGGCGACGTGGAACACCTTGAGGCCCGGCTTGGACAACTCGTCGCGGTAGATCGGCGCGAGGTCGGTGACGCCTTTGGCGCGCAGTTCGCGGTAGGGGAGGGGATCGGCATAGGCGCCGCCCCTGGGGTCGGGCTGGAGGTCGATCTCGACGCTGCGCACGCCGCTGCGCAGCTGCGCCTGCAGCGGCATCTGCACGTAGTCGAGCGTCTGCGCCATGTCGGTGAGCCCGCCGGGGTGCTCGTCCGCCATGGCGGCGCTCTGCTCGGGCGACATCTTGCTTTTCATCGCCGCCATCAGCGCGGTCAGGCGCGGGGCCATGGTTTCCATCACCCGCGCGTCGGCCGGGAGCGCGTAGCTGTTGTGCGTGCCGACCACCTGCACAGCGTTGATCGGCAGGTCGTCCCCCGCCTTCGCGGCTGGAATCTCAGCCCCTGCGCCAGCCAAGGCCGCGCTCGCAAGGAGCGCGGCGGCGGCGGCCGTCATGGCCGCGCCCATCATCGGTTTCTTCATCGTGCGTTTCCCGAAAGGCTGGAGATCAGAAGTCGACATTGACGAACCCGCCAAGCGTGCGCCGCGCATTGGGCGAGGTGTAATGCAGCAGCCCGAGCGGGCCGTACTGCTGCCAGCCGGTGGAGAAGTATTTGTCGAACAGGTTGCGCGCATAGACGCCGACCTCGACCTTGCGGTCGGGCAGCGTCACGCTCAGGCGGCCGTTGACAAGGCCGTATCCCGCCACGTTCGAGTATGCGGGCTGGCCGACGACGGTCCAGTATTGGCTGCGATACGCGTAGTCGGCGTGGGCCTTGAGCCCCATTCCCGAAGCGAACTCATGGTCGTAGTCGACCGAGGCGGTGCCCGACCATTCGGGCGAGTTGGTCAGGCGCGAGCCGGTGTAGTTGGTCGTCGCGTTATAGACGTAGTCGGTGAACTTGGCGTCGGTGTAGGTCACCGCGCCCGACAGCTGCAGTCCGCGCATCGGCTGGACCACGAGGCTGCCCTCGACGCCCTGGGTGCGCAGGCCGCCGGCATTGCCGATGACCGTGGCGTTGATCATGCCGCCCGATCCGTCCGGGATCTGCGTCAGGATGGTGGCTTGGAAGTCCTTGAAGTCGGAACGGAACACGTCGACGTTCAGGCGCAGGCGGCGGCCGAACCACTCGGACTTGATGCCCGCTTCCCACGCCTTGACCGTCTCGTCCTGATAGGGCGCGTACTTGTTGCCGACGAAGGCGATGCCCGCCGGCTTGTACCCGGTCGAGTACGAAGCATAGAGCATCACGTTGTCGGTCGCCTGGAACTGCGGGGCGACGCGGAACGAGAAGTTGTTGCCCTTCACGCGGCCGAAATCGAAGGCCGGCGGCGCGCTCGATGCCACGAAATTGGGCGTGTATCCGGCGACCGTCAGCGGGTCGATGGTAACGTAGTCGATGCTCTGCGAGTTGTTGTCGTGCGTGTAGCGGCCGCCCAGCGACAGGCTGAGGCGCGGCGTGAAGTTGAACTTCACCTGCCCGAATGCAGCCATCGTCTCGTTCACGGAGTCGAACAGCGAGGCATTGCCATTCTCGCCGACGGCGCCGGTCAGCGCGATGAGCGTGGGCAGCGGAGTGCCCGCCGCATTGTAGAGCGGCTGGCCGCCGGTCGACCACTGCAGCTGCGTCTGGCGTGCATGAAGGCGGTTGTAGAACGCGCCGACGAGGTATTGCACGAAGCCGCCGGTGGGCGATGCGAGGTGGACTTCCTGGCTGAACTTGTCGGTGTCGAGCTGGCCCAGGTTGAACGGGATGTAGGCGTAGCGGTCATAGGGGGTCAGGCTTGCGGGTGTCGAATTGTCGTAGCCGGTGACGCGGTAGGCGGTGACGGAAGTCAGTTCGTGATCGCCGAGCATCGCGTTGGCGCGCAGCGAGGTGCCCCATTCCTCGGTCTTGATCTCGCCGAACGAGCTGTCGGCGGTGTCGGCGCTCTTGGGGCCGGGATAGACGCCGAGTTCGTTGAGGATCGCGGTCACTTCCGCGCTCTGGCCCGACACCGGCGTGCGCACGCTGCTGTCCCAGTGGTAGGCGTAGTCGCCCGAGAGCGTCAGGTTGAAGGTGTCCGAAGGCTCGAGGTAGAGCTTCGCGCGGCCGCCGTATTCGTGCTGCGAGCCGACCTTGCGGTTCAGCGTGACGTTGCGGCCGAAGCCGTCGAACGCCTGGTCGAAACCGGAGGCCCGCAGCGCCGCGATGGGGCCGAGCGGCACATTGACGGTGCCGTTGAGGATGCGCTCGTCATGCTCGCCGAAGCTGGCGCTGGCGCGCGTGGACCACTCGCCGAGCTTCGGCTTGGTGGTGGTCACGGCGATCACGCCCGAGGTGGCGTTCTTGCCGAACAGCGTACCCTGCGGGCCCATCAGCACGTCCACGCGCTCGATGTCGACGAGGCCGGTGAGGCCGTTCGCGCGCTGGCCGTCCATCACCACGTCATCGACGACAACGCTGACCGACTTGGCGTTGGAGAAGTCGAACGAGGTGCTGCCCACGCCGCGGATCTGGAAGGCGGCACCTTGCGTCGGGTCGTACTGCACGCCGGGCATCGTGTACTGCAGGTCGGTGACCGAGGTGTAGCCGGTCTTCGCCAGCGTCTCGCCGTCGATCGACTGGATCGCCACCGGCACCTTCTGGCTGCTCTCCGAGCGGCGCTCGGCAGTGACGGTGATTTCGGGGAGGGCATCGCCGTCGTCGGCGGGGGCCTCCTGCGCGTGGGCCGCCATGGCCCAGCACGGCGCCAGCGCGCCCGTCAGGATCGTCGAGAGAAGGTGGATCGTACGCTTGCGCTTCAAAGCAGACATGGGAGGGTTCCGTCCTGTTGACCGTGGTCTCAGGACGCGCCTCTAGAGCGGCTTTATGACCCTTTCAGGACACTCGTGCTGCTTTTAAAACCGATGAAAAAGTCACTTCAAAACATACGTACCGTTTTCAATAAATTGCCTGACTATTTCCGGAGCGGTCAGCCAAGGTTCGCCGGTCGTCATCCGGCGCAGGCCCGCCCCGATCGAGGCCATGACGACGGCCTGCGTCCGCGCGCGGTCGGAGCCGGGCGGGATGCCCAGCCACTCCGCGAACTGGACGTGTACGTTTTCGGCACGGCGGCGGCGCATGTCGATGGCGAAGGGCCGGAATGCCGGGTCCGCAAGCGCGGTGAGGGCGCACTCGTGGGTCAGTCGCACTACGTCGCTGTTGCCCACTTTCGCATCGCTCGACCGGATCTCGCTGCGCATCCGGCGGTAGAGCGTCTCGACGCCCGCGAAGAGAATGTCGCGATGGGCGGGGAAGTGATGTGCAACGCTAGATGTCGCCACGCCTGCCGCCTGCGCGACGGTGCGGTGCGACAGGGCGCCGACACCTTGCCCGGCGATTAGGTCCGCGACACGGTCCGCCAGCATCGCCCTGCTTCCTTCCGGGGGCTTGGCGGCTGCGTCGTGCGCAAGCGCAGCGGGGGCGGCAAGACGATCGACGAGCGCCATGTGCCAGTCCCCTGCGCCAAGTTCCACTGGCCCATTGCGCAGCATGCCCCGTACGGTCGAGTGGCGCAGCAGGCGGTAGTCGGTCTCGCTAGCGAGCAGGATCGAGAACGGCTGCTCGTCGATACAGTAGCTGGCGATGAAAGGCGCCAGCCGCTCTCCCTGCCGCGAAGCGGAGAGCAAGTCGTGCCACAAGGCCTCTCCTTCGGCGATCAGCGCTGCGATCCAGGGCAGGGCCGCAGGTTCGCGGCTTGCCAGGAGGATCAATTCGCAGGTGACGATGGCCGAGGTGCGGCGCGATCCCGCGCCTTGGTCCAGCCATTCGCACACGAGATCGGGGAGAATGCCGGCAGCGACGGGGTCGATCCCTTCCACTCGCTCTCGCCATTCGGCGCGGGTGGCGGCCATCATCGCAATCTCGCGTTCGAGCACGGCGGCGATCAACGCCGCACGGTCGCCGATGCGGTAGCTGATCGAGCCGACCGAGGTTCCGGCCTCTTCGGCGACGGTGCGCAGGCTCATGCCCGAAAAGCCCTTCGCCGCCACCACGGCGCGCGCGGCATCGCAAATGAAGGTATTGTCCGGAACCTGTCGGCTCGCGCCACGATCGCTGGAAGTCGTCATGGCGCCTTCAATATCGTGGATCGCGGCGCAGTCCAGCAGCAGCCCATGGTCTCAGCCTTGCGCCGAAAGGGCGTGGATGGGCAGCAGCGCGGCGCCCAGTGTGATGGGCGATCCGCGCACGCCCGAAACCTGCACGGGCGGGCTGCGATCGTTTACGGTGGTGACAAGGTCGGTCCGGCGCAAGCGCTCGGCCAGACCTTCCAGTATCGCTGTCGGCAGCGTCCCCGCGAGAACGATCGCGCCAGGGTCGAGCCAGGCGAAGGCGGTGTTGCAGACCACCTCGAGCTGCCGCGCGGCGCGGTCCATCCATTCTTCGATCGCGTTGCGCTGCTCGACCGCGCCGGGGTCGATCTCGCCGACGGAGGAGACCGGGCAGCCGTTCGCGCGCAACGTGGAGAGCAGGTCGAGCGGACTGGGGCGCGGGCGGTCGCCTGGGTACAGGCATCCGATTTCGCCGGCGACGCCGAACTCCCCGCGCATCAGGCGACCGTCGACGATCACGCCTGCACCGATGCCGTAGCCCAGCAACAGCACCACCACCGTCAAGAAATCGCGCATAAGTCCGCCGAGATAGAACTCGGCGATGGCGGCGACGTTGGCGTCGTTCTCGATCCACAATGGCCAGCCGAGTTCCGCGCTCAGGATCTCCCGCAAGGGAGCGTCGCGCCAGCCGGGCATGTCGTCGACGACGCTCCAACGGTCGTTGCCGAGCGAGGGACCCGGCACCGCGACGCCAAGGCCCAGCATCCGCCGGCCAAGCAGGTGGTGGCGGTCGACCAGGTCGTGGGTCAGCCGGCGCACCCTCTGCGCGAATTCGCGGGGGTCGATAGGTGGGATCGCCTCGCGGTGGGTGGCGATCATGTCTCCCGCGAAATCGACCAGCGCGATATCGAGCATGCCCTTGTGCGCCGTCGCGCCGACCGCGTAGCCACCCCGTGCGGCGAGCCGCAACGGGATGGCTGGGCGACCCCGGCCGTGCGCATCGGCTTCGGGAACTTCCTCGAGCACGCCCAGCGTCAGCAACTCGCGAGAGAGACGCGTCAGCGCCGTCCCGCTGATCTCGAGCCGCCCAGCCAGCGCCGAGCGTGATAGCGGACCCGCCTTGCGCAGTTCATGGATGATGCGCCGCTGGTCCTTGTCGAATGCAGGTATCTGCATGGCTGGCCTCCTCGATGGGCCGCTAAAGCCTATTATTTATTTTCACAACAATAATTAGAAATGTCATGTTGAGCGACCAATGGCGGCCTCGTCGCCGCTTCGGCGGCACCGAAATTCATGAGGGGCCACCATGCTCAAGACCGTTCTCGCCACTGGTACAGCGCTCGTCGCGATCTGTGCCGTCCATGTTACGCCTGTGTACGCCCAAGGGACGGCCAGCGCCGCGCCGGCGACGCCCGCCGAAGAGGACGTTTCGGCGCAGGGCGACGACATCATCGTCACCGGCTCGACCCGCGCCCAGCGCCGCTTCGACGTGTCCTACGCGATCAACACGGTGTCGCAGGAAGACTTCGAGAAGATCGCGCCGGTCAACTTCGCCGACCTCATCGGCCAGCTCCCCGGCTTCCAGACCGAGATCACCGGCGGTGAAGTCCAGAACATCTACCGCATCCGCGGACTGCCCAACGACGGCGGCTTCGTCAGCTTCCAGCAGGACGGACTGCCGCTATTCCATGAGAACGACGGCGTGTTCTTCCGCGGCGACGCGATCCTCAAGCCCGACCTGATGACCCAGCGCGTCGAAGTGGTACGGGGCGGTCCGGCACCGGTCTATGCCAGCTACTCGGGCGCGATCATCAACGCCATCACCGTCGAGGGCACCGACACCCCGCGCGGCAAGGTCCAGGTGACGCTCGGCGACACCGGCCTCTACCGCCTCGACGCCTACCAGGCCGGAAAGCTGGCCAAGAACACCTATTACGCGGTCGGCGGCTTCCTGCGCCACCATGACGGCTACCGCGACAACGGCTTCCCCAACGACAAGGGCGGCCAGATTCGCGCCAACATCAAGCACGAGCTGGACAACGGCTTCGTCAAGCTGAACGTCAACTACGTCAACGATCACAACGTCTTCTACCTGCCGATCCCGACCAACGACCCGCGCGATCCGAGCAAGTCGCTGAACCAGTACATCGACTACTTCGAAGGCACGATGAACTCGCCCGCCTTCCGCAACGTCAACCTCAAGTACCGCGACGGCACCGGCGTCATCCAGAGCCGTAACAGCGACCTGTCCGACGGCCGCCACATGCAGATGCTGAACTTCGGCGCGCAGTACGAAGGCGACTTCGATGGCTGGCTGGTCTCCGCCAAGGCCGGGTACACGCAGGGCAAGAACGACTTCACCGCGTTCTACTCGACCACCAACCCCGCCGACGGTACTACTTTCGCCAACAGCTACCTCGCCCGCGCGCGGACGGCGTTCGGCGCGGTCGACCACATGGGTTACGTGCTGGCCGGCACCAACACCGTCTACGATCCGTACTCGGCCTCGGGGCTCGTCATGCAGGGCCAGTACCGCGACATCCACTCGAAGTTCTATTCGGGCCAGGCCAACCTCTCGGTCGCCCGCAAGTTCGAGACCGGCATCGGCAGCCACGACATCAAGCTGGGCCTCTACGGCAGCCTCTACGGCGAGGACAGCAAGACGCTCTACCAGAACTACCTGATCGAGGTGGCCGGCAAGCCGCGCACGCTCGACCTCGTTGCCTACAACGCCGCCGGCACCGCGATCGGCACCGTCACCGACAATGGCGTGCTCAACTACGCCGCCACGCTGAGCCAGGGCGATTCGGACGCGAAGATGTTCGCGCTCTACGCCAACGACACCTGGGAGATCATCCCCGGCCTACGCATCGACGCCGGCATCCGCCACGAGCGCTACAGCTACAAGGGCTGGGCCGCGCTGACCGAAGCCGCGAACCTGGGCGACACCACCACGCTCGCCGACGACAGCACCCGCGCCTTCACCGGCGTCATCCTGAACCAGAAGCTCAAGCCCAACGTCACCAACTGGACGGTCGGCGCGAACTACGACTTCTCATCCAGCATCGGCGTCTACGGCCGCGCCTCGCACCTGGAGACGCCGCCGAACGTGCAGACGGTGATGAGCATCAATCCGACGATCATCACCACCGTGGCCGACCAGTTCGAAGTGGGCCTGAAGCTCGCCTCGGGCCGCTCGTACCTCTACGTCACCGGCTTCTACACCAACTTCGACCCGCTCAATGCCTCGTTCCTGGCGTTCGACCCGACCACGGGCCGCAACGACGTGAACATCCCGTTCGTCGGCGAGGCGCAGGTCAAGGGCGTCGAGTTCGACGGTGCCTGGTCGGTCACGCCGTGGTTCACGCTCAACGGCGCGCTGACCGTCAGCGGTCCCAAGTACAAGAGCTTCCAGAGCACCACCGGCGCCGATCCGGAGCAGGTGGAAGGCAACCAGATCGTCCGCCAGCCGAAGGTATACGGCAACATCCGCCCCAGCTTCGACTTCACCACCGGCGAGACGGACGTGTCGATTTACGGACGCTACACCTACATGGGCAAGCGCTTCGTCGACCTCTACAACAACACTGCGCTGCCCTCCTACGGCACGGTCGGCGCGGGCGTGACGCTGCGCCGTGGAACGTGGAACCTGCAGGTCGTCGGCGACAACCTGTTCAACGCCCACGGCCTGACCGAAGGCAACACGCGCACCGACTCGCTGGCCGGACAGGGCAGCGCCGAGGCGATCTACGGCCGTCCGATCTTCGGTCGCAACTTCCGCCTCGTCATCGGCAAGTCCTGGTGATGCGGAGCGGCCCGGCGCGCATGACAGCGGTGATGTTCGCGGCGACGGCGCTCTCCCTCATGGCTGTTCCTGCTTCGGCCGGGACGGCAAGGGACACCGTGGCGGAGGCGCTTTCGGCGCGGCTGTTCCCGTTGCTCGACGCGCTGGGTCGCAATCCCTCGGCGATGAATGCGCTGCAGGCCCGCCCGGAAGTGGCCGCCATGCTGCGCGGGCGGTACGACCGGCGCGTGGCCTGCGGAAATGACCTCGGCTGCGCGGCGCAGGCGATGGTGTGGACCGATGACGAGGCGCAGGTCGTGGCGGCCGCCGTCGTGGACGGGGGCGCGGACGATGGTCCCGCCGCCCAGGCCAGGCGCGAGATCGCGGGCATCAACGTGATCGTGCGCACTTATGGCATCGGCCAGGTGCCGGGCTATCCGCAGATCGACGGCGCGGGCGCTCTCGACCCGCAGGAGATCCGCACCCGGCTTCAGGCGGCGGCTTGGCTTTCCCAGACGGCGCGTGCCGGTTCGGCGCAGGCGCTCGACCCCAGCGTGGAGTTCGCGCTGGCCCTGCTCGACGGCAGCGACCGCACCGACGCGGTCGGCTTCGAGCCGCTGCTGGGCGGCCTCAACGCACCCGCCATGAAGCGCGCGAAGTCACTGGACTGGAAGCACTGGCGCTACAGCGCCATGATCGTCACCGGCGTAGGCCCCGAAGTGTCCGACATGGCGCTCAGCCCTTTCGGCAAGTACCACCTGCGCCTCGCCGCGCAGCGCTTTGCGGCGGGTGACGTTCCGTTCATCATCGTCACGGGCGGCCGTGCCCATCCGCGCGCCACTCGCTTCGCTGAGGCGCAGGAGATGCGCGCCGCCCTGATCGCGCGCTACGGCATCCCGGCAGAGGCCATCGTCATCGAGCCCTATGCCCGGCACACCACCACCAATCTGCGCAATGCCACGCGCCTGCTGATGGCGATGGGCGCTCCACTGGACAAGGACACGATCATTGTGTGCAACCCGGGCCAGAGCGCGGCGATCGAGAGCGCGCAGTTCGTCCAGCGCAACCTGACCGAACTGGGCTACGAACCCGGCAACGTCGGCGCACGCATCTCGCCCACCGAGCTGGAATTCCGCCCTTCGGCCCTCTCGGCGCGCATCGATCCGCGCGACCCGCTCGACCCTTGAACCGGAGACATCCCATGCGTTCCGTCCTGCTCGCCGCCATCGCCGGCCTCGCGCTCGCTCCCTCCGCCGCCTACGCCTGGGGCCAGACCGCTCACGCCGTGATCGACCGCGCCGCGATCGAGGCGATCCCTGCCGACGGCCCGGTCTTCCTGCGCAAGTACGAGGATTACGTCGCCGCATCGGCCACCCAGCCGGACGCCTGGCGCGGGGATTCGGAGAACTTCTCGAAGATCGAGGAAGATCCCAACCACGGCTGGTTCCGCGAGCAGTTCACCTTCGTGAAGCCGATCCCGCGCTCGCGCTACGAATTCGTGCTGGCGCTCTACAAGCACTACGAGAAGATCAAGGACAGCGATCCCGCCACCGCCGCGCGCACCAACGTGCGCTGGACCGGCACGCTGCCCTACGCCGCGATCGAGGCCTACGACCGGATCGTCGTCTGCATGCGGCAGGTCCGCGCCGCGCAGGCCGAGGGCCGCGACGCCTCGGTGCCCGAGCAGAACTGCGCTTTCGACGTATTCCGCCTCGGCCACTACATCGGCGACGGGGCCAATCCGATGCACGATTCGGTCAACAGCGACGGCTGGCGCGGCGCCAATCCGCATGGCTACACCACCGACCGCACCGTCCACGGCCGCTTCGAGAGCAAGTTCGTCGACGGCATCGCTCTGACTGTGGCGGACATAGCTCCGCGCATCGGTGCGCCCGGCCGCGAGCAGGGCGACATGTTCGATGCTGTGCTCGCCTACCTCGACCAATCGGGCAACAAGATGGAAGCGGTCTACAAGCTGGAGAAGCGCGCCGGTTTCGCCGACTTCACGGACAAGGACGTGCGCGAGATGGTCTACGAGCGCACGAGCGCGGGCGCGGCGATGCTGCGTGACATGCTCTGCCGTGCCTGGGCCGAGAGCGCTGCCCCGCCCGCCAAGGTGGTCCCTTCGCCGCTGGACTTCACCAACCCCAAGTTCAATCCCGAAACCGGCTCCGCCCCCGACTGATCGCTCGACCGCGTGCTCTTGCAGGCCAGCGCCGCAAGCACGCGGTCGTGGCGGGCATGGCCGATGTCGAAGCGCCGCAGCAACGTCACCGCGCCAATGCAGCCCAACAGCGGTATGCCGAGACCAAGCGCGATCATTCCGGCCTCCACCGAGATCGTCTGATCCATGCCCGGTGCATAGCCCAGCCAGCCCAGCGACCAGCCGATCATCACGGTCGCGGCGGCGCCACTCGCCTTCACGGCCACGAGGTAGCAGGCGAACAGCCCTGCCTCCAGCCGCTTGCCGTGTCGCCAGGCGACGAAGTCCACGGTATCCGCCAGCAAGCCCCAGGGCAGCATGAACACGCCGGCGAAGCCGAAGCCCGTCAGCGCCGCGCAAGCAGGCAGTGCTTCGGGCCGGCCCAGGCAGAGGCCGAACAGGGCGATGCCCAGCGCACTGACCCCGTGCCCGATGGCGAGCAGCTGGCTCTTGTCGAAGCGCCCGCTCAGCCCCGTCCAGGCCATCACGCCGACGAATTGCCCCAGGCTCATCGCCAATAGCAGTGTACCTACCATGTCGGGCCGGCCGACGACGTAGGTCCCGATGTACAGCATCATCCGCCCGAATGTCGGCGCTGCGAATCCCGTGAGCATCGCCAGAAGGCCCATTCCCAGGACCAGTCGATTGCGCAGAGGAACCGCGATCCCGTCCTGCAGCGCGTCGGCGTCGCGCCCGCGATCTGCACCGCCACGCGAAACGAACGTGCATGTCAGCATGGTGAGCGTGAACAGCGCGCCCGCGACGACGCCCGTCGTTGCCAGGCTATCGAATGCGCTGTCCCGCCCCGCCCGCTGGACCAGCGGCGCGAGGATCAGGGCTACTGCCAGCGAACTCGCCGTGCTGAACAGCAAGCGGTATCCGGAGACCCGCCCCCGCGCTCGGCTGTCGTAAGTCATCTGGGCCATCAGGGCGTTGTGTGGAACGTCGATGACGGCATAGGCACCGCGGAAGGCCAGCAAGGCGCATGCCAGGACCCAGCCTTCCCGCACGCCCGAAGCAGGCAGAGCGTAGAGCAAAGCGAAAGCGATTCCACAAGGAAACGCCCCGGCCGCCACCAGCCAGCGGTATCCCTTGCCCCATCGACGCAGGCGGATCACCAGCATCGCCGCCAGTAGGTCGAAGACGAGGTCGCCGGCTACGGCGACAAGCATGAGCGTACCTGCCTCGACGGCAGACAGGCCAAGCAGGTCTGTCAGCAGAAAAAGGAGAGTGAGGTCCGCACCGGCAAAGACCAGGCCCTTGCCGAAATTTCCCGATGCATAGGCAAACAGGCGCGCTTCACTCAAGGATCCGGAAAAAGGACCAGCGGCGCGGGCCTTTGCGAAGCGAGTGGATAATGGAATGGGCATTTTCACATATTTTACGCCGATAGAGGGTGCGGCCTTCCCTCTCGCTGCAGGCACTTAGCGACCCATTCTTTCACTTTCACGACGATCGACTGTGCGTCATCGACAGGCTGTCGGCGCCCCTAGCCGCACATCGCTAATTGAACCCTTCACGTGGTCGGCAGACCTCCTCTCGCGTTAGCGCGGTGGTCCAGCACAGACGCTACAGGGAGCACGAACACGAGCACGAACACGCGCCCAATGAGCTTGCGCGCAAGCGTGTCGCCCTCGCGGTAGATCGCATCGCGGCAGGTAGAAGCGTGATCGTCGTTTACGACAAGGATCAAAAAAAAGAGCTTTCGTTGCGGCATCGTCCCGAGGGTCCATGGTGAGGGCGGACGGCCGACCTTGAAAAGAACGACAGGCCGGGCTGTAACGAGCAATTCAGACGGGCAAAAAGCATCGTTCTCTTTATCGGCCGCTATAGACGATGGACTTGCGTATGACGCTTCAAGGTAAGATCGCACTTGTCACCGGAGCCAGCGGCGGGCTCGGCGGAGAGATTGCCAACGGTCTGGCGGCGGCTGGCGCCCATGTGCTGCTTCACGGCCGGAATGCTGAGCGGCTCAGGCCTTTGGCGCGGATGATCTCCGACATCGGCGGTTCGTGCGAGATAGTCGTTGCCGATCTTCGTCAGGAAGATGCCGCTGCGAAGCTCCTGGCCGCTCACGATACGATCGAGATACTTGTCAACAACGCGGGAGATCGCGATCGACGATCATTGGCGGGGCTTGATCGAGAAGCCGTGCGGAAGCTGCTCGAGGTAAACCTCGTAGCCCCATTCGACCTGGCGCGCCTTCTCAGTGCCCGGATGCCGGCGGGCGGTCGCATCATAAATATCACGTCTATCGCCGGCCAGATCGCACGGTCAGGAGATGCCGCCTATACGATGACGAAAGGCGGCCTCGATGCTCTGACGAGGGCGTTGGCGGCTGAACTCGGTCCGCGACAGATTACCGTCAATGCGGTCGCACCCGGCTTCTTTGCAACTGACGCGAACGCAGACATGGTCGCCGACCCCGCCGTAGCCGAACACCTGTCCCGTCGCACTTCGCTCGGGCGGTGGGGACGCCCCGAAGAGATTGCAGGCGCCGTGCTCTTCTTCGCGTTGCCAACCTCATCCTATGTGACAGGGCAGGTGCTTGCCGTTGATGGTGGCTATCTGGCGCATTTTTAACTCGGCGTCGGACGTCGGCTTTTCAGATCGTTGCGATGTCGGTGCGGTACGTTCAGGGCTCCAAGCCTTCCACTGCGCCGCGATCTGGTTGACGGCGTCTGCACGGCGAGCGAGCGCACTTCGGCCATGTCCCATCGCGCGAAGGCTGCATCTATAGGCAGCACAGTCGCGAGCGCCGGGAAGCAATCCGGGCGAATGATCCGTAATCCGCGCGTGGCGCGGCCCTGTCACTTCTCGCCACAATTCTCGAAAGGCGGGTCGGTAACCGAAAGCCGGTTCCAGAAGAAACCCGACCAAGACACAGGCCGCACCGAAACGTCATGTGGATCGGCAGGCCTGCCGTTGACGGCGTGCGTCTCATCCGAGAATTTCTTGAGAAAAAATCAGCCGTGCAGTGACCAAAGCCGCTTAGCGCGCGAATAAGAGATCATGCGCTCGGACTTCCTCTCGAGATTGATCTCAAAGCCTGCCCCTGGACAGGCACGAGTAAGCCGTGAGCGGCCGTCCCGGACAGCGCCGGATGATTGGAGCAGTCTGATGGTCGCCGCCCAGGATGGACACGGTGGCGCGTATCACCGGTTGCTCGGCGAGATGTCCGAATGGCTCACGCGCTACTTCCAGCGCCGGTTGCCGCCCGGAGAAGTGGACGATGCCGTCCAGGAGACGCTGCTCGCCGTCCATCGGCGGCGCCATACCTATGATCCGCAGTATCCGCTGGCCCCATGGCTGGCGGCCATCGCCAAGAACAAATGGGTCGACCAGCTGCGCAGCCTGGGGCGCCGTCCGCTGGGCGAATTGACCGACGAGATGGCGGTCGGGGACCATGAGGCGTCGGTGGTCAGCAGCTCGGTGCTGGCAACCCTGCTCGACCAGCTCCGTCCCGCACAGGCCCAGGCGATCCTGCTGGTCAAGGTGCAGGGATACAGCGTCGAGGACGCTTCGGCGCAGATCGGCCTCTCTCCGTCAGCCGTGAAGATGAACATCCACCGTGGGCTCCAGCGCCTCACGGCAATCATTGAGAAGGCCCCCGATGTCGAATGAATCCCTGATCATCGACCTGTCGTCCGATCTCGCGCCCGTCCAGCGCAGGAGCATGCTGCGTGAAGGCGCGCTCGTGCTCGCGCTTGGCGCCGTGGAACTGGCGCTTTTCCTCACCATGGGCGTGATGCGGCCGGACATGCACCACATGGCCGGCTCGCCGTTTCTGATGTGGCGGGTGGGAAGCCTCGGCCTTCTGGCCGTGGTGGCCAGCGCCCTGGCGATCCGGTCCTTCCAGCCCACGGCGCGACCGCGGCGCGGACTGATGCTCGCGTGCTCTTTGGCGGTCGTCGCCATTGTGTGCGGCGCGTTCGTCACTCCCGAAGACGTGGGTGAGCGAGTGCTGCTCGATCGCATCGACCCGGCGAGCGGCGTGCTGTGCGCGGCGTCGATCTTCGTCCTCTCGCTTCCGATCGTAGCACTGCTCGGTGCCCTGATGCGCAGGGCCGCACCGACCCAGCCTCGGCTGAGCGCGCTTGCCTCAGGCATTGCCGCCGGTGCTTGCGGTGCCTTCGTTTTCGCCTTCTGCTGCCCGTTCAACGACCCTCTCTATGTGGTTGTCTGGTATAGCGTCGGTTGCACCGCCGTCGCGGGCGCTGCGCGATGGCGCCTGCCTCGACGCTTCCGCCTCTAGCCTGACCTGACGCGGCCGAACGCCAGCCGCGCCCGCCTGAACCGCCGATCACCGACCCACCCGGATTCCGGGAAGGGACACGTGTACCCGCATCACTGAAAGGAACCCTGCCATGACGACCACCATCCAAGCGAAAGCCCCGGACCGGGACTGGCTCAAGACCTACTACTATCTTCGCTTCGCCGTATCCGCGGTATGGGTCGCGCTCGCGTTCACCGCCGCGCAGACCATGCCGGCGCTGGCTGGAGTGATGCTCGTCGCCTATCCCGCCTGGGATGCGCTCGCCAACTATCTCGACGCCAGCCGGACGGGCGGTCTGGTGAAGAACAAGAGCCAGATGCTGAACTTCGTCGTCAGCGTCGTGACCGCCGTCGCCGTGGCGGCGACCCTTCCGCACGGCATGCACGCCGTTCTCCAGATCTTTGGGGTGTGGGCGGTACTGTCCGGGCTCTTCCAGCTCATCACCGGCGTGCGGCGCTGGAAATCCTATGGGGCGCAGTGGGCCATGATCCTGAGCGGCGCCCAATCTGGGCTCGCCGGGGCTCACATGCTCAGCAAGGCTGCGGACGCCGCGCCGGTTGGCATCGCCGACATCGCACCCTACGCTGCCTTCGGCGCCTTCTACTTCCTCATCTCTGCGGTTTCGCTCACCGTCAGCAGCGCACGCCGCCGCTCGAAGGTCGCTGCGACCTGATCGGCCTTTCCTCAGCATCTCCGCAGGAATGACCTGCGGCTACGTCGAAAGGAATGAACCATGTCGATCGACGTCAAGTATCGCACATCCGCCACCGCAAACGGAGGCCGTGATGGCCCCACCCGCTCCGAGGATGGCCAGCTCGATCTGCATTTGTCTACGCCGAACGAACTCGGCGGGCCGGGCGGCGAAGGGATCACCCCGACCAGTTGTTCGCGTCGGGATACGCCGCATGCTTCCTGGGCGCGTTGAAGTTCGCCGCGCACCAGCTCAAACTTGCGGTGCTGATGGTCGGGCTCACTCGCAAGGCCTGACAGACGGCGCCTTCGGTCCCCCGACCAAACCCCCACTCCCCAGGGGGGCGAAGGCGCGCCGTTCTCGGCGCTGAAGTTCTCCCCACGGCCAGTTCGACACGACGGTTGTCCTCCTGCCGCCATCGCGCAGATCGCCGCGTCGCGCGAACATCTGCACGATGAACGCATCGCGTCCTCTGCGCTGACCCGGTTCCGTGGAGCGCCGCAGTCGATCAACGCTTGGGTGCTGCCCCCTTTCGGCTACGACCCGAATGAGCCCAAGACCCATCCGGTGGTCAGCCACCTCGAACTGTTCGACGGTGTTTGCCCACCTCGCCAGATCCTTCGGATGTCCACGACTTTGTGGGCGTAGACCTCTCCAATCAGTAGTCTCGGGCTGGCATCAACAGGCCGGCGCGTAGATCGCCAGGCCGCCGAGGGACGTTTCCTTGTAGCTTTGCTTCATGTCGCGTCCGGTGCGGCGCATAGTGTCGATGACGTGATCGAGGCTGACATAGTGCTGCCCGTCACCGCTCAGCGCGAGCCGGGCCGCGTCGATCGCCTTGACCGCGCCCATGGCGTTGCGTTCGATGCAGGGGATCTGGACGAGGCCGCCGATGGGATCGCAGGTCAGGCCCAGGTTATGCTCCATGCCGATCTCCGCCGCGTTCTCGATCTGCGCGTTCGAGCCGCCCATCACCGCGGCGAGGCCCGCCGCCGCCATCGAGCAGGCGACCCCAACTTCGCCCTGGCATCCCACTTCCGCCGCGGAAATGCTGGCGTTGCGCTTGTAGAGCGCGCCGATGGCCGCAGCGGTGAGCAGGAACGTGGTGCGGCTTTCGAGCGTGCCGCCCTGGAAGCGCTCGTGGTAGCGCAGCACGGCCGGAATGACGCCGGCGGCGCCGTTGGTGGGCGCGGTCACGACCTTGCCGCCGGCGGCGTTCTCCTCGTTGACGGCGATCGCCCAGAGGTTGATCCAGTCCAGCATGGCCAGGGGGTCGCTCAGCGCGCGCTCCTGCCGGGCCCGGATTTCCGCGTGCAACCGGTTCGCGCGGCGCTTCACCCTGAGGCCGCCGGGCAGTTCGCCGGTCCCGGCCAGCCCGCGTTCGATGCACTGGTCCATGGCGCCGAGGATCTGGGCGAGCCCTGCCATCGTCTCGGCGCGGGGGCGCCGGGCGTCCTCGTTCGCGAGCGCCACCTGCGCGATGGTCATGCCGTGCTCCGCCGCCGTGGCCAGCAGTTCTGACGCGTCGCGGTACGGGTAGGGCTCGAGGATCGCGCCGGCCCGGGCGGGACCGGCCGCGACATCGTCCTCGTCCAGCACGAACCCGCCGCCGATCGAGAAGTAGGTCCGCGAGCACAGCGCGTCGCCGTTGTCGCCGTAAGCGGTGAAGCACAGCCCGTTGGGGTGGAACGCGAGCTGGTCGCCGCCATGCCACAGCAGGTCCTGAGCCTCGCTGAAGTGGATCCGATGGTGGCCCGCCAGCGCCAGCGTTTGCGTATCCCGGACCCGGTGCAGCATCTGCGCGGCGCTGTCGGGATCGACGCTCTCCGGGTCTATGCTGTGCAGGCCGATGATGACGGCAGTGTCCGTCGCATGGCCCCGGCCGGTGAGCGCGAGCGAGGCATAGAGCGCAGTCGTCACGCGGGTCGTCGCGGCCAGCAGCCCGTCGGCCTCGAGCCCCCGGACGAAGCGGCAGGCGGCGGTCATCGGGCCCATCGTGTGCGAGCTGGAGGGGCCGACGCCGATCTTGAAGAGTTCGAATATGCTGAAGGGCACGTAAAAGTTCCTTTCGCGGGGTGCTCGCCAGTCTCGGATTTTGGTCGCCGCCGAGGCCGCGACTTGAATAGGATCACCTTATCCTGAAACACCATCCCGCGCACGGGCGCGGGATGGCGAAGGATGCTTCATTTCCAACTCGATCACGCTTTGCCCCAGCCGCAGATTGTCGCCTCAGGCGCAATCAGCCTTTGCCGCGCAGTGCCGGCGGCAGGCTGGCGGCGATCCACGGCGAGGCCTTTTCGTAGGCGCGACCGACCTGCAGGACGGCAAGGTCGGCGTGGCGCTTGCCGATGATCTGCAGCCCGATGGGTAGCCGCTCCGCGCCGCCGAAGCCCGCGGGGACGGCAAGCGCGGGCAATCCCGCCATCGTTGCCGGCAGCGTCACTTCCATCCAGCGATGATAGCTGTCCATCGGTCTGCCGGCGATCTGCGTCGGCCAGCGTTCCTTGACGTCGAAGGGGAAGACCTGCGCGGTAGGCAGCACGAGAAAATCGAAATGCTCGAACGCGGCGTCGAAGGCCTGGTAGATGCGGCTGCGTCCGGCCGAGGCCTCGGCGAGCTGCGGCCCGGTCAGCTTCATGCCGCCTTCGATTTCCCAGATCGCTTCCGGCTTCATCAGCGCGCGCTTGGCAGGGTCGTCGTAGAAGGCCTGGAGATCGGCGCCGACCGACCACTGCCGCAGCTTCGTCGCGGTGCGCCACATCTCGGCCGCCGGTTCGGTGAGCGTAGCCTCGTCGACCCGCATGCCGATCGCTTCGAACGCCTTGAGCGCCTTGGTGCAGGTCTCCATGATGCCTGCCTCCATGGGCAGCGCGCCGCCCAGGTCGCCCAGCCAGCCGATCCTGGCGCCCTTCCATTCGCGGTCGAGTGGCCGGGCGAACGTGGTGGGATCGTCGCCGAGCGAGAACGGCGACCGCTTGTCGCCGCCGGCCTGGACCGAAAGCAGCATGGCAAGATCCGCCACGGTGCGGCCCAGCGGCCCCGAGGTGGCGAAGTTCTGCCAGAACATGTCGCTGTTGGGCACCGAGGGCACGCGGCCGAACGACGGGCGCAGGCCGAAGACGTTGTTCCAGCCCGGCGGGTTGCGCAGCGAGCCGCCGAAGTCGCTGCCGTCGGTCACCGGCACCATCCGCAGAGCCAGGGCGACCGCGCCGCCGCCGGTGCTGCCGCCGGCCGCGCGGCCGTGGGCATAGGCATTGTGGGTCGTGCCGAACACCGGGTTGAAGCTGTGCGAGCCCAGCGCGAATTCGGGGACGTTGGTCTTGCCGACGAAGACGGCGCCGGCTTCGCGCATGCGGGCGACGACGAGGCTGTCGGCGGCCGGGATGTTGTCGCGCAGGATCGGCGAGCCCTGCGTCGTGCGGATGCCCTTGACCGGGGCGGTATCCTTCACCGCGTGAGGGAAACCGTGCAGCGGGCCGTGGAAGCGGCCGGCGGCGGCATCTTCGTCCATCGCCGCCGCCTGGCGCAGCAACGCCTCGCTGTCGACGCGCGACACGATGGCGTTGAAGCGCGGGTTCAGCTTGTCGATATGCGCCAGGTGCGCGGTCATCACTTCGCGGCTCGACAGGTCCCGCCGGTGGATCGCGGCGGACAGGTCTGTCGCGTTCATCATGACGATGTCGTTCGGAGCGGAAGCGCCCCGCCCCGACTTGGCGAGAGCGGGCGCCGCGCCAGCAGCCAGCACGACCGGGGCGGCCGCCAGAACCGTCCGGCGGTCCATGGTCATGCGTTCGAAGATCGTATCGCCCATTCTCATTCTCCAGTCTGGTGGGGGCGCTTCTTCGCCTCGCCGCTTGGACCGTAAAGGTCCAAGGTCGTTTCGAAGCGCGGGACCAAGCCCCGCGCCTCGCACCTCAGGCGGAGGCCCGCTGCAGCATGCCGAACAGGTCGCGCGGATCGTCGGGATCGGCGAGAATGTCGAGCTGCTGGAAGAAGGCGGTGCCTTCCAGCTTGCCGAGCACATAGCGCAGCGCGGAGAAATCCTCCACCGCGAAGCCGACGCTGTCGAACAGGGTAATCTGCCGGGCGTCGGCGCGGCCCGGCGCCTCGCCGCTTAGGACCTGCCAGAACTCGGTCACTGGGTAGGACGCTTCCATCTGCTGGATTTCGCCCTCGATGCGGGTCTGCGGCTCGAACTCGACGAAAGTGGCGGCCCGCGCGAGGATGTCCTTGTGCAACTCGGTCTTGCCCGGGCAATCGCCGCCGATGGCGTTGATGTGGATGCCCGCGCCGACCATGTTGTCGGACAGGATCGTGGCATAGGCCTTGTCGGCGGTGCAGGTGGTGATGATGTGGGCGCCCTCGATGGCGTCCTGCGAGGTCTCGCATGCGACCACCCTGAGCCCCGAGCCTTCGAGATTGCGCGCCACCTTGCGGGTGGCGGCGGGGTCGATGTCGTAGAGGCGCACTTCCTCGATGCCGACGATGGCCTTCATGGCGAGCGCCTGGAATTCAGCCTGCGCGCCGTTGCCGATCATCGCCATGACCCGCGAGTTCGCTGGCGCGAGCTTGCGCGCCACCATCGCCGAGGTCGCCGCGGTGCGCAGCGCCGTCAGCAACGTCATCTCGGCCAGCAGCAGCGGGTAGCCGGTGTCGACGCGCGCGAGCAGGCCGAAGGCGGCGACCGTCTGCAGTCCCTTGGCGATGTTGCTGGGGTGGCCGTTGACGTACTTGAAGGCGAAGGCTTCGCCGTCCGAAGTCGGCATCAGTTCGATCACGCCTTCCTCCGAATGCGAGGCTAGCCGCGCGGTCTTCTCGAACTTCGGCCAGCGCAGGTAGTCCGCCTCGATCGCATCGGTCAGTTCGCGCAGCATCGTCTCGATCCCGAAATGGTGCACCAGGCGCATCATGTTCTCGACGCTGACGAAGGGAATGAAGGCGAGCGGGGACGGAGCGGGAGGCATCGATGTCTTGTCCTGTTGTGAGTGGCCGGACGATCCTAGGCTGGCGAGCCGCTGGTATAAATCGCAAGACCGCCTTGCAAACTGGCCAACATTGCGCAAATTTTATGGATCGATTGTGCAATTTGCTCAAAAGGAAGGCGATCCGGGCATGGCATCCTCCGCGAAATTCATCCCCGACGATCTCGACCGGCGGATCATCGGTCACTTGCGCGCGGACGGGCGCGCCTCGCTGTCGAAGCTGGCCGATGTCCTGGGCGTGGCGCGCGGCACCGTGCAGAGCCGGCTGGACCGGCTGGTCGACACCGGAACGCTGCTCGGCTTCACGATCCGGGTCCGCGACGATTATGACGACCTGTCGGTGCGGGCGGTGATGATGATCGAGATCACCGGCAAGTCGACGACGCAGGTGATCCAGAAGCTGCGGGGCATCGTCGAGATCCGCACGCTGCACACGACCAACGGCAACTGGGACCTTGTCGCCGATATCCGCGCCGCCACGCTGCCCGAGTTCGACCGCGTGCTGCGGCAGGTGCGCATGATCGACGGGGTGCTCAACAGCGAGACCAGCCTGCTCCTGAGCACGGTCTGACCGGCGCTTGGGGCCGGTTGCGTGATGGTCCCGTCGGCGGACGCAAACTGGATGTTTCGCGATGCACGGGGCACGGCGATGACACGGTCCTGACGAGAACGATGCAAAGGGTTGATGCAGTGAGCAAATGGTTGGCGCGTTCGGTGATCCTGGCATGCATGGCGCCGCTTCCCGCCGCCCCGGTGTTCGCGGACACGCTGCCGCCGCTGGCCGGGCGGGTGATCGAATACGATACCCGGGAAGTTACCTGGCCCGCGCTCGACCTCGCCCCCGACGGCAGGACCATCCTGTTCGACCTGCTCGGCGACATCTACGCGCTGCCGCCGGAAGGCGGGAAAGCACGCCCGGTGATGACCGGCGCCGCGTTCGACACCCAGCCGGTATTCTCGCCCGATGGCCGCCACATCGCCTTCGTCAGCGATCGCGACGGGCGCGAGAACCTGTGGATCGCCGATGCCGATGGCCGCAATGCCCGCCGCGTTTCGCGCGATGACAGCGGTGTGCCCCACTACAGTTCGCCGGCGTGGTCGCCCGACGGCAAAACGCTTTACATCTCGCGCATGATCTGGGGCGTGCTGGCGTTCGAGCTATGGTCGTTCGACGCGGCGAGCGGCGCCGGCGAGGTGCTGGTCAAGGCGCAGCCGAATGGTGACGATCCACACCCGCAGCGGCGCAACGCGATGGGCGTGGTCGCCTCTCCCGACGGCAAGAGCCTCTACTACGCCGCGAAGGCGGGGACGACCTGGACCAGCGGCCCGCTGCCGCACTGGACGATCGCGCGTCTCGATCTGGCCATGCGCCAGCAGCACGCGGTAGTGACGACGCCGGGCGGCGGCATGCGCCCCGTGCTGTCGCACGACGGACGCTGGCTGGCCTACGCGACACGCGAGGGCGACGAGACCGTGCTGCGCCTGCACGACCTTGCCAATGGCGCGGACCGGCTGTTGCATCGGCCGCTCGATCCGGATGGGCAGTCGGGCGGGTACTATGTCGACCTGCTGCCGCGTATGGTCTTTTCGGCCGACGACCGGAGCATCTACCTGGGGCTCGGCGGCGGCCTGAAGCGGCTCGACGTCGCCACTGGGGCGCTGGCGGACATTCCCTTCGAGGCGCATGTGCGGCACGAGATGGCGCCGGACCTGCGCCGCCAGCACCGGATCGACACTGGCCCGGTCCACGTCCGGGTGATCCAGACCCCGCGCCTTTCGCCCGATGGGCGGCAGTTGGTGTTCGGCGCCGTCGGCCGCCTCTACCTGGCCGCGAACCGCAAGGGCGCGAAGCCGCGCCGCCTCGACGTGCCCGGCGCCGCCTGGCAGCCCAGCTGGTCGGACGACGGGCGCTTCGTCACTTACGTCACCTGGACCGCGAAGGAGGGCGGCCACGTCTGGGTCGCGGCGGTCGACGGCAGGACCGCGCCGCGCCGGATCACCGCGCAGGCCGCCTATTATTCAGAGCCGCTGTTCCTCGCGGGGGGCCAGGACGTGGTCGCCTTTTCCGCCAGCCAGCACGACCGGCTCTACCGTTCGGCAGAGAGCCTCGGGCCGATGCCGTCCACGCTGGTGCGCCTGCCGGTGGACGGCGGCCCGATGACCTTGCTCGGCGATGTGGGCGCGGCGATGGACCTGCGCCGCGATGCCGATCCGGCGCGGGTGCGCTATTACGCGGACGGCTGGATTTCGTCGCATGCGATCGATCCCGCAGCGCCCGGCAAGGAGGCGGCGCGGCATCTGGTGAAGCTGGTCGCCCGGCCCGACAGCCAGTATTTCAACGCGCCCGCGCCGCTCAAGAACGCGCAGCTTGGCGCGGACGGCAGGACGGCGCTGGTGCGCTATGCCTCGCAGCTCTACCTCGTCCCGGTGCCGGAGGCGAAGCAGGGCGAGGCGCCGACCGTCACGGTCAGCGATCCAGCCTCGGGCGCGCGGCGGATCACGGCGATCGGCGCGGACTACATGGACTGGGCGCCCGGCATGCGCTCGCTCGTCTGGTCGGTGGGTTCGACGGTGCGGCAACTGGCGCTGAGCGCCACGACCGACGGCGCTCCCGCAGCCATCGAGAAGCGGGCGCGCAGCGTACCGATGGACGTGGCCCTGCCGCGCGACGTGCCGCGTGGCAGCCTGCTTCTGCGCGGGGCGCGGGTCGCCACGATGAAGGGCGACGAAGTCATCGACGACGCCGACCTTCTCGTCGTCGACAACCGCATCGCCGGGATCGGTCCGCGCGGGACCGTCAAGATCCCTCGCGGCACCGAAATGCGCGACGTGACGGGCAAGTTCATCGTGCCGGGCTTCATCGACTCCCATGCCCACTGGTTCGAGACGCGCCGCCGCATCCTTGACATCGGGCACTGGGATTTCGCCGCGAACCTGGCTTACGGGGTGACCGCCGGGCTCGACGTGCAGGCGTTCGACCCCGACGTGTTCGGTTATGCCGACATGATCGACGCCGGCCTGATGACCGGCCAGCGCGTCTTCTCGACCGGGGAAGGGGTGTTCCGCACCAGCCCGATGGCGAGCCGCGAGGACGCCATCGCCACGCTGCGGCGCTATTCGGACTACTACCGCACGCCGAACATCAAGCAGTACATGGTCGGCGACCGGGCCGAGCGGCGGCACCTGATCGAAGGCGCGCAGGCCCTCGGACTCATGCCGACGACCGAGGGGGCGAGCGATTACCGCCTCGACCTGACCCAGATGCTCGACGGTTATGCCGGCAACGAGCATAGCCTGCCGATCGCGCCGATCCACGACGACCTCATCCAGATGCTCGTGCGCTCGCGGATCTCCACGGTGCCGACGATGCTGGTGCTCTACGGCGCGCCGGGGCCGCTGGGGGCTATGACGGCCGGACACCAGCAGGATTTCGACGCCAAGCTGGGCCGCTTCGTGCCCGAGTTCGCCTTCGCCGCGAAACGCGATTCAGCGCAGTGGAACCGGGCGGACGGACAAGGCTTCGCCCGTTTCGCGCAGCAGGCGAGCGATATCGGCAGCGCCGGCGGCCTGCTCGGTGTCGGGGCGCACGGCATCGTGCAGGGGCTTACCTATCACTGGGAACTGGAGGCGATGGCGTCCGGCGGGGCCAGCCCCTCCCAAGTACTCCACGCAGCGACGATCGGTTCGGCGCAGGTGATCGGGCGGGTGCTGGATCTTGGCTCGATCGAGCCGGGCAAGCTGGCCGACCTGCTGGTGCTGGACAGGGACCCGCTGGCCGACATCCGCAACACGCGCTCACTCGAGTTCGTGATGCAGAACGGGCGCCTCTACGATGCCGCCACGCTCGACGAACAATGGCCGCGCCGCAGGCCTCACGAGGCGCAGTGGTTCGAAGGCATGACCAGCCGCGAGGTCGCGGCGGCGATGGCGACCGCCGCCGCCTTCGAGGAGGCCCAGAGCAACGGCGCCTCGTTCGAATATTGAGTTGGTCCGCTGGTCCCGCAGGTTTTGGCAAGACTGGCCCTTGAGACGGGCCAGTCTATGACCCACTGCATGCTTGGCGCGGCATCCATTGCCGCGTGGATGAGGAGCAGCGCGTTGAACGAATTATTCGCGGCCTATGGCCCGCAGGACGTCCGGTTCCTGATCGAGCAGTACCCGCTCGCCTGGGTGCAGTCCTGTGCCGATGGAGATGAGGTTCAGTCGGCCCTGCTGCCTCTCGTCGGCGAATACGACGAGCAAGGAAAGCTCGTCGCGCTGATCGGGCACATGGCGCGGCACAACCCCTTGCATGACGCGCTGCGAGGCGATCACCGCGCAAGCATTCTCTTCACCGGGCCGCAGGGCTACGTCTCGCCCGAACACGCGGGTCTTCGCGACTGGGCGCCGACCTGGAACTACGTGCAGCTGCGTGTCGCGGCTGACCTTCATTTCGACGATGCGCTGACCGGGCCCGCCCTCGAAATCCTGATCGACGAGATGGAGCGTGCCCGCGCCGTTCCGTGGTCCAAGGAAGAACTCGGCGAGCGCTATTCCCGCCTGGCCGGAGCGATCATCGGCTTCCGTGCCGAGATTCGCTCGTGCGCGGGGATATTCAAGCTGGGCCAGGACGAGCGCCCCGAGGTGCTCGCCCATATCCTCGCCTCGCATCCCGATCCGGTGATGGTGGAATGGATGCACCGCTTCAATCCCTGACTGCTCCGGCACCATGACCGAGCAGCCATGAAAAAGGCGGCGGGTGTGAACCCGCCGCCTTTCGTTTGTCCTGGATGGGGGCCTCAGAACTCGAGGCGCACACCCGCGGTCATGTAGCGACCGATCACGTCGTAGTAGGGCGAGAAGGTCGAGTAGAGCGGGGGGTTCTTGTCGAACAGGTTCGACACGTTGCCGTAAAGCTCGAAGTGCTTGTCGCCGTCGCCGAACGGAACCTTCTGGCTCACCTGCAGATCGAAGTAGGTGTAAGCCGGGATGCGGTTGTTGGTCAGCGCCGTGGCGGTGCGGTTCCAGTATCCCGACGAGATGTAGCGCGCCCGGACGAGGCCGCTGAAGCCGTCGCTGGCATAGCCGACCGAGGCGTTGGCGCGGATGCGGGGCACGCCGTTGACGAAGGCATAGCCTTGCGACTTCACGTATTCGACCTTGGTGATGCCGTCGTCGGTGGTGAAGTGGTTCACCCAGGTCCCAACGAGGCGGAAGGTGAAGCGGCCGTTCGCCTCGTTGTTCACCGGCATCGTATAGGCCACTTCGGCATCGACGCCGTCAGTCTTGAATTCCGACAGGTTGACCGAGGACGAGGCGACGCTGGTGATGCGGTCATCGCTGTTGCGGGTGATGTAGTCGCACAGGCTGGTATTGCCGCCGTTGCAGCGGTCGATCAGCACCTGAGCGCTGATGCTGGTGATGACGTCCTTGATCGCGATGTTGAAGTAATCGATCGAGGCGGTCAGCCCGCGCAGCGGCGCGGTGGTGATGCCGGCCGTCCAGGTGTCCGACTTCTCAGGCATCAGCGCGGAATTGCCACCACCGTAGACGACCACGCTGCGGCTGCCGTCGGCCGTGTGCTGCGGATCCACGATGTTGACGTTGCTGACCGTCTGGTTGGTGTAGAGCTCGCTCACGTTGGGCGCGCGGATGTCGCGCGAACGGGTGACGCGGCCGATCACGCCGGGCAGGAACTCGTTGGTGGCGCCCAGCTTCCACGACCATACCGTGCCGCTGGTGCTGTAATCCGATGCGCGCACGGCGCCGTTAAGCTCCAGCTTGCGGAGTACGGGCACGTCCTTGATCACCGGCACGACGACTTCGGCGAAAGCCTCCTTGACGTCGTACTTGCCGCTCAGCGAGCTGAACCGGAACGTGCTGAAGGCCCTGGCGGCATCGAGTTCGCCCACCTTCGACACGGTCGAGAGGTTGCGCCCTTCCGCGCCGATCGCGATCGAGACCGGCCCGGCAGGCAGGTCGAACGGCTCGCCGCGCAGCGAGACGCCGTAGGTGTCAAGCTTGTTCAGGCTGTTCAGGCGCGGGGTGCCGGTGACGTAGTCGATCGCTGCCTGCGAAGGTGCGCCTTCGCCGAACAGGTCGATCGCCACGCAGCCCGCCGCACGCGAGCGGCACACCGCCTGGCCGGTGGTCGGGTCGATCACCGAGTCCACCGCGTTGGCGAAGTTCTGGGTGATCAGGAACCCTGGCGTGTTGATCTTGTTGCGGTACTGGCCGTGGCTGTAATAGGCCCCGTAGCGCCAGCGTCCGTCACCGAAGCTGCCGTCGAGGGCAAGCGTGCCCTGGATGCTGCGGCGGTCGAGGTTGATGGTGCTGTACGACAGGTCCGCGTTGTAGCGGGCCATCGTGAAGCTGGTCTGCCCGGCAGCGGCCAACGCCTGCTTGATGCTGTCGTTCAGGAAGGCATTGTCGGACTTGATGGTGACGCTGCTCGTGTGGTCGCCGAACCAGGTGTAGCTGTTGTAGTAGCGCGAATAGCGCAGGTCGGCGCTCAGCTTGAGCGTATCGGTCAGCTCGAACGACGCCTTGGCCATCACGGCGTAGCGCTTCTGCGGCGTGATCAGCGGGCTGCGCTCGTCGTCAGACGGGCCTTCGCCGCCGACCATGTTGGTGCCGACGATCCTGCCGAGGTCGGGTGTGCGCAGGCTGCCGTCGGGGTTGAAGCCGTAGCCCTTGAGCGCGCCCGAGGTGATGTAGCCGCCGATCAACTGGGTGGCGAGGCCGACATCGGGCGTCAGCGCGTTGCTGATGGTGGCGAAGCGGCCGGTGTTCTCGCGGTCGGTCTTCTTGAGGATGCCCTTGTTGTCGACGAACTCGCCGCCGATCACGAAGTGGCCGCGGCCATCCGCGAAGCGGGTGCCGTACTTGCCCTCGAACTTGACCTGCTGCGCATCCCCGCGCGAGGAGATCCCGCCTTCTGCGCCGAGGCGCACGCCTTCGTAATCGCTGTCGATGATCATGTTGACCACGCCCGCGACCGCGTCCGAGCCCCAGGCTGCCGAGGCGCCGCCGGTGACGATATCCACGCTCTTGACCATGATCGAGGGCACGGTGTTGAGGTCATTGTCGCTGACGAGACGGCGGCCGTCGACGAGGACGAGCGAGCGCGTCTCACCCAGGCCGCGGATGTTGATCGGGAAGCGACCCGCCTGGGCATTGGTGCCCGAGGTCTGCGGGGACTGCGAAGCCTTGAATTGCGGCAGGTCGGCGAGCGCGGCTCCGATGTTGGTGCGGCTCACGACCTCGAGGTCTTCCTGCGTCATGTGGAGCAGGGGGGTCGGCGATTCGTACCCGGGGCGGTCGATGCGCGAGCCGGTGACGACGATGTCGCCCGGCGCGGAAGCGGCGGTCTCTGCCTCACCGGCGGCTGATTGCGCGCCGGTCTGGGCAAGGGCGGGAGCAGCCCATACGCTCACGGCAATGAGCGCGGTGCTAGCCAGAATAGAACGGCGGCGCGCCCTAAGAAGCTTGTCCATCAATTAAATCCCTGATTCACGGTCGCCCTCATTGTGGTGAGCGATCTGATACGGCCTTGCGGGCCCGGCGGGGAGATGAAGCAAACACCCGGTCCAGCGGAACATCCACTTTCGGGAAGTTGAGGGGACCAATGGTCGGCCTATGACTTGCGATAGTCCAAGGCATCGTCGCAAGCCGGGCCAAAGCCACTCATCAATGGCGTCTGACGCATGTCGTTGCGGACGTTGACGAAACACGTGAGTTCGATGAACACGCCGTAGCTCTCGTCAGGGTGGAGAGTGCTGCCCGGCGGCAGTGTGGCGACCCCTCGATCGCCCGCTTCGCATGTGCATCATCAATTTATGAAGAACACCGGATACCGCCCCGTCGGATGAAGGTTGCCTCGACCATGATCGAGGCAACCCGCTCGCTCACACCGGGTAAGCGATCACTTTCGTTTCGAGATATTCCTCGATCCCCTCGATGCCCCAGGCGCGGCCAACGCCGCTGTGCTTGTAGCCGCCGAAGGGCAGGTCGCCGTTGATCGGGGTGCCGCCGTTCACCCCCACGGTGCCGGTGCGGATCGACTTCGCGACCCTCAGCGCGCGCTCGCGGTCGCCCGACCAGACGCCGCCGGACAGGCCGTAGATGCTGTCGTTGGCGATGCGGATCGCATCCTCGTCGTCATCGAAGGGGATGACGACGAGGACCGGGCCGAAGATTTCCTCCTGCGCGATCCGCATGTCGTTGGTGACGTCGACGAAGCAGGTCGGCTCGATGAACCAGCCGTCGCCCTTGTCGGGGCGCAGGTTCCCGCCCGCCAGCAGCGTGGCGCCTTCCTCGACCCCCAGGTCGACGTAGCCCTTCACGCGCATCATCTGCTTTTGCGAAACCACCGGGCCCATCGAGCAGGCCGGGTCGTCGAAATGGCCCCACTTGTCGGCGAAGGCATCGTAGGCGGCCTTGAGGATCTGCTTGGCCTCCTCGTAGCGGCTGCGGGGCACGAGCAGGCGCGACTGGACGGCGCATCCCTGGCCCGCGTGGAACACGAGGATGGACTGCGCCACGATCTGGGCGAAATTCGGTTCGTCCTCGAGCACGACGTTGGCGGACTTGCCGCCCAGTTCCAGGAACGCGCGCTTCATGGTTTCCGCGCCCTGCCTGACGATGTGCTTGCCGATCGCGGTCGAGCCGGTGAAGGTAATGATGTCCACGCGCGGATCGGTGACGAGCAGTTCGCCCGCCTCGGCCGGATCGCTCGCGGTGATGACGTTGAGCACGCCGGCGGGGAAACCCGCCTCGGCGGCGAGTTCGCCGAAGATCGCGCCGGCCAGCGGGGTGTCTGGCGCCGGCTTGAGGATCACGGTGCAGCCCGCGAGCAGGGCGGAGACCACCTTTTCGGCATTGACGTAGAGCGGGAAGTTCCACGGCGTGATCGCGGCGGCGACGCCGATCGCCTCGTAGTGCGCGGTCCGCTGGCTCTTGCCGAACGAGGTCTCGCGAACTCCGTAGTCCTTCTCCCACTGAAGCTCGGGGTACACGTCCATGAGGTCGCGCCAACTGTTCAGGCAATTGGCGACCTGGGCGCGATTGACCGCCACGAGCGGCGCCCCGACCTCATGCCGGGCGATGTCGACCAGACGGTCGCGATTGACTTCGAAGAGATCGTAGAGCCTGCGCACGAGGGTGAAGCGCTTCTCGTGGTTGCTGGACCAGTCGGTGGTATCGAAGGCCCGGCGCGCGGCGGCGATCGCCTGCTCGACGTCGAGGGTGCCGGCATCGGCGGCGATGCCGACGGGCTTGCCGGTCCATGGGCCGATATTGTCGTAAGTGCGATCGCCCTCGGCACGGCGGAGGACGCCGTCTATGTAGAGCAATCCTTCGGGAAGAACGGCGGCGGTGGACAGTTCTGTGGCAAGGGGAGCAGGCATTTTTTCTTCATCCCAAAACAGTTTGACGGTTGAGCGGGTGAAGCTTTGCGCTAGCGCAGCCATCGCTTGATTCTCTCCGCTAATTTCGTATATTTACATTATGGGAAATATTGTCAATCATGCAGACTGACGAACAGCGCCGGTTCCTCGACGAGTTCGCGACCCTTCTCGCGGGGTGGAACATGCCTGCCAACGCTGCGCGGGTTTATGGATTCCTTCTGTTCCAGAGCGATCCGGCGAGCCTCGACGACATCGCCGAGCAATTGGAGATCAGCAAGAGCAACGCCTGCAAGGCGGCCAAGCTGCTCGAAACCGCAGGCCACTGCCGGCGGGTGGGTGAGCGGGGCACCAAGCGCGTACTTTACGTCGCTCGCGAGGATTTCGGCACGCCCTTCCTGCTGCGCACCGCGTCGCTGGGGTCATTAGGCCGGCTGATGACGGCACGCGGACCGAAGGTAGCCGAAGGGCCCGCCGCCGAGCGCATGGAGCGGCTCGCCAGCTTCTACGAGACGATGCAGAGCGCGATGGAAGGGATCATAGATACCGATACCGCCCGGGCCGAGGAAAGCTGAGGCCAGAAACATCATCGGGAGGGTCAAACCAGGCAGGGCAAAATTGCAAGTCCAGGACCATAAAGACATCATCCCGGTGGTATGGGTCGCCGAACGGCAAGAATGTCGTTCTCCCGCGATGTGAACGAAGGAGCTGGTTGAGGGAGCCTATTTAGGCTCGGTAAGGTCTGCGTTCAGGGCGGTATTCCTAGCGGGGCAGGGTGCGTACCGCAGCTCGAAAAACAGAACACGCCGTCCCCCTTACCCTTTTACAGGTTTTCAGGATTCTTCGTCGAATTGCGGAGCGCGCTCGAAATCCGCCTTGCCGAAAGGGCGGTCTCGAAAGAGATAGCCGTAGTAGAACTCGCGAAGGCGCCGGTGATAGTCGTGGATGTGGTCGCGATGGGCGAGCTGAGCGGCGAGGTCGGTCCGCGCCATGCTTGTCAGCAGTGTCTGCACACCGATCGAAGGTAGCACCCAGCCGAGTCCACGTGCGATACGGTCGCGACTTTCGAGGCCCCGTCGATACTCGCGAACCTTGTCCGAAACGCTCTCGTCACCGACCTGGTGGAAAGCGAAATACCATTTGTAGTGGAACGCGGCGCCCAGCGGCGCGGAATTGGCCCACTGAGGGTGGCTGGCGTAGAAGCGGCCCATCGTCTTTTCGCGCGGGATGTCCCAGGCGTGGTTGACCGCCTCGCGCTGGGCAAGGGCGATCTCGGCGCCCTGCTCCAGCGGGACCGCGCGGTTGATCGCGACGTGGCCGAGCGTCGGCAGGACGAGCACGAGCACCAGCCAGAGCGCGGCCAGGCTTGCTGCATTGGCGACGCTGCTCCAGCGAAGGCGCCCGATTAGAACGGAAAGGCCAGCCCAGAACAGCAGGTAGGCCAGAATCAGCAATAGGATCGCGAGGATCGCGGTTATCTCCACGCCTGAGATCGCGGCGGCAACGGCAAAGGGTACGCCGAGCACGGCCCAGAGCAGCGCGAGGCGAAGCCATGTGCGGCGCCGCCATAGCGCCGCGCCGCCATTCGGCAATGCCGCCAAGGTACGCCAGCGCCCGGCCTCGCGCTCGCCCGAAATCAGGTCGTGGCACAAGGCGATGACGAAGAGCGGGGCGAGGAAAACCAGAACGAAGGCGAAGTCGAAGCGGCCGGGTAGGGCCAGTTCAGGATTGAAGGTGTCGCCGTCGTATATCTGTGCCTCCAGCCCTAGCGCCCGTACGCGCAGGATGTAGGGTGCGACGTCGCGCATCCCCAGCGCCGCGAAGGCCAGTGGGGAAGGCGTGTCCCAGGTAGGGTGGAAACTGTAATAGCCGGCGCTCCCGGCATCCTTGTCCTTGTCGACCCAGGCTGCGATGGCACCGATATCCTCGGCCTGTGCGACTGGAATGGCGGCAATAGCAGCGCGCTGGCGAGAGATTTCGGCCATTCCGGCGGCGAGTGCAGCCATGGTCAGCACCGTGAGCAGGCCGAGCGCGATGACTGCAAGGCGCTGGCGCAGCAGCAGGCGGGCTTCATGCATCCATAAAATCATCGACGCTCTCCCATGCGGCGGGTGGCGAAGGCGAGCAGGGCTGCGGCCAGCCCAAGCCAACCCAGGATCACGAAAAGTCCGGGGAGGGCACGCGCCGCGAGCGCTGTGCCGCCGGGCGCGTGATAGGTGAAGTCGGGCATGGCTTCCCAGTTTCTCGCGCCGACACGCTTGCGGCGATCGGCGCCCGCATCGGTGGCGGTGTCGTCGGCATAGGTGACGCCGTCGGCTTGCATCCGGTTGAGCCGTTGCACCAGGTCGTAGCGATAGGCTTCCGCCTGCTCGAGGAAGCCGCGATGGGCCGCGAAGTCGGTGCCTGCCGCCGCCATCGACAGCGAGCGCAGCGCGATCGCCGGGCTGACCACGCCCACGGCGCGGACCATGGCGTTCTGGGTCTCCTGCGCGGCATGGCTTGCGCCGCTGTAGCGGTCGAACAGGGCGGAGGTTATCCGCTCGCCCTCGATCGCCAGCAGGCCCTTGTAGTTGACCGGCAGGTCTTCCACCCGCGTTACGCCGTAGCGCTGCAGAACCGATCGCTTGAACGCGGAGAAGTGGGGATCGTCGGGGTCGTGGGCATCGCCGAGCCTGCGCAAGTCGCGGGCGATGGCCACCTCAGTCTGGAGGCGGTTCTTTAGCGGCACGGCCACACTCGCCGCGTCAGGCGCGACACGCGGCAGCAGGACCACGCTCACGGCCCAGATCGCGACAAGCGTTAGGAGCGCGTCTCGGCTGCGGCAGGCCGACGCGGAAACGAGGACGATGACGGTGACCCACAAAAGCAGCCATGTACCATAGCCCAGCACGATCGCGGCCGTCGGCAGTATCGCCGCGCCGGATGTCGCCGTCAGCACCACGAGGCCCAGGAACGCGGGCAGCGCTACCAGCAGGGCAACCATGCCAAGCGCGCGCAGCTTGCCGCGTACGATTGCCCCGCGCGTCGCGCCCTGCATCATCAGCACGCGCAAGGTGCCACGTTCGGTCTCGCGCGCTATGGCGCCATAGCCAAGAAAGATCAGCAGGAGCGGCGCTACCGTCTGTAGCACGAAGGCGGGGGTCAACTGGCCGAAGCGTATCAGCAGCGTGCTCTGGTTTACGTCGCCGAAGTTCGCGGTGTTCTGCTGGTGGCCTTCGAGAAACATCGAATTGCCGGTGAAGGCATCGACACCGGGGTCGAAGGTGGCAAGCGCGCCAAGCGGACGGAAGATGAAGGTGCCGTAGTGAACCATGCGGTGCGGGTGCCGGTCAGGCTGTGCGTCGAAGGCCCGTTCAGCCGCATGCTGATGGCGGGCGCGCAAGTCCTCGATCCCGCGCTGGTGCGACCAGGAACTTGCCACCGCTACCAGCGTAAGCAATACCAGCAGGGCGGAGGCGATCACGGCCACGCGGTTGCGGCGCATCAGCCGCAATTCGTCGCGCGCGATGAGGGCGGCTGCGTTCATGCCGCCAGTCCCTTTGCGGGTGCCGCGAAGCGGGCGTGCAGCGCGCGCACATCGAAACGCTCTGGCCCTTGGGCGGCTACGTCCTGGACGATGCGACCGCATTCGAGGAAGCAGATGCGATCGGAGATATGGGCGGCGCCGAGCAGGTCGTGCGTCACCATCAACACCGCCGTGCCGCGCCCGCGCACCGCAAGGACGAGCGCGTTGAAGTCAGCCGTAGCGCGCGGGTCGAGGCCGGAGGTCGGCTCGTCGAGCAGCAGCACCGGCACTTCGCGCAACAGGGCGACGGCGATGGCGACCTTCTGGCGCATGCCCTTCGAAAAGGCGCCGAGGCGCTGGTCCCATCCGCGCTCCTGCAGTCCGGCGGCAGCGAAAGCCGCGGCGATGGCCGCGCGATCCTGTTTCCCGCCCGAAAGCGCCAGCAGGTACTGTGCGTTCTCCACGGCGGTCAGGTGCTCGTACAGCGCGACGTTTTCGGGGAGATAGGCGATGTGGCGACGGGCCTCGTCGGGGGCGGTGCGGGGATCGATACCGCAGACCGAGACACGACCCGAACTCGCCTTCACGAAGCCGAGCAGAGCCGAGAGCGTGGTCGATTTGCCCGCGCCGTTTCCGCCGAGGAGGGCCGTGACGCTGCCCGCCGGCGCGGACAGGGAGAGTCCGGCCAGAACCTGGTGGTTGCCGTAAGTCACGGCAAGGTCGTCGATCAAGATGGGAGTCAGGGCTTCGGTCATGATGTTTCCCGATCATTGCTGAAAACGAGGGATTTCTGCGGATTTCGCGCGTTCCTGCCCCAATCAATGATATGATGCAACATATCATTGACGGCCCGCTTTCGACCTGACAGAAGCCCGGCCCTATCGAGGGGCAGCGCCCTTCGCGGCATATTCATCGTGGGGATCGCATGCTTCGTTTTGCCAAAGACCGCTGGCTGCTGGCCGGAACTCTGCCATTCGCCATGGCGCTGGCGTCGTTCGGCGAAGCCGGTGCCGAAGAGGTGGGGTTCGAGGCCGAGGAGGGCAGCGAAGCGATCACGGTGACAGGTGTGCGCCAGGCCTATCGCGGCAACTTCACGGTCTCCGAAATTCCGCAATCGATCGCCGAGATCGACGCGGAGACGCTGGAGCAGAATGGCATCCAGCGTCTGACCGACGCGCTCGACCTCAATGCATCGGTCGTACGGCAGAACACGCTCGGCGGCCTGGGGGATTCCTTTGCGATCCGCGGTTTCGCAGGGGATGAGAACATGCCGAGCGGCTACCTCGTCAACGGGTTCAACGGCGGGCGGGGTTTTGGCGGCCAGCGCGATGCAGCCGGGATTGAGAGGATCGAAGTGCTGAAAGGCCCCGCCGCGGCGCTGATCGGGCGCGGCGAGCCCGGCGGTACGGTCAACCTGGTGACCAAGCAGGCCGAACTCGGCCGCACATTCGGCAGCGCTTCGATCCAGTACGGTAGCTGGGGCCGGGTGCGCGGCGAGGCGGACGTCAACGTCGCACTGACCGGCGGCCTTACCGCGCGCCTGATCGGCTATGCCGAGGACGGCGATACGTTCCGCGATCTCGTCCACCAGACACGGTGGGGCTTCCTCCCTTCGATCGGCCTGGCGCTGGGGCCTGATACGCGGCTGACGTACGACTTCGAGAAGACCCGCGTGGAAGTGCCTTTCGATCGCGGGATCGTCGTGCTGGATGGCAATTTCGACACTGTGCCGCGTTCGCGCTTCCTGGGTGAGCCGGGTGACGGCGATACGGTGGCGCGCGCCGCCGGGCACCAGATGCGCCTGCAGCATGAATTCAGCGATCGCTGGAGCCTGCTGGTCGGCGGCAGCATCCGCGACACGCTGCTCACCGGTTCCTCATCGGACGCCGAGACGATCGCCTCGCGCCAGGCGCTCTACAGCGACGGCCGCTCGCTTTCGCGCCAGCGCCGCTCGCGCCGGTACGATGCCAATCACAAGGTCATCCGAGCCGAACTTGCAGGCGAACTCGAAACCGGTGCGCTACGCCATCGCGTGCTCATCGGTGCCGACCATGACGAGTTCAGTTATATGAATTATTTCACCCGCTATCGTCCGCCGACGCTCGCCTCGAACCCGACCGAGAAGCAGGGCAATGTCGTCGACATCATCGATCCGGTCTACGGCCGTTTTCCGCTGCCGACCACATCCGTCATCACGGACCGCACCGACCGCCAGCGCGCGACCGGCGCCTACGTGCAGGACCAGATCACGATCACCGAACGGCTGCAGGTCCGCATCGGCGGGCGGTACGACCGGTTGACGCTGGAGACCGACAATCGCCTGAGCGGCGTGAGCAGCCGCCGCAAACACAGCCGCTTCAGTCCGCAGGCGGGTGTGGTCTACAGGCCGGGCGATCCGCTGACCGTCTTTGCCGCCTATGGGCAGGGTTTCCGCGCCAATGTCGGCACCGATGTGAACGGAGTGATCTTCGACCCGGAGACCAGCGAATCGATCGAGGTGGGGCTGAAGCTCTCCTTGCTGGGCGGCGCCCTCAACGGAACGCTGGCGGCATTCCAGTTGACCAAGGCGAATGTGCTGGCCACCGACCCCAACTCTCCCGGCTATTCACTGGCCATTGGCAAGGCTCGCAGCCGGGGCGTCGAGTTCGACCTGAACGGCCGCCTGCCGGGCCGCATCGACGTGCTGGTCAGCTATGCCTACGTGGATGCCGAGGCGCGCTCGAGTATGCTCGACCCGAACTACTCGTTTCAGATCAGCCCCGGCGATCCGCTCATCAACATCCCCAAGCACAACCTCAACCTGCAGGTCGCCAAGGCTTTCGCCATCGGAGGCCGCGAGGCGCAGATCGGCGCGGGGATGCAGCATGTCGGCAAGCGATCGGGCGAGACGGGCACCGAGTTCATGCTGCCCTCGCACACGCTGTTCCGCCTGTTCGGCAAGGTGGAGGTGATGGAGCATCTCGAACTGTTCGGATCGATCACCAACCTGTTCGACGAACACTGGTACGCAAACAGCTATTCGCCCTTGTGGGTACAGCCCGGCACGCCGCGCACCGGCACCGCCGGCCTGCGCGCCCGGTTCTGAGCGCAAGAAAGATCGATGCTGAAGTTCGTAGCCATCACCGTGGCCGTCGCCACGGCAACCACCACTTATGCGGCAGAGCCGTCACCGCCTGCCGTGCTGCCGCCTGCGCTTGCGTGGTCGGGGGCGAGCGAGAAGCTGGTCGTTCCGGCAGGCGACCCTTGGATCACTCCGGCCGAGGCCGCCGGCTTCCGCACCACGCCGCGCTATGATGAAGTGCGCGGCTGGCTAGATAAACTCGTCCAGGCCTCGCCGCTGATCCATGTGGAGAGCTTCGGCAAGACCGGCGAAGGCCGAGATCTGCTGATGGTGCGTGCCAGCAAGGGCGGCTCCGGCAAGCCCGTCGTGCTCGTGCAGGCAGGCATTCATGCGGGGGAGATCGACGGCAAGGACGCGGGCCTCATGCTTCTGCGCGACATCGCGATGCGCGGCAAGCAGGGTCTGCTCGACAAGGTCGATCTGATTTTCGTGCCGATCCTCAACATCGACGGCCACGAGCGGGCAAGCCCGTGGAACTTCCTCCATGTGCGCGGCCCGGAGGCCAAGGGCACCGAAGGCAACGCGCGCGGCATCAATCTCAATCGAGACTACGCCAAGCTCGATACGCCCGAGGTGCGCGCCATGGTGGCACTGCTGCGGCGGCTGGACCCGGCGCTCTACATCGACTGCCACGTCAGCGGCGGCTTCGACATGCAATACGACGTGACGTACACCTATGCCGGGTGGGGCAAATATGCGCGCCACCGCGCCACCGCGCTCTGGCTGGAGCAGCGTTTCGGCCCCAGCGTGAAGGCGGCACTGACCCGCGCCGGGCACGAGCCGGCCATCTATCCCAGCCCGGTCGATACACGCGATCCGACCAAGGGCATCCGCTACAGTCCTGAAGGTCCGCGCTACTCGACAGGCTATGGCGATTTCATCGGGGTGCCGACGGTGCTGGTCGAAAACCACATGCTCAAGCCCTATCGCCAGCGCGTGCTGGGCACCTACGTGCTGCTGGAGGCCGCGCTGAAGCTGGCGGCGCAGGATGCCGGCCGCATCGCCGAAGCCAAGACGATCGACCGCGCCGATCGCCCCGTGCAACTGCTTACGCGGTGGACACCCGCACAGCAGCCTATCGGCTGGCTGGACAGGTTCAAGGGGGTCGCCTTCGAGACTTATCCCTCCCCCGCGACCGGCCGGATGGAGCAGCGTTTCACTGGCAGGAGGATCACTTTCCGGATGCCGATCATCGGCCAGGACGCGGTCGAATCCGTGCGGCTGCCCCAGGCGTGGCTGATCCCGGCGGCCCAGACGGAAGTGATCGAGAAACTGCGCCTCCACGGGATCGACCTTGAAACTCTTCCCGAGGATCGCACGCTGCCGGTCGATAGGGTGCGTCTTCACGACGTGAAGCTCGCTTCCGCTCGTGACGGGCGCATTCCGGTGGAGGCGCGCTTTACGCATGAGTTGGCCGAGGCGACCATCCCCGCTGGCACCATGCGCGTTCCCGCCGATCAGCCGCTCGGCTTGCTCGCGGCAGCGCTGCTGGAGCCGGAAAGCCAGGACAGCTTCCTTGCCTGGGGCCTGTTCCCCGAAGTGTTGACCGCGACGGCCGGAACCGAGGATTTCGTGATGGCGCCTATCCTTGATGCCTTGTTGGCGTCCGATGCAAACGTGCGTGGGGACTTCGACCGCAAGCTAGCCGCCGATCCCGCATTTGTAAAAGACGCCGGCGCGAGAATGAGATGGCTGGCTGCGAAACTGCCACATCGCCGCGCCGTCGGTCAGACCTATCCGGTAGAACGGGAGATGCTCCCGAGCAGCCACGAGTGAGCCGCTAACACTCTGGCTGGATGGATATCATATAGATTGCGATGAATACTTGGTTTCAAGTGCAAGATTGTTCAAAGCAGTCATGATGAAAACAGCTGCCCCCTTTTTACTGCGGTTTGAATAAAACGCAGGATGCCCAGTACCTGGTTGGCAACCGGCGTTCGCGGAACGCCAGCCAATGTTCGCAGAATGCCATTTTGGAGGTAATAAACTAACAGTCAGTTTCGGGCCTGCGCAGCTAGTCAGTGCCGAGAACTGGCGAAGGATCGTCTGCGATCGGGTTACATGAATCCGACAGAGTAAATTACAAGTACCGTCATGTTGCCGAGGGGCTGTTTCATAAATCGCTATATGTGATGTAATCCAGTGCCTTTGGTGGTAACCTGAATACTAACTAAAAATCTCGGATGCTGATTTCTATAATTTTATTTTGTTTCACTAACAGGTAGGGTTCCGCATTCTCAATGCGAGAAAGCTCGGTTGGGGTGCGGTCATCATCCATAGATAACGGGTCGCTCATCGCAAGATGGGAGCGAATATGCTGCTGAGCTTTTGCCATGGATACATCGGCCGCGCGCGCCGGTATTCGCGCGCGTGGTAGATTCGTCATCCTCGACCATGGGGAGCGGGCGGCGGATTTTCCGTGTGCTTGTCATCCTGATTGCGGGCCTGGGCCTCGTCGCCGCCGTGGCTGCGTTCGTGCGTAGCCTGGATTGGGCCGCAGCAGAGCATCGCGACAACTACGAGCAACTCGACATCGTCGGACGCTCGCTGGAGTCGTGGCCGACGACGGTGCAGAGCCTTGCAAGGGCCAATCTCCTGCGTGACCGTCTGCAGGCCCCGCCGCGGGGGCTGATCCAGACCAAAAAGAACTGGAAGGCGGCGGCGCGCCTGGATCATCCCGATATCGGCATGATCCAGCTCCTCTACAGCGTCGGTCCCTATCCACCTCCCGCTTCCGGGGCCCTGAAACCGACCCGCAGTGATCCGCAGACGGCATTGGTGCGCAGGGAGAATCCCGAACTGGTCTCGATGCAGACGCTGTATCAGGATCGGCAGCCAGAACCCGGGCCTGTGCCGGAGGCCGCTAACTGCACTGCCGAAACACCCCTGTCCGTATTCTTCGACCGCGGATCCGATCAGCTGCGAATGACCGGCAATCTCAGCATGGATGAGTTGTGGCAGCTCGATCAGGAGATCGAACTCGACGCCAAACAGGTGAAGGCTCCCGGAGGGAAAGGCTATGCCGCATTGGTGGACGAAGTCGATCCTAGCAAGCTTTTCGGTGGGTTCGACGCCAACCTTTATCCTGGGGATGACAGGCGCTCTCCCAAACCTCTCCCGCCGGTCTTTTGCTACGAGTTGTCCATTCCGCTGCAGAAGATCGCACCGCTCAACAGCAACACGCCTACTTTCCGGGACGTGGTGGTCGTAGGCGCTGACGGACGGGTGATCTCCTCGCTCGGCACCGCGCGGCTTCCCGTGCGGGACCTGGGCGACATCGTGCCCACCAACGCCGAGTACCGCGCGTTGGTCACCAAGCTGCTCCAGGCGGCAGCCAAGAGCAAGGAAAGCGATCCCCAGCAGTCGGAACTGGTCTTCCGGCAGCAGGTGCTGGAAACGCAGCGTTCGGCCAAGCCGCTGGAAGTGACGGTGGCGGGGGAATCCTACGTCGCGTATTTCCGGCCAGTAAAATTCCCCGAGGGCTGGACCGCGCCCGACTGCATGCGGGACAAGGGCGGCTGGCAGTCCGCCGAGGCATCCACGACGGAGACCTCCAGCGTTCTCGTCGCCGGCTCCACGTGCCTGCTCATCGGTCTCGTGCCGCAGCGCGAATTGCAGGCGCGGCTGTTCCGTCTGTCGCCCGATCTGCTGACGGCGGTGACGATGCTGCTTGTATTTGCCGTGCTGTTGATGCCGGCCATCAAGCTGCGCTTTCTCGGCCCGGCAGGGGACATGAGCGTGGCGGAAGTCGCCACCGCCGTCTTCGGCGTGGTCGCTGCGGTCGCGCTTGTGACGCTGGCGGGATTGACCATGCTCGACATGCTGAGATTCCGCGCGCAGTCGGAAGCGAGATTGGTGCATGTATCGCGCACATTGGCAAAGAACTTCGGTGCCGAACTGCGGGAAGCGATAAACAACCCGATCTGGATACCCGTATCCGCGACTCCTCGCTTCTCGGATCGTCCCACGATTCCGCGCGCAGGGCAGACGAGGTACGGTACGCTGAAGTGCAAATTCCCGGATGGGAGTATCGTCGAACCGTCGGTGCCCTATCCGGCGGCAGCTAAGCGGAATGCGCCTACTTTTGGCGAATGGGGAAGGCCTGACGATTATTCTCTGAGGACCATATCGTTGTCGCCTGATGCGTCATCGAACAGTTCGCTCATGAGATGGCCAGTCCGCGAGGGTGTGTTCGCTTTCGGAGAACTGGGGAGGGCGTTCCCCGGCTATTCGGCACTTGCCTATCGTTGCAACGCGGGCGCAAGATCGATCCTCGCCGAACGCGACTATTTCCGACGCGCCATGCAAGGCGTGGCGGATGGTAGATTACCCGATGGAAGAGGCGCGGCAGACAAAGGAAATTCGTCCGAGCGGAGCTGCTCGCATCTGACGGGACTACACATTGAACCTCAATACACGATCGGTGCGGTCCGTGCGCAGACCGATGGCGCCGCGAAGGTCATCGTGGTCAACCGTTTTTCGCTCGAGGGTCGCAACGGCGCCGCCTACCTGAAGTCTTGCTCTCCGATCGAACCTGGGTCGGATGCCGTGTCCAAGGCTTCGGACGCTCGCGCGGCGGGCAACAAGGCTGTGACCGCTGCCCACGCAACGGAAATCCCGATAGGTCCGCGCTCCGGCGTGATCCTGCAGTTGATGACCTCGCGCACGTTTCTCGCGCCAGTCTTGCCGAGGTCGTTCAGCTTCATTGTCGTGGATGGCTCCGACCCGCAGTTGCCCTACCTGTTCGCGTCGGGAACATACGAGATCGGCAGCACATCGCTCAGGAACGCCTTGCAGTCGAGTGCGAGCCTCGCCGTGATCAGCGACGCGGCCGCCACACCTGACTGGGACGCAGCTGCCGGTCCCCTAAGCCAAAAGGACAAGGACAAGGACAAGGAGGATGGCTTAAACGCGCCCCTGAGCTTCACAGCCCAGTTCGCGGGTACGGACCAGCAGTTCGTAGCCAGGAAACTTCGCGGCACGCCATGGGTGCTGATCGTCTACAGGCCCGTCAACGAACTGGACCAGCAGCTTGCGGGAACGGCTGGAATGGCGGCCGGACTGTGGTTCGGGGCGATTCTCATCGCGTTCGGATTGATGGCAACTCTATGCGCTGCAGTGTATTGGCTGCATCATTGGAAGCAGGTTCCGACGTCGCCTGAACCGTTTCCCGGAACGCGCGCCCGGCTCTGGCTTTGGCCAAGGCCCGGTACCGCCCGCGTCATGCTACAGGCGTCTTTGGGGATACTGGCTTTCTCCATTGCCGCCTCCATTGCTGCGGAGCTCTGCGTCTGGTTGTTTGGCACGCCAAGAGTGCGGGCCCTTGTCGCCATCTTCGTGCCCGCGTTGTCAGTGACAGGCGCGATATTGTGGCTGGGGACGAAAGGCCGCGCAGAACGGCAGGAAGAGGCGGCTCGCGACCCGAACCACATGTCCCCGAAGGCGCTTCTGCCGGCGGACGAATGGGGATTTGCGGCCATGTCCGCCGCCCTGCTCATCGCTTGCGGCGCCGTCCCTGCGTATGCCTGCTGGGTGGACGCCCACGAAGATGCGCGGAGCATCGACGCACAAGCAGAGATCGCGCACCTCAAGTCAGCTTGGACGGCCAATCGCATGGCGCTCGAGGCCATCGGAATGACATTGGGCGTCAAGGATGAGCAACCGATGGGCGATCGCCCCAGTTCGCTCCAATGGCCGGGGCTTTACGGTTTTCAACCGGATGCGCGGGTGGAAACGGAAACGAATTTGCAGGAGCATACCGGGTCGGCGACGGTGCTGCGCAAATGGCTCGGTCCCGTTGGCGATCGTTCGGTTTACGGATGTAAAAAAGAGGGCGGAGGCCTTGAGAAGCTGGCGGCCCCGCTGACGCTCGCGTTCTGCGTGAAGCCGGGTTCCGAAGGCATGAGTGACGATCTTATCGGACTGGTCGACGCAGACCGACCCTGGGGCAACGTATGGCGACCGAGCATCCTGGGCGGAGTGCTGGTGCTCTTCGGGCTCGTCTGGGCGGTGTATGCTTGCTGCAAGGGCATGAACCGCGCCTTGTTCGGCTTTGGCATTCCGCTGGACGCAGTCACTCATCCCGACATTCAGTTCAAGGATGGCAAGCCCGATCTGCCCGAGCGCGCGGTGGTCCTCAATGGGCCGTTGGCGTTGATGATCGACTTGCTGGGAAGCGACGAACCGCTCGATATTTCTCGGGCTGAAAGCAAGTCCTGGCACGTTCGTGAAGAAATCGAAAATCAGTTGGAGCGGATAAAGGAAGGCGGGACGGTCGTCGTCGTCGGCCTCGACATCGCGCTCAAGGACGCGGTAGTGCGCGCCCAGGCCCTGACAACCCTCGAACGATTTTCGAAGGCTGCCGAGGACAGCTGGAAGCGCGGCGAGTCCGGGCGGCTCGTCGTCATGACCGACCTCTCTCCGCTCGACCGCATCCTGCGCGCCTACGAACGTGAGCAGAGCGAAGGCCGCCGGTCCACCGACACCCCGGGGAACGCGGCGATCTCGCGCACCGAGCAGATGCGATGGAGCAAGCTGTTCGAGGACTTCAAGACGTGCACGCTCCCCGTGAGGGAAAAGTTCAATTGGACGGAAAAGGAGAAAGGCGAAATCCGAGACCGTCTGAACGCATGCGCGAACGAAGGGGCACCCAAGCCCGAGCGATTTGGCAAGGATCAGATCCAAGGCATCATGGAATTGATGTCGGAGGTCAGGTATCTCCCGGAAGACGTGCTCCATTCGCTCATCGCGCCGGGTGACCGGCCTTCCTCCAGCATCTGGCCGGACTTGAAGGAGCGTGGAGATATAAAGCAATATCCCATTGAGACGAGCGTCTATCATTCGGTCTACTTCGAGGCGCTCCTCGCCTGGGCGAAAAGCGTGCGGCCTGCCACGCCTGCCGCCGCGCGGGACTATCTGCGCGGAGAGGTGATCGAACATTACCAGCACCTGTGGGCGGCGTCGTCTCATGCCGAGCGTGTCCTGCTCGTCAACCTGGCCCGCCGGAAGGTGATCAATATCGAGGCCGCTCTTGCAATCCGCTCGCTGATCCGCCGCCGCCTAGTGGTGCTCGATCCTGCACCGCGCATCGTCAACGGCAGCTTCGCCCTGTTCATCAGGCAGGCGGAAAAGCCTGACACCGTGCGCAGCTGGCGCCGGGAGCAGCCGCAGGGCGCATGGGAGAAGATCGCCCGCCCTCTCGGCTATCTGCTGCCGATTGCGATCGTAATCCTGGCAGCGCTGGCGCTTATGGCAGGGGAAAGCCTCGCGAACGTGCTGCCGATCGTTCTCGGGGCCGGCCCGGCACTGCTGGCCACCATACTGCCCGGCCGTCGCCCGGCGTAAGGTGGCGTGGCGCCTCGGGCAGGCGTTTTCCGACTAGGCCGGATCGGCGTCACCGAATTCCGGAAACAGGGCTTCGATTTCGGATCGCAAGTCCTCCGGACCAGGCAGGAGCCCATGATGGTCAAGCAGGCCCTTTATCAATAGCGCCCTGTGCGGCCCCACGCCGGGCAGGGCCTCCAATCCAGGAAGTTCCGGATCGCCGATACGTGCAGCGACATCGCCTAGCGTAATCAATCCCGAGGCTTTCAAAATCTGCCGAAGTCCCGGCGGTAGCACCGATTGGGACAGGGGCAGATCGCGGTCAGTCGCGGCGGGATCGGCCCTGCTCAGCTTCGTCTGTGACGCCTTTGCCCGTGTCAACGCCCTGCGGATGTGGCTCAGCTGGCTACTCGTGAGAGCGAGGGCCCGACCTATTTCGCGATAGGAGATGCCGTCAGCTCGCATGTTCCTGGCTTGATCCAGGTTCAAGTGGGCCTGTTCGGACGGACTAAGCATCGATCATCATCTGCATTCCGAACTACACGCACGGCGCACGCCCCTGCAAGCCATGCTCTGCATCAGCGTGCATTCTGGTGGACTCATCAAGCGGAACTACCGGCCCCACCGCGCTTTGTGAGCCACATGATGGAGGAAACGCGGAGACCCTGGTGGGAAACAGGGGTGATCTACCAGATTTATCCCCGCTCGTTCCAGGATTCCAATGGCGACGGGGTCGGGGATCTGTCGGGCATCGAGGCACGCCTCGACTACGTCGCATCGCTCGGGGTGGATGCGATCTGGCTATCGCCCATATTCCCATCGCCAATGGCGGACTTCGGCTACGACGTGGCTGATTACTGCGGGGTCGAGCCGGTCTTTGGCGACTTTGCCGCTTTCGACGAGCTGATCTCCGCGGTCCATGCCCGAGGGCTCAAGCTCCTGCTGGACTTCGTGCCGAACCACACCTCCGACCAGCACGCCTGGTTCGCCGAGAGCCGATCCTCGCGGAGCAATCCAAAGCGCGACTGGTACATCTGGCGCGATCCTGCTCCGGGCGGCGGTGTTCCGAACAACTGGATCAGCGACTTCGGCGGATCCTCCTGGGAGTGGGACGAGGCGACTGGGCAGTATTATCTGCATGCCTTCCTCAAGGAGCAGCCCGACCTCAACTGGCGCAACCCCGAAGTTCGCGAGGCCATGAGCAACGTCTTGCGCTTCTGGCTGGACCGAGGGGTCGATGGCTTCCGCATCGATGTCCTGTGGCATATCGTGAAGCATGAGGCACTGCCGGACAATCCGCTCAACCCGGCCTGGACGCCCCTCATTACCGAGCGGGATCGTCTGCTTCAGGTCTATTCGACGGACCAGCCGGAAGCCCACTCTATTTCCGCCGAAATGCGCGCCTTGGCCGATAGCTACGGAGACCGTGTTCTTGTCGGCGAGATATTCCTGCCCAACGAGCGCCATGCGCGCTGGTATGGGACGCCGGACCGGCCGCAGGTGCACCTGCCCTTCAACTTTCAGCTGGTCGAAAGCCCGTGGGACGCGGCGCATCTGCACGGCATGATAGAGGCGTACGAGGCTTCGCTTCCCGCGCATGGATGGCCGAACTGGGTTATCGGGAGCCACGATGCACCGCGCATCGCCGCCCGCATCGGCGAGGCTCAGGCGCGCGTGGCGGCCATGTTGCTGTTGACGTTGCGCGGAACGCCGACGCTCTATCAAGGCGACGAGATCGGCATCGGGAAAGTCACCATACCGCCGGAGCGGATGCGCGATCCTCAGCACTTCCGGCAACCTGCGCTCGACATCGGGCGCGACCGCTCGCGTACGCCGATGCCGTGGGACGACAGTCCCAACGCCGGCTTCAGCACCAATGAACCGTGGCTGCCCCTGAACGACGACTGGCGCAGCCGCAACGTCGCGGCGCAGGACGCCGACCCGGCATCGATGCTCAACTTCTATCGCCTGCTGCTCGGTCTGCGCCGTTCGCAGGCCGCTTTGTCGGTCGGATCGTTCAGGCTGCTGGATGGCGGCCCCGACGTGCTGTGTTATCTGCGGGAGCATCAAGGCGAAAAGCTGGCGATAATTCTGAACTTGAGCTCCGAGCCGCGAAGTTGCGAACTTGAAGAGGGCGGGGCCGTCGACGGCGTTCTCGCGTCGACTTTGTCCGCGCGGCCGTTCGACGGCACACTGCTCCCCGACGAAGGATTGATCCTGCGTCTTGAGCCGGAACACTGACGTGCGAGTTGCAATGCTCGCTCCTATAGCTTGGCGGACTCCCCCGCGGCATTACGGACCGTGGGAACTGGTCACCAGCCTGCTCACCGAGGCCCTGGTTGCGCGCGGCGTGGAAGTGACCCTGTTCGCCACGCTCGACAGCATGACTTCAGGCCGGCTCGATGGCGTGGTTCCCGCCCCCTATGGCGAAGATCCGGCGATCGATGCGAAGGTCTGGGAGTATCGCCACATTGCGCACCTGTTCGAACGGGCGGGCGACTTCGACATCATCCACAACCAGGCGGATTTCCCGGCCCATGCGTTTTGCCGCATGATCGACACGCCGATGGTGACTACGATCCACGGCTTCTCGTCCGAGCGTATCCTGCCCATGTACGAAGCGTTCCAAGACACGGTGCACTACGTAGCGATCAGTGCCGCGGACCGTCACCCGCGATTGCGCTACGCCGCCACCATTCATCACGGTATCGATCTCGAGGCGTTCGCTTTCGACCCGATCGGATCGGACGACCTGCTGTTCTTCGGCCGCGTCCATCCCGACAAGGGCGTTCGGGAGGCTCTCGAGGTCTCGAAAGCGTCGGGGCGGCGGCTGAACCTTCACGGGATCGTGCAGGACGAAGGTTACTTCCACCGCGAGGTAGAGCCTCGGCTGGACGATCGTTTCGCTCGGTTCCACGGCCCTGCGGGCGGGCTGGCTCGTATTCAGGCTCTCGGCGGAGCGCGGGCGCTGCTTCATCTCGTCAACTTCGACGAACCGTTCGGCCTTTCCGTCATCGAGGCGATGGCCTGCGGGACCCCCGTGATCGCCACGCGCCGCGGGTCGATGCTCGAGATCATCGAGGACGGCGTTAACGGATTTCTCGTCGACAATGTCGAGGACGCCGTCGCGGCAGTGGCCAGAGCCGGAGAACTCGACCGGCGAGCCGTGCGTCGCAGCATAGAGCGCCGCTTCAGCGCCGGACGCATGGCGCAGGAGTACCTCGCCCTGTATCGATCGATCATCGCAGGGCACGAGCGTTCCCGGCCCGGGTTGTTCGACGGGGATGACCGCAGCGTTCTCGACCCAGCCGCAATATAGCTCTCAGCTTGCGGCGGAATGTTGAGCCGTGCGGACCGGGAGGGATGGCTCAAACCCGGCGGATTCAAGGGTTTCCGACCGTATCTTGCCAGTGATAAAGACACGTGGGGGAGAGGGCTTGCCCAGACACTGGTGCGCTTATTCAGGGGCGCAAGGACGGTGAGAAAAAGTGTTAATCCGAATGTCCGTTATGATTTCTACGCATTCGGAGGTCCTATCCTCTCCTGATTTGTATGACCGATCCGGTGTCAGGCTATCATGGAGAAGGCATGCGAGACGAAACCTTCGGCGCCGGTCCCCGCGTCTGGTGCGAAGACGGCCTGTTTTCCTCCTTGCGGACCGTAGACGAAGTCATGCGCGAGACGGACGCTCCGGGCGGTTCCGTGACTCGGCAGGCCCTGATTTCCATTTGCAAGTATGTCCTGGATTTCCTGCGTGCGGGACATCCCGATCTCGGACGCACGGGCCCCGTATGCCCGTTCGCGGCCGGTGCCACGAAGAAGGGGATGCTTCAGATCGCGCTTTGCGACCGCGAAGAGATAGACGAGCGGGACTTGCTACAGGGCATCGACACCGTCCGGTCCTATTTCCCCGAGTTCGACGATCCCGTGGGGCATGAGGAGGAAATGTACCGCGCGGTCATCGTCGTATTCTCCCACCTGCCGGCAAGAGCCGGTGCCGAGTTGATCGAGCGGGTGCAGAAACAGCTCAAGCCCATGTTCGTCGGCCAGGGCCTCATGATCGGAGAGTTCTACCCCGACTGCCCGGCCTCAGGCGTCCACAACCCCGATTTTCGCGCCTTGCAGGCACCTGTCATTAGTTTGGCGATCCGGCGCATGACGGTTTTCGATGCTCCGTTCATGCTGAGTGACCCGCGTTGCCTGGAGAATTATCTGCAGCGTTTCGGCCAGGCTGCACATAGCCGGGTCGAGGCGCTCGGCCACACTTCTGCGGCCAGGATAAATGCAGCGAACCCCGCAAGCGCGTAACCTGGCGCGCCGAGGGGACGAATTGGCAGCCCCGATCTTCGCCACTGCTCCGCGTACCTTGTCCGGGATGCAGCGATGCTCGACGAGGCGCTGAAAATCGGCAGCATGCGGTCCGGCGTCGAGACACGGCTCGAATACGGTTTCGAGCGCCAGGCGAAGCGCACTCCCGAGGCAGTAGCGGTGGAGCACCGCGGCAGCTTCATCACTTATGCCGAACTGGACGACCGCGCCAACCGGATCGCCCATCGCCTGCTTGCGATGGGGGTTGGGCCGGAACGTCTCGTCGGCATCTGCATGGCGCGATCCTTCGACCTGGTGGCCGGTGTTCTGGGCATTCTCAAGGCGGGCGGCGCATATCTGCCGCTCGACCCGGCCTATCCCGAAGCACGCCTGAGATACATGATGGATAACAGCGGCGCCCGGGCGTTGCTGACCGACGTACAGCGCGACATATTCGGCAACTTCGACGGACAAGTGCTCGACATCTCCGAGGGCGGGGCCTGGGCTTCGCCGCCGCGCGGCGCTGCGGAGCGTCCTCCGTTTGTCGATCGCGGGGACGGCAGGTCCCTGGCCTATGTGATCTACACCTCCGGTTCCACGGGCCAGCCCAAGGGAGTGATGCTGGAACATACCGCCACGCGCATGATGGCCTGGGCGGCGGACACGTACACCAAGCAGGAACTGTCACGGGTCGTGGCAGCATCTTCGATATGCTTCGACCCTTCGGTCTTCGAAATATTCGGCCCCCTCACCTCGGGCGGGACAGTCCTGCTGAAGGAACACCCCAGGGAGCCATTCCTCTCCGGGGAACGGCCGACCATGCTGAACACGGTGCCATCCGTGCTTGCCGAACTGGCCGATGCCGGCCAGATTCCCGACAGCGTCCTTGCCATCAACGTCGGCGGGGAAAAGCTCTCCATCGGTCTGGTCCAGAAGCTGTATGCTCGCAGCAGCGTCGAACGAATATTCAATCATTATGGGCCGACCGAGGCGACGACCTGCAGCACCGTAGCCTATGTCCCCCGCACCGCCGCCTCCGATCCCGAACTGGGAGAGCCGATCTGCGATGCGGTCATCCTGATCCTGCGCGATGACGGTTCGCCTGTCGTCGGCGACGAGGAGGGGGAAATCCACATTGCCGGCCCGATGCTGGCGCGCGGATACGTCAATGATCCGGAGCAGACGGCCCGGAGCTTCATCGCCGATCCCGACAATCCCGGACAGCGGCTCTACCGGACGGGCGACATCGGTAGGTGGCGGGGAGGCACCGTCGAGTTCGTCGCAAGGAAGGGCGATTTCATCAAGCTGCGGGGCTTCCGTATCGCGCCCGGCGAGATCGAGACGCATCTGCTGGGCCTTCTCGGCGTACGCCAGGCGGCGGTCGCCCTTGCATCGGACCCGCAAGGCAAGGAGCGGCTGGTCGCCTACGTAGCCGGTGACGAGACCGACGGGCTCACGCTCGCCGATGTCCGCTCGCGCCTCGGCGAATGGTTGCCCCAGCACATGCTGCCCGACTGGCTGCACAAGGCGGAGGCGCTGCCAGAGACGATGTCCGGCAAGATCGACCGGAATGCGCTCCCCGCTCTTTTTGAGCCGCCGCGGCCGTCGTCTTCGCCGGATGAGTTGTCCCCGATCGCCCGCGCGGCGGCGGATGTCATCGCGGCGGAACTGCGCATCAGCGATGTCGGATTCGATGACGATTACTTCGAGCTTGGTGGCAATTCGCTGGCCTCGGTCAATGTCGCCCTCACATTGGAGCAGGTGCTCGGGCGCGCCATTTCCCCGGCCCTGTTGGCGCATGCACCCACCCCGAGGTTGCTCCAGGAAGCGCTGGAGAACGATCCGGCAGCCGGCGACGAGCCGCTCGTGGCGCTGCAGAAGCAGGGCGTGGGAATTCCGATCTTCTGCGTTCCCGATGTGCATGGCCGCCCGCTCAGCTACATCTCGCTTGCCCGCGAACTGGTGGCGCGCCAGCCGCTCTATGGATTGACCATAAGCCCGGCGGTCAGCGACGGCAGCGACATGAGCATGGACGCGATCATGGTGCGTTTCATGCAGGCCATCGGCGAACGCAAGCCGGAAGGGCCGTACTTAATCCTCGGCTATTCCTTCGGCGGGCGCTTCGCGCATGAACTCGCCTGTCGCCTGCGCCTTGACGGTGATGACGTGGGGCTCGTTCTCGTCGACGCGCCGAACACGGGTACGCGTCATTCGCTGGGCGCCACATGGAAGTGGATCCGCGCCGCCTGGCACCGGAAGCGTGAACGGTACGGCCTGGTCGAGACGGCCCGCGCTGCCTTGAAGAAGCGCAACGCCTTCGGCGCCTACCTCATGCGCAAGCGTTCGACGACTCTGCCGGCATGGGTGCCGGCTGCGGAGCGCGGCGTGGCGCGGTCATTCCTCAAGGCGGCGCACGATCATGTCCCACGGGATTTCGACGGACCAGCGATGATCGTGAGTTGCCACAACCAAAGGTATATCAACCGCTTCCTCAACGTCGACGGCTTCATTGGCTGGAGGCGCCATCTGAAGGGGCTGACCACCCGCATCGTCGCCGATGTAGACCATCATGCGATCGTCCGCCCCCCTTTCGCAAGCGAACTGGCAGTGCATCTCGGTGCTTTCGCCGCGACGGTTTCCGCCATGTTCCCGGTTTGCTGATACTTGTCGGGAGACAGGCCATGGCCGCCGCGTGCTTCGGCGTCGCAACCGACGGATGGCTCTATCAGGTGTTCTTCAGAGCAGGGGGCTGACCAATCGCGCGATGTTCTCGGCGATCTTGCGGATGCGGGGCCGTTTCCGCCATGCTTCGATGCTGAGGGGGTCGCTGTCCGTGATGTAACCGGCTTGCACAGTTTCCAGAGCACCGATGCTTCCCCGGTCATGGAGCAGCAGGCTGACCTCTTCGTTCAGCTGAAACGATCGCAAATCGACGTTGCTGGAGCCGACGATGCCCAGTTCGCCATCGATGCTGACGTTCTTGGCGTGGAGGAGGTAGTCGCGGTACAGATGGACCCTGATCCCGGCGCGCAGGATGTCGTCGTAGTAGGAACGCTGGGCGAGGCTCACGAGCGGCTGATCGACCACGGCGGAGACGATCAGGTCTACCTCGACGCCGCGAAGAACCGCCGTGCGCATCGCTTCAAGGAGGCTCTCGTCCGGGATGAAGTAGGGCGAGGTGATGACCACGCGGCGGACGGCGCGGTGAAGCTGCCCGATCAGCAAGGTCTGGAACCCCTCGAGCGGATAGTTTGCCCCGCTGGGAAGAAGCTGTGCCTGTGCGTTGCCGGTCGAAGCCGGTATCGTCACGCCATCGTCCAGCATCACCTCGGTTTCCAGGAACCAGTCCGACAGGAAGACCGCCGTCATCTCGGCGACGGCGGGACCGGTCACGCGGGCCACGAGTTCACGGTTCTCGATGCCCGTGCGGAAACCCTTGTCGACGATGTTCTGCGATCCGGCGTATCCGATCGTTCCGTCGATGAGGAACAGCTTGCGGTGGTTGCGCATGTCACGCCGCGTCCGCTCCCGCAGCCAGTGGAAGGGCAACGCCTCCCGGACCTGCGCACCTGTGGCGGCGAGCATGGCCAGCGCGCCCTTCTTCCACCGGTGCGAGCCGACGGGGTCGAACATCACGTGCACGGCCACCCCTCGTTCCACTGCCCGCGCCAGGGCGGCGGCGACGCGGCTGCCTGTCGCATCGTCCGCGAAGATGTAGACAAGCAGCCGGACATGGGAACGAGCCCCGTCGATATCCTCGATAAGACGGTCGATGGTCCCGTCATAATCGCCCAACAGTTCGACGGAGTTACCCGAAACGGCCGGAAATCCTCCGAGCTTCGCGGCGAGCCTCGCCGCCTCGCCCGGCGCGTCGACGCATTGGAGCGGCTGCAACCGAGGCGACAGGATCGATGCGGCAGTCTCGAAGCGTTGCCCTCGCCAGCGGGGAAAGCGCGGCCGGCCGATCGCCAGGTAGAGCAGCAGTCCCGGAATGGGGAGGAAGAAGATGAGCAGAAGCCAGCTGCGCGTGGCTTCCGGCGTCCGGCGCAGCGGGATCACCATGAGCATCAGGATACGTATCAGCCACTCGCAGGCGTAGTAGATCGTACCCGATTGCAGGAACGTTTCAGTCATCAAGGCCCATACTAGGCGCAATATCCGATGACGCCACTCCCATGCCGGCAGAGTACCGGTAGGGGCTGGTCGCCGGCAGCGCCATCGGGCAAGTGTCCCCAATGACGCTCGAAACCATCGTCCTGCGCTACGGCCTGCTGGCCCTGTTCCTGGGGGCGGGGATCGAGGGTGAAACGGTGGTCCTGCTGGGCGGGCTGTTGGCGCATCGCGGACTGATCGATCCGGTCGAAGCGGCACTGGCGGCAAGCGGGGGCTCGTTCGTGGCGGATCAGGTGTTCTTCTTCGCCGGACGGCATTTCCGGCAGTCCCCGTGGCTGCGGCGGATCGTCGCGCGTCCGGCGTTCGCCAACGCCATGGACCGGCTGGAGCGGCACCCGACCATCTTCATCCTGAGTTTCCGGTTCCTTTACGGCCTGAGAACCATCAGCCCGGCGGCGGCGGGAACGTCCAGGATCCGCACCTTGCATTTCATGGCGCTGAACCTTGTCGCCGCAGCGATATGGGGACCGCTGTTCACGGCTCTCGGCTATATATTCGGCCAGGGCGTGGAAGCCGTATTCGGCCGGTTGCGGTCGGTGGAGCACGTGGTACTGGCCGGACTGGCACTGGCGTCGGCTGCCTATGCGGGCCTGCGCTTGTATCGTTGGTACGTGGCGCGGCACGACGGGGACGAAGGTCTCCATCGTCGATGAAGCCGGGCGGAGAAATGACATGACGAGAGTTGCCGTCGTTGGAGCGGGCGCGGTTGGCGCGACAGTGGGCGCGTGGCTGATCCACGACGACCGGCTCGACGTATCCCTCTGCGTTCGCACGCAGTTCGAACGCCTGCGAGTGGAAACGCCGACAGGCGTGCTGGAGAGCCGGCCGCGCATCCTGTCGGCCCCCGCGGCCGCTACGCCGGTTGACTGGGTGATCGTCGTCACCAAGGCTTACGACGCCGACGGCGCCTCGCTCTGGCTGGAACACTTGATGGGCCCGGATACGCGGGTCGCGATCCTGCAGAACGGGGTCGAGCATCTCTCCCGCTTTCCCGCGCTCCCCTCCGACTGCGTGGTCCCGGCGATCGTCGACATTCCTGCCGAGCGCAGCGCTCCCGGCGTGGTAGTACAGCGGCGCAGTAGCAGCATGATCGTTCCGGCAGGTCCTAACGGCGAGGCCTTCGTGGATCTATTCGCCCACAGTCCCATCGATGTCCGGGTGACCGGCGACTGGTTGACGGCGGCGTGGAAGAAGCTCGCCATCAACTGCGCGGGCGCAGCCAGCGCGCTCACCCTCAAGCCCGCCGGTATTGTGAACGACGCGGAGGTGGCAGACCTTATGCGCGCGCTGGTGCGGGAATGCGTCATGGTGGGGAGGGCCGAAGGCGCCGCTCTGGATGATGCGCTGGCCGACGAGGTGGTCGAGGGGTATCGCGCGGGGCCGGCAGACTCGGTCAACTCGATACTGGCGGATCGTCTCGCGGGCCGGCCTACCGAGGCCGACGCGCGCAACGGTGTCATCGCCCGCCTCGCGCGCAGGCACGGGATGCATGCTCCCCTCAACTGGATGGCGGACATCGTAGTTAGGAAGAGTTGAGGGCCGGCGTGCCCATCGCCGGCCAGGCGTATCAGGATTTGCCCTTGCGGGTGCGGCGGCGGCCACTGGTCATCGGGTCCGGCTTTTTGGGCGGCGTCCATCCGGCAGGCGGCGTCACATGTTGCTGGCTGGTTCCCAATCCCATGGCTCCCGGCTGCTGACGAACGAGGCCGGAGGGATCGAAATCGCCCGTCGAAGCGCCGTCCGGCACACCGCGCAGGAGACTTATACGATCGCGCAACAGGGCCGCGCGCTCGAAATCGCCTTGCTCCGCCGCTTCCTGCATCGATCGATGGAGCTCGTCGAGGCCGGGTTCCTTGCCCATCACCGGAATGCCCAGCGCAGTGCCTGGGCCACGCCCAGCGTGCCGGCGCGAACCAGCGGCTTTTCGAGGGGAGCCGGCGAGAGGCCATGAAGTTCGCGGGCCCAGCGGGGCAAGAGATCGACGCCGGCCTGAGCGGCGAGCCTTCCCGGCAGCGCTGCCAGCCCTTTGGACGTGGGGGCGTGAAGGATCAGCCTCGCAACTTCGGCGGTTCGCTCATCCGCCTTCAGATGCGGGCGCATGGCACCGATCAGGCGGTCCGCCTCGAGGCGTGAGCGAGGCACTGGGTACGCGCCCATCTTGCTCCCGATCGATGCCATCTCCGCGAAGTACCTGTCCTGATCCGGGCGGGACATCCACGGCTCGCCGTAGCGGATCCACGCATCGAGGAAGCTGCGGGTCTCGGTGACATGGACCCATGCCAGGAGAGAGGGATCATTCGCCTCGTAAGGTGTGCCATCGGGCAGTTCGCCTTTCACTCCGTCATGAATGGCGCGCACGCGTTTCATCAGCGCCTCGGCCTGGGCACGGTCGGCATAAGTCGTGGTGGCGATGAAGCGGGCCGTGCGGCGAAGACGGCCATGCATGTCGGCGCGAAAGTTGGAGTGATCCCAGACCCCCGCGAGGACGCTGGGGTGGAGCATCTGCATGAGGAGGCCGGCGATGCCTCCCACCATCATGGTGCCCACGTCGCCGTGGACGCGCCAGGCGATCGAGGTGCGATCGAACAGCGCGTTCGAACTCCTCGCCACCGGCTGCTCGCCCCGTTCGGTGTCGTTGAATATGCCGACCACCCGGCGTCGAATGGCCTGCTTGATCGGGTCGGACATGGAAACGGAGGGTCGCATGGTGATCCAACGAACCACCAGGGTATTCGCTGCATCCCGGCGGTACGCGGTCGGTCAGCCGAGATCGACATCAGGCCGGACTTGCGCAGGTATGGACGGCCGGTTTCCCGATCGCCGACGGGTCTACGCCTGCAGCAACTTCTTTCTGAACAGGTTCTTGATCTTCCGATCTTCGAGAATGCGGCCGATGACATAGAGCACGGCGAAGATCGAGGCGAAGACATAGGCGGTCGTGGGCGAGTGTTCGTCCTCCTTGTCCTCGGCCTTTTCCTTCGCCTTGTCCGCTTTCTTCTTTTCGGGCGAATCCGGCGCGGGCGCGCCCAGGAACTTGTCGATCGGGTTCATCGGTGCCTGTGCCTTTTCCGGCTTCTTCTTCTCTTCGGTCTTGGCGGCAGGTTTTTCGAACTTGCCGATCGCCATGGTCAGATGTCCGAAGGCAAGGAACAGCAGAGGGGCGAGGAAACAGAACAGCAAGGCCCGGCTGGTCAGGTGATACTGCAGAACCGATCCGGCCTCGCCCCGTTCGACCTGCAGGACGCCGCCGTCGAACACGGCCATCTTGTCCTGCGCCGCCTGGTCCTTCTTGCGGAAGGTCAGAGTGTCGCTGTCCTGCTCGTGGCTGGTGCCGGTCTCGCGGAACAGGGGGCGGAGCCTGTCGAAGGCTTCGTCGCTCGATTGCTGGGGAGCGAGCGCCAGACTGCCCCGGATGTGCCAGATCCAGTCTATGTAACGCGAGTTCATGTGATCTCCAGTCGGGAGAGTTTTCCGATGCCGCCACGGCGGCAGGGCTCAGGCAGGACCGCTCGGTCGCCGCGGCGGCCGGGGCGTGACAGATGGGGTGTGTGGGCGTTACCGGGCGAGCCGGTCCCGTTACTCGGCCGGGACCGCCGTCTCGGCGAATGGCTGCTTGCCGAAGCGCTGCTTGAGCGACTTCCAGCCTTCGGTGAAGGGGAAGGTCATCTGCTCGCGGATGCCCATGCGGCGGCCGCCTTCCATGCCCAGCAGTTCCGCTTCGCCGTCGAGGCAGGTGCCGAACATGCGGTCGATGAAGATCCAAGTGCCGGAATAGTTGCTGCGGGTGGCTTCGAAGTCCTGCGAGTGGTGCATGCTGTGATGCTCGGTCGTGTTGAACAGGAAGCGCCACCAGCGCGGCGAGTTGAAGCGCACGTTGATGTGCTGGTAGCTTCCGACCGCAAGGCCCACCGCACCGGCGAGAAGGAAGGCCCTCGGCACGAAGTCGAAGAACCCGCCGATGCCGAGGCCGATCAGGAACAACTCGACGGGGTTGCCGACCGCGCCCTTGTTGATGTTCAGCTGGGTGATGTAGTGATGCACCGAATGGGGCAGCCAGAGCGGATACCAGTTATGCATGCCGCGATGCATCCAGTACTGCCCGAAATCGAAGATGAACGAGATGAAGAATGCCTGCAGCAGCAGCGGCATACCCGTGAACCAGGCGAACTTGTCCCAGTGGAAGGATTTCTGGACGGCCTCGATCATGACGTCGCCGCCGATGTAGCCGTCGATCATGCGCAGGAAAGTGTAGCCAAGCCCTACGTAGAACAGGTCGGTGACGAGTTCCTTCCAAGTCAGGGTCCAGCTCTCGTGGCGCGGGAAGGCCCATTCCATTCCCAGCAGGAGCACCTGGAAGCCGAGGCCGATGCCGATCGCCGTCGATGCCTTGGCGATCGAATTGGGCGCGTAGTACCAGAACGCGATCAGAGCGAAGAGTACCGCAGGTTGGAACCAGGTGAAGAAGAGGACCTTCAACCGGTTGCCTTCCACCTTGGGAATGTTTTCCCAACCGATGGTTACCGGCGCCTGGGCGCCGATGATCCTGTTACCTACGCGAACGCCTTCCATACGCCGAGCCCTCGTAATACTTGGTCAACCATGTAGGTAATACTAATTGGCAACATGGTAATACGAGCGCCGCGATTCGTCCAGCTTATATCGTATCTGTTGTGCGGTTCGAACGAAGTAAGGCCCGGTGGATTCCCGGTGGGGCGGCGGGCCGTCATAATGTTGCGCTGCGATTTCGCCACTAGGCTGCGCGGCAATAGGCCAGCACGGTCGCGACCACCTGCGCGCGCCGGCGGGCGGCGGCTTCCTCGCTCATGGTATCGGCCTTGAACAGCGCGGCGAAAGTATAGCGGTTGGACACGAAGTAGAACGCGAGTGCGCTGATGGTCATGTGCAGATCGACGGCGTCGATGCCCGGTCGGAAGCTACCATCTTCCACGCCGCGCTCGATCAGGGCGCGGGTGCTGGGCAGGACCATTTCGTTGTGCGCCTCCACCACGCTGCCCACGTGAGGGGCGCGGCGCATGTTCTCGTCCATCACCAGGCGGACGAGTTCGGGGTGGTGGAAATGGTAGTCAAAGGTCAGCGCCGTCAGCCGTTCCAGCGCGGCGAGGGGCGGCATGTCCTCCAGCCCTGCGTCCAGTTCGGCCGAGCGGATGCCGCGATAGGCTTCGGTCAGAACGGCCCGGTAGAGGCCCTCCTTGCTCTCGAAGTGGTAGTAGATCATGCGCTTGGAAGTCGCCGTCGCCGCCGCGATCTCGTCGACGCGGGCACCGGCGAAGCCCTTGTCGGCGAAGTGGGCAGTGGCGACCTTGATGATGTCCTGCCGATTGCGTTCGGTGAAGCTGGTGGCTTTCATGGTCGTCCCTATGGCCTCAGCAGGGCCGCGCGGGCAATGGGGTGTATCGTCTCAGATCTGCATCTTGACCTGAACGCCCAGCGCCAGCGCATTGTCGGTCTCGCGGTAGCTGAAGGCGCCGGGATCGGCGATGTACTGCACGTCCGGCCGGATGCTCAGCCAGCGGCGGACCTGGAAGCCGTAGCTCAGCTCGATGGCGGTCTCGCCCTGTGGGAGGCTGGCGTAGCCCTCCGCTGCGGGCGCATCGGCATGGGCGGCGCGGAGGCGTTCGTTGACCTGCGCGTGGACGACGCCGAGCGCCACGGTGTCGGCATCGCGGCCCGCGAAGGTGCCGATCTTGACGAGGCCGGCCGCGTACCACCGGGTGATCTGGGCGGAGGCCTCAGGGTTGGCGGTGAACTGGCCGAAGACCGACAGGCCCCGTGCGCCGTTGTCGCCGCCGTCGCGCAGGATCATCTGGTCGGCGAGGATGTAGCCGCCGAAACGGCCGCCGACCGTGCCGGGGTTTGCCTGCCGGGGTGCGGTCGAGGTGTCGTAGTAGAAGCCCAGCTTGTAGTGGCCGGGCATGGCGTGACTGCCGGGCGCGGTGCCGGGATCGTACTCGGCCTCGATCGGGAGCAGGACGCCGGTCGTACCGCCGACGAAGGGCTTGAAGGCGTTCTCCTCCTCGCCGAGGCGGGGGTTCACCTGATAGACGCCGGTACGGATCGCGAGGTCGGGGCGTAGCCGGTAGCGCACGGCAGCGCCCCAGCGGGCGTTGGGGTAGTTGTACCACCCGCTGTTGCCCGACATCGAGAGGGGATGCGCGCAGAACGCCGCATTTACCAGATTGCAGCCGATCGGCATGCCGCCCAGGTCGTTGCCCATGGCGAAGAAACCCACGCGCAGGTTGAGCCTGCCGCCGTCGATGTCCTGCTCGTAGCTCGCTTCGCTAAGGCGGGCGTAAGGGCCGCCAGCGGCTTCCTGGATGGGCAGGCGGTTGCCCACGAAGTCGGACGAGAGGCCCACGCCGCGCCGATCGTTGAGGGTCAGGTGGATGGTGCCGCCGGATAAGCCGGCGATCCTGTCCATGTCGAAGTCGGCGCCCGCCCGGATCTGCTGGGTATAGGCCGTGCCGCGGCGCAGCCCTCCGTCGACGGCGGAGAAGGTCTCCGAAACGTAGTCCGCGCGGATGCTCACGCCAGCGTCCTTGAGCCGGGTGCGCAAGCCGCCCCAATCGCCCGTAGCCGTGTCGCGCGGGTGACGGGCCTGCGGCGGCTTCGCCGTCGCGGCGGCATGCGGGGCGGTGGTGGTGGCAGCGGGCTTGGCGGTCGGCTGATCGTCGGCAGCAGCGTCGTCGGCCCATGCAGGGGCGGCGGCGGTCAGCGCGCAGCCACCGGCCAGCGCGAGTAGAGTGATGCGGCGGCGCATGGCCCCCTCCTGTTCGGAAAAAACGGGACGGACCCTGAGGCCCGCCCCTTGCGCCTCACGGCAGCTTGTAAGCGATCACGTAGTCGCCGCGCTGGGGCGACTGGCGGGCGCCGCCGGCGGTGATGACCACGTACTGCCTGCCGGTGCGCGGGGACTTGTAGGTCATCGGTCCGCCCTGGCTGCCGACGGGCAGGCGGCCCTTCCACAACTCCTTGCCGCTCCCTGAGTCGAACGCGCGCAGGTAGAAGTCTTGGGTGCCGGCGATGAAGACGAGGCCGCCCTGAGTCGCCAGCGTGCCGCCCAGCGTCGGCATGCCGACCGGGATCGGCAGGCCCATGCGGATGCCGAGCGGGCCGGTGTCCTCCACGGTGCCGACCGGGACCTGCCACTTGACCTTGCGCGTGGTCATGTCGACCGCCGTCAGCGTGCCGAACGGCGGCGCCTGGCACGGGATGCCGAGCACCGAGAGGAAGCGGTCCTTGGTCACCGAGTAGGGCGTGCCCTTCATGGGAACGCTGCCCATGCCGGTGTTGGGGGACTCGCCGCCCGATGACTTGACCGCCTTCTGCTCCAGCGTCTGCGGGAACATCTGGACCCACAGGCCAAGGCGCATGTCGTTGGCGAAGATGGTGTTGGTGGTGGGATCGACCGACAGGCCGCCCCAGTTCATGCCGCCCAGCGAGCCGGGGAAAGCGAGCGACTTGTCGGTGCCCGGCGCGGTGAACAGCCCCTCGTAGCGCATGCCCTTGAAGGCGATGCGGCACATCAGCTGGTCGAACGGCGTGGCGCCCCACATGTCCGCTTCGGTGAGCGTCTGCGCGCCGATCTGCGGCATGCCCACCGACTTGGGCTGGGTGAGCGAGTAGGGCTCGTTCGGGATGTCGGCGGCCTTGACCTTGGTGTCGACCACCTTGGTGAGCGGCCGGCCGGTGGCGCGGTCGAGCACGTAGAGCTGGCCCGACTTGGTCCCGAAGACCAGCGCCGGAACCTTGCCGCGCCCTGCGACAGGGAAGTCGACGAAGGTGGGCTGCATCGGCAGGTCGAAGTCCCAGAGGTCGTTGTGGACCGTCTGGTAGTGCCACTTTTCCTTGCCGGTCGTCGCGTCGAGCGCGAGCATCGAGGCGCCATACTTGTGGTCGAGCGCGCTGCGGGTCACGCCGTAGAGGTCGACCGAGGCGCTGCCCACCGGCATGAACACGGTGTTGGAGGCCGGGTCGTAGGACATCGCTGCCCAGACGTTGGGCGTCGAACGGGTGTAGGTCTGGCCCGGCGCGGGCATGCCGGTGATCGCCGGATTGCCGGGGTCGAAGGCCCAACGCAGCTTGCCGGTCACGACGTCGAACCCGCGCATGACGCCGCCGGGCATGTCGGTCTGCACGTTGTCGGCAACACGGCCGCCGACGACGACGGTGGTGCCTGCCAGCGTCGGCGCGGAGGTCAGCTGGTACTGCGGATCGGGCGCATCGCCGAGGCCCGCCTTGAGATCGACGCGCCCATTGGCGCCGAAGCCGGGGCAGAACTTGCCGGTGTCCGCATCGAGTGCGACGAGCTGGGCGTTGATCGTGTTCATCAGGATGCGGCGCTGGCAAGGCGCACCCTCGGGTACGAGCGCTGCCGTCACCGGCGTGGAGCCGGGCACGCTGGGCTGCTGCAGCGGCGCGCGGGCGTCGAAGTAGGCGAGGCCGCGGCAGCGCATCCACACCGAGGCGCGGGCGTTGATGAGCGTCTTCCACTTCTCGCGGCCGGTGTCGGCGTCGAGGGCGATGACGTTGTTGTGGGGCGTGCAGACGAACACGGTGTCGCCGACCTGGAGCGGGGTGTTCTGGTCCTCGGCGCCGTTGCCGTCGCTCTGCGCGACGTCGCCGGTGCGGTAGGTCCAGGCGACCTTGAGGTTGCCCACGTTGCCGCGATTGATCTCGTCGAGCGCGGCGAAGCGGCTGCCGCCGGAGGTGTTGCCGTAAGCCTCCCAGTTCTTCTGCTCGTGCGCGGGATCGACGCGAAGCATCGCGGCCTCGGTGCCGGCGAAAGGCACGGTCGGATGCGGCACGAACATGCCCGCACCGCCGGCGAGTGAGCCGAGGCCCACGACGGCGGCGACGGCGAGGGCGGGGCGCCAGTTCGGCGCCAAGCCCTGCGCGCGGCGCATCAGCGGCAGCGAGAGGGTCACCACCGTCATGCCCACGCCCAGCGCCAAGAGGCGCGAGATCAGCGGCCAGAACTCGAGCCCGACTTCCCAGAGCGACCACAAGATCGTCAGCAGGAACACCGCGCCGAACACCAGCGCGCCCACCGGCTTGCGGCGGGCGATGAGGAAGCCCGAGGCGAGCAGGGCGAGGCCGGCCAGCAGGAAGTAGAAGCTCCCGCCCAGGCTGACGAGCTTGGCGCCGCCGACCGTCAGGAACAGGCCCGCCGCGAGGATGACGATCCCCAGCAGCAACAGCCAGGCCCGGACGAGCAGGGAGCCGCGGTCATTCGTGCCGGACATGCGGCACCTCCTTCTTTTCTTGCACGCGCCAGTATGCGCCGCACTTGCTTGCGGCTCGAGCCTGCCGTGGCTGCAACGAGAAACGGGCGGTGACATCGCCGCCCCACATGTGTACCAGTTAGTACATACATCGCCGGACTACAAGACACTCCGGATTCGTGGCAAGGAACGCAGCGTGCAGCCTCAGCAGAAGACCCAGATCGTGATCGTCGGTGGCGGCGCGGCCGGCCTTGAACTCGCGACGCGGCTGGGCGCGCGGTACGGCCGCAAGCGCCACGACATCATTCTCGTCGACGAGAACCGCACCCACATCTGGAAGCCGCTGCTGCACGAGGTCGCGGCGGGATCACTGGACGCGAACCTCGACGAGGTGGGCTACCGGGGGCATTGCTACCGGTGGGGCTACCGCTACTTCAAGGGATCGCTGGCGGGCATCGACCGCGCCGCGCAGCGCATCCACCTCGCCCCAATCCTCGACGACCGCGGCAGCGAAGTGGTCGGGCCGCAGACGCTACGCTACGATTATCTCGTGCTCGCCTATGGCTCGGTCACGAACGACTTCGGGACGCCGGGGGTGAAGGAGAACTGCATCTTCCTCGACCGCCGCGTCGATGCCGACCGCTTCCGGGACCGCCTGCTCGACCAGTGCCTGCGGGTATCGCGCGCCATGACGAACGATGGGGGCAGCGACGCGCGGGTGCGTGTCTCGATCGTCGGGGGCGGCGCGACCGGGGTCGAACTCGCAGCCGAACTGTTCAGCGCCGCCGATGCGCTCAGCCACTACGGGCTCGAAGTGTTCGACCGCAGCCGCCTGGAAGTCTCGCTGATCGAGGCGGGCCCGCGCATCCTGCCCGCGCTGCCGGAAAAGCTCGCCGAATCTGCCCGGCACGAGCTTGAGACCCTCGGCGTGCGGGTCCGCACCGCGACGCCCATCGTCGAAAGCACCGCGCAGGGCATGGTGACCGGCAGCGGCGAGATGATCGCTGCCGATCTTCAGGTCTGGGCTGCAGGCGTCAAGGCCAGGCCGATCGCGGGCGGGCTGGACGGGCTCGAAACCTCGCGATCCGGGCAGGTCGTGGTGCTTCCGACGCTGCAGAGCGCGACCGACCCGAAGGTTTTTGCGCTGGGCGACTGCGCCTATTGCCTGCTCCCCGGCCGCGACCGCCCGATCCCGCCGCGCGCGCAGGCGGCCCATCAGATGGCGACGACAGCGTACCACAACCTCAGGCGCCTGATGGAAGGCCGGCCGCTGAAAGCCTTCGATTACCAGGACCGCGGCTCGCTGGTGTCGCTCAGCCGGTTCTCGACCGTGGGCACGCTGATGGGCAATCTCGTCGGCGGTCGCATGGCGGTGGAGGGCAGGCTGGCGCGGCTGATCTACCTCTCGCTTTACCGCCTGCACCTCATCGCCATCCACGGCTGGATCAAGGGCACGGCGCTCATTGCCGTGGGCCATGCCAACCGCGTCGTGAGGCCCCGCCTCAAACTGCACTGACGGCCCGCGCTTGACCGGCGCTGCCTGTGTGATTGCAGGTCGCGGCAAACTTCGTCGCAGCGCGGGCACGCGCCGGGCGGGTCGTGATATCCGCACGCTCGTGAGGCACGCTCCTCGTTCGAGAGGGAGCGGCCACGCGCGGCGGGAGAGGCAGCGGCCATGCAGGATATCGATCAGCTCGATCTCTATCATCTCGACTGGAACGACCCGGCTTTCGCCGCCAACCCCTGGCCGGAGTTCGACAAGGCGCGCGCGAAGCATCCCTGGGCAGCGCGCACCGAGGCGGGTTTCGCGGTGTTCGACCTCCACGCGATCCGCGAGCTGATGATCCGCGACGACGCGCTGCGCCCCGGTTTCGACGGGGTGGTCGACATCATGGAATGCCGCGGCTCGCCCTGGGGACGCTTCGCACAGGAGCAGATGATCGCGCTGCCCGACCGCGAGCACCGCCTGCTGCGCGACGCCTTCGCGCGCAAGTTCACGCCGCGCTACGCCAACCAGCTGCGCCCGATCATGCGCGAGACGATGCAGGGCCTGCTGGCCAGCTGGACGCCCCGTGACCAGTCCCGCGTGCACATCGATTTCGAGGAGTTCGCCTCCTACTATCCGGTCGCCGTCACGGCGCAGATGGTCGGTGCTCCGGTGGAGGCGATACCCGGCCTGCGCCTGTCGATGGAGACGCTCGGGCTTGCCTTCAGCATGGACAAGGCCCGCGTCCCCGCGCTCGACGCGGCGTTCGAGCACCTCGACGCCTTCGCGCACGATCTGATGGCCGAGCGCCGCGCCAACCCCGACGCAAAGAGCGAGGCGGACCTGCTCGACATGCTACTCGATGCCGGCAAGGAGCATGACGTGCCCGACCGGCAGCTGGCGGACCTCGTGATCTTCCTGTTCGTGGCCGGGTACGACACCTCGAAGAACGTGCTGACCTTCATGATGCACCTCATGCTCGGCAGCCCGCGGATCTACGCACGCTGCGCCGAGGACCTCGACTACTGCCGCCGCGTGGTCGAAGAGGCGCTGCGGGTGTTCAATCCCAGCTCCGCCTTCCGCGAGGCGGTGCAGGATGTCGAGTATCGCGGCGTGCGCATTCCGGCGGGCACGATGCTGTTCTTCAACCTCAACGTCGCGGGCCGTGATCCGCGCCTGTTCGAGGCGCCCGCCGCCTTCGACCCCGACCGCCCGATCATCCCCGAGAACCGCCACGTCGCCTTCGGCATGGGCAAGCACATGTGCCTCGGCCAATACATCGCCCGCGCCCAGTTGCAGGAAGGCATCCACCTCGTCGCGCAGGCGATGGGCGACCCGGCCGCCGACGGCGAGCCCGGCTGGCGGCCGTTCCCCGGCGTCTGGGGCATCAAGGGCCTGCCCATCGCCTTCACTCCGCGCGTGCCGGAAGCATAGCGCCGACCTCGCGTCGTCCCTGGCGCGACCGGGACGACGCTCAATGCGGCGAGCGGCTCACTTCACGTCCCACACCAACGGCAGGTTGCGGATCGAGAGCAGGCCGGGGAACACGCTGGTGTCCGAGCCGGGCTTCGGCCTGAACTCCGGGATGCGGGCGAACCATTCCTCCAGCAGCACGCGCAGTTCGCGCCGGGCGAGGTGTGCGCCGAGGCAGATGTGGACGCCGCCGACGAAAGTGAAGTGGCGATTGGCGCGGCGCTCCGGGTCGAACTCGCGCGGGTTCTCGAACCGGGTGGGGTCGAAGTTGCCCGCCGGGTTGAGGCACTGCACCGAGTCGCCCTTGCGGATCTGGACGCCGTGCCACTCGAAGTCGCGGGTCGCGCTGCGGGTGGAGGAGAGGATCGGCTGGGTGCGCAGGAACTCTTCCACCGCGCCGTTGATGAGCGCCGGATTTTCGCGGATGCTGCGCTGGATTTCAGGCTGCAGTGCCATGCGGCGGAACATCTGCGCGATTGTCGCCGCTACCGTGTCGAGCCCGCCGAGCCACAGGAACCAGACCATGCCGATCTTCTCGTCCTCGGTGGGCGCACGGCCCTGGATTGTGCCGTGGACGATCGAGGAGACCAGGTGCTCGTCGGGGTTCGCCTCCTTTTCGGCGATGAAGGCGCGCAGGAAGTCGAGCACGCCGCGCAGCGCGGCCTGCATCTTTTCCAGCGTGCCCGAATGCAGGATGTCCCACTCCCAGTCGAGGAACTGCTCGAACATCTCGTCGGGGAAGCCCATCAGGCCCATGAAGATGCGAACCGGATAGACGCGGCCGAAGTCCCAGGCCATGTCGACCTCGCCCTTGTCCGCGACTTCGTCGATCATCTCGGTGACGATCCGGCGGATGCGCGGCTCGATGTCGCGGGTGATGCGGGAAGGGCTGAAGTAGGGCATCAGGTAGAGCCGGTACTTCGAGTGGTCCGGCGGGTCGATCGCCAGCGGGATGGACTTGAAGGTTTCGCCGATCAGGCGCTGGAACTCCGCAGTGCCGGCGTTCGAGAAATGATCGTTGTCGGAATAGACGCGGTCGATGTCCTCGTAGTGCGAGACCACCCAGTTGCCGCGCCCCGAGCCCGAGATCGCGCCGAGGCCCGAACGCATCGGCGGATTGTAGAGCAGGCGCGGAATCTCCTGCCCGTTGAGCCACGCGAACGGCTCGTAAGGGTCGACCAGGTCGTTGGGTTCGCTGCCGTTGGCGAAGGACAGGTCGACGATGCGATCCTTCGGTACGTTGTCCGGGGCGTCGAACTCCACTCGGATGTCGTCAAGCGTTCGCGATTGTGTCATGGTCTTCTCCCGGCCGAATGAATGCCCGACCGGTATTCGGGCCGCAAGCAGAGTGATCGGCGCCCCCGCCGCGTCTCGCAGGACATCGCCATTCATCGTCGCGGCGTTGCCTTGCCCCTCGCGATTGTCATGACCCGGCCCGGTTGCGAAACGAGCACATTATTTTTTCGGGAGAATCGCAATGGCCGATGACGACACCCAGGAACTGGCCCAGTCGGCACGCAAATACTGGTCTGCGGACGGATACAAGGATGGCGGCCTGATCCGCGAGGTAGACTATGCCTCGCAGTCGGGCGGGCTCGATCCGATGTTCGAAGGCATCAAGATCGTCGACACCGACACGCACATCACCGAGGCGCCCGAGCTGTTCACCTCGCGTGCGCCGGCAGCGCTCAAGTCGAAGATGCCGCGCGTCGAGCGCGTCAACGGCACCGACCGCTGGTTCGTGGGCGACCGTGACTTCGGCACGCTGGGCGGCAACGTCATCCGCGCCGACAACAACAAGCTGCTCGGCCGCCTCGCCTTCCCAAAGCTGGAGCAGGCGCACCCCGGCGGGCACGAACTGAAGGCGCGCCTCGCGGCGATGGACGACATGGGCGTCCATGCCCAGATCGGCTTCCAGAACTCGGGCGTGACGCAGGCCGGCGCGCTGATGAGCCTCGGCGATCCCGAACTGGCGTTGCAGATCGTGCAGATCTACAACGACGCCTCGGCGGAGTTCCAGGAAGCCTCGGGCCAGCGCATCTTCAACATGGCGCACCTGCCGTTCTGGGACCAGAAGCAGCTCGAGGCCGAAGCGCGCCGCTGCCACGACCTGGGCCTGCGCGGCTTCGTGCTGCCCGACACCCCCGAGCGCGTGGGCGTGCCGAGCTTCAACCACGACTACTGGACGCCCTTCCTCGAGATGTGCGAAGCGACCGGCATGCCGCTCAACTTCCACCTCAATGCGGCGATCGATCCCAACACGCTGACCTGGGAAGGTTTCCAGTTCGAGCAGACGCTGTCGGTCGTGGCGACGATGTTCTCGATCGGCAACGCCGCGACGCTGGGCAACTGGATGGTCTCGGGCCGTCTCGATCAGCACCCCAAGCTCAAGATCGGCCTGATCGAGAGCGGGGCCGGCTGGGTGCCCTTCGCGGTCGAGGCGCTGGAACACCAGTTCCGCGAGATGCTGGCAGGCAAGCGCGACATGCTCAAGAAGCAGCCCTGGGACTACTTCCGCGACCATTTCTACTGCACCTTCTGGTTCGAGAAGATCGCGCCCAAGTACCTGCTGGAGATCATCGGCGTCGACAACGTCATGTTCGAAACCGACTTCCCGCACCCGACTTCGCTCTATCCGGGCGTGCAGGAACACCTCAAGGACGTGCTCGGCGGCTACGACCGGACCATCCAGAAGAAGGTCCTGCAGGACAACGCGGTCAGGCTTTACAACCTGCCGTTCTGACCGGCACCGGAAGTTATGAAAAAAGCCGGGGGCGGAGCACCGCCTCCGGCTTTTCGTGTCTCCGCTAGAACGACTTGCGGATCGTCAGGCGCCAGTTGCGCGGCTCGCCCGGCGTCACGCGGCTGAGGCAGCAGGCATCGGGGAAGTAGCGCGTGTCGAAGATGTTGTTGACGTTGACCTGCGCCTCCCACGAGGAGAAGGCGTAGGAAATCCCGCCGTTCACCAGCGTGTAGTCCTTCAGCACCATCAGCGGGTCCTGCCCCGGATAAGGGAATGCATCGTAGGTCTGGCGCGTGCTGGTATAAGCGACGCCCAGGTTCCCGCCGAGCCCGGCGAGCATGCCTTCCGGCACCACGTAGCTGGCGAAGGCCGAAGCCGCGTGCCGGGGGATGTTGGGAAGGCGTGTCCCCACGGGATAATCGCTGTCCTCGACGTAGCGCGCCTTGATGTAGGCATAGGCGAAGTCGAGCGAGAACCCCTGCGCCGGGCGCCAGTGCAGTTCGACTTCCGCACCCTCGCTGCGCTGCTTTCCCGAGACGCGCGAGTACATCGGGAACTGCGGATCGGCGGTCAGTACGTCGCTGCGGGTCAGCTGGTAGACCGAGACCATGCCGCTGAGGTTGGCCGACGCGAGGTCGAACTTCGCGCCGGCCTCGATGTTGCGGCCGCGTTCCGGCGGGGCCTGGCCGATGACGGAGGGATTGCCGTCCCCCTCCACCTCGAGCACCACCTGCGAACCGTACTGCGGCGTGAAGGACTTGGACCAGCTCCCGTAGAGCGACACGCCGGGCACCACCATCCAGGTCGCGCCGACGCGCGGCGAGAACGCGGTCTGCAACTCGCCATCGGACTTCGCGCGGTCCCAGCGGCCGTTGAAGGTCAGCGTGACCGCGTCGCCCAGCTCCATGTGGTCCTGCACGTAGAAGCCGAGCTGGCTACCTTTGCCGGAGCCGGAATAGGGCGACGAAACGGGATTGAGCGGGGCGAAATAGTCCGGGTCGAGCGCATCGAGCGGGAAGTGCGACGGGTCGTAATCGGCATCGCTGTCGTAATGGGACTTCGTCTTGCGATAGTCGACGCCGCCCAGCAGGTTGTGCCGCACGAAGCCGGTGCTGACTTTCCAGGTCAGCCGGTTGTCGGCGAGGACCGACTTGTAGGTCTCGTCGTAGGGCCCGTAGTAGTAGCGGCCGATGGTGCGGCCGGTGCCGGGAATGGGGTTGCCGTCCTCGCCCACTTCGTCGTCCAGGTAGCCGTCTGCGAAGATCCAGCGGTCCCAGAAGGTGGTGCGGTGCGTGTAACGTGCGGTCTGGCTGAAATGCAGGGTATCGGTGAAGTCGTGGTCGAGGAAATAGCCGATGGTCTTGCGGTTCTCGCGCTGGACGGGCTTCTGGTCGCCGCCGTTGCTGACCGCGAAGTCGCGCGGGAGGTAAGTGCCGTCGTCGAAGGGGAAGACGGTGCCGTAGGCGGGCAGCGGGCCCCAGGGATTGTCGTCGTCGCGCTTGAGCGTGGCGATCGCGGTGAAGCGGGTGGACGGCGCGACCTGCCAGGTCAGCGAGGGCTGGAGATAGATCCGGTTCTGCCCGGCGAAGCGGACGAACGAGCCGGAATCGCGGTAAAGCCCGACGAAACGCGCAGCCAGCGTGTGCTCCGCGTTGAGCGGCAGGTTGGCGTCCACCGATCCCTCGAACAGGTCGTAGGAGCCGGTGGAGGCGCTGAAGTTCGCGAATGCGCTGCCCAGCACGGGGCGCTTGCTGACGAGGTTGATGATGCCGCCCAACGACCCGCCGCCGAACAGTGCCGAAGCCGGGCCCTTGACCACTTCGACCGATTCCAGCCCGAACAGCTCATTGTTGCTGCCCCCGCCCCCGGCCTCGTTGATCAGCCCGTCGAGGTACAGGCTGCCATAGGCGGCGTCGAACCCGCGCAGGGTATAGGCGTCGTAGAAGCCATAAGTGCTGCTGCGCGAGGCGCCCGCCACCGTGAACAGCGCGTCCGCGATGCGGGTGACGCCGCGCAGCTTGAGCTGTTCGGCGGGCACTACCGAGATCGCCTGCGGGATTTCGATGAGCGGGACAGTGTCCTTGCCGGACGCGACCTCCTCCCGGTAGTGCTCGCCGGTGACCACGATGGTGCCCTGGGTCTGCTCGGGATTCTCGGTGTTCGCGTCGGTTTCGGCGTGGGCGGCGGGGACGGCGACCAGCCATCCGAGCACGGCGCTTGCCGCCAGGAATTTACGAGTATGTCGCATATGATGTGTCCCCCTGTTTGCGGGGTCAGCTAAAGCAATTGAGAATCATTTGCAATATTAGAGAAACAAACCGACGCGGCAGCCCCGGCGTGGCGAAACTTCGTGGAAACTCGGGGGCAGGCGGTCGGCCCTGCGGCTTCGGTGGCATCGGCAGTGCGATACCTCTCGCAAAGAGCATGTGGCGGCGCCGCGCGGCGGATAGCGATGGGGACGGTAAGGTCCGTCGATCGATCAAATCCATCGACCATCGAACCGCCATCCACCCGCCTTCGCGCGGGATATCGTCTCGGCCCCCTGGCTCCGCCTCAGCTGTAGCGTTCCTCGGCCCAGGGATCGCCGCGCATGTGGTAGCCGTTGACCTCCCAGAAGCCGGCCTTGTCAGCGCCGAGGAAGTCGATCCGGTTGATCCACTTCGCGCTCTTCCAGAAGTAGAGGTGCGGGATCACCAGACGCACCGGACCACCGTGGTCGCGGGTCAGCGGCTTGCCCTGCCATTGGTGGACGAGCATTGCGTCCGCCGCCGCGAAGTCGGCCAGCGGCACGTTGGTGGTATAGCCGTCGTAGCCATGAAGCATCAGGTGGCTTGCCTCGTCGCGAGGCCGGACGGCGTCGAGCAGGTCGCGCGTGGAGACGCCGGTCCAGTCGTTGTCGTAGCGCGACCATGTGGTGACGCAGTGGATGTCGGTGCGCACGCGCGATTGCGGCATCGCCATGAAGGCCGCCCAGTCCAGTGCGACGGGCCGCGCGACCATCCCCCCCACGGTCAGGCGCCAGCGTTCGAGGCTGACGTCGGGCTGCTTGCCGAGATCGAGCACGGGCCAGTTCTCGACCCGGTGCTGGCCGGGCGGCAGACGCTCGGTTTCGGGTCGGGCCTCGGTGCCGGTGATGAACTTGTGCTCGCTCGCCCAGCGCTGCTTGGAGCGGGTCAGCTTGCTGTCGGGCGGCAGCGCACCGAGATCATCGGTCTCATCCATGCGGGGACTTTCCTGACGAGGACGTGGAACGGGCGGCGATGCCCGCTTATAGCGCAGGCGCCGGCGGCAATCGAGTCGGCCGCCGAAGGAACGGACGACACGATGGCGAGCGAGCCCCAGACCCCGGCGCTGCTGAAGGACATCCTCGGGCCTGCCGCCCTGAGGGTGATCGCCGACGCCGGAACCGCCGCCTCGCCCCGCTTCGACAGCGCCGCGTTCCTTGGCGCCGCGGCCGAGGGGCTGGACGGCCTGTCGATCATGGAGCGGGTGCGCCATATCGCCGATGCCCTGGCCTTGGCACTCCCTACCGAATATCCCGCCGCGCTGGAAATCGTGCTCGCCATGGCGCCGCAACTGACCCACGGCTTTCAGGCCGTCGCCGTGACGGAGTTCGTCGCGCGCCATGGGCAGGGTGATTTCGACAGGTCGCTTGCGGCGCTCGCGACGCTCACCCGCTTCGGCACCGCCGAGTTCGCGATCCGCCCCTTCCTCGCCCTCGAGCCGGAGCGGACGCTGGCCAGGATGCTGGAATGGACTGCGAGCGAGGACGAGCACGTCCGCCGCCTCGTCAGCGAAGGCAGCCGGCCAAGGCTGCCCTGGGCCGCGCGGGTCCCGGCGCTGAAAGCCGACGTCACGCTGGCGGCGCCGATCCTCGAAGCGCTCCGGGCGGACCCCAGCGTCTATGTGCGCAAGTCGGTCGCCAACCACCTCAACGACATTGCCAAGGACCGGCCTGACTGGCTGCTGGAGCGCCTCGCCACCTGGCCGCAGGACGATGCCGGGACCAAGTGGATCGTGCGCCATGCGCTGCGCACGCTCATCAAGCAGGGCGATCCCGGCGCACTGGCGCTGATCGGCGTGTCACATGGCGCCTCGGTGCGGTTAATGTCGTTCTCGGTGTCGCCTGGGACGGTCCGTCTGGGCGATGAAATCGCCATCCGGGCGGAGCTGGTCTCGACCGCGTCGGCGCCCCAGCGATTGGTCGTCGACTACCGTGTCCACTACGCTCGTGCCTCGGGCAAGGCGGGTGCCAAAGTGTTCAAACTCAAGACTTTCGAGCTTGGCGCAGGCGAAACAGCCAGCCTTTCGATCCGCCAGACCATCAAGGATTTCAGCACCCGCCGCCATCATCCCGGCGTCCACGCGGTAGAACTCCTCGTCAACGGCCGGACCGAAGCCCGCACGGAATTCGTTCTGACCTGACCATCCGCCCTTACTGCGAAATCACCCGTACCGCGAAGGCCGCCGCCGCCGCCCGCGTCTCGACGCCGAGCTTCTCGAAGACCTGTTCGAGGTGCTTGTTGACGGTGCGGGGACTGATCAGCAGGATCTCGCTGATGACGCGGTTGGGCTTGCCGTAGCTGATCCAGAGAAGCACCTCGGCTTCGCGCTGGGTCAGGCCGAAGTGTTTCTGCAGGCAGCCGACATCGGCCTGCGGGTCGATCAGGTTGATGCGCACCAGCAGTTCGCCGGGGCGCGAACGGCCGACGACGATCGCTTCGAGCGTCCGCCCGCCCTCGAGGTCGAGCTTCAGCGTGGCGCCGGGAGCGGCATCCTCGGACAGCAGCCGGGACAGCGGGCCGACGAGCAGTTCCGGCAGCTCGCCGCCGTGCCGCGACCATTCGGGCGTCAGCGTCTGCAGCAGTTTCTCGGCGGTCGGCGTGCACCAGCTCAGCCC
>NZ_AKKE01000039.1 GCF_000281975.1 Novosphingobium sp. AP12 | reverse complement strand
CACCACATTGACGGACGTGACCGTGGGTCGTTATCCCTTTCCGGCATCCACGAGCGCACGAACTTTTTCTGTGTCAGTCCGAGTCGCTGGATTATAGACGATCATCCCAAGCTCTGGACTGCCTTCGACGGCAAAAGACGAAAATTCGAGCTTCACAAGCCCTGCCGCCGGATGGCGGATCTGCTTCACGCCCTCAGTGTGAGCGACGATTTCATTATCCTTCCACAGCCGTTCGAATTCCGGGCTCAGCCGGCTCAGTTCGTCGATGAGGCTGGCGGCTTCCACGCTGCCCTGTGCACCAGCCCTCGCCATGTCAGCCCGAAAGGCTCCGACTACGAACCGCGCAACGCTGTCCCAATCCTCGTTGCGACTTCGGCCTTTGCCGTTTGTGAACATCAGCCGCAGAATATTGCGCTGGTCCCGCGGCAGCAGCGAATAGTCGGTAAGCAGCGCCGCTGCGGCTTGGTTCCAACCGATTACATCCCAGATGGCGTTCTTGATGATCGCCGGACTGAACGGCATTCCATCGAGCACGCGTTGCAGTCGCGGCGTAATTCCGTCGACAGGCCGATAACGGGCCTCCGGCGGGCGCCCAAGACCCAGCATATACAGATGTTCTCGCTCAGGTTCGGTCAGCATAAGTCCCTTGGCGATCCGATCGAGCACATCAGGTGAAGGAGCGCCCCCACGACCTTGCTCCAGCCAGGTGTACCAGGTCGGGCTGATGTTCGCTCGGCTCGCGACTTCTTCGCGGCGCAGTCCGGGCGTACGCCTGCGGCCACCGCCGAAGCCAAAAGCCGCAGGATCAAGCCGAGCACGGCGATCACGAAGATAGATGCCCAATCTGTTGGGCGTATCGCTGGCCATGAACGATCCTGTTGCGCTGTGAAGTCATAGGTTGGGTTCATGATTTCATTCCTATTCGGATGGGTGCCGAGCGCTAGTTTGTGCCGCAGCTGCTTAGACGGTGTAGTCGATCTGGCTCATATGAGCCGCGCCCATCCGGTCGCCGTAGACGGGGAACTTGGAGAGCGAGGTGTCGATGGCCTGCACATCAGCGTCGGTCAGGTTCAGCTTCGCCGCACCTAGATTTTCGAGGAGGTGCACCTCCTTGCGGGTACCAGGGATAGGAACAATGTTGGGTCCCTTTGCAAGCAGCCAGGCGAGCGCGATCTGCGAAGGCGTCGCGCCCTTCGTCTGCGCATAGTTCTTGAGCCACTCGATGATCGGCATGTTCAGCGCCATGAACTGCTTCGAGAAGCGCGGGACCCCCCCCCGGAAATCGGCTTCTACATATTGCGTCGTGGTGTCGTACTTGCCCGTGAGGAAGCCTTCGCCCACCGGTGCCCAAGGCACGAACCCGATACCCAGTTCCTTGCAGGTGTCGAGCACGCCGTTCAGTTCGGCGTTGCGCGTCCACAGGGAATATTCGCTCTGAACCGCACTGACCGTTTGCACGGCATGCGCGCGGCGGATCGATGCCGCGCTGGCTTCGGAGAGGCCGAAATGCAGCACCTTGCCCTGGGCGATCAGATCCTTGACGGCGCCCGCGACCTCTTCGACCGGCACGGCCGGATCGATGCGATGCTGGTAGTAAAGATCGATGCGATCGGTCCGCAGGCGCTTCAGCGACTGCTCGACAACGATGCGGATATGTTCGGGGCGGCTGTTCAGCGCGATCGTACCGTCAATCGCAAAACCGAACTTGCTCGCGATCTTCACCTGATCCCGGATGGGCTCCAGCGCCTGTCCGACCAGTTCCTCGTTGATGTAGGGACCATAGACCTCGGCGGTGTCGAAGAAGGTCACGCCGTTCTCGGCTGCAGTGCGGATCGTGCGAATGCACTGCGGGACATCTGCGGGCGGGTTGTAGTTGCCGCTCATGTTCATGCAGCCCGACCCGAGTTCCGAGACTTCGAGCGTGCCGAGTTTACGTGTCTTCATGGGGTGATGTCCTGTTGCGAGAGATGGGGTGGGCCTGCCAGTTGGGGTAGCCCAGGATGGCGCGAGGGGAACGGCAGCACCGATCAAAGCGGCGCCAAGAAAACCGCGGCGGTCCACGCTGGCTCGATCCCCGCTTCCTTCATCGCCGCGTGTCGCGAGTGCGTCGCTGCGTTCGAAATTCCGGCTCATGGCAATTCCATTTTGTTCACTCGGACCAGATGGTGGGCCGCTCGGGTGCGGCGATCAGGTGTGGAAGGTGACGCTCTGGCCCAGATCATCCCGGCCCATTCGAACCCTGTTGGCGGGTGCGGTCTCGTCGGGGTGGCCGAACGAAATGCCGTAGAGGAGCTTGAGGTCGTCGCAGATGCCGAGCACATCGCGAACCGTCTGGGCGTAAAGCCCGAGCACCGTCTGCGGCACGCCGCCCAGCTTGCGGGATGCGAGCGCGAGCAGGAAGGTCTGGCCGTACATGCCCAGATCGCCCGCGACACGGACACCATCGCCAACAAGAGGCATGAACAGCAGGGCGACATGCGGGGCGCCGAAGAACGAGAAGTTGACCGAAGCCGCGCGGGCGCGTGCCTCGTGATCATCCCGCGTCACCCCGAGATTGCTGTAGTAGATCGCACCCTGTTCACGCCGACGCTCATCATAGCGCCCACGAAACCCGCCTTCATCCCAGTTGAAATCGGGCGTCAGGCGGCGGGCGTCATTGGCCGCGTGCAGCGCGCGGGAAAGCTCGTCCCGCTTTGCGCCACTGACAACGTGCATGTTCCACGGCTGCGTGTTGCAGTTGGACGGGGCCTGCTGGGCATCCAGAAGAAGATCGCGCATGAGACCGTCTGCGACCGGCTCCGGCTTGAATGCCCGAAAGGATCGCCGCGCCCGCACTGTTTCGGCAAAGGAGAGCGTGATGTCGGCGCGCGACGCAGGCGCGCTGGATGTCTGGTTGTGGACCATGATCGAGGCTCCGTGTGTATCCGCCGGGCAGGCTCAGGATGCCGCCGGCGCAAGCGGCCGTTCATCGGACAGCGCAAACCATCCGGGCATGTTCGCGATGACGGCGTGGAGCTTAGCCGGGATCGCAAGCTCGGCCGCGCGGGACAGGTCGAGGGTGGTCGTCACCGAGCTATCGGCCTCCGCCTCGGCTGCATCCACCCAATCGGGATTCATCACAAGCGCCTGACCCACGGCAACCAGTGGCAAGCCCATTGTACGAGCCTGCACGGCCTGTGCCGGCGTCCGCACCTGCCCGGCTGCAACGAGCGGAATCCGCCCGTCGATGCGTGCAAGGAGATGCTCCACCATCGTAACGCCGTCGGCATCTTCGAGCGGCCGATCCTCCAGCAGGCTTGCGAGTGAGGCATGAACATAGTCGGCGCCCGCATCGATGAGCCGGTCGACAAGGATGAGGCTCTCATCGACGCGCAGACCGCCGTCGCCTGGCTCTTCGGGAGAAATACGATAGCCGAGCGCGAACGGTCGTCCCGCTTCGGCGCTGATAACCCGGCGGACTTCGGCAACGACAGCGAGAGGGAAGCGCATACGATTTTCCAGCGATCCGCCCCACTCATCGGTTCGCTGGTTGGAGCGCGGCGACAGGAAGTTCTGGATCAGGAAACCATGGGCGCCATGCAACTCGATCCCGTCGAAGCCTGCCAGTATCGCCCTGCGCGTCGCATCACCGAAAGCCGTGATGATGTCTGCGATCTCGAGAGACGAAAGCGCACGTACTTGTGTGCCGCCCGGCACAAAGGCGCCGGCCTCGATCAATCCAGCACTCGCGCTCACGACATCGCCATCCGGCACGAGGGTGGGCAACGCCTTATTGCCGGCGTGGAAAATTTGAAGGATTGCCGGGGCACCACCGCTCTTGGCCGCATCGGCAAGACGAGCCAGGCTCGGCAGAAAATGGTCGTCGTAGGATGCGAACTCGTCAGTGAAGCCGATCCCGTTGGGGGTCACATGGCTGCAGCCGGTAATGACGAGACCGACACCGCCGACGCGGGCTCGGTAATAACTGTCTTCCTCATCCGAGACTGTGGCGTCGTCGTTCGCTGACCATGTCGTCATGGGGGCCATGACGATGCGATTTTTGAGGTTCAGGCCTGCGCTCAACTTGAGCGGTTCGAACAAGGGATTGGTCATCGTAAAGGTCCGTCCATGATCGTTGCCCGGGCGCGAGCAACTTGCCCATCAAGATAGACTGCTGGACCTATGTGAGTAGACGCCTATGATCGCTTAGGTTTATGTGAGATTTGCATATATGCGACGTAGCGAACTGAATGATCTTGCAGCATTCGAAGTGGTTGCGCGCGAAGGCAGTTTCACGCGTGCGGCATCGACGCTCGGCATGTCGCAGTCGGCTCTGAGCCATGCGATGCGAGGGCTGGAAGAGCGGCTGAAGGTGCGCTTGCTGGCGCGCACGACCCGGTCGGTATCGACAACCGAGGCAGGCGAAATCCTGCTTCGCTCGCTACGCCCGGCGCTGGAGGACATCGCGTCAGGTCTCGCGCAGGTTGGCGCGTTCGGGGCCGCTGCGTCCGGTCCGCTTCGCATCACCGCGACCAAGAATGCCATTACCGCGGTCATCCTGCCAGTGCTGCCAGCCTTCCTGGCCTCCCATCCGAACGTCACCGTCGAGATGATCGTCGACGACAATCTGACCGATATCGTTGCCAACCGCTTCGATGCCGGCATTCGGTTTGGTAACATTATTGAAAAGGACATGATTGCCGTTAGGATCGGACCGGACAGGCGCCGTGCGGTCGTCGGCTCGCCCGCCTACTTTGCAGCCAATCCGCCACCCGTAAGCCCCCACGATCTCGGCCGCCATGATTGCATCGCATACCGTTTGGTCAAGACAGGCGGTCTTTATGCCTGGGAGTTCGAGGAGGATGGCCGTCCGCTGGATGTGCGAGTCCGGGGATCGTTGGTCTTCAACGATACAGATCTGATGCGGGCATCCGCGATCGCTGGTATGGGAATGGCCTATCTCTACGATGATGATGCCGAAGATGACATCCAGGCCGGCAGGCTGGTGCGGGTACTAGAGGATTGGTGTCCGATGCTGCCTGGCTATTACCTCTATCATCCGAGCCGGAGACAAAGCCCGCCGGCTTTGGTCGCGCTGATCGCAGCGGTGCAGAGCGGCATCTAAATGCATCCGTGCATAATCGCGAATGACCTGTTTCTCGAAAGTCGATGCTCAATAGATCTAACCGCTATGGAAAATCGTCGGCGACCCGCCGAAGAGTTTGGGCAACAGGCGACCAAAATAAGCTTCTCGCGTTCGCAACGTCGAAGGTTTCGCGTCGCCCTGTCGGAGGCCGAGGTCCACTGGCGCGGCTTCCTCGATGACCTGGTCGCGCGCGGCATGCGAGGCGTCGAATTCATCGTGTCGGATGATCATGCAGGCCTGCGCGCTGCTCGCCGGGCGGTACTCGGGTCGGCCACCTGGCAGCGCTGCCAGTTCCACCTCGCCGCCAATGCTATTCATACGCTCCCAACGTCGCCATCCGCGCTCGCATCGGCTCAGAACTGCGCAGCGTCTGGAACGCCGGCTCGCTGGCAAAGGCACAGGCCGCGCTCGACGAGCTAGTCACCGGCTATAGCAAAACCGCGCCCAAGCTCGCCACGTGGCTCGAAAACGCCATCCCCGAAGGCCTGGCTGTCTTCGCCCTGCCTGATCACCACCGCCGGCGCCTGCGCACCTCGAACCCGATCGAGCGCGCCGTCCAGCAGGAACTCAAGCGCTGCACCGTCAAGGTCAGGGTCTTCCCCAACGACGAGGCGCTCCTGTGCCTCGTCTCCGCCGTTCTCGTCGAAATCGACGAAACATGGGCCTGCGACAACAAAGCCTACATCAAATGGGAATGCCGGGATGCATGATTCCCACCCGAATCAATTTCCATACGTGAGGTTGCTCTATCCCGGCGAAGGCCCTCTGTCGCTGATCGGCGGGTCCTGCGAGGTTAGGCATGTGGCAAGCACTGAGGTTTGCCACATGCCTACGGGATGTGAAGTGGGTCAGGTGACGGTGTTTTCCGGCGCGCAGAGGGGGCGGCGGTGGAGTTTGGATTAGAAGCTTGCGCTGGTGGAGGCCTCAATGGCGTCCGGCGCGTCGATTGCAGACGTCGCCCGCGCCGCAGATGTTGACGTTTCGCTTCTACAAGTGGCGGCGGATGTCGGTGGATGTGGCGTCCGAGAGGCCGCGAGCGTCGGCCCAGTTTTCCGAGGTCGCGATCAGGCCGGAGCAGCCTGAAGCGCCTGTTTCATACAAAGTGATCGTGCTCGAGCAGCCCTGCGCCAAGCTAGAGATACCTGCGTGAGGCACGCGCCGTTTTTGCGGCGATTCGCACTCCTACCGAAGCGATGGGGAAAGCTGGCGAGGCTTTGTTGGGATGAGCGGAGCCATTCGGTTAGCGGCTCGGATCTGCGCGATGCTGGGGGGGCATGGCCTACGCCGCGCTGAGCACTCCTGAAACAAGACCAACCGTGGAACGACGCTGATTATTCAAAGTTTGAAATCTGATGAAGGCAATTGCTGAAAAGGATTTCAGGTGTTTCATGAGATGATCTTATTGCATGGAGGTCCGTGCGACGGGATCGAGCTTTCATGGCGAGGTCTGGATGAAGTCGTCATGGTGAAATGCTTGCACGGTTACTCGCCGTGGAGAGTGGGTGAGCCCCCGTCACTTTTTGATGGAGAGGTGTACCGCCCTTCAATTGATAGCCCGTCGATATTCGTCTGGGTACCGCGTCAGGCTGCGCAAACCGCAAGTAACCAGGAAGCCGAAACGATCCGAGCAAATCACCCTCATCGATGAGATAAGGCGAGAAGCGAGCGTTCAGGACTGAGGCGCTCACCTCTTGCCGCTCCGAGTACACACCAGGGTCCGGCAAAAATGCCATTACAGCAGTTCCGCGTAAAGCTGCGCTGACGACATGCGTAGTTCCATGGATAGCGATCATGGATATCGGAACTGCCTTAACTTGCCCGACTTCTCTCGGAACTGTTTATCGCCGAGAAAGGACAGGGGCAGCTTTCTTTCGGCGGTAAGCGGGCGTGGTGGAGTGCGCCCCCTACCGCGCCCGCAACTTTGCAGACGGTTCGCGTTCGTGCCGGATCGGCTGCGATTTTGAAGGTCCGGTTCTTTCTGTGCGGATAAAATCACGGCCATCGGCGTCATGCTTGTGAAGCAACTCGCCAAGGGTGGAAGCATGATCCTCACCTCTGACAATGTGATACCAATCCACTATCACCGCGCCACGACAAATAGGCGGCCCCAGCGACGGCTGGGCTGGATCCTGGTTATGAATGGCATGCTGTGGGTGCCGATCCTGCTGGTGGGATCAATGTTCTTGAAATAGCATTCCGTCGAAAATCTACGGCCTCGTGTTCTCCCATGCAGACCATAGATGCGGGCGCGGCGACTGTAGGAATCGCCGCGCCCGCCCCGGCGTCCAACCCAGGCGCCGAGCTGTTTAACCCTTAATCTATTGTTGAAACTGAGTTGTCTCGACCGGCCTTGGCTTCATACGGTCGCCAGAGTCGGAAAGCAGGGACGCAAACGTGAAGCGCGGTAAGAACCAAAAGCCCGGCGTGGTCGCACAGCTAATCCTCGCGTTCATCGTTGCCGTCACCGCTGTGCTGTTATGGCTCTTCGCAAAGTCACTGAGCCCTGCGACCAAGAAGGGTCGGATGGCCGTACCAGCGCCTCCGCATGCCGGCTCGGATCGCGTCAAATCAGCGAGCGGCCTGAAGGTGTCCTCGTATTCTGCCTCGTTCAGCCATGACAGCGTGAACAGTAGGGTCCTCAGATTCACGCCCGCCACGGCATCAGGCACGCCGAACCGGTTGATCTTGACCGACCCGAGGTCGTCCATCCCGCGCTCGACGTCCTTGTCGTAGAAGGGGCTGGGCTCGATGGCCTTGCCGAGCACGATCCCGCCTGCGTCAAATGGGCCGGTGTGACCGGTGATGTCGATGCCCCACCACGTCGCGGCGACGGGCGCCGGCAGGCGAAGATGGGAATGGTAGAGGTCGTCCGCCCGCGTGATCGCCGGTGAGATGAAGGACAGGCCTCCGCTGTCGTAAGGTGCGGCGCCATCAACTTGCCCCTGGGTGGCGCCAAGTCGAAGGCGGCAACCGGTGCCCGCCTGGGCGTTGGCTGCGACGATCGTAAGAAAGTCGACCAGCAGCTCGCCATCGAATTGCCGGCGGGCTCAGATCGCGCCTGAGCCTGTGGTGCGCCAGGTCAGGCTCATGGGCTCGAGCCGATTGAGGCTGGAAGCGGAGTGCCCCGCCTGCGCCGTGCTGACCACGACGTCGCCGAGGTACAGCGGGTCGACGAAGACGGGTATCTCGACTGCCGGCATGTTCAGCCCCAGACCTTAATCAGTGCGCTCTGCGCTTCGGCATCGACGACAATCTCGGTGACGACGACCGGCTGGGCGATGTTGGGCTCGGTGTCAATGTAGCGCGCGGTCAGCACTTCATCGCTGTCGAGCAGGTCGGCCACGGCCCCGACATCCGCCACGGGCACGCTGAAGCGGCGTCGATCGGACGAGGGCAGGGCCTGCCGCTCATCTGCGTGGGCCTGGGCGTTGGGGAGCGCGGCGAAGTACGTCTCGATCGGTCGGAGCTCTCGCGTGCGAGGTTTCCGTGACGCGCGGCGGCGGCCGGCGTCTCCGACACGGCGCGACGATAGGGCTCGATCACGAACCCGATGCGGGTGGGGTGGCGGTCATTAGATGCTTCTCCAATCCTTGACTGAGACGGCACACGACTTGTCCCGGCCGGCAATTTTCGTCACATTCCGTTCATCGTTGGATGGTGAGATTTCTGGATGCAGATTCTGCCTCAAGCAATTCGATGCGCGCTCGGCCGGCACGAGCCTGAGCGGAGCCGGGTTACATGGGACGGACTTCACTACGTCGGTCACTGCAAGGGGTGCGCGCTGCCCATCTACAGGCGAGCGCACAGACAATGGCGCCCTATGGGCCCGGAATAGCCGCTACTTTGGATCGGAGCATGTCAGGCCGGGCATGCCGGTCCGCTCATAGAAGCGGCATAGGCGAATGCCAGCGGCTCGGACGCGGTCAGCCCAACCCTCGATGACGCTGTCGTAGCGCCGGCGGCGGGTCGGTGAGGATGTCGGGGCCGGGCATTGGCTTGCCCTCGGTCACAGCAGCGATGTCCTTCGGGTCGGGGGACTATGACGGTCTTCTCGTACTGAATGCTGACCGCTTCCTCGCTCGTTGTCGATACCAGCTGCGCCCCCGGCGGCCTTTGCGCATGGAGGGTCATCACGTCGGTGCCCGAGAACCGGGGCTTCATGGCGATCATGAGGCCAACCTTGGAGATCAGTACGGATTCCGGGGTCATCCCGGCCACCATTCCGATTTGATCCCGGCCTCGATTCCGAGATGATGCCGGCCACCATTCCGAAGAATTCCCGGCCACACGGGAGGGAGTGAGAAGCCCGATCGTTGGGTCCATCCTATCGGCACAGCAGCCGGAGGATGGAGATGCCGACGAGGAGGCCGAAGATGCGCCATGTGCGTGAAGTAATGAGAATGCATCGGAAGGCTTGTGTCCCGATGCGCGAGATCGCCCGGCTGACTGGCCTTGCTCGTTCTACAGTGCGCGACATGGTCGTGCGGTTCGATCGCTCGGGATTGGCATGGCCGGTTCCATCCGAGATTAGCAACATTGATCTGGAGGGACGCCTATATGGCGTCTCCGGCGTCAAACCTGAGCGGCGTAAGCTTCCCGAGCCGGACTGGCCGGTGGTAGCGCGTGAACTGAAGCGCAAACACGTGACGCTGCAGTTGCTCTGGAAGGAGTACCGGGCCGAGCATCCGGACGGATATCGCTATAGCCGGTTCTGCGATCTGTTCCGCCGGTGGGAAGGCCGCTTGCCGCTGGTCATGCGCCAGAGCCATGCCGGAGGCGAAAAGCTGTTCCTCGACTACGCTGGCGACACGGTGCCGGTCGTAGTGGACCGCAGGACCGGGGAAGTCCGCGGTGCCCACATCTTCGTTGCCGTAATGGGCGGATTGAGCCTGTCGTTTGCGCTGGCGACGTGGACTGAACAGTTCCACGACTGGATCGCGGGCAACAATGCCGCCTTCGCCTTCTTCCGTGGCGTTCCCGAGTTGCTAGTGCCCGACAACGCCAAGGTGGCGGTGATCAAGGCCTGTCACTTCGATCCTCAGGTGAACCGCAGCTACACCGACATGGCGCGGCATTACGGTACGGCGATCCTGCCGACGCGGCCGCGCAAGCTGCGGGACAAGGCCAAGGTCGAAGCCTGCGTCGGTATCGTCGAGCGCTGGCTATGAGGCTGCTTACGCAACCGAATCTTCTACAGCCCCGCGGAGGTCAACGCGGCGATCGCCGAATGCCTTGCCGATCTCAATGACCGACGCGTGCTGCGCCAGTTTGGCAAGACGCGCCGCCAGTTGTTCAACGAAGTCGATGTTCCAAACCTCAAGCCGTTGCCGGCAGAGCCGTGGGTTCATGCCGAATGACGCCGCTGCCGCGTCGGGCTCGATTACCATATCGCGGTCGAGCGACATCATTACTCCGCTCCGCACCGCTTCGCGCGCCGCGAGGTCGAAGCCCGGTTCACTGCCAGCACTGTCGAGATCTTCCTGGGAGGCGAGCGCATTGCTGTGCACCTGCGCAGCAGCGGCAGTGGCCGGCACACCACAGTCCCGGAGCACATGCCCTCCAGCCTTCGGTGCTACGGCGAATGGACGCTGGCGAAAATCCGGCAGGAGGTAAGCCGGATCGGGCCGATGCTGTCCTTGCTGGTGGAGAAGGTCATCGAAGCTAAGCCCCAGCCCTTGCGCGTCCCCCCGAACATGCGCGGCTTCTTCCGCAATGGATGCCACTTCATTGCGGTAGCCAGCTACCCGGTGGGGCCGAGCCCTTCGTCCAGTTCATCGGCATGCTCGGTGAGAGAAGCCACGATCGTCTTGAGATCGGAGATCGGCACGAGCGCAAGCATTTGCGCTATCAAGTCGTGAAGAGCGAAGTACGCACCTTCGGCCCTGAGGCGGCTTGCTCTAAGACGGCGAGGCGGGTTTCAATAGAGCTGGCATTATATTTATCTCAGCCAAAAAGGCCGTCAGCGCACCTGTAAACCTTTTACAGGACGTGCTGGCGATACTCGGTAAAAATCTAGGTAGGCCTCTATGATACCGGTATTCTTCTTGGATCGCCGTGTCTCAAAGGGTGTATGCGAACTAGCCGGTGGTGCTGTCTATATTAAACGACTCAATAAAAATCGCGTGGTCAAAGATTACAAGCCGGCGACCAAGGTCTTCGGCTCTCTTCGTCCGGCCAGCTTGAGAGCGAAATCATACTGCTCGGTCGTGTGAGCTTCAAGACGAGCGATGCGATTAAGGCGGGTAAGCGGCCGGGAAGACATTATTCATTTCCTCCGGAGAGTGCAGTTGTGAACTCGACTAGCGCCTCCGACAAGTGTAATCACGCAGCTATGCAGTGCGAGGTCGCACAAATACCAGCCTTGGCCGGCACCTATGACCGTGATCAGCTTGAACTATTCGGCGTAGCCTCATGACCCGTGCGCCCACGAAAAAGGGCGGCGTCAAGCTGACTACCGCCCTCATCCAGTTTCGATTAGTTCGGACGATTCCAGTTACCGCGATCACGGTCACGGTCATGTCGGTCGCCGCGGTGATCGCCGCGATCCCGGTCGCGATCGTGACGATCATGCCGGTCATGGCGAGGAGGCCGGTTCCGGCCAGGGCCGTCGTCCATGCAGGCGGCAAGGCCCGAGCTGGCGACGAGCAGCAGGGCAGCGCCTAGTTTGAAGTGGCGGATCATTCGATGCTCCAAGTTGAAGGCGCCTCTGATGGGCGCGCGATGAGACGACATCAGTGGAAACCCTTAGGGGAGCGAGTGTTCCGAGCGTCGGCCAGCGCGAGCCTTTTCGCGCGAGGAGGCGCAGGCAGCATGAGGTCCCAACACCTCTCGAACCCAGGAGGCACCGATGTAGCCCGCAGCGCGTCGCGCGCACCCGAAAGCTATATTGAGGATGGGGGGCGTATCGCCGGCACAGCGGATGGGAGCCAGGCGGCTCCCGTGCGCCGCCTGACTGGTCGCAGCCGGTCTTTTTAGCGACGAGGGTCGCCGAGCCCCTCAATGAAGATGGCATGGTCTATCTTGACCAGTCGCTGCCCCAGGCGCCGAGCTTTCTCAACATTCCCGGCTGCGGTAGCTTTGTCGAACAGCGCCTCTGTGATGACCCCGATGTTAGCAATTCGAAGCGCGCGATCCATGCGGTCCACAGCCATTACGATTCTCCCGTAGGCGGTTGGCTTGTGGGCCTTGATAGGACCATTGAAAACGTAATTGTGGATGGAGTAAAAGGGGTAGAGCCGGCATGACGGCCCACCGCGCCATCCATGGCGACTTCACCAACATCCTGCGCCAGCTCGGCCACGAGCGAATGGCGCGTTGCAAGTGATCTGCCCTGGCAGCTGATGGTAAAGATACTCTTCACGAGCGAATCTTACCAGTCCTAAATGCCCGCAGTTCATTATTCCTCTGCCGACAAAGTCGGGTACCCAAAGCCAAGGCTCGGCCCCGCTATGCCGAGCTTGGCGATTCCTCGTTTGTGGCACGGCGGATCGCACCCGACCGCCGTGTGTTAGTCGCATCCCCCGATTATCTCGACCGATGCGGTCTTCCCACCACGCCCGATGACCTCGACGCACATGCCTGCCTTGTCGTCGGCACGCTCGACCTGTGGACCTTCGCGGGTTCCGGTGGGAAGGACATCGCCAAGCGTGTCACCCCGATGCTGCGGATCAACGATGGCGGAGCGGTGCGCGATGCGGCACGCGCGGCGCTGGAGATTGCTCTGATGGCCACATGGTGCGCGGCTGAAGAGCTTCGGTCAGGCGTGCTCGTCCCGGTGTTGCCGAACTATCCACTGGTGTCGACGCAGACGTTCTGGGCGATCTATCCAAGCGCGCGCGAACTGGCGCCGAAGGTCCGGGTGTCATCGACCGGCTGGTCGATCGCGTTGGACCCTCACCGTATTGGGACAGGGAGCTGCCGATCCGAGCTGACTAGCCAGGTCGAGCGACGTGACGGCAAGCATGCTGATGCGGAGCAGGAGAAGACCATGAGTGATCACAAGCATAGCGTGGCGGTGCCGGCACGCCTGGTTCCATTCCCTTCTTCCATAAGCCCGGAAGCGCGAGCTGGTCTTGCCCGCCTCTTGGGCGAGGATGGCGAGCCGCTCCACGCGTCATACACGATGCCCTCGCCGGAAGATTATGCCGGCTGGATGGCGATCAAGGCAGCGACTGATGGGCAATATGCGACGATCGTGAAGCAACTGGCCGGAACGCTGCGATCGAGCGTCGAGACGATCCGGATCGGCGACGCCACCATCCACGTCGCCACGCCCGAAACCATGCTGCGGGCGGACCTTGCCTATCTGGATTTCCATGGCGGCGCGCTGGTGTTCGGCGGAGGGACCAGCACGGGGCAGTATCCTATGGCGTGGATTACAGGATGCCACCCGAGCATCCCTATCCCGCAGCGCTGGATGACGCGATGGCGGCCTATTGCCATGTCCTGGAGCGTCATTCCCCGTCGCGCATCATAGTCGGGGGGCGATCGGCGGGGGGAAATCTGGCGGCGGCCATGCTGCTGCGGGCAAAGTCGGAGGGGCTTCCCATGCCGGCAGGGTTGATCCTGCTCTCTCCCCAGGTCGATCTGACCGAATCCGGTGACACTTCGAGGTGAACCGAATGGTCGATGTCGTCCTGCCCGGCTCGCTGATGCGCAACAACGTGCTGTATGCCACCGGGGCCGAGCTGTCGCATCCTTACCTCTCGCCGCTGTTCGGCGATCTCGCCGACTTTCCTGCAATCCGGCACCCGTGACCTGTTCCTGTCCAACACGGTCCGGATGTACCGCGCGCTGCGTCGGCACGGCGTGAAAGCCGAACTGCATGTGTTCGAAGCGATGCCACAAGGCAGGTTCATGGGGAACACACCGGAAGACCGCGAACTGACCAGGGAGGTTTCCCGCTTCGTCGACACAATCGCGGATAATAGGAGGTGAAACAGGGCTGGCCTCGATGCTTCCTTCGCGGAATGCAGCCCGGCGATGAACCCATGACCTGCAGCCATGCGAGATGGTATGGAGGCCGCGGGTGATCGGTCCGTCTTGGCCTGGCGATACCTTGCGGGGCCAGGCGCCGGACAGCAGGCCGGGGTACGTCGAAACTGTCAACAGTCTGGATCTCCTCGCTACTCTCGCGGAATTCGATCCCCACATTGCCGGGACGCCGCTGCTCAACCTCGATATACCGACAAGTGATATCGACATCCTGTGCTATGCTCCCGATCCGTGGCGGTTCACATCAGCGGTTTGGCGGTTGTTCGGAACGATGCAGCTTTGGCGGCGAA
>NZ_AKKE01000038.1 GCF_000281975.1 Novosphingobium sp. AP12 | reverse complement strand
GCGGCCGCCGAAGCGGCCTCCGCTGCCGCACTTGCCGCATTCGACACCTTCTCCGCCGCGTTCGCCGCCAGCGAGAGCACGAAGCAGCCCACCAATGGCTGATTTCCAGGAACTGCCAACGGTCGATCTCACCACCTGCGATCTCGAGCCGATCCACATCATCGGCCGGATCCAGAGCTTCGGCTGGCTGCTGTCGTTCTCCAGCGACTGGATCATCAATCACGTATCGCTGAACGCCACCGAGCTGTTCGGCCGCGACCCGCGCGACATGGTCGGCCTTTCCGCCACCGAGTTCCTCTCGCCCAGCGCGCTGCACGACATCCGCACCCGGCTCCAGATCCTTGGCGGCGCCGGCGCGGTGGAGCGCATCTTCGAGATCGACCTGGTCGGCGACGGGCGCGGCTTCGACGTCGCGGTCCATGCCTCGGGCCGCTCCTTCGTGCTCGAGATCGAGCCGCACGAGAGCGGCAAGCGGCGCGATTTCGTCTCCTACGTGCGCCCGATGATCGAGCGGCTGCGCCAGTCTCCGACGATCGAGCAGCTGTGCACCAGCGCCGCGCGGCACCTGCGCGGGCTGACCGGCTTCGACCGCGTGATGGTCTACCGCTTCGAGGGCGACGGCGCCGGCGAAGTCATAGCCGAGAGCCTCAACGGCGCGATCGACAGCTTCAAGGGCCAGCATTTCCCCGCGTCGGACATCCCGGCGCAGGCCCGCCGGCTCTACGCCCGCAACATGCTGCGCATCATCAGCGACGTCGATGACCCGACCGTGCCGGTCGATCCCGCCACCGGCCCCAACGGCGATCCGCTGGACCTGTCGATGTCGGGACTGCGCGCGGTTTCGCCCATCCACATCGAGTACTTGCGCAACATGGGGGTCCGGGCCTCGATGTCGGTCTCGATCATGCGCCGGGGCAAGCTGTGGGGGCTGATGGCCTGCCACCATTATTCTCCGCTGGTGCTGTCCTATTCCGTGCGCACCGCCGCCGAGCTGTTCGGCGAGTTCTTCGCCTATCTGCTGGAGCAGAAGGAAACCGACTTCGCCGCCGACAAGCGCGCCGAATCGATGCGCCTCCACGACGAGATCATGGCCCGCGTCGCCGGGGGCGGCTCGCTGCTGGAGGCTTTCGACGACTTCACCGACGCGATCCGCCACGTCATCCCCTTCGACGGCGTCGTCGGCTGGGTGGACGGCCGCTTCATCGCGCATGGGGCGACGCCGGACCAGGCCCAGTTCACCCAGCTGGCCCGCTTCCTCAACACCGCCGGCGCCAGCACGGTATGGTCCAGCGACGCCATCGCCGCTGTCTATCCCCCCGCCGCGGAGTGGGGAGACAAGGCGGCGGGCCTGCTGGCGCTCCCGGTCAGCCGCTCCCCGCGCGACTACATCGTGCTGTTCCGCAGCGAACAGGTGCGCGAGCTCAAGTGGGCCGGAAATCCTGAAAAGACCTTCGAACTCGGCCCCAACGGCGCTCGCCTGACCCCGCGCAGGAGCTTCGAGATCTGGCGCGAGGAACGGCGCGGCCAGTCGCTGCCCTGGACCGTCGAGGAAGTCTCCGCCGCCGAATCGCTGCGCATCACCCTGCTCGAGGTCGTGCTGCGCCTGTCCGACGCCGCCCATTCCGAGCGCGAGCAGGCCAGCCGCCAGCAGGACATGCTGATCGCCGAGCTGAACCACCGCGTCCGCAACATCCTGAACCTGATCCGCGGCCTGGTGTCGCAGAGCAAGGAGAGCGCGGCGACGATCGACGATTTCGCCGAGATCGTCGGCAGCCGCATCCAGGCCCTCGCTCGCGCGCACGACCAGGTGACGCGCAAGGAATGGTCGCCCTCCTCGCTCCACGAACTCATCCGCACCGAGACCGATGCCTACGCCAGCCAGAGCCTCGACCGCGTCGTGATCGAGGGACCGGATGCGTTGGTGGCGCCGAACGCGTTCACCACGCTGGCGCTGGTCATCCACGAACTGACCACCAATTCGTGCAAGTACGGCGCGTTGTCGGACACGTCCGGCACCATCCAGATCACGCTCAGCCGGGGCGACGACGGCTCGCTCGAACTCGACTGGCGCGAGGAAGGCGGCCCGCCGGTCAAGGCCCCGACCCGGCGCGGCTTCGGCTCCACCATCATCGAGCGCACGATCCCGCACGAACTGGGCGGATCGGCCTCGGTCGTCTATCCGGCGGAGGGCCTGCACGCGCTGTTCATCGTGCCCGTGGATCACGTCTCGGGCTTCGAGACGCCTGGTGCGCATATCCGCGAGGTCGTAACCGAACCACCAGAAGCGTCCGAGTTCACCGCGCGGCTGGCGAGCGGCACGGCACTGATCGTCGAGGACAACGTGATCATCGCGATGGAGGCCGAGGACCTGCTGCGCGGCTTCGGGTTCACCGACTGCCGCGTCGCCGGTTCGGTCGAGAGCGCGATGCACATCCTGGAAAACGCCGAGGTCAGCTTCGCCATGCTCGACGTGAACCTGGGCAAGGACACCAGCGCACCGGTCGCCACCGCCCTCAACGAGCGCGCCATCCCGTTCATCTTCGCCAGCGGCTACGGCGAACGCTCGCTCCAGACGGGCGCCTTCCGGGGCGTGCCCGTCGTCACCAAGCCCTACGGCGAGCGCGACGTGCGCGCGGCGATCGGGCGGGTGCTGAAGGGACGGTAGGACGCCCGCCCCTCCCCGCCGCATTGCGACAGGGAGGAGCCGCCCGGCAACGGGCTTCGACCTAGGCGTTGGCACCCTCGCCGCCGCTGGCACCGCCGCCAGCCGAGAGTTTCGCCAGCGCTTCGTCGATGGTGAAGCTGTCCGGATGCTGCGCGGGCGGGAATTCCACAAAGGTCATCGCGAACTTGCCGGCCACGTCCTTGATGTAATACATGAAAAATGCGTGGCGGATGAACCATTCGTAGTACGTGTTCGATGTCACGTCGGCGAATTCGTAGGGGTCGGTGCGCAGGTTGTAGAGCTTGGGTATGCGCAGTTCGGTGAACGGTTCGGCCCAGAGCTTCATCGTGCCCGTGCACCGCTGCTCCATGAACACGGCCTTCCAGTTGTGGGCGCGCATGGCGACGATCTGGCCGTCGTCGTTGAAGTAGACGAAGTGCTGGCGCGGCGACTTCTCCTCCTCGCCGGTGAGGTAGGGCAGCAGGTTGTAACCGTCGAGATGCGCCTTGAAGGTCTTCCCGTTGGCCTCGACGCCGCCCTCCTTGAGCTTTTCACCGATGTCGGGTTCGCCCGCCGCTGCCAGGAAGGTCGGCAGCCAGTCGTTGTGGCCGACGATTTCGTTCGAGACCGAGCCCGCCGCGATCTTGCCGGGCCAGCGGACCAGCTTGGGGATGCGGAAAGCGCCCTCCCAGTTGGTGTCCTTCTCGGAGCGGAACGGGGTCGTGCCGCCGTCCGGCCACGAGTTGCGGTGCGGGCCGTTGTCGGTCGAATACATCAGCAGCGTGTCGTCGGCGAGGCCGAGTTCATCCAGCAGGTCGAGCATCTGGCCGACGTTCTTGTCATGGTCGATCATGGTGTCGTGGTACGGCGACTGCCATAGCCCCGCCTGGCCCAGGCTCTCTTCCTTGGTGTGCGTGTAGAGGTGCATGTGCGTCGTGTTGAGCCAGACGAAGAACGGCTCGTCGGCGTCCTTGGCGGCGCGGATGAAGGCCGAAGCCTTGTCGACGAAGTCGTCGTCGCAGGTTTCCATGCGCTTGACGGTCAGCGGGCCGGTGTCCTCGATCTTCTGCTTGCCGACGCGGCCGAAGCGCTCGTCCTCGGTGGGGTCGTCGACGTCGGTCGCCCACGAATGCAGGACACCGCGCGGGCCGTACTTCTTGGCGAAGTTCGGGAACATCTTGGGGTCCGGATAGTCGTACATCTCCGGCTCCTCCTCAGCGTTGAGGTGATAGAGGTTGCCGTAGAATTCGTCGAAGCCGTGGACCGTCGGCAGGTATTCGTTGCGGTCGCCGAGATGGTTCTTGCCGAACTGGCCGGTGCGATAGCCGTGGTTCTTGAGCAGTTCCGCGATCGTCGGGATCTCGGCCTTCATGCCGGCCTTGGCGCCGGGAATGCCGACCTTGGTCAGGCCGGTGCGATAGCCGCACTGCCCGGTGATGAACGAGGCGCGGCCCGCCGTGCACGACTGTTCGCCGTAGCTGTCGGTGAAGCGCATGCCCTCGTTGGCGATGCGGTCGATGTTGGGCGTGCGGTAGCCCATGACGCCGTCGCTGTAGCAGCTGAGGTTGCTGATACCGATGTCGTCACCCCAGATGACGAGAATATTCGGCTTTCCCTTGGGCATGTGAGGCGCTCCACGCTGGTTGTGGACGCGACCCTAAAGGGCGAAAGTGATTCCAAGCATCGGGGTTTCCCACGAGGTCGCTTGCGGAAAGGCCCTAGGGGCGGCGGGCGATAACCCCGTCAAGGCGCGCGAGGTCAGGCCCGCAGCCGGGTCCCGTTACGCTCCGTGTTCCACATCTCCAGCCAGCCGCGCACGTTTTCGTAGGGCATCGGACGACAGATGCCGTAGCCCTGCCCGCAGGTGCAGCCCATCGCCACGAGCATCGCCTGCGTCTCGGGGTTCTCCACGCCCTCGGCCACCAGGGGGATGCCCAGGCTCTCGCACAGCACGACGAGCGAGTGGACGAGCGACTGGTCGAACCGGCTCTCGGTGAAGCGGGAGATGAACGAACGGTCGATCTTGATCTCGCTCACCGCGAACTCGCGCAAGTACCCGAACGAGGTGAACCCGGCGCCGAAATCGTCGATGGCGAGTGATATCTTGTGGTCGTGGAGTTGCTCGATCACGCGGCGGGCCTGCGCGGGATTGGCGATCAGCGCGGTCTCGGTCAGCTCCAGCATGACCCGCGCGGGATCGACCTTGTGGCGCGCGGTGGTCTCGACGACGTGGCTGACGAAGCCCGGCCGCTCGAGCATCCGCGCCGAGACGTTGATGCAGATCGCCGCGTCGCCCAGCAGGTGCTGCAGCGCCGCGAACTCCCCCAGCACCACGTCGAGGCTGAGGTAGGTGAAGGCTTCCAGCAGGTGCGACTGCTCGACCGTCTCGATCAGCACGTCGGCGGGGATCGGACCGTCTTCCGGGTGGGTCCAGCGTACCAGCGCCTCGAAGCCGAGAACCTGGCCGTCGCGCATGTCGACCTTGGGCTGCCAGTGCCATTCGAACGCCCGCGCGGCGATCGCGCGCTCGATGTCGTGAAGCATCCCTCCCTGGTCGAGCGAACGCGAGGCCGGTCGGTCCTCGCCCCGCGCCAGCACGGCCTTGTCGACACCGCGCTTGGCCTCGTACATCGCCTCGTCGGCGGCGGAGAGCAGGCCGTCGGGCGAAAAGCCCAGCAGCGGGCACAGCGCGATGCCGATCGAGGCGCCGACGTGCAGCATGCGGCCGCCATGGACGATCGGCTGCTCGATCAGCTCGGTAAGCTTGGTGGCCACCGCCATCGCCGATTCCTCGCCGTCGATGTTCTGCAGCAGGATCGCGAACTCGTCCCCGCCCAGCCGCGCGGTGGTGTCGACCTCGCGCAGATGTTCGCGCAGCCGCCTGCCAATGGTCACGAGCACCGCGTCCCCCGAGGCGTGGCCGAAGTTGTCGTTGATCTCCTTGAAGCGGTCGAGGTCGACCATGACCACCGCGAAGGGATCGCCGCTGCGCCGCGCCCGTGCGCAGGCCTGGCCAAGCCGGTCGGAGAACAGCGTGCGGTTGGGCAGGTCGGTCAACGGATCGTGCAGGCTGCGGTGGGTCAGTTCCTCCTCCTGCCGGCGCAGGTCGTGGCGGTACTGTCGCCAGGCCATGCCCTCCTCGACCGAAGCCGCGACCCGCTCGGGCGAGAGCGAGCGCTTGGTGAGGTATTCGGTCATGCCCGACTTGATCGAGTCCGCCGCGATCTGCTCGTCGGCATTGCCGGTGACGGCGATGATCGGGCAATCGGGGTCGATCTCTCCGCGGATCGCGGGCAGCAGATCTCGCCCGTCGCCGTCGGCAAGGCCGAAGTCTAGGAAGACGATGTCGAAGTGCGCTTCCGGGTCGCGGATCTTCTCGAGCGCCTCGGCCTGCGAGCCGGCCTGCTCGACGGTGATCTCGCGCGGGCCGCGCCGCAGCATCCGCACCAGCCGTTCGCGGTCGACATCGTCGTCGTCGACGATCAGGGCATGTATGTTCTGAGTGCCGTTATGCAGGTGGTCCATGGGCTGAAATGTCCTTGGAAGCGAGTGACCGGGGCCTAGGGCAGCTCCTGGGTGCGGGCGTATTTCCCGATGAAATCCGCGAGACGAGCGAACTGCGGGCCGACGCTGGACTTGACCATGTAGCCGGCGACGTGGCCGTCGTAGGCACGGCAGCGGTCCTGGTCGCGCGCCGAGGTGGAGAGCACGAAGACCACCGTGCGGCGCAGCAGCGGATCGGCGCGCAGCGCGTCGAGGAACTGGAAACCGTCCATGCCCGGCATGTTCAGGTCGAGCAGGACGATCACCGCCGTGTCGAGCTTCTTGCTCGGATGATGCCCGCGCAAAATCTGCAGCGCCTCGCCGCCGTCGCCGGCGGTTACGGTGCGGCAGGGCACGTCGTGCTTGCGGAAGCTGCGCAGCACGCCCTCGATCGCGACGTCGTCGTCATCGACCAGCAGGACCGTGCAGTTGGCGAGCAGGCCGCTTGCCGCGGGGTCGCATTCGCTGGGGACGGGTGCGCATTCAATCATCGTCGTTCTCCCTCAGGAGGATGCGCGGCCAGTGGACTTCGAAGCTGGCGCCGCCGAGCTGGCCCCTGCCCTGCACGGTGACCATGCCGCCGTGTGCGTTGATCATGCGGCGGGTGAAGGCGAGGCCCACCCCGTCGCCGTCGGTTCCGGGCGAGGCGCGGTGGAACAGCTTGAAGATGCGCTCCTCGCTTCCCGGGGGAACGCCCTGCCCGTCGTCCTCGACCGAAAAGATCGAGAAGCGGCCCTCCTCGCGCATGGAGATGCGGATGTGGCCGGTCGCCTTGCCTTCCGCGCCGCCGCCGTGGTGCTTGACGGCATTGGCGATGAGATTGCGCAGCGATGTGGAGAGTGGCGCGCGCGGGGCCATCAGGTCGCCCCCGGCAATGTCCACCTCGACCGTGAAGCCCTCGGGGATCACAACCATGCCCATCGCCTCCTCGACCAGCTCCCGCGGGTCGATGCGGTGCATCTTCGGGTCCCGCACGCCCGCGCGGGCATAGCTGAGCAGGTCGTCGATCATCTGCTCGCAGCGCTCGATACGCTGGGTGATGCGGTCGAAATTGTGCCGCACGGCCTGGGGCAGCGCGTCTTCGCCCAGATCCTCGCGAATCCAGCTGACGAGGTCGCCGATCCCGCGCAGCGGCGAGCGCAGGTCGTGGCTGGCCACATAGGTGAACTCCTCGAGCTGCGCATTCGTCTGCTGCAGCGCGGATTCGGAGCGCTTGCGGTGGGTGACGTCGCTGATCACCGCCATGAACAGCGGCTGCCCGGGATTCTCGAAGCGGGTCAGCGCGATCTCGACGGGAAACTCGCGGCCCGAACTGTGCAGGCCGGTGAGGTCGCGTCCCGATGCCATCATCCGCGAGGCGGGCGCGGCGCAGTAGTCGGCGAGGTGGCCGACATGCGCGGTGCGGTAGCGCTCGGGGATCAGCATGTTGAGCGGCTGGCCGATCATGTCCTCGACAGGATAGCCGAACTGGCTGGCAAGCATGGCGTTGGCCTGCGCGATGCGCCCCTTGCCGTCGACGACGATGAGCCCCAGCGGCAGGCTTTCGAACATCTCCGAAAACCGGCGCTCGGCGGTGATCTCGCGCGTGGTGTTGCGCACATAGACGATCGCGCGGCTGCCGTCGTCCCGGCCATGCTCACCCTCCACGGGCGCGAGCGTCAGCGCGATCGTCGGGCGCGAGCCGTCGGCGGCGTTGAGCACGAACTTGCGGGTCCACGGATCGCGCTGCGCCGGGGGCGCCTTGAAGAACAGCTCGAACATCTGCCGCAGCGTCTCGGCGTCTTCCTCGCAGAACCAGACGAACAGCAGGCCGAGGCGCAGGCGGTCGGTGTCGGGCTCGGCGAAAAGAGTGGCGCAGACGGTGTTGGCCCAGCAGATCACGCCGGTCGGCTCTACGATCATCGCGCCGAACGGAGCGTGGGTGAGCGGGGCCTGGATATCGGGCGTGATGTGCATTGCCAGCGTCACGTGTCCTGCCTTGCCGGGAGGGCCGCGACACGTGGGAGACACGGGCAGTCGGCACCTGTTGCTAAGAACAGGTACAGCGACGGAGTTAGCGATCGACCAAGCTCCAGCTAGGGAAGGTTCCCTAGCCGCCAGCATTGCCAACGATTGCAGTGGTTAACGGGCGACAAACTTTCCGGCTTCCCGGTCCTTACGGACCTTGAGCCCGTCGAACACCGAGCCGCTCATGGTGATCCACACGCCCGCCTGTGCCGACTGGCAGGTGGCGAAGGCCATGCCCAGGTTGAACGCGGCATCGCTCTCGGCAAACCGCGCCGGGGCGAGCGCGCCGCACAGCACGATGGTCTTCCCCTCGATGTGGGCCAGCGCGGCGGCGGTATCGGTCATGGTGTCGGTGCCGTGGGTGACGACGACAAGGCTCTCCGGCGCTCCGGCGATGGTCGCGGCGATCAGCGCGCGGTCCTCGTCGGTGAGTTCCAGGCTGTCCTTGCGCAGCAGCTCGACGACCCGAAACGGGTGCGCGACGCGTGCGATGCCGAGCAGCTTCGGGATCACGCTTTCGGTGATCTGGTACTCGCTCAGCGCGTCGAAGTACTGCTTGTCGAGGGTGCCGCCGGTGGTGACGACCAGGATGGGGGAGAGGGAGGAAGCTGTCATGCGGGTGCTTTAGAGCGTGGCGCGCGGCGTTCCAACCGTCATTACATCAAACCACCTCCAGGAATTTCAGCAGGCCGCGCTCCTCGCGGGTCATCCACTGCGTGCTGCGCGGCAGGGTCTCGGGTAGGGCGACTGCCCCCGCGTCCCCCTTGGCGGCGGCGATCACGGCGGGATGGACGTAGGACTTGCGCGCGATGGCCGGCGTATTGCCCAGCCGCTGCGACACTTCGTCCAGCAGCGCGCGCAGCGACAGCCCCGGCTCCTCGTGCAACAGCGAGAAGCCCAGCGTGCTCGCCGCCCATGTACGAAAGTGCTTGGCGGTGAAGCCTTCCCCCATGGTCTGCGCAAGGTATTCGTTGACGTCGTGGCTGTGGACCGGGACCGGCCTGCCCTCCTCGTCGAGGTACTGGAACAGGTGCTGGCCGGGCAGGTCCTGCATCTTCCTCACGCAGCGCACGAGCGCCGGATCGTCGCAGTCGATCTCCTGCAGCTTGCCCGACTTTCCCTTGAAACGCAGGCGCAGCGTGCCCCGCTCGATTTTCGCGTGACGGTTGCGCAGCGTCGTCGCCCCGAAGCTCTTGTTGGTCTTGGCGTAGTGCTCGTTGCCGACGCGGATCGCGCCCGTGTCCAGCAGCGCCACGACCGAGGCGATTGCCCGGTCGCGCCCCAACTTGCGGCCCGAAATGTCGGCCGCGACGCGCTTGCGCAAGGCGGGCAGCGCCTCGCCGAACCGGGGGCAAAGCTCGAACTTCATCGCTTCACGGCTCTGCCGCCAGTCGGGGTGGTAGCGGTACTGCTTACGCCCGCGCGCATCGACGCCGGTCGCCAGCAGGTGGACATTCGGGTCGGCAGAGAACCAGCAGTTCTCGTACGCAGGGGGCAGCGCGATCCGGTTGAGGCGGTCGATCTCGTCGCGGTCCTTTATCCGATCGCCATCGGCGTCGAAGTAAGCCCACTTGTTGTTGCGCACGCGCTTGCGGGTAATCCCCGGCATCGTGTCGTCGGCGAATTTCAAACGCGGCATTCTTTTGCGCTTTCCGAACAGTCCCTTGCCTTCGCTCAACGCGCGGAGGGCAACGAAGTTGTCGGCTCGCTCGAAACCGGACGGGCTGCGGGCCGTTCCTTCAGCAAGCAAGCAGCAATCACAGGACATCATCATGGCAGACGCAAAGATCTTCGAGGACCTGAAGGCCGACCACGACAAGCATCGCACGCTGCTCGCGCAGCTCGGCGAGACCAAGGACGACAGCGACGAACGCGGCGAGCTTTTCGAAGCGCTGCGCAAGGAACTGCAGGCCCATGCCGCCGCCGAGGAGGAATCGCTCTACGCCGCGATGCTGGGCAATCCCGAACTGCGCGACGAGGCACGCCACTCGGTTTCCGAGCACAAGGAGATCGACGATTACCTCGGCGAGCTGGTCGAAACCGAGATAAGCTCTTCGGCCTGGCTGTCGAAGTTCGAGGAAATGCGTCACCGCTACCTCCACCACATCGACGAGGAGGAAGAGGAGATATTCCCCTCCGCCGGCGAGGTTCTGTCAGCCCAGACAGAGGCAAAGCTCGCCGACGTGTTCGAGGATCGCAAGCCCAAGGAACTCGCCGCGGCCGAGAAGGAACTGCCCGGCGACGCGCGGGAATAAGCTCTCCCGACAAGTTGGGCCGCCGCTGCGACAAGCCGCAAGGGCGGCCCGCCTTCTCCGATGGAACGTGCGTGCCCCGTGGCGCGTTGGTTCCCTGAACAGCCATAAAGGAGACGAGCCATGGATAAGGACATTCGCGAGACTTTCTGGAAAGCCTTCCAGACAAGCCCCTTCATCATGATCAAGCTCGAGAACGCCTCCGGCCACGCCGAGCCGATGACCGCGCAACTGGACAAGGACGCGCATCACGCGATCTGGTTCTTCGCCAAGCGCGACAACCGCATCGCGCCCGGCGGCCAGGCGATGGGCCAGGTCATGACCAAGGGCCATGATGTCTTCGCCTGCATCGACGGGACGCTCGTCGAGGAAACGGACAACTCGGTCCGCGAGAAGCACTGGAACAACGCCGTCGAAGCGTGGTTCCCGGACGGCAAGCAGGACCCCTCGGTCGTCATGCTGCGCTTCGACATCGAGGACGGCGAGGTCTGGGCCTCGGACATGGGCCTCAAGGGCGCTTTCAAGCTGCTGACCGGAACGCCCATTCATGCGGGCGAAGCCGGCGAACACGCGCTCGGCGCGGTCTGATCCCTCTTGGACCTGCGCGAGCAGCGGGGGCGCGGTGGCTTCGGTCGCCGCGCCCTTTCTTCATGGGTCGTCGAGCCGGGTATTCACCGGCCGTCACGGCCCAGCTCTGGGAAGCCCCGAAACTGGTGTGATTGTCCGCAAGCAGCCGGGCGATACGATAAGCGCCGCCGCGGTATCCGCGGCGGCGCCCAGTAATGCAGGCATTGCAGGACGAATCGCTCATCCCCTCGCCTTCTTGTTCTCAGGTCCGATTGTCTTTTATGGTTCCGGACCCGGGCTCTACCGGCCCCTCTCCTAATCGTGAATGCGTATCGTCATCTGTTGCAGCGGCTCCAGCTCGACCGGACGGTCGGCGTCGGGGCAGCCGGACAGGGCATAGGAAATCGCGGCCAGAATCGCCTGCCGCGTGAACGGCTTTTGCACGATACCCACGGCCGTGGATGCGGGCAGATCGATCTGTCCCGGATTGGCGGTGACGTAGATGACATGCGAGCCGTAACGGCCCGCCAGATCGCGGGCTATGGCCGGGCCGGTCAATCCGTCACGCAAGTTGAGATCGACCAGCGCCACATCGGGAGCCTCGCCCAGTCGCCCGAGCGAGGCCATGTCCGGACAGGTGCCGACCACGGCATAGCCGCCATCGGCAAGGATATCTTCCAGCTGCAACGCGACCAGGAATTCGTCCTCGACTATGAGGACTTTTCCCGTGCTAGGTATCATGACGTCCAAGGCAGGTTTATCCCCGGTCCCCAGCCCAACTTCAAGCCGCCAGGAGCTTGCGGCTCTGCTCGCCGTTGGCGACCTTGCCAAGCTCTGCGAAGAAGGCGTCGATAGCTTCGCCGGTGAGGACGAAGTTGTGGCGGAAATCGGGAAGCTGGCCGGACTCGATGATCTTCGAGAGCATCGCGCGGGCGCGGCAGATGCGGCTCTTCACGGTGCCGAGTGCGATGCCGCAGATATCGGCGATTTCCTCATAGGAGAGGTTTCCGGCGGCAACGAGTACCAGCGCCTCGCGGTAGCTTTCGGGAATGGCGGTGAGCGCGCGCAGGACATCGGCCAGTTCGACCGCGCTTTCCTGGCTCGCCTCGGCGCGCAGGATGCGTTCGGCGGCGACTTCGTCGTATTCGCCGTGGAAGCGGGCGCGGCGCGCCTCGGAATAGAAGTGGTTGCGCAGGATCGTGAAGGTCCAGGCCTTGAAGTTGGTGCCGGCGGCATAACGCTCGCGGGCGGCCCAGGCACGAAGCATGGCTTCCTGGGCGAGATCGTCGGCGCGATCACGGCAACCGCACAGGCCGCGAGCGAACGCACGAAGATGGGGGGCGACTTCCGCGAGAGCGCGCTTGAAGTCACGGTCGCTCAGCGCGACTTTGGGTTCGGGCCGATCTAGGACCTCGACGCTCGCTTCGGTGCTTGCTTCGATAGTTGCCGACATGGCGTTACCCTCCGTAGAAACCTGTCGGCATTCAAACGTCGACCTGTCGCAAATGGTTCCCGGATTGTGACATTTCTCTCAGCACATCCCCTAAGAGCACGCAGCGCAGGGTAGTCCGGGGCAAATTTTTATCGGTGTATCGCCGCCCAATGGAACAAGCCCGGCCTGAAACCTTTGAGGCCTCCGTTCACCAGTTGGTGAACGGAGGCCTCCGGGATCGGATCACCACCGGTTTGCGGGGGGGGTGGGGGAGCCAGTGGTGACAAGATGGGAACGTGAAGCCCCTTGGTTGGTTCCCCGCAATGCGATCCGTCGCGAAAAATTTTCCGGTTGCCCTATCTGCCCTGCGGAGTCAGACAAATGACATCGGCCCGCAGGCGCAAGGGCGCCCTTCGACGTGCAATCGGGAATGATATCCCCAAAAGGCCTGAGGAACATGAATGTCCGTCTCTGACCAGATCGCCATCCAGCTGCCGTACCTGCGCCGCTACGCGCGCGCCCTGACCGGCTCGCAGCACTCGGGCGATGCCTACGTGCGCGCCACGCTGGAAGCCGCGCTTGCCGACCGTTCGCTCCGCGAGGCCATCGCTCGCAGCCGCGCCGCGCTATACGGTGCTTTCACCCGCATCTGGGCGACCAGCCACGTCGACGAGGCCGGCATGTCCGGCGGCGGAGGCCTTCATGAGCAGGCCGCGCAGGAACGCCTCGCGACGATCGCTCCCACCCACCGCCAGGCGCTGCTGCTGACCACGGTGGAGGAATTCTCGCGCGAGGAAACGGCGCAGATCCTCGGCTATTCGGTCGATGAGGTCGGCTCGCTGGTCTCGCAGGCCATCACCGAGATCGAGGGTGAAAGCGCGACGCAGGTGCTCATCATCGAGGATGAGCCGCTGATCTCGATGCAGCTCGAAGGCCTCGTCAGCGACCTGGGCCATACCGTCGTCGGCACTGCCGCGACCCACGCACAGGCGCTCGAGATCTTCGAGAAGAACCCCGCCGGCCTCGTCCTCGCCGATATCCAGCTGGCCGACGGCAGTTCGGGCATCGATGCGGTCGAGGACCTTCTCAAGTTCGGCAACGTGCCGGTGATCTTCATCACCGCCTATCCAGAGCGCCTGCTGACCGGCGAGCGCCCGGAGCCGACTTATCTCGTCACCAAGCCGTTCCAGGAAGCAACTGTGCGTGCGGCGATCAGCCAGGCCCTCTTCTTCAATTCGAGCAAGCAGATCGGCTGAAGCGCAACGCAGCAGCTATAAGGCGGCGCCGGCGGATCCATCTCCGTACCGGCGCCGTCCTGCTGACTCCAGCGGTGGCAACACGCGGCCGAAGCGATCGCGGTGAAGCTGTTCCTCGAACGGGATCTCCGGCGGCGTGAAGCCGACATGGCGCACCACGGCGTCGTGCAGAGGCACCTCGAAACGCACGCCCACATAGTGGCTCGACTGCCAGATGACCGTGCCCACGGTCGTGACCGATCCGTAGAGATCGATCGCCACGCTGCTTCCGATCACGTCGCGTGCATCGCCGAGTTCGACCATGCAGCCTCCGGCCGACAGGTCGTAGAGAAATCCGCGCCCCTCCACTCCCGCTACACTGCACGGGACGTCCTTGTCGACAAGGTGGCGACTCCAATTACGCGCGTCCATACTACCCCCGGCCATGTTACGACCGGAGGAATACGGCGACTCGACTTAAGCAATAGATAACGCGCGGGCGTGACTTCAGCGCCGACTAGCGCCGCTCGTTGCGCAACACGAATTCGCGGGAAGCGCGCACCGGCACCTTGAGCCGGCACTCGACACCGCCGGGGTTGAACTTGAGGTCGACCTCGGACTTGAGTTCGTGCGCGACGATCTTCTCGATGAGGTCCCGGCCGAAGCCACGCTTGCTCGGCTCGGTGACAGGCGGCCCGCCCTCCTCACGCCAGTGGATCTCGGCGAGTTCGGGCGACAGCAGGACCCAGTGGACGTGGATGCGCCCCTCGATCGTGCTGAGCGCGCCATACTTGGCTGCATTGGTGGCGAGTTCGTGGATCGCGAGGCCCAACGACATGGCGTCGTTGGGCGCCAGCTTGATCTGCGGCCCGGACATGGCGACGTGGCTCTCATGACCTTCCATGTAGGGCGCCAGCTCCGAGCGGACGATATCGCCCAGCGCGGCGTTGCCCCAGTCGGACTGTGACAGCAGGTCGTGAGTGGCCGACAGCGCCCGGATCCGCGCAGTGAGGCTTTCGGTGAAGTCGTCGATCCCGGTCGAACGGCGGCGCGTCAACGCGGCGATCGACAGCACGTTGGCCAGCGTGTTCTTGACGCGGTGATTCAACTCGCGCGTCAGCGAGTTGCGGATGGATGCCTGGCTGGTCAGCCATTCCAGCACGTGCCGGTCCTCCGCCGCACGTTTGGTGATCAGCCGCCCGATCGCCATGACCATGAGCGACGCCATCGCCCCGAAGAACAAGGTGATGCGCGACAGCGGCGAAAGGATGCCGCCCTTGCGATCGCTCACCTGCACCACCCACGCCTGTCCACCGACGTCGATCCGGCGTTCGATCGTGGGGCCGGTGACGCCGTCGGCGCGCTGCTCGGCCAGGAGGCTCTCGGACGAGACGTGGTCGTCATAGATGGCGATGTCGATGCTGTCGTTGCGGTAGAGTTCGCTGGCGGACGCGAGGAACGTCTGGGCGCGGAATGGGCTGAATACGAAGCCCTTGACGATGCGCCCGCGTCCGCGCTCCGCGAAGACCGGCATGTAGATCAGGAAGCCGGCAGCCTTCGCCTCGTCGCCGTCCTGGACGAGATGCACCATGCCGGTGGCAGCCGGGCCCCGGCGGGCCATTGCCCGCTCCATCGCCCCGCGGCGCCCGGTGTCGGAGAACATGTCATAGGCCAGGGCGCGCCGGTTGGGCAGCGATTCCGGTTGCAGGTAGACGATCGGCGTCGTGTATTCCTGGCCCGGTTCAGGCCTCGGCGTGACGGAAAAATCCAGGTCGCCGGCCGACTGCTTGGCGAATTCGAACTGCGCCAGCTGATCGACCGGGACCAGCGGCGCCCATCCCATCCCCAGCGAGCCATAGAGCGTCCCGTCGCCCTGCAGGTCCTGCGCGAATTCGGCGAACTGCTCGCGAGTGACCTGGTCCTGCGTCGCGAAAAGCGCACCGCCCGCCCGCAGCAAGGCGATGTTTTCCGTCACGCGGCGCTGAAGAGCCGATGAAATCTCGGTGAGATTGCGGTCGAGTTCCACCGAACGTGTCTGCTTGTCGGCACGCTCGATCGCCATGACCGACACAGCCGTCGTCACGCTGGCGATGAGGAACAGCAGGAACGGCCAGCCACGCGGATACTTGTGGAACCACGCCTGCTTCTGCACCCTGTCGAGCAGAGCCTGGTCAATCACCCAGCAACTTCCTGTACTCCAGACCCCGACGAACGGTCATTAATGACCGCAGCAAGGACGCGCTATGCCACAGTTTCTGCTGAGGGGAACCATGGTTGGGCTCGATTGTTCCAATGACCAAACGACGTCCGCTCGGCTTGCAGACAGGACGAAACCCGAGAAGCGCCCGCCCCCGGCCTGCCCGCCGCGCGGCGAGCCAGCGCGCCGGGCTTGACCGTAGTCCGGTCTCGCAGCAAGTGTGCAGGGTGAAAGGGAGTTCGTGTTGAGTCAGCCCAATGGACGTGGTGAACCCGGCCGAATGCCGGGACTTCCGCCCGAAGTCCGTAAGGATGGTGAGCCCGGCTGGGCCGGGGGGTTGAGGAAGCTCTATAACTCCGTGGTGGACGAACCGCTGCCGGACAGCTTCAAGGATCTCCTGAAGAAGCTGGATGACAGCGAAGATGACTGAGCGAGTCAGGCCCTCCCCCGCCGACGAGGGATTTCGCCAGGAACTGCTCTCCGTCCTTCCCCACCTTCGAGCTTTCGCACGCGGCCTGTCAGGCCGTTCCGACTTTGCCGACGATCTGGTCCAGGAAGCCGCCATCAAGGCGTGGACCGCCCGCGAACGCTACCAGGCCGGCACCAACATGCGCGCCTGGACATTCGCGATCCTGCGCAACCATTACCTTTCCGAGCTGCGCCGCTCCCGCCGCCAGACCGACCTCGACGAGGGCGTGGCCGAACGCATGCTCGTTATGGAAGCGGACCAGGAAGGGCCGCTTCACCTGGGCGACATGGAGACGGCGCTGCAGAAGCTCGCTCCCGAACGGCGCGAAGCAGTGCTGCTCGTGGGCGCCTCCGGCTTCAGCTACGAGGAGGCCGCCGAGATCGCCGGATGCCCGATCGGCACCATGAAAAGCCGCGTCGCCCGTGCCCGCGCCGACCTCGCGCGCATCCTCGACGGCGAGGCCGAGGGGGTTGAGGTCAAGACGCGGAAAGCGGGCTGAGCCCATCGTCCCGCTCCAGCTTCGGGAGCAGGATGAGGCACAGCACAGAAACCAGATGGAACGCGAGCGCCGCGCCGGCTACCGGTACGGTGCCGCGTTCGATCCATGGCGAAACCAGCGCAGTACCCAGCGCCGCCGACGCCAGCACGAACAGGATGACCAGCGCGCTACCGCGAGCGTCGTCGCCGTGGCTGGCGAGGATCGCGCGGAAGAAGCCCGGCGGGCCACGCAGCCCGAGCCCGGTGTTGACCGGCACGAACAGCGCCGTGATCACCCCCGCGGAGGTCCCGCCTGACAGGGCATAGGCGAACTGCCCCAGCGCTCCGGTCGCCGCGAGCCAGGTGCCGATGCCGATGACCCGCTCAGCCCCGATCCGCGCGACCAATCCCGACGACACATTCGCGGCCACGATGAAAGTCGTGATGCCGCAGACCTGCATGACGATGAAGTCCGCGAGCGATCCGCCGTTAACGCGCACGAAGACGGTCGGCATCCCGAACACGAACACGAGCAACCCGCCCAGGACGAGTGCCTGGCTGACCGCATAGCGCAGGAAGACCGGGTCGCGCAGCAGGGACGCGAAGCTACCCTGCCCCCGCCGGCTAACCTGCGGCACTCCGCCGGTCACCGCCAGCAGCGCTGCAACCACTACCGCGACGGCTGCCATGACCTCGAAATTCAATGTCCACCCGCCCAGCGCCAGCAGTCCGGCTCCGGCCAGCGGCGCCATTGCGGGAGCGAGCGATTCGATGCTGGCGAGGAAACCGATCGCCCGCACGGCGCGGGTCTCGTCGAACATCGCCTTGACCACGCCGGGCGCGAATACGGCCGGGGCAGCAGCCACAACGCCCTGCACGGCGCGCAACAGGATCAGCGCCTCGATGCTCGTCGTCAGGGCGCAGGCGAGCGATAGCACGGCCGTGGCCAGGAGCGATCCGATGAACAGCCGCGCGGTCGATACCCGGTCTCCCAGTGCCCCGAACCCGAGTAGTCCCAGGCATGAACCGCCCACGTAGGCCGCCAGCACCAGCTGTGCCCGCGCCGGGTCGCCGCCGAGCACCTCGGGCAGGTGCGGCACTGCCGGCAGCACGAGGTCGGTGCCCATCAGCCCCACGATCGTACCGCCGACGACCAGCCCCAGCGTGATCCACGCGCGATTCACATCAGTCCCCCTATTGCGGTGCGCCTTTTCGCAGGCGCCGACGCAGAAGGTCAAGCAAGCGCGCGCTCTGCCCAAGGCAAAACAAAACCCCCGTTTCCCTTGCCGGAAACGGGGGCTTCGTATGCCTTAGCGGCGGGTGGACTTACGCGGGGTAGGTCCAGAGGGTGCCACGGTCGAAGTTGTCCGAGGCGAACTTCCAGTTGAGGATGTTCTCGAGGACAGCCTTCACGTAGGCCGGGCGCTTGTTCATCTGGTCGATGTAGTAGGCGTGCTCCCACACGTCGACGGTGAGCAGCGGGGTCACGTTCTTGACGAGTGCGCTGTCGGCGTCATGGGTCGAGATGACCTTGAGCTTGCCGTCCTCGACGACGAGCCAGGCCCAGCCGTTGGAGAAGTGGTTGATCGCCTCGTTCGAGAGCGCTTCGAGCAGCGCGTCCATCGAACCGAAGTCGTTGGTGATGGCAGCGGCGAGGCTCTCGCTCGGCGCGGTCTTCTCAGGGCTCAGCGAGTACCAGTAGAAGCCGTGGTTCCAGGTCTGCGCCGAGTTGTTGAACAGCGGGCCCGAAGCCGACTTGGCGATCTCTTCGACCGACTTGCCTTCGTTCTCAGTGCCGGCGATCGCGGCGTTGAGCTTGTCGACGTAGGTCTTGTGGTGTGCGCCGTGATGGATTTCCAGCGTCTTGGCGGAGATGTGGGGTTCGAGCGCGTCCTGCGCGTAGGGCAGCGGCATCAGGGCAATGGTCATGGCATGGTTCCTGTTTCAGGTTATCGAAAGCTGGGCTGCGGCAACCGGGTTCATGACCTCGGCCGCCCCGTAGGACATGGGCGCCTATTTCGATCGTGCAGCGCAACAATTCAAGCGTGCATTGGCGGCATTTTGATTTTGTGGCGCAATTTTCACCGACATGGCCGCTCCCATGTTGCCGATCGCGCTTGACCGAAAGCCTAAACGAAAAAGGATGGCGGGGTTGCCGCCATCCTCTCCCTCGACCGCCGACTACCCTGCAAGGGGGGAGGGCGCCGGTCAGTCAGACCAATTTAACGCGGCCGTTGGCCCGGCCGTCAGTGCTGGTCTTCGATCTTGTCTGCCTTGTTCTCGAGCGCATCGGCCTTGGCCTCACCGGCCTTCTCGACTGCGTCAGCCTGGTTTTCCAGAGCCTCCGAAGGAGTGCCGCTGGTCATGTCGGCGCGCTGTTCGAGGGCGTCGGAGGCGGCATCAGACTGAGCCTCGACGGCATCGGCTGCCTTCTCGGTAGCGTCGTCCGCCGGATCGTTGCAGGCCGCGAGGCCCAGCGAGGCGGCAGCGACAGCGATCATGGCGAGGCGGGGCATGGTGGTGGCTTTCATGGCGAGAAATCCTTTTCCCTGTTGTCGTTTAGGCGCGAGTTCTTTCAGGAGGGCGCGCCGCCCGCCTCGCGGGGCCCGTCACCGGGCCCCGGCCGCGCGGTTTAACGAACCGAGCCGCGACGGAAGAGGTTGACGATCGCCAGCAGCACGACCGCACCCAGGAACGAAGCGAAGAGCGACATGATGTCGAACGAACCGCTCGTAATGGGGGCGCCGCCGATCAGCGGCGTGATGATGAAGCCTGCGACCAGAGCGCCGACGACGCCGACGACGATATTGAGGAAGATACCCTGCTGCGCATCGGTGCGCATGAGGATCGATGCGAGCCAGCCGATGATGCCACCGACCAGAAGGATGAGAAGAAGGGTCATTGTGCCGTCTCCAAGATGTTCTTGTTGATCGAGTAAACGGCGCTCCTGCGTCAAGGTTCCGTATGGTCCGAAATCGGCTCGTCGTATTGAATCCGCCAAAGATGCATCCATTCCCGCGCAATTACAGGGACACTCGCCGGAATCGCCCGATGCCCTGCGCGTGTTACGCTGCGGCGGAGAATGAAACATTCAGGGTGCTTTACGGTGGCAAAGCACGACGGATGGTCATCCATGCCTCCGCAGATAGCACATAAGTGTTGAAACGGTTTAGGTGACTAATTACACCTCTCCCGGCAGCGCGATTCCCGGCGAAGATCGGCGAGCGCCTGCCCTGGCCGCGCCGAGCCCGGTGCGCGAGGACGACCTGGAGAGGATGCCCACATGCTCGTTAACGTGCCACCGGCCTGGGATATCGAAACCGATTTCATCTCGGTAGGCTCCGGAATCGCTGGCCTTTCCGCCGCAATTACCGCGCGCGAACAGGGCCTGGAGGCCATCGTCCTCGAAAAAGCGTCGCAGGTCGGCGGGGTCACCGCGCTGTCGATGGGCGAGGTCTGGGTTGCCGGAAATCACCATGCCGCCGATCTCGGCATCGAGGACAGCGCCGAGAGCGGGTTCCGCTACCTCCGGCGGCTTTCGATGGGCTACGGCGCCGACCTCGCGGTACTCAACAAGGTCGTCCACGCGCGCGAGGCCCTGCGGTACTTCGAGGACCGCATCGGCCTCCGGATGGAAGTCATCCGCGACTGCCCTGACTACTATTACGGCCACAGCAACGATTCGGTCGCCGAGGGGCGGATGCTCGAGGTCGTGCCCTTCCCAGCCGAAACCCTGGGTGAATGGCGGGAAAAAACGCGCATCTCGCCGCAGATGCCTTATGGCCTCACCCACAAGGACATGTTCGGCGCGGGCGGGACCGCCAACATAACAAAGTGGGATTTCGGCAGGATGGCCGAGCGGCTCACCGCCGACGAGCGTTGCCTCGGGCCGGGCCTCGCCGCCTATTTCGTCAAGGGCGCGCTTGACCGGGGCGTGACGCTCATGACCGACTGCGGGGTCGAGGAACTGATCTGCGACGGTACTCGCGTGGTCGGCGTGCGGGCAGTCCACGAAGGGCGTGACGTATTCGTCAAGGCGCGCAAGGGGGTGCTCGTCGCGGTGTCCAGCTACGAGCGTAACCAGGACTACAATAAGACGCTTGGCCAGCAGTTGGAGCTGGGCTCGATGGTGTTCTCGACCGTGGACGGGGCCAATTTCCGCCTCACCGGGCCGCTCGGCGCGCGCATTGCGCGGGTGCCCGACATCACTTCGCTGGGCTTCACCATACCCGGCATGGAGGGCGAGGACGGACGCCCCTTGTGGAACAGCGCGCTGCCGGTGATCGGCCAGCCGCACACGATCGTCGTCAACCGTGCCGGCAAGCGCTTCGGAAACGAGGCGTTCTACCGCAGCTTCTACTACACCATCGACCATATCGACGGCGCCAACCAGACGCATCCGAACTTCCCGTGCTGGGCCGTGATCGACAGCCAGGTGCGGGAGAAATATCCTTTCGGCTCGATCATGCCCGGCTCCGACTGGCCCGAGGGCCTGGGCGAACAGGCGGGCACGATCCGCGAACTGGCCCTGAAGATCGGCGTCGATGCGGACGGGCTGGAGCAGACCGTCAGCACCTTCAACGCCAATGCCGCCAAGGGTATCGACCCCGAGTTCGGGCGCGGCACCCATCCGTGGAGCACCTGGATGTGCGGCGATCCCTTCCACCAGCCCTGTCCGGTGCTGGGGCCGCTGGAGAAGGGCCCGTTCTACGCCGTCCGGCTCGACCGGATGGGAGGCACCGCGATCAGTTCCTCGGGCATCATGACCGACATGCACGGGCAGGCGCTCGACTGGAACGACCAGCCGATCCCGGGTCTCTACGTCGCCGGTAATTCGCAGGCGCGCATGGAGACGGGGGCGGTGATGCAGTCCGGTATCTCGAACGCTCGCGGCATGACTTACGGCTGGCTGGCGGCGCAGCATGCCGCGGGGAAACCCAGCGATCTGCTGGCCAAAGAGGTGGAGCGGATCGGCCTGTGATCGAGACGTCGCAGACGGTCACCATCGCCGCGCCGCTGGCCCTGACCTGGGACTATGCCCGCGACGTCGAGCGCTGGGCGCAGATCATGCCGGGCTACCAGTCCTGCGAGATTGCCGACGAGGACAACTCCCTCTGGGTGCTGAAGATCGGAGTCGGGGGCCTGGTGCGCACGGTGAAAGTCGCGGTCCAGGTCGAGCGCTGGGCGGGGCCGCACGAGGTCGATTTCGCCTTCAAGCTGCAGGGCGACCCGGTCGAGGGATCAGGTTCCTACCGCGCACATGGGGATGACATGGGGCGCACCGAAGTCACCCTTGCCGTCCAGGTGCGCGGCTCCGGGCCGATGGCGCCGATGTGGGAGGCGATGGGCGCTCCGGTCCTTCCCCGTTTCGCGCGCGGCTTCGCGGAGGAGCTGCGTGACCGGATCGAGGTGCAGGCGGGCACGCCTTCGGTCGAGAACTTGCCCCCGCCTTCCCTCTTCAAGCGCGTCCTCGCCTGGCTCGGGCGATTGTTCGGCCGCTAGGCACGAAACCATCGGCGCGTGTCCCGGGTTGTTGCACCCAAGGAGACGCGACAAGGTGTATACGTCCGCCCGGACCCGCGCGCTTTCGGCGCTCGCCTCGCTGCTAATCGTGGCGGCGGGCATCGCCGCGCTGGTGGCGGGTCTTGCCGCGCGGATGACGCCGCAGGAACGGCGACAGGCGCTCGCCGCGATCCTGCCGCTGCGCGATCCGCCGGAGGAGCCTCGCCCTCGCGAAATTCCTGCCAAGGCGGATTCGACCGCAGCGAAAGGCCGCCCCTCGCCTCCCAATCTCCGCAACAAGGCGACGCAGATCGTTGCCCCGCCCCCTCGCCTGCCGCCGCTGATCGTGCCGCCTCCGGTCGTAACCGCACCGCGCGCCGGAACCGGCTCGGCCGCGCAGAGCGGCGCCTCCGACCACATCGGCCCCGGGCAGGGCGCGGGCGGTGTGGGGGACGGCGACGGGGGCGGCGGCAACGGTGACGGCGACGGCTATGGTGACGCCGTCACCCGGCCGCGGCAGATCAAGGGCCGCCTGCATTTCTCCGACCTCCCTCCCGACCTGCGTGAGCAGAAGACCGGCGGCGAGCTCAAACTGCAATACCGCATCGGCGTCGACGGCCGGGTGAGCGACTGCCGCATCCTCGTCTCCAGCGGCCGATCCTCGCTCGACGCGACGACGTGCCGGCTCATCACCGAGCGCTTCCGTTTCCGCCCTTCCAGGGATTCGCGCGGCAATCCGGTTCCCTCGATCATGGTCGAGACGCATGGCTGGTACTGGCCACCGGACGAGGAACAGTAGCCCTCCTTTCCCGATGGACAACCCGCGCATGGAAGCGCACTGTACACATGTACAGCATAGCGCCCGTACGTCGGCCAAGCCCCGATAAAGGGGCGCCGTCTGGAGAGGAGAAACCCGGTGTCCATAACCGTAGAACCCGTAAAGCCGCATATCGGCGGCATCGTCCGCGTATCTCACGACCACCTGCTCGACGACGAGACGATCGAGACCGTGCGGCGCGAACTGGAGACGCGCGGGGTGCTGGTGTTCCCGCAGATCGCGGTGTCCGACCAGCTCCAGCTCGCCTTCACCGACCGGTTGGGCGAGCGCGTGAACTTCACCCGGCAGGTGCCCGGTTCGGATGCCGATACCGCCGACGTCTACAAGATCACCCTCGACCGCAAGCTGAACTCCGAGCCGGACTACGTGCTGGGCACGTTCTTCTGGCACATCGACGGCATCACCATCGACCAGCCGCTCCCCAAGGCGACGGTGCTTTCGGCGCGCAAGCTGTCGGACAGCGGCGGGGCGACCGAGTTCGCCAACCTCTACGCGGCGTGGGACCTGCTGCCCGAGGAGGACAAGCGGGAATACGAGAACCTCAGGGTCATCCACTGCGTCGAGGCGGCGGTGCGCCCGGTCCACGGCCATCCCAGCGAGGAACGCCGCGCGCGCTACAAGGCGATGGCGGCGGTGATGGAGCAGCCCTTGGTCTGGACTCACGAGGACGGCCGCAAGTCACTGCTGCTGGGCACTCACGCCGACGGCATCGTGGGCATGCCCGGTGCCCATGGCCGCGCACTGCTTGCCCGCCTCCAGCAATGGGCCGCGCAGCCCGATTTCGTCTACACGCACAAGTGGCAGCCGGGCGATCTCGTCATCTGGAACAACCAGGGCCTGATGCACCGCGTGGTCCCCTACACCGACGAAGGCCGCGTCATGCACCGCACCACCATCGCGGGAACCGAGAAGCCGGGCGTCCCCGCCAATGCGGCCAATGTGGAAAGCATCTACCAGGTGGCTTGAGACAAGCTGGCTTGGACCAGCCTGCGGGCGGCGGCGTTGGACCGGTAATCCACCGTTGTCGCCCTGCTGCGGCATGCGCTTGGGGCAAGACGGGTTGACGCCGCCGCCCGAACCGGAGCAAGTGGGCCGACCAAGTCCTCGCGAGAATTGCCGCCATGCTTTCGCAGAAAACCCGTTATGCGATCCGGGCCATGCAGCACCTCGCGGACAAGCACGGCCAGGGCCCGATCCCGCTGACTGACATCGCCGAGACGCAGAATATTCCGGCGAAGTTCCTGACCGTCATCCTGTCCGAGCTGTCGCGCTTCGGCATCGTCGCCTCGCAGCGCGGCAAGGACGGCGGCTACTGGCTCGGCGTTCCTCCGATCGACATCACTTACGGCGACCTCATCCGCGTCATGCGGGGGTCACTCGCGCTCGTCCCCTGTGCCAGCCGGTTCGCGCACGAGACATGCAAGAACTGCGTCGAGGAAAAGGACTGCCGCACCCGCGCCTTGATGCTGCAGGTGCGCGATGCCACCGCGACGCTGCTCGACGGCGTGCGGCTCTCAGACGCCATCGAACTAGTCCCCGCGGCCGAGGGCCTCGAGGCGACCGACGACGTGGAAGCCTGAGCGCTTCGACCGGCTGCTTTCGCCCCTGAAAGCAAAGCTACGTCGCCGACCCTATTGTCAACTTAATAGATTGAGAATACGAAAGGCGCATGATCCAGCGGGGGACGGCTGCCCCCGCGATGCGAGAGGAGATGCGCATGCGAATTGCCAAGCCCGACGATGTACCCGCCAGCGAACATCCGCTGCTGAACGACGGCGTCCAGCATGTGATCGAGGCGCTGCAGCGCCTGCGCTTCGGCGTGATCCAGCTGACCGTCCACGACGGCAAGCTGATGCAGGTCGACGTCACGGAACGCCGCCGCTTCGGCAACTGAGCGTCCTTTCCACGCCGCTCGCCAGCCGGCGCAGCCGTCGGTAACGCCGGCCCACCGGATGCGTCCCCTTTCATCGCCGGGACGCACCCGCCTGCTATGCCCTTGCGAGCGACGCCGATAACGGCCAATCGCGTTCCTGCGCGATGTGGCCCCCGCCCGATCGCCATCGATCTGCTCCAACCCCACCCCGGGAGGATTATCAATGCTCGATTCGCTGCCGGCCTTCGCCGACATCGCGCCCTTCATCGCCATTGGCTTTGCCGCGCAGATCGTCGACGGAGCGTTGGGCATGGCCTTCGGCGTCATCACGCAGACGCTGCTGGTGAGCGTGGTGGGCGTGGCCCCGGCGGCTGCCTCCGCCAGCGTCCATCTGGTCGAGCTGTTCACCACCGGCACTTCCGGGCTGAGCCACATCTGGCACCGCAACGTGACCTGGGGCCTGTTCTGGCGCCTGGTACCCGCCGGCATCGTCGGCGGCGTGACCGGCGCCTACGTCTTGTCCAGCATCGACGCCTCGGTCGCCAAGCCCTTCGTCATGCTCTACCTCACCGGCATCGGGATATACCTGTTCATTCGCGCGCTGCGGATGCGCAAGCCTAGCTTCGAGGACCCCCGCTTCACCGCCCCACTCGCGCTTGCGGGCGGCTTCCTCGACGCGGCAGGCGGCGGCGGCTGGGGGCCGGTCGTGACCTCGAACCTGCTGGTGCAGGGCGGTGAGCCGGCGAAAACCATCGGCACCGTCAATACCGCCGAGTTCCTGCTGACCGCCTCGATCTCGACCGCCTTCATCGCCACCATCGGCCTGTCCGCCTTCACGATGGCGACGGTCGGCCTGATCATCGGCGGGGTTGTCGCGGCGCCCTTCGGCGCGCTGTTCGCCAAGCGCATCAAGCCGCGCACGCTGCTGGTGGCGGTGTCGATCGTGCTGATCGCGACGAGCCTGTTCAGCGTGTGGAAGGCCTGGCCGATCTTCTGATCAAATCGGCGGCGAGGTCATGACTTCGCCCTGACCCAGGAAATGGACCAGCGTGCGCGCCAGCTGGTCCAGCGCCGCGCTGACGCTGGGGCCTGGCCCGCCCTCGTTGATCTGCACCGTGGTGCCCTCGATCATGAACAGCATCATGTAGCACCGCGTGCGCTGCGCCTCCTTCTGCCCGCGCGGCAGGGCATCGATGTCGAAGCCGGGGAAACGCCGGCCCAGCGTCGCGATAATGTTGTCGTGGTGACGATAGACCGGGTCCAGCGCATTGGTCTGGAGGTTGGCGCCGGCCCAGAACAGGTTGAGCGAATTGCGCCGCTCGTCCTGCTCGCCGCGCAGGCGCACCAGCCACTTGCGCACGCCTGCCAGGCTCACTCGCTTGAGCGTGACCAGTTCGGCGTAGATCTCCAGCTGGTAGGCGAGGTCCTGCCGCATCAGGTCGAGCAGCATCTCGTCCTTGCTGCGGTAATAGAGATAGACCGTGGCGCGGCTGACCCCGGCCTCGGCGGCGATCTCCTCGACCGAGGCCGGAAAGAAGCCCTTGGTATAAAAAACCTGGCGCGCTGCGATCCGGATGCGCGCGATGGTCGGCTTGCCGGGCGGGCGCGGGGCTCGAGGCTTGGGTTTGGTATCGGCCATGCCCCAGCGGTTTGGCGCAAGGTACGGTCGGCGGCAAGCCGCGACCTTTAGAACGTGAAGGTCACCACGATCGAATCCGTATAGGCGCCCGACTTCGGGAAACTGCGCGCGGGAATCCGGCCGTAGGCGGTCTTCGTCGCACTGAAGCTGAGCAAGTTGTTTATCGTCATCGACTGCAGCTGGCCGCCATTGCTGCCGTTGCCCCAGACGGTGCTGTAGCCGCTGTCCTGATAGATATTGTAGTCCAGTCGCGCTGCGCCGCTCGCCATCTGCCGCGCCGCCGCATTGCCCGAGGTGCCGGCGCTGAGGCTGAGGTCCACCGTCGCCTGCATCGGCACGCTGACCGAAATGCAGTTCGCATTGACCGTCGCCGTCGCCGTGGTCGGCGCGGCGCTGCCCGGATTGTAGGTGCCGAATGAAAGCGGGGTGGTTGAGACGGTGCAGATGCACACGATGCACCCCGCCGCCGAAGCCGGCGCAGGCGGCACCAGCCCGCCCGCCAAGGTGCCCAGAGCCAGGGCGGTACGGACGAAAGCTGTGGGGTTCATGGGACCATGTCCTTCTCGGCGAGGGCGATTCCGGGCGGAGCCCTGTTCCCCATGACCCATTCGTTCTCGGACACGCAGGCAACCGGTGTCGTAGCGGTCAGGCGGTCCTCTCCCGTCAGGAGCGGCACCACCACGCGGCAGGCGCCGTTCGCGCCGGAGACGCGAAGGACAGCACCGCCGCCGGCATAATCGTCGAGCCAGATTTCGCCGTCGTAGCCTACGATGCCCGACCCACCGGTCCAAGCGAAGGTCGATCCGGTCTGGACCGGATCGCCGTGCCCGTCGACGAGGCGCAGGCGCGCGCCCTGCCGCCCGGCGCTGCCGAAGGCCACGCGCACCGCCTGCCGCCAGCCGGGTGCGACGACCTGCGCCTGCGCGTCCAGCCCCGCCTCGATCGACAGGTCGGAAGCATCGACCGCGATGTGGTTCTCGGCATAGGGCTGCAGCCCGGTGACGATGACGCGCCGCCCCTCGCCGGCCTTGCGCGGCTTCGGGCGGTTCTCGACCATGACGGTGACCGGCGTGTCGCTCGCCACGTCCACGAGCGCGAAGCCGTCGTCGATGTGCTGCGTCGCCATCAGTGCGCCGTCGATCCGCAACAGCCCGCCGCGAGCGTTGAGCTGCACGCCCTGCCGCCCCTGCCGCTGCGCCGCGTCGATGCGGACATCGCCGACGGCGGTGCGGTAGGCGAGCCCGCCCTCCAGCCATGCCGAGCCATGGTCGACGCCAGCGAGTGCGCGCATGCCAAGGCCGCTGTCCTCAGGTACGTTCTGGTCGAAAGTCACGGCGGCGCGGCCCTGGTCGGCGATCACGCTGACGTGGCGACGCGGGCCCAGCGGAACCGTCAGCGAGCCGAACAGGCCGACGCTGCGACTGCTCCGTTCGGCGCGGGCTGTGTAGCGGTCCTGCGCAAGGCGCCCGGTGTACTGGACGCCCACCGACAGGTATCCGCCGCGAAGGTTGGTCGAATAATAGGCCGAGGCGAGGTCGAACCGGCTCGGCGCCTCCCCGCCCACGCCCTGCCGCAGCCGCGCATAGCTGGCGTTGATGCTGCCGAGCGAGCCGAGCGAAAGGCCGCCCGCCACGACCAGTTCGCGGCGCCCGCCGCCGTTGAACCGGCTTTCGCCGACCTGCCGGAACCGCGCATCGGCGCGCTCGTAGCTCGCGCTGAGCGTGTAGACCGGCGTGATCCGCTGCGCCGATGCGCGCACTAGCGTGCCGGTGCCCGCAGCCCCTTGCGAGACCGCGCCGGAGACCGAGAACTCGCCGATCGGCCCGACTACCATGGCGCCGCCGAGCCCGGCCATGCGCGTCGCGCCGCTGACCTCGACCCGGCCTTCCAACGTCAGCGTGTTGGTGATGCCCCGCCGCAGACCGGCGGCGGCGAACAGCGGGCCGTAGCCGAAGTTGTCGAACCCGAAATCGCGCCGCAGCGCACCCGCCTCGACCGCGAATTCCGTGAGCCCGGGGCGCAGCAGGTTGGGGCTGGCGTAGAAGCTGCGCGTCACCTGGCGCGTATTGCCGGCAAGGTCGCGGACGCTCATCGTCACCTGCCCGGCCCCGGTGAGGCGCGGCTGGAGCGAGAGGTCGAACGCGCCTGGCCCCACGTCGAGCGAGCGGCGCGAGGATTCGGACAGCAGTTCGACCGTCGAAGGCGTGAGCGCGCTGCCCGAAATCGTCGGCAGCGGGAAGTTGATAGCCTGAGGGTCGAGCGAGAAATCGGTGCCGAGGAACACGCCGCCGTAGCGCACCGGGCGGCTCCATGGCGCGCCGCTGCCCACCGCGTCGCCCAGCACCAGCCGCATGCGCTTGTCCGGCAAATCGCGGCGCAGGCTGGTGTCGAGGCGCACGACATTGCCGCCCGGCCGCCCGGCCGTCGTGTCGACGAGAAAGCTGGAGGAGGCGACGCCCCAGCCGCCCGAGAAGCCCGCATCCACGAGGCCGGTCAGTTGCGCCATTCCGTTCCAGTCGGACAGCGTCAGGTCGTAGTCGACGAACTGCGCCGGCACGGCAGCCGCGATCGGCACGATGCTGCGGCCGGGATCGATGGTGAGGCGAGGGAACAGCGCGGCATCGGCCTGGACATGCAGAGTGCCGCCATCGGCGTCGAGCTTCGCGACAAGGCCCTTCACGCGGTCGAGCGCGACGTAGCTCTCACCCTGAACCAGTTCTTCGGCAGTGACGGACTTGGCGGTGAGACCCCAAGCCTCGAGGTCGCTGCGCCGCGCGAGGATGCGCCCAGCCCGCATCCGCAGCAGGGCGGGATCGGCGATGGCCTGTCCATTGACGACGACGCCGACCGGCATCTCGTCCGCCGCGCTATCGTTCGCCGCTTCCTGCGCCCACGCGCTTTCCCCGCCTGGCACGAGGCTCGAGGGCAGGACCAGAACGGCCGCGAGGGCTGCCGTCACGCGGCGAAGGACGATCGGCAATGGCCGGGCCCATTACTTCACGGGAGCGAGAGCGATGTCGAACTCGCCCTCCTCGGCCCGCACATGCACGGTGGAGACGCCGCCGCGCGGCAGGCGCTCGAGCGGTACGACCTGCGCGCCGCCTGCGAGAAGGTAGAACGCATGCTCGGCAGTCACGGCATCGCCGTCAGGGCCGCGCAGCGTGACGGAGAGCGCCTTGATATGCCGCGTGCCGGTGTTGGCGAGGCGCAGCGATTTCTGGCCCACTCTCGCGGTAAGAAGCGGGGCGGCCTTGTCGCCGACCCGGAACACCGGGAGCGAGATGCGCAGCAGCGTCTGCACGGTGCCGGGCGCGGCGACGAAATCGGGGTCGGGAAGCTGGTCGACGATCAGGCGCCACTGCTCCTCGGCCTGCACGGCGGGGTCCCCGGCCGGCAGGCTGCAGCGCATCAGGCGGGTCGTCCCCGGCGCGATCGTGGCGATCGAGGGGTTCACGATGAAGCGGTGATCGGGCTCGATGATGTCGGCGCCGGTCTCGTCACGGACCCACGCGAAGGCGCGGATCTGCACGGTCATCGGCCGGTCGGTGTCGTTGCCCAGGGTCAGCGAGCAGAAGCGGCGGCCCGC
>NZ_AKKE01000037.1 GCF_000281975.1 Novosphingobium sp. AP12 | reverse complement strand
CGGCGCCCGCCACTCTCAACGTAGGCGCCAAGGTTTTCGACGCCGAAGGCGGCGAAGTCGGCTCCGTCGAATCAGTACAGGGCGACATCGTCACCGTTTCCACCGGCACCGCCCGTGCGGGCCTGCCCAAGAGCGCTTTCGTCAGCCGTGAAAAGGGCCTGACGATCGGCATGAACAAGGCGCAGCTCGAAGCCGCCGTGAACGGCGCAAAGGCCGAGAACACCGCCGCAAAAGACGCCGCCATCGTGGCCGACGCTCCGATCAAGAGCAGCGACGGTGTCGTCATCGGCACCGTCAGCAAGGTTGCCGGCGATGACGTGACCGTGGCCCTGAGCAACGGTTCGGCTGCCGCGCTCAAGAAGTCCTACCTCGGCCTTGCCGCCGACGGCTCGCTTGCCCTCGGCATGACCGCTGCCGACTTCGCCAAGGCGACCCAGGCCGCCGGCTCCGCTCAGGCCAGCGCCGATGCCGGTGCGGCTGCTACCGGCACCGCCGCCGCGACCGACGGCACCGAGCAGTAAGCACGCAGACTTTCCCGCCCTTTCGGGGGTAGGAACGATCGGGGCCGGAACGCGACACCAGTCGCTTTCCGGCCCCCTTTCGTGTGGCTGCACCGAGAATCCGGCGGGCAAGGCCCTTGCAATGCCCTGCCCTGGTGGCCCAATGCAGGCGCGAGCCCGTCCCGGACGCGCCCTGCCGCGTCGCTGCCCCAAGCGAAACCCGCCTTGACCCTCGCCGAGCGCGCCAGAACCTTATTCCGGGCCGTCCCCGGCATAGATACCTCGATCGGCCTCGCCCGGCGCCGCGCCGCGACGGGCATTGGTGCGGTCCTGCTCGGCCTCGTCGCGATGGCCTTCGCCTGGGCCGGCGATACGGCGCAGGAGATATTCCAGCAATTGATCCGGGCCCATCCTTATGCCCCGCTCGCCCTTACTCCGGCGATCTTCGGCGCCGTCGTCCTGATCACCCAGCGCTGGGTTCCGGCCGCGCGCGGCTCGGGTATCCCGCAGGTCATGGCGGCAGGACAGGACCTTGACCTGGCCCGCACTCCGATGCTTTCCATGAAGACCGCGGGAGCCAAACTGCTGCTCACCGTGACCATGCTGCTGGGAGGAGGCTCTGTGGGCCGCGAGGGACCTACGGTGCAAGTCAGCGCCGCGATAATGGTCGCGCTCCACCGCCTGCTGCGGGTGCCCGTCACCGCCGGCGTGCTCATCGCGGGCGGCGCCGCCGGGGTCGCCGCCGCTTTCAACACCCCGCTGGCGGGGGTGGCCTTCGCGATCGAGGAACTCGCCGCCGCCTTCGAGCAGCGCGTGGCTGTGCTCGTCATGTTCGCCGTCGTCGTGTCGGGCCTCGTGAGCCTCGGCATTGCGGGCGATTACGTCTACTTCGAGCGATGCACCAGACGCTGAAGCTCGGCTCTGTGGTGGTGGTCGCGCCGATCGCCGGCATCTTCGGCGGTGTGCTGGGCGGACTGTTCTCGCGCACGCTTCTCGCCTTCGCACGCAGCCCGCATCCCTGGTTCCTCATCATCCGCAAGCGGCCGGTGATGATCGCGGTCGCCTGCGGCTTCGTCGTCGCGATCCTGGGGGTCGTCACCGGTGGTTCCACCTGGGGCACCGGCTATGAAAGCACCCGTGCCATGATCGAGGGGCACCAGGGCGTGTCCCCGTGGTTCGGCCCAGCAAAGTTCCTCGCCACCGCCGCCACGGCCGTCTGCGGCGCGCCCGGCGGCATCTTCGCGCCGTTGCTGTCGGTAGGTGCGGGCTTCGGGCAGCTGCTGTCCTACGTCTTCCCCGACGACCCGATGCCCGCCGTGATCTTGCTGGGCATGACGGGCTATTTCGTGGGCGTCGTGCGCGCGCCGCTGACCGCCGTCATCATCCTCATGGAAACCACCGCCAGCCGCGGTATGATCGTGCCGCTGTTCCTCGCCGCGATCATCGCCGACGCCGTGAGCACGCTGGTCTGCCGGGAAAAGCTGTACCACGGCCTCTCACGAGGCTTCTCCAGACCCGGGCCGGAATGACGCCTCAGGGCCTGAAACGAAAAAACCCCGCCAACGGCGGGGTTTTTCTTGGGTGATGGTGCGCCCGGAACGATTCGAACGTCCGACCCTCAGATTCGTAGTCTGATGCTCTATCCAGCTGAGCTACGGGCGCACATGCCATCACTATAACCAACTACACCGCCAACCCCGAAAGGATGGTGGTGCGCCCGGAACGATTCGAACGTCCGACCCTCAGATTCGTAGTCTGATGCTCTATCCAGCTGAGCTACGGGCGCGTTGGAGGTGGCCCTTTAGGAAGGGAATCGAAGGCGGTCAACGCCTATATCGCCTCCTTCGAAAGGAATTTGCTTTCCGGCCCTGAAAGGTAGCGGCAGATCGCCCGGGCCAGCGGATAATCGAGCGGCGGCATCGCCAGATCTTCGATCGCCTCGGGGCGCAGCCAGTCGATCGCCGCCGCCTCGAGCGCGCTGGCCGTTCCCCTCCACTCCCGGCAGGCGTACAGGAGAATGACGAGCGGGCGCGCCGGGCCCTTCCCGCCATGCTCCGGAGGCGCCGTGCGACCGCTGGCGAACCCGACCGGCTCGAGAAACTCCCGCGACAACGTGATGCCCAGTTCCTCCGCGAGTTCACGGACCACCGCATCCTCAGGATCTTCGCCAGGTTCGACCTTGCCGCCCGGAAATTCCCATAGGCCGCCGTGTACGCCCCCGAAACGGCGCTGCTGCATAAGCACGCCGCCGGTGCGGTCTATCAGCGCGGCGGCAACGACCAGCATCGGTGTCGGGATTTTTTCCAGGCAAGCCTCCGGGCTTAAACGCACTTTAACGCCCCGGTGCGATCCGGAGCCCTCTTTCGGAATAACCATACGGTGAAAATGCGGCCGCTTCGCCTCCTTTTGAAGATTATGCGCAGCGAGCACGGCACGTCGTCCCTCGAATATGGCCTGATCCTCGCCTTCATCGTCCTGCTCATGCACCTCGCTCTGCAGGCGCTGGCGGGAGAGACGTTAACCATGTGGACGACGATCTCGTCCAAATCGGCCGCCGCCATCACCGGGCACTGAAGCGAAACAGGCTTAAACTTTTATCAACGATTGCAACGTATAGAACAACTTGTCCAAGGCGCAGAAGAGAGACTGAAGCGAGGCGGACCGGGTACACTAGACTGCTTACTCCAGGAGATTATTCATGAAGTTTCTCGCCAAGCTGCGCCGCAATGAAAAGGGCGCAACCGCCATCGAATACGGCCTGATCGCCGCTCTGATCGCAGTTGCTGCCATCGCCGCCATGCAGGGCATGGGCTCGCAGCTGATGTCGACCTTCAACAAGACTTCGTCGAAGATGTCGCAGGGCGTCGGCGCAGCTTAATAACTGGGCTTCGATACTGAAGTTTCGGAAGGGCGGCAGGGAAACCTGCCGCCCTTTTCGTTTCGCGCTCAGGCGATGGAAACGCCCGGAAGACCCGCGATTTCAGTACGTGACGATCTTCACCTTCTGGCCGGGCATCAGTGGAGAGTTCGCCTGCAGGCCGTTGAGCACCAGGAAGCGGTCTACCTTCGCGTCACTGTAGGCCATCTTCGCCGCAAGCGACTGCACAGTGTCGCCCGCCTTTACAGTCACGACATCGAGCAGGCGGGGCCTCACGGAGCCAGCGTCGGCCGCCGATATGCGGCGTAGCGAGCGGAACATCGGCGTGAACACCTCTGCTCCGCCTGCCTGCGCCAGCGTCATGAAGTGGTAGGCCTGGCCATTGCCGAAGTCGTAGGCGAACACTACGACGTCTATCGTGCCGCTCGAATTCTGGACGCGGGCCACGCCGTAAGCGGCGGGAATGCCATTCACAGTCGTTTTTTCGATGCTCGACGGCGTGATTCGCGCCTGCCCCGATTCGGTCAGAGTCCCGAAGACGGTGTTGATGTACGAATCGAGGCTGCCGTTCAGTTTCCCGCCCGAGAATTGCGCTTTCCCGGATGAGCCGCTGATCGAGACGGCGCTGGTCCCGTTGACCATGAAGAATCCGTCGGGCGCGTCGAAGGCAAAACGCAGGACAGGGTGCGTGAACTTGCGGCCCTCGACGATGCCCTGCTTGGGATCGTCGCCATAGACCAGCCCGTCGATGCGCGTGAGGAAGGCGTCGCGGTTCGTGGCGCCCGTCGAACCGTTCCCGGCGTAAGTCAGTGCCGTCCGCACTCGGGAGGCGGGGTCGGGGTGTGTCGATGCCCATTCCGGCGTCTGATTGCCGCCACCGCTCAGCTGCGCTTCCAGCGCGTTCTGCCGGGCGAGGCTTTCCAGCACGGTCGACATCGCGCGCGGGTCGTAGCCGGCGCGCTTGAGGTAGGTGATCCCGAGCTGGTCCGCTTGCAGTTCCTGCGAGCGCGAGAACTTCAACGTCAACAGCTGCGAGCCTTGCGAGAACAGCTTTTGCCCGAATTGCCCGAAGGCGTTGTCGCCCAGCACCGCGCCCGAGAGAATCGAGCCCAGTACGCCGATGATCTGGTTTCGCTGCGCCGCCTTCTGCCGCTGAGCCGAGTGGCGCGCGGCGACGTGGCCGACCTCGTGACCGAGCACGCCGGCCAGTTCCGCTTCGTTGTTCATCAGCGCGGTAAGCTGCCGCGTCACGTAGACATAGCCGCCAGGAATCGCGAAGGCGTTGTTCACCGGGGAGTTCAGCAGCGTCACGGTGAAATCGCCCGTCGCGTTCGAAAGGCCGGACTGTACCGCGATCTTTTTGCCCACCTGCTCGACGTAGCTGGCCTGCGCACCGGTCACCGCGCCGCCGAATTCGGACAGCAGTTCGGGGTGAGCCTTGGCGCCCTCCGCCTTGTCGGTCGGGCTGATCGCATAGACCTTGGGCGCCTTGGCGCTCTGCGCTTCCAGCGGCGCCGTTGCCACCAGCCCGGGCATCGCGACAAGCAAGCCGAGCGCGCCCATCGCTGTAGTCGTGCGCAGCGCGCGTTTCGGAGTGTTGGCCATGTCCGTCCCTTTCCCTGTGAAGTTGTCGCCCGCGTCTGCTCGCGGGCCCGGCTCCGATATCGAAAACGAGGCGATAGCCGCCTTGTTCCGCTTCATAGCGCCTTCTGCGCTCCCGCCAGCGGATGCCGCGAGTTGACCAACGCGACGAGCCGCGCGCCGTCGACATGCGTGTAGATTTGAGTCGTCGCGACATCCGCATGGCCGAGCAGCATCTGCAGGACGCGCAGGTCCGCCCCGCCTTCGAGCAGGTGCGTCGCGAAGGCATGGCGCAGGACATGCGGAGAAACGCGCGTGGGGTCGATGTCTGCCCGCGCCGCGAGTTCGCGCAGCAGCTGGAACAGCCGCACCCGCGTCAGGTGCCCGCTCGCCCCGCTCGATGGGAAGAGGAAGCGCGATGTGCCTTTGCGCAAGGCCAGCCAGCGCGACAGCGCGGCGCGCGAACGGGTGCTGACTGGCACCATGCGCTGCTGCCCGCCCTTCCCCGTCACGTGCAGGAAGGGCGCATCGCGGGGCACCGAGGCCAGCGGCAACGAGACCAGTTCGGTCGCGCGCAGGCCCGAGCCATAGAGCAGTTCGAGCAGCACCAGCAGCCGCACCGCCTCGGGCCTCTCGCCGGCAGCCTCCTCGTCCGCGCAGGCGAGGAAGCGTCCAACCTCATCATGGCTGAGCAAACGCGGGAGCGGTCGGAGAGTGCGCGGACGTGGAAGTCCGCCGGAGGGATCGTCGGCGCGCAGTCCCTCGTCGATCAGGAAACCGTAGAACTGCCGCAAGGCCGAGCACCTCCGCGCCAGGCTGGAAGCTGCAAGACTGCTCCACGCCGAGCCCAGTCCTTCCAGCGCCTGCACGTCCGCCCCGGCGACATCGCCGAGCACCTGCCGCGCCGCTTCCAGATCGCGCCGATATGCCGCCAGCGTGTTCGCCGCCGCGCCGCGCTCGGCCGCCAGCATCGAGAGGAAACGCTCGGCGAGGTCGTCGCTCGCCGTCGCGGCCGTCATCGCCTCAGACCCGCGCCACCGCTTCGGCAGCGATCATCCGCGCTTCGGCGTCGAGGCCGACCTCGCGCAGGGCAGAGACGATGTGGAACAGGAAGCGGGGGGTCATGCGTTGCCAGTCATCGCCCTGCATGCCGAACCCGGCGAGCAGCACCACGCTGGCGGCATCGCCGCGCCGAGCCGCGCTGTCGATCGCCTGGGTCCAGCGGGTCTCCCCGCCGATGCCCGAGCCGGTCTCGGAGGAAATGCGCTGCGCCACGCCGTCGTCGATCCGGCCCAGGCCCGCAAGGCCCGCCACCAGGAAAGCCGATCGGCGCTTGCTCGTGCTGTCGTCGTCGTTGAGATAGTCGTCGATCGCGCCCTGGTCGACGCCGTTGACCCGGCCCGGCGCGGCCAGAACCAGCATGCCCCAGCCCTTCGATCCCGCGCTCACCACGCTCGACCAGCGCAGCGCATTGGCGTCGTATCCGGCCGACAGCATCGAGGCGATCAGCGCGGGCGCGCTGTCGACGAGGTCGGCGCTCGGCGCCATGCGCGCGGCCGCCGCCGCGGTCAGCACCTGACGCGCATAGCGCGCCGGACCGGTCGCATCCCAGAGAGACTTCATCGCCGTGAGCCGCGCTGCCGCGTCCTCCTGCGTATAGGCGTCGCGCAGCGATTCGGCGCGGTCCTGCCACTCGCCGGTGACGTCGGGGTCGGCGTAGATCTGCGAATAGAGATCGACCATCGCCGCGTTCGACAGCACGCCCGCCGCCGCCGCGCGGTCCGCCGCCGCCGCGCGCCGGGCGAGGCCGACCATCGGCGCCAGCGCGGTGACGTAGTCATACGATGGCCCGGCCGTCTTCATCAGCGAGGCCGGCGGCTCCAGCCCGACGCCGATGGCGAGGCCGTAGCGCCACGGATCCAGCGTAGTGACCTTGTTCCACTCGATCGTCACCGCGCGGCGCGACTTGCCGGCAGCGCCCGCGTACTTCTGCGCGAGCAGCATGTCGATCTGGTCCATCGTCCCGCGATTGCGATCACGCTCCAGGCGCGAGATCGAGGCGGTGCTGTTGCCCCGGAAAGCATCGCAGATCGTGCGCGTCACGCCCCAAGCCGGGTCGGCGCGGAGCGAGCCCTGCGTCGCCATGACCGGGCACATGCCGGTGAAGTCGGCGTTCCTGGCATAGACGTCGAGCACCACCGCGCCGATGGCGGGAGTGTAGTCGGCAATGTCCATATCCTGCAGCACGGCGCGCGCGGCGTCGGTCTCGCCCATGCGCAGCAGCAGCGAGACGCGCAGCGCCAGGAAGTCCTGCGCGCTCATCCCGCGGGGCGGTTGCAGGCGCGAGGCCAGCGCGCGGCGCAGCAGAATGTGCCCCCAGCGCGAGACCAGCGTGCCCCGGTTGCCGGAAATCGCGACCTGCACCAGCCGGCCGTTCTGGATCGCCAGCGAATCCTGCGCCAGCCCGCCTTCCTCCGCGTCGAGAATCCCGGCCTCGGCGATCGAGCGGCGCGCCTGCGGCGGCATGTCGATGACCACCTTGGCTCCCAGCAGCGCCTCGAAATCCTCGGGCGACATGCGCTCGAGTTCCTCGAGGCTGGGGATGCGCCGCAGCGTGCCGTCGTCCTGCGCGGCCGCCAGCGTGGCGGCGTCCAGCGCAATCGGCGGGGCTCCGGTCGGGATCGCCTGGACCACCGGCGTCGCGGTCGCCGCCGGGCGAGGCGCTCCGGGAGCGGCGCTGGCGGAAGCCGCGGGGCGGGGCGTAGCAGTCCGGCTCGGCGTAGGACGCGGCGTGACGGTGCGCGAGGGCGCGGGCGCCGGCTCGTCGAACATCTTGGGAAGCAGCGATTCGGGCGCATCCTGTGCCACCGCCCAGACCGAGGTCATCGCCAGTGCGGCACCGGCAAGCAGGTGGGCCGCCCTCATCGGGCAGCCTCCTTGGGCAGCGGCACCTCGATGGTCAGGTCCTCGACCGGCTGCTTGCCCGCGTCGTTCCAGGCGGCGAACCCGAGGGCGACCACGGCGATCGGTACGGCGATGGCGATTGCTCCTGCAAGCCTGCGCCTGCGAATTGTCGTCGTCACTCGATTTCCTTCACCATGCCCGTCTGCAAGGGGCGACTTTGTGATGCTTGCGCTGCGACCTAGCGCAACTATAGGCGATCGGGCAATGGACGTTCAACAGACACGGTTTTCCGCGCAGGAAATTGCGGCGCTCGGCCGCCGTATCGATCGCCCGATCGTGCTCGTGGGCATGATGGGCGTCGGCAAGTCCAGCGTGGGCAAGCGCCTCGCCACCCTGCTAGACTGCCCCTTCGTCGATGCCGACGACGAGATCGAGCGCTCGGCGCAGATGACCATCCCCGAGATGTTCGAGGCTTACGGCGAAGACTACTTCCGCGACGGCGAGCGGCGGGTGATCGCCCGCCTCGTGACCGAGCGCGAGGCCAGCCCCCGGCCGCGCATCGTCATCGCCACCGGCGGGGGCGCCTTCTGCAATGCCGAAACCCGCGCGCTGATCCTCGACAAGGCGATCACCGTCTGGCTCGACAGCGAACTCGACACCCTTGTCGAGCGCACCGCCCGCAAGGAAAACCGCCCCCTCCTGCAGGGCGGCAACCCGCGCGAAATCCTCGCCCGCCTGCGCGCCGAGCGCGAGCAGCATTACCGCCAGGCGCCGATCCATGTGACCAGCGGCCCCGGCCCTCACATGCAGACCATCAACAAGGTCCTCCAGGGAATTTCGCAATGGCTGTGATCCCCGTCGACATCGCCTCGCGGCCCTATGAAGTGCGCGTCGGCGCCGGGCTCTTGGCCGAACTCGCGCCCAACTGCCGGGGCCGGCTGCGCAAGCGCGGCGTGCCGGTCATCACCGACGCGAACGTCCACGCCGCCTGGGGCCATGTCGTCGAGACTTCGCTGCGGGACAATGGCCACGAACCGCACTGGCGCATCCTGCCGCCGGGCGAGGCGACCAAGTCGTGGGACGAACTTGCCGCCACGGTGAACTGGCTGCTCGCCCTGGAAGTTGAGCGCGGCGACCATATCGTCGCTCTGGGCGGCGGCGTCATCGGCGACCTCACCGGCTTCTGTGCCTCGGTCCTGAAGCGGGGCTGCAACTTCATCCAGGTGCCAACCACCCTGCTGGCGCAAGTCGATTCGAGCGTCGGCGGCAAGACCGCGATCAACACGCCGGCCGGCAAGAATCTCGTCGGCGCGTTCCACCAGCCCTCGCTGGTGCTGGCCGACCTTGCCGCGCTCGAAACACTGCCCCGGCGCGACCTGCTGGCGGGCTATGCTGAAGTGGTGAAGTACGGCCTCATCGACGACGCCGACTTCTTCGCCTGGTGCGACACCCATGCCGGCGCGATGATCGAGGGCGACGGGGCCCTGCGCGAATATGCCGTCGCCCATTCGGTGGCCTCAAAGGCGCGCATCGTCGCCGAGGACGAGTTCGAAACCACCGGCCGCCGCGCCCTCCTCAACCTCGGCCATACGTTCGGCCATGCGCTGGAAGCCGAGACCGGCTTCTCCACCCGCCTGCTCCACGGCGAGGCGGTGGCGCTCGGCATGGTGCTGGCGGCTCGCTACTCCGCCCGCCACGGATTGATGCCCCATGCAAGCGCCGAGCATGTCGCCCGCCACATCGGCGAGATCGGCCTGCCCGCCGGCCTGCCGATGCTGGGCATGGACTGCGACGGCGCCGCCCTCGTGCGCCACATGCTCCATGACAAAAAGATGGACGCAGGCACCCTGCCCTTCCTGTTGATGAAGGGCATCGGCCACACCTACCTCGACAAGCAGGTGTCGCTGGAGGACGTGGCGCAATTCCTCGACGAGGAACTGGTGCGCGAGCCGGCCTGAGACGCATGCGGCAGACCCGCGAAAACGCCAGCTGGCGAGCGCGAGACTAACGCCGGGAAACTGCGCGAAAAACGTCGGGTCGGCGTCACGGGCGCCCATGCTTGAGGGCGCGGGTACTCGTAGTGGGTTATGCCTTGCGAGCGAGCGCCGGGTACCAAAAACTTGCGCGACGTTGCGTGCAGTCCCAGCCTGGACACGCTGAACGCCGCGCCGTTCCTGGAACAGGACCAACGCCCCAGAATCGGGAACAGCTATTCCTTTTTGCCGGTTAGACTGATGGTTTCCTTGCCATTCGCGCTTACGGCGCGGCCGGGGGGCCGCTTCGCCCCGTGCGGATCTCGCCGGGGCGTACCGGCGGCGGCAGGCTTTATCGGGGCCTGCCGCCCTACCGGCTAGATTACATGGCAAATTGACGACATCCTACCGACGTGACATTGCTCACGCCCGTATCGCGATTGCGCGGACCGACAAGATAATTACGGGTCGAGAACAATGACAGCAGCCGAAGCTACCCCTGAACTCGATTTTCCCGAGGTGGCCGCGCAGGACGACCGCGCTTTCCTTGGCCATCCCAAGGGCCTAGGCTATCTCGGCGTGGTGGAAGGGTGCGAGCGGTTTTCGTACTACTCGATGCAGACGCTGTTGACGCTCTACATGGTCAAGTACCTGCTGACGCCCGGCCGGCAGGAGAGCGTGATCGGCCTCGAATGGCTGAGAATCCACCTGTTCTCCGGCCTTCAGGGTCAACCCCTCGCATCCGAAATCTTCGGCCTCTACACCGCGCTGGTCTACCTTACCCCGATCCTCGGCGGACTGCTGGCCGACCTGCTGCTCGGCCGCCGCGCGGCGCTGATCGCAGGCGCGGTGGTCATGTCGCTCGGCCACTTCCTGATGGCATTCGAAGGTGCGTTCCTGCTGGCGCTGGCCTCGCTCGTCGTCGGCGTCGGGCTGTTCAAGGGCAACATCGCCAGCCAGGTCGGCGAGCTTTACGGCCCCGCCGACATCCGCCGCGCGATGGCGTTCCAGATCTTCTACATCTTCATCAACGTCTCGGTGATCGCCGCTCCGTTGGTGTCGGGCACGCTGGGCGAGAAGATCGGCTGGCACTGGGGCTTCGGCTGCGCGGGCGTGGTCATGGTGCTCGGTCTGCTGGTCTACCTCGCAGCGCGGCCCTGGCTCCCCGCCGACACCCGCAATACGGGGAAATCCAAGGAACCGCGCGCGAAGTTCGAGCCCGGCGATGGCCTGCGCCTCGTGGCGGTGCTCGTCCTCGTGCCCGTGATGGGCTTCGCGCTCCTCACAAACCAGCAGATCTTCAACGCCTATCTCGTCTGGGCCGACCAGCAATTCCAGCTTACCTTCATGGGCACCACCCTGCCCACCAGCTGGATGATCACGCTCGACGCGACGCTCAGTTTCTCGATGCTGGTCGCGGTCGCCGCGTTCTGGGCGCTCGTCGGCAAGCGCACCGGGCGCGAGCCGGACGAGCTGGGCAAGATGATCCTGGGCTGCGGCTTCATCTTCGCGGGTGCGCTGTGCCTCTACATGGCGGCATTGACGCAGGGGTCGGCCAAGATCGGCCTGTTATGGCCCGTGCTGTTCCACGTGCTCAACTCGATCGGATTCGCGCACCTGCTGCCGGTGAGCCTTGCGCTCTTCACCCGTCTTGCCCCCCGCGCGCTGACCGGCTCGATCGTGGGCATCTACTACCTGTCGTTCTTCGGCGCAAACCTGGTGGTCGGCAAGATTGGCACGCTGTTCGAGACGATGCCGACGACGCAGTTCTGGCTGCTCCACGCCGCGACCGCGCTGGTCGGGCTGGTCGGCTTCGGGCTGTTCAAGCTGGTGCTCGCCAAGCGGCTGATGGGCGCGGCAGCCTGAGCGCAGGCGATAGCCTCCGCCATGCCCGTGATCGGATGCCTGCTGCTGATAGTCCTGCCGCTGCTGGGGCTCGCGGCCGGTGGTTGCCTGTGGGGCGCTCAAGGCGCCGAGTGGGGCGCGGGGATCGGTTTCGCCGTCGCGCTCATGGTCTTCATCGGCGGTGCCTACGCTCTTTTCGAGGCCACGCGCAGCGACTGAAGCCGGCTCAGCCGAAAACGGCCACCGACTGCATGCCGGCGATGGCGGGAGCGCCCTCGCCGTTCCACTGCGTGATATGTTCGCTTGCCCCGCCGGAGCGCGCGAACTCGCTGGTCGAGCGGATCAGCCACCAGCCATCAGCCGCAGGCGCGGCGCCGAGCATGTTGACGTGCCAGTGCATCGAGGAAATCGGCACGCTGAACGAGAGCAGCGGCCATACCGCAGTCGGCAGCGCATCGCCGCAAAGCAGGCTCTCCACCTCCGGATGAAGCCCGGCGCGCTCGCGCAGGCGCACCCACCAGCACAAGTCCGCCTCGCCCAGTTCCGCCTTGGGCAGGGCGAAGCGGCATTCGAAATGGCTGCGCAGGAACGCGGGCGCCTGGGCCATCGGCACGGGAGCGGCTTCCTCCACGGGGATCGCGGCGGCGGGCGGCGGATAGTTGTCGATTGCCAGCACGCTCTCGGTCCGGCGCATGAAGACGAAGCTGGCGGTGAAGCCCACGCCCTTCTCGCCGGTCAGTTCCGCCGCAGCCCAGGTTGCATTGCGGCCCCGGCGCAGGACCCTGGCCCGCGCCTCGATCCGGCCCGCCAACGGCGCGATCATTGCCAGTTGACCCGAGCGCAGCGGGGGCAGTTCCCCGTCGATCCGCTGGGCGGCGGCGAGCGCGATGGCGGAGGTCAGGCCGCCATAGGCCGTGCGCCCCTGCAGCCAGTCCTCGGTAATATCGAGCGCGAAGCCATCTTCTAGCGGCTCCGCGCCGACCAGCATGTCGGGAAGGCCCACCATCAGAACAACCGCGATCCGTTGGGCACGGGCGTGTCAGGCGAGAACAGCACGACCCGGCCCTCCCCGTCCGCGAAGCCGATGGTAAGCACTTCGGAGAGCGCCTTGCCGATCTGGCGCACGGGGAAGTTCACCACCGCCGCCACCTGCCGCCCGACCAGTTCCTCGGGCGAGTAGAGCGCGGCCACCTGGCCGACGCTCTTCTTCTCGCCGATGCCCGGACCGAAGTCGATCCGCAGGCGGTAGCTGGGCTTCCGCGCCCCCTCGTAGACTTCGGCCGCGACCACGGTGCCGACGCGGATGTCGACCTTCAGGAAGTCGTCGAAGGCAATCGTCTCGCCGGGGGGCGCGGCCGGGTCGTGGTCGAGGTGCATGTCACTCCATTTCGAGGATGATCGCGTCGACGCGCAGGCTCTCGCCCGCCTTGGCGTTGACGGTCTTGACCGTGCCCGACTTCTCGGCGCGCAGGATGTTCTCCATCTTCATGGCTTCCACCACCGCGAGCGGCTGACCGGCCTCGACCTTGTCGCCCTCTCCGACATTGAGCGAGACGAGCAGGCCCGGCATCGGGCAGATCAGGAAGCGCGACAGATCGGGCGCGACCTTTTCGATCATGTGCTGCGTCAGCCCGGCGATGCGGGTGGGCAGGCAGGCGACCTTGTGGATCGCGCCGCGCGTGGTCATCTTGAAGCCGGTGCGGGTCACTTCCAGCTTGAGGATCAGTTCCTCGCCGTCGACCTCGGCCTCCACGAAGCGGTCGCCCGGCGTGTATTCGAGTTCAAGCTCGACCTCCTCGCCGTTCACGGTCAGCAGGTCCTCGTCGAGTTCCACCTCGTAGGCGGCGCCGTCGATGGTGACGGTCCATTCGCCCGGAGGGTCGAGCGGTCCGCCCAGCTGGCCCTCGACCCGGCGCGAGCGGTCGGCGCGCGCGGTGGCGACGAAGGCGGCGACGGCGGCGAGCTTGACCTTGAGGTCGTCCGACGCCGGGGCGCCGTGGAAGCCTTCGGGGTATTCCTCCGCGATGAAGCCGGTGGTCAGTTCGCCCGAGCGGAAGCGCGGGTGCTGCATGATGGCCGAGACGAAATCGATGTTGTGGCCCAAGCCCTCGATCTCGAAGGCGTCGAGCGCGGCGACCTGCTTGTCGGCGGCCTCGTCGCGCGTCTCGCCCCAGGTGATGAGCTTGGCGATCATCGGATCGTAGAACATCGAGACTTCGCCGCCTTCGTAGACGCCGTCATCCACGCGCACGCCGTCGATACCGCGGCGGCCATTGCCTTCCTCGTCCTCGGTCCAGCCTTCTACCGGCGGGTTGTAGCGCGACAGGCGCCCGGTGGAGGGCAGGAAGCCGCGATAGGGATCTTCGGCGTAGACGCGGTTCTCGATGGCCCAGCCCTCGATCTTGACGTCGTCCTGGGTAATTTCGAGCTTCTCGCCGGCGGCGACGCGGATCATCTGCTCGACGAGATCGATCCCGGTGATCGCCTCGGTGACGGGATGCTCCACCTGAAGACGGGTGTTCATCTCGAGGAAGTAGAAGCTCTCGCCCGTCGGGTCGGCGCCCGAGACGATCAGTTCCACGGTGCCGGCCGAATAGTAGCCGACCGCGCGCGACAGGGCGACGCACTGCTCGCCCATGGCCTTGCGCATCTTTTCCGTGACGAAGGGCGACGGCGCTTCCTCGACCACCTTCTGGTGGCGGCGCTGGATCGAGCATTCGCGCTCGTTCAGGTAAAGAATGTTGCCGTGCTTGTCGCCGAGGATCTGGATCTCGATGTGGCGCGGGTTGAGGATGAACTTCTCGATGAAGACGCGGTCGTCGCCGAAGGAGTTAAGACCCTCGCGCTTGGTGGCCTCGAAGCCCTCGCGCACGTCCTTCTCGTCGTAGGCGAGGCGCATGCCCTTGCCGCCACCGCCGGCAGACGCCTTCATCATCACCGGGTAGCCGATCTCGGCCGAGATGCGCACGGCATGCTCGGTATCCTCGATCTCGCCGACGAAGCCGGGGACGACGTTGACGCCGGCCGCCTTGGCGAGCTTCTTGGACTCGATCTTGTCACCCATCGCCGCGATCGCATTGACGGGAGGGCCGATGAATTCGATGCCCTCGGCGGCGAGCGCCTCTGCGAAGGAGGTGCGCTCCGACAGGAAGCCGTAGCCCGGGTGGACCGCTTCGGCGCCGGTCTGCTTGCAGGCGGCGATGATCTTGTCGGCGATCAGGTACGACTGCGCGGCCGGCGCCGGGCCGATGTGGACCGCCTCATCGGCCATCTGCACGAAGGGCGCGCGGGCGTCGGCGTCCGAATAGACGGCCACCGTCTGGATGCCCATGCGGCGCGCGGTCTTGATGACACGGCAGGCGATCTCGCCCCGGTTTGCGATCAGGATTTTTTTGAACATGGCACCTCGAAGCCCCATTCGGGGTCATGCTTGTTGTCGGTCGGGAACAGGAACTGCAGCGCCTGCGGCGAAAGGACGTGATAGGCCGTCGCGTGCGTCAGGTCCTCGCGCGGGACGAGGCAGACGAGCGGACCGCCGGCGTCAGCGACGCGCTGCGCGGCCTCGGCGGTTTCGGGGCCTTCGTTGGAGTACGTCAGGTACAGGGGGACGCTCGGCCGATTGGCGGAGACAAGCCCTGCAGCGGCCTTGGACAGCGCCCCGTCGTCCCACCACACGCTCGCGTCGACGGCGGCGTAGCGATGAAACAGGTCGGGCTCACGCAGCCACGTTTCGGTGATGAACAGGCCGGCCAGCGACTCGCCGATCACGCCGTCATCGCCGTTGGTGCGGTAGTTGGCCTCGACGAGCGGCTTGACCTTGTCGCGCAGGAAAGAGCGGAAAGCGGCCGACTGCCCGGCGGTGGGATACTGCTTGTGCTGCGCGGCGGTGCCCGGGCTGCCGATCAGTTCGGCCCGCCGGTCCTTGCTCTCGATCCCGACGACGATGACCGGCAGCGAGCGACCCCAGATGGCATTGAGAGCGCTGGTTCCGGCGACGTGGAGGAAGTCCTGCGAAAGCCCCCCGTCGATGAGATAGAGGACGGGATAGCGCGGGCTACCCTCGGAGTAGCCGTCGGGAAGATAGACGTTGACCTGCCGCACGTCGCCATCGGCGAAAGGTACGAGGCGGGTTTCGCCGATCGTGATCGGGGAAACGGCGGACGATGCGGCGGAAGGTGCAGCCACCGCAGCGCCCGGCGCGAAAAGCGGGCAGGACAACGCCAACAGCATTAATCCCACCCGGTTGATCACTCGGCAGCCTCCAGCTTCGCGCAGCCACGGGGCATCCGCTGGGCTTCCACCTGCCCCGGCGTGAGCTCGATGGCCATGGGCTTGAGGCCCAGGCGCGCGAACATCGCCAGGTCGTTGTCGTCGCCCGCGTTCGGCGCGGTAAGCAGCTTGTCGCCGGTGAAGATCGAGTTCGCGCCGGCCATGAAGCACATGGCCTGCGTCATCTCGGACATCGATTCGCGCCCCGCCGAGAGGCGCACCATCGAGCCCGGCATGGTGATCCGCGCGACCGCCACGGTGCGCACGAACTCCACGTCGTCGATCTTGGCGAGCGGGGTGTCGGCCAGCATGTCGCCCAGCACGGTGCCCTTGACCGGGACCAGCGCGTTGACCGGCACCGACTGCGGATGCTCCGGCAGCGTGGCGAGGGTGTGGACGAAGCCGACGCGGTCGGCGCGCGTCTCGCCCATGCCGACGATGCCGCCCGAGCAGACGTTGATCCCCGCCATGCGCACGTTCGACAGCGTGTCGAGGCGGTCGTCCATGGTGCGCGTGGTGATGACCTGGTCGTAGCGTTCGGGCGAAGTGTCGATGTTGTGGTTGTAGTAGTCGAGCCCGGCATCGGAAAGCATGTCCGCCTGCGCAGGGGTGAGCATGCCGAGCGTCATGCAGGTTTCCATGCCCATCGCGCGCACGCCCTTCACCATCTCGATGATGGCGGGCATGTCGCGGTCCTTGGGGTTGCGCCAGGCGGCGCCCATGCAGAAGCGGGTCGAGCCCTGGTCGGCGGCCTGCGCGGCGCGCTGGAGGACGGCCTGCACTTCCATCAGCTTGGTCGCCTTGACGCCGCTGTTGGCCGAAACCGACTGCGAGCAGTAGCCGCAGTCCTCCACGCAGCCGCCGGTCTTGATCGAGAGCAGCGTGGAAAGCTGGACCTCGTCGGCCTTGTGGCTGGCGCGGTGCACCTCGGCCGCGCGGAACACCAGTTCGGTGAACGGCAGGTCGAACAGTTCCGCGATCTCTTCACGGGTCCAGTCGGTACGGGGGGTGGTATCGATCATCGTCATTCCTCAGGCAACGCCGTCGGCACGTGGCGCCAAAGCCTCGCCATAGGGGCAAGCGCCGTCCCTTTCCAGTTCCGGAATGCCCCCTGCACCACGACTTACTCGGCAGCCTGAAGTTCGGAACCCAGCGGCGGCATGTTGTGGCCGAGCAGGCGCAGCACGTCGGCGGCGCATTCGACCACGTTCGAACCGGGGCCGTAGATGCCCTGGACGCCCGCGTTGCGCAGGTAATCGTAATCCTTCGCAGGAATGACGCCGCCGGCAATGACCTTGATGTCGCTACGGCCAGCATCGCGCAACTGCTGGATCAGTTCGGGGATCAACGTCTTGTGACCGGCCGCGAGGCTGGAGGCGCCGACGACGTCCACCTCGTTCTGGAGCGCCAGCACGACCGTCTCGTCCGGCGTCTGGAACAGCGGGCCGGAGACGACCTCGAAGCCCATGTCGCCAAAGGCCGAGGCGATGATGTTGGCGCCGCGATCATGGCCGTCCTGGCCCATCTTGGCGACGAGCAGCTTCGGTTTGCGGCCGAGGCGGCGTTCGACCGCCGCCACGCCGTCGAGCACCTGCTGCCAGCGGCTGTCGCCTTCGTAAGGCGCGCCGTAAACGCCCTTCACTGGGGTCGGCTGGGTGCCGTAGCGCTCGAAGCTCTCTTCCATGGCGGAGGAAATCTCGCCCAGCGTGGCGCGCGCGCGGGCGGCCTCGACCGCGAGCGCGAGGAGGTTGTTCTCTATGCTCGATTCTGCCGCCGCGCCGTCGCGCAGCGCATTCAGCGCCGCCTGGCATGCAGCCTCGTCACGGTCCGCCTTCATCTTGTTGATGCGGGCGATCTGGCCTTCTCGGACCTTTGCATTGTCGATGTCGAGCGTCTCGATCGCGTCCTCGCTGGCGAGGCGGTACTTGTTGACGCCGACGATCACGTCGTCACCTCGGTCGACCCGCGCCTGGCGGGCGGCGGCGGCGGTTTCGATCATCGCCTTGGGCCATCCGGCAGCGACAGCCTTGGCCATGCCGCCATCGGCCTGTACGCGCTCGATGATCTCCCAGGCCTGGTCGACCAGCTGCTGCGTGAGCGATTCGATGTAGTAGGACCCACCCAGCGGATCGACGACATTGCACATGCCGGTCTCCTCCTGGATGATGATCTGGGTGTTGCGGGCGATGCGCGCCGAGAAGTCCGTGGGCAGCGCGATCGCTTCGTCCAGCGCGTTGGTGTGGAGCGACTGGGTCCCGCCCAGCATCGAGGCCATCGCCTCGATCGTGGTGCGGATGACGTTGTTGTAAGGGTCCTGCTCCTGCAGCGACACGCCCGAGGTCTGGCAGTGGGTGCGCAGCATCTTGCTACGCTCGTCCTTGGCGCCCAGTTCGGTCATCACCCGGTGCCACAGCACGCGCGCGGCGCGCAGCTTGGCCACTTCCATGAAGAAGTTCATGCCGATCGCGAAGAAGAACGAGAGGCGACCCGCGAACTTGTCGATGTCGAGGCCCGAGGCGACGCCGTATTTCACGTATTCGGCGCCGTCGGCGATGGTGAATGCCAGTTCCTGCACCTGCGTCGCGCCGGCTTCCTGCATGTGATAGCCGGAAATCGAGATCGAGTTGAACTTGGGCATCTCGCGGCTGGTGTAGCCGAAGATGTCCGAGATGATCCGCATGCTCGGCTCGGGTGGGTAGATGTAAGTGTTGCGGACCATGAACTCCTTGAGGATGTCGTTCTGGATGGTCCCGTCGAGCAGCTTGCGGTCGACGCCCTGTTCCTCGCCCGCGACGATGAAGAAGGCCAGGATCGGGATCACCGCGCCGTTCATCGTCATCGAGACCGACATCTTGTCGAGCGGGATGCCGTCGAACAGGATCTTCATATCCTCGACGGAATCAATGGCGACGCCGGCCTTGCCGACGTCACCGACGACCCGCGGGTGGTCGCTGTCGTAGCCGCGGTGAGTGGCGAGGTCGAAGGCGACCGACAGGCCCTTCTGCCCCGCCGCGAGGTTGCGGCGGTAGAAGGCGTTCGATTCCTCGGCGGTGGAGAAACCGGCGTACTGGCGGATGGTCCAGGGGCGGCCCGCGTACATCGAGGCGCGAACGCCGCGCGTGAAGGGCGCGAAGCCGGGGAGCCCCGGATCGACGGCCACGTCCTCGGCGGTGTAGAGCGGCTTGACCGCGATACCCTCGGGCGTGTTCCAGGTCAGGTCCTTGCCCTTGACCTCCTTGTCCGCCGCTGCCTGCCAGTCGTTGATGTCAGCCATGTTCGCATTCCTCGGATCGCCCCGCCCGTCATGTCGATCGGGGGCGGGGTCTTCGGGTCAAATCAGTGATGGGTGCCCTTGGGCGTTTCCATGATCTCGGTGAGCTGCCCGCCCATGTCCTTGGGGTGGACGAAGAAGATCATGGTGCCGTGCGCGCCGATGCGCGGCTCTCCGAGCACCCGCTTGCCCTGGCTTTCGAACCAGGCCTTTGCCTCGCCGATGTCCGGCACTTCGTAACATAGGTGGTGCTGGCCCCCGAGCGGGTTCTTTTCCAGCCACTTGCCGACAGCCGAGTCCGCAACCGTCGGCTGGAGCAGTTCGATCTGCGTACCGGCGGTGCCGTTTTCGCCCGGCGTATTGACGAAGCAGACGCGCACCTGCTGGCTTTCGAGCACGAAGGGCTCGGTCACGTCGGTGGCGCCCATCACGTCCTTGTAGAACGCGATCGAGGCGTCGAGGTCGGGCGTGGCGACGCCGATGTGGTTGAGGCGACCGAGCTTCATGTCAGATTACTCCACGTTCTCGATGACCATGGCGATGCCCTGCCCGCCACCGATGCACATCGTGATGAGGCCGTACTTGCCGCCGGTGCGCTTGAGTTCATAGGCGCACTTGATGGTGAGCATGCAGCCCGTCGCGCCGACCGGGTGGCCGATCGAGACGCCCGAGCCGTTGGGGTTCACCTTCTCGGGATCGAAGCCGAGCACCTTGGCGACGGCGCAGGCCTGCGCGGCGAAAGCCTCGTTGCTCTCGATCACGTCGATCTGCTCTAGGCCAAGGCCGGCGCGCTTGAGCGCGATCGGCACGGCGTGGATCGGGCCTTCGCCCATGTAGGCGGGATCGACGCCGGCGTGGCCCCAGGCGACGATCTTCGCGAGCGGCTTGAGGCCGCGCTTCTCGACCTCGGCGCCGGTCGCGAGCACCACGGCGGCGGCGCCGTCGTTGATGCCGCTGGCGTTGCCGGCAGTGACCGAACCGTCCTTCTTGAAGGCAGGCTTCATCGCGCCCAGCGTCTCGACGGTGGTGTCGGCGCGGACGTGCTCGTCGGTGTCGAAGACGGTGACGCCCTTGCGGGTCTTCACTTCGACGGGAAGGATTTGCTCCTTGAAGCGGCCCTCGGCGATGGCTTTGGCGGCACGCTGGTGGCTGGTCGCGGCGAGCGTGTCCATGTCGGTGCGCGAGACCTGATGGCGCTCCGCCACGTTCTCGGCGGTGATGCCCATGTGGTAGCCGCCGATCGCGTCCGACAGGCCAAGCGTCAGCGCGTCTTCCTGGGTGTTGGCGCCCATCTTCCGGCCCCAGCGCACGCCGTGGTCATGGTAGGGGACGTTCGACATCGATTCCGCGCCGCCGGCCAAGGTGACCGAGGCCTCGCCCAGCTTCATCATCTGCGCGGCCGAGACGATCGCCTGCACGCCCGAACCACAGAGACGGTTTAGCGTGAGCGCGGGAGTGGCAAGCGGGACGCCGGCGTTGATGCCGATGACGCGGCTGAGCATCTCGTCCTTGGCGCTGGTCGGCATGACCTGGCCGATCACGACATGCTCGACTGCCTCGGGCTCGATCCCCGCGCGCTTCAGCGCCTCGGTGGCGACGAGGCCGCCGAGCTCCGAAGGCATGAAGCTCTTGAGCGAACCGCCGAAGTCGCCGACTGCCGTGCGCACGCCGCTGACGATGTAGATGTCTTCCATGACCTGACTTCCCAATCCCTTGTTCTTGGTTCCGAATGGAGGCCTTTTCGCCCTCCGCCCGCGATCACGGTACTCTCAAAAAGGACACCGACCGGCCGCCGTCACAGCGGGATGTTGTCGTGCTTCTTCCAGGGGTTCTCGAGAACCTTGTTGCTCAGCTTGCGCAGGCCCAGTGCGATGCGCCGACGGGTCGAGTGCGGGTAGATGACCTCGTCGATGTAGCCCCGGCTCGCCGCCACGAAGGGATTGGCGAAGCGGTCCTCGTATTCCTTGGTCTTGGCGGCGATACCTTCGGCGTCCTGGCCGCGGAAGATGATCTCCACCGCGCCCTTGGCGCCCATCACCGCGATCTCGGCAGTGGGCCAGGCGTAGTTGAGGTCGCCGCGAAGGTGCTTCGAGCTCATGACGTCGTAGGCGCCGCCGTAAGCCTTGCGGGTGATGACGGTGATCTTGGGCACGGTCGCCTCGGCATAGGCGAACAGGAGCTTGGCGCCGTGCTTGATGATGCCGTCGTGCTCCTGGTCGGTGCCGGGCAGGAAGCCGGGCACGTCGACGAAGGTGACGATCGGGATGTTGAAAGCGTCGCAGAAGCGCACGAACCGCGCGGCCTTCTTCGACGAGTTGATGTCGAGCACGCCCGCCAGCACCATCGGCTGGTTGGCGACGATGCCCACCGTCTTGCCCTCGACGCGGCCGAAGCCGATCAGGATGTTGCCCGCGTGGAGCGGCTGCAGTTCGAAGAACTCGCCTTCGTCCAGAGTCTTACGCAGCACTTCGTGCATGTCGTAGGGCTGGTTCGCGCTCGGCGGGATGATCGTGTCGAGGCTGGGCTCGAGACGGTCCCAGGCATCCGCGCAGGGGCGCTCCGGCGCGTCGTCGCGGTTGGACGAGGGCAGGAAGTCGAAGAAGTCGCGCGCGGCCAGCAGCGCCTCGATGTCGTTCTCGAGCGCGAGGTCGGAGACCGAGGTCTTGCTGGAGTGCGTGATCGCACCGCCCAGTTCTTCCTGCGTGACGACCTCGTTGGTGACCGTCTTGACCACTTCCGGGCCGGTCACGAACATGTACGAGCTGTCCTTCACCATGAAGATGAAGTCGGTCATGGCAGGCGAATAGACCGCGCCGCCCGCGCAGGGCCCCATGATGAGCGAAAGCTGCGGCACCACGCCCGAGGCGAGGACGTTGCGCTGGAACACGTCGGCATAACCGCCGAGCGAGGCCACGCCTTCCTGGATGCGCGCGCCGCCCGAATCGTTGAGGCCGATGACAGGCGCGCCGACCTTGAGCGCGGCGTCCATCACCTTGCAGATCTTCTGCGCGTGGCGGGCCGAAAGCGAGCCGCCGAACACCGTGAAGTCCTGGCTGAACACGTAGACGAGACGACCGTTGATGGTGCCCGAACCCGTGACCACGCCGTCGCCGGGGATCTTCTGGTCCTGCATGCCGAAGTCGACGCAGTCATGCTCGACGTAGAGGTCCATCTCCTCGAAGCTGTCCTCGTCGAGCAGCACGTCGAGACGTTCGCGCGCGGTGAGCTTGCCCTTGGCGTGCTGCGCATCGATACGCCTCTGTCCGCCGCCCAGCTTGGCGGCCGACCGGCGCTTCTCCATTTCGGCGATATTGGCTGACATCCGGCTTCCCTTGTCCCCAGTGGTTCCAGTGTGCGGTTCCAGCATGGAATGCTGTACCGCTAAAGGCATCCGGAGGCGCCGAGGTCAACCGTTTTAATCGCCCGGTTAAGACAAATCGCAGGTGACTTTCACCTATATCCGTCAGGCGATATGCGGCGATGCACCCGACCGGCCAGGCTCGCATCATACCTGGCAGACGGCCTCGCACAGCCGCCGGCCCGTCTCTTGCCGCTTGCCTTGCGGCAGCGCAGCAATGATGCATCCTCGGTATTCGGGCGAACACGTAATTTAAGCCAGCCACGATCCGCGAGCATCCCAGAGGGCGAACACGCATGATCAGCAAAAGAGCTTACGTCCCCGCGATCGATGTCGTGCGCTGCTTCGCTGCCCTCAGCGTGACGCTTTTCCATCTCGCGATCACGTGGCCGCACGCGGCGGTGCCATTGAAGGTACTGCCGCCCTACCCGGACATGTCGTTTCTCAACGGCTACCTCTATTTCGGATTTGTCGGCGTCGAGATATTCTTTGTCATCAGCGGCTTCGTCATCGCCGCCTCCTGCCAGGGACGGCGGCCGGGCGACTTCTTCGTCGGCCGCGCCCTGCGCATCCTCCCGCTGTTGTGGACAGTCGTGCTTGCGGAGACCGTCATCTATCTTGCCGGCGGCGCGCCGTTGACGCCCACTCTGGTGGCTGCGTTCCGCTCCATGACCATCTGGCCCAATGGCGGCTGGCTCAACTCCGTGGTCTGGACGCTAGTGCCGGAATGCGTGTTCTACGCCATCATATGGGCCAGCCTGACGACGCGGGTGAGCACCGAGCGCGCATTGATCGCCATCGCCTATGCCCTGGCGATCGGCTGCGGCGCTTTCCAGCTGTTCTCACTGGCGTTCGGATCGCCCGGCGGGTTCCTGCCAACCTTCCTTCTGCTACGCCACGGTGCCCATTTTGCACTCGGAATAGCACTGTGGGCTCGCTCGCGCGGACAGGCCGGGCTGCTGCCGATCTTCTGTATGGCGATCCCGGGAGCGCTGCTGGAGATCTACCAACAAACCCTCGCCTATGGGCAGGACGCGCATGTGTTCTACACGGCCGCCCTGCCCGCCGCGGTCTGGGCAGCGGCGGTCGTCCTGATCGCCTATGCCTCGAAACGGCCGTCTGCAGAGCTCAAGCCCTGGGTGCGGATCGCCGGACTGGTGACCTTCCCGATCTATCTCCTGCACAAGACCTGCGGCGCGCTGATCGTGGCCGCCGCCTTTGCGGCCGGCGTTCCCGCGATCCCGGCAGTGGCGCTCGGCATGATCGCCACCGTGGCAATCGCCTGGGCCCTCGTCGAGTTCGTCGAGCCGATCCTGCGCCCGATCTTCCGCAAGGGTCTCGAGCTCGTCGCGCGCAATCTTAACTTCGCGCGGTTCGCGGTGCCGCGCCCCTAGACCTATGTCCGGGGCGCTGCCCGGCGTCACTTCATCAGCACGAGTTCCTCGGCCATCGTCGGGTGGATGGCGACGGTGGCGTCGAAGTCGGCCTTGGTGAGGCCCGCCTTCACCGCCACGGCGGCGGCCTGCATGATCTCGGGTGCGTCGGTGCCGATCATATGGATGCCCAACACCCGCTCGGTCGAGGCTTCGCACACCATCTTGTACAGCGAGCGTTCGTTGCGGTGGGCGACGACGTTCTTCATCGCCCGGAAGTCGCTCATGTAGACCTTCACCGAGCCATACTTCGCCGTAGCCTCGGCTTCGGTCAGGCCGACGGCGGCGATCGGCGGATGGCTGAACACGGCCGAGGGCACGCACGAATAGTCCACCGTCGTCGGCTTGCCGCCGAACACGGTGTCGGCGAAGGCCTGTCCTTCGCGGATGGCGACGGGGGTCAGCTGGATGCGGTCGGTGACGTCGCCCACGGCGTAGACGCTCTCGATGTTGGTGCGCGAGTTCTCGTCGACCGCGATAGCGCCGCGCTCGTTGAGCTCGATGCCAACGTCCTCGAGGCCCAGGCCCTCGATGTTGGGGACGCGGCCCGTGGCGAAGAGCACGCAGTCGACCTCGATCGGCTCGTGGTTGCTCATGAAGACGAGCAGCGTGCCGTCGGCGTTCTTCTCGATCTTCTCGAAATTGGCGTTGAAGCGGAAGTCGATGCCCTTGATCATCGAGATCTGGAGCAGGCGGTCGCGCACGGTCTCGTCGTAGCCGCGCAGCAGCTGGTCGGAGCGGTTCATCAGCGTGACCTTGGCGCCGAACTGGTGGAAGATGCCCGCGAACTCGTTGGCGATGTAGCCCGCGCCCGCGATCAGCACGCGCTTCGGGATCGCATTGAGGTGGAACGCCTCGTTCGAAGTGATGCCGTGTTCGTGGCCGGGGCACGAGGGGACGTGCGGACGGGCGCCGGTGCAGATGAGGATGTGCCTGGCGGTCTTCTTCTCGCCGCTGGCCAGCGTGACCTCGTGCGGGCCGGTGATCGTCGCGCGCTCGTGGAATATCTCGACGTTGTTGTTCTCGAGCGTCTGTGTGTAGAGGCCGTTGATGCGGTCGACGTCGCCCAGCACGTTGTCGCGCAGCTTGATCCAGTCGAACTTGCACTCGCCCACTTCCCAGCCGAAGTGCCGCGCATCCTCGAGATCCTCGGCGAAGTGGGCGCCGTAGACGAGCATCTTCTTCGGCACGCAGCCGCGGATCACGCAGGTCCCGCCGACGCGGAACTCCTCGGCCACCGCCACCCTCGCGCCATACGCCGCAGCCACGCGACTCGCGCGCACGCCGCCCGAGCCGGCGCCGATGGTGAAGAGGTCGTAGTCGTAGTCGGCCATGCGCGAATGCTCCGGGTGCTGCAGATGTTCTTTCGGTGGCGGCATATGGGACATGGTCCGGGCGATTGCCAGCGACGAGCGCTCCGTTCAGGCGCGATCGAGGTCGTTTCGATCCGGCGTGGTCGATGCTCCGCTGGTCGCGCATCGAGAGGGAACATATTGTCAATCAAATCGGTTGAGTTTATATGCAGCGCATGTTGTTCTTCAACGGGACAGCGCAAGACGACTGGGAGATCACCGATGGCACGTTCGAACACCGCCGCAGTGAGCAAGCAGGAACCCTTGGTTCTACTCGTGCCCGGCCTGGAAGGCAGCGGCCCCGGCCACTGGCAGCGCCGCTGGGCTGAGGAACTGGACAATTGCCAGATCGCGGAACTCGGCAGCTGGAGCACGCCGCACCGCAATACCTGGATCAACCGCCTGAACCTGGCCGTCCACAATGCCGGCCGGCCCGTCGTGCTGGTTGCGCACAGCCTCGGGTGTATCCTCACCGCGTGGTGGTCCAAGTTCGAGCAGCCCGGCTGGGCGAACCCGGTCGCGGGTGCGCTGCTGGTCGCGCCGCCCGAGGTCGATTTCTTCCCCCGCGACGACCGGCTCACCCCCTTCGCGCCGACCCCGGCGGACGGGCTGCCCTTCCCCTCGATTCTCGTAGGCAGCCGCAACGATCCGTGGATCGGCTTCGAGACCGCCCGGCGGCTCGCGAAGCAGTGGGGCAGCGATTTCGTCGATGCGGGCGAGGCCGGGCACATCAATGCCGACTCGGGTCTTGGCAGCTGGGACGACGGCAAACGCCTTCTCGCCCGCCTGCTCGACGGGCTTGGTGACCGCAGCGCGGCCCCCCAGGGCTTGCGCCCCACCAATGCCGACTGGTCCGAGGGCCTCGAATTTCGCGCCTGAGCTGCGCATGACGGGCCCCTTGCAGGGCGCCGGGGCGGGTTTCATGCCCGTCCCGGCGTAGTCCTCAAGGCAGCGTCAATCGCCAGGTGCCGAGCGCGCGGACGTCCGATACGCCTACGTTCGCGGCCAGCCCCACGCGCAGCTGCGAGTGTTCGCCGCCGCGCTCGAATCCGAAGGTCACCAGCGGGTCGATCCGTCCGCCGAAGTCCACGCTGCGGTTGGTGAACAGCAGCGAGCGGCTGGCGAGATCGTAGCCCGAGCCCACCGTGTACGTGCCCTCGCCCGAGATCACCGTCAGCGGCTGCGCGATGCCGAACGTCATGCGTCCGCCGCCCAGCGCGCGGCCAGCGGTGAGCCCGAAGCGATTGGTCACCATAGTGCCGGCATGGGTCAACAGCATGTCCCCGGCCATGTCGAGCTGCGTGGCGCCGAGGCTGGCGTAGCCCGACAAATGCCAGCGGCCGAGGCTGAGGTCCTGCGAGGCTTCGGCGAAGACCGTGCGCGCGCCGTCGCCGAAACGCAGTGCGCCCGATCCCGTGGGCGTCCCGAAGACGACGCCCTGCTCGTCGATCATGCCGGTCTTGAAGGTGGTTCCGCTCGTCCGCCACGACACTACCGCGCCGCGCGCCGAGCCGTAGTCGGTCCGCCCGCCCACCGTCTCCACCCCGAGCACGCCGCCCGCCAGCGGATAGCGCGCCCCGACGGCGAGGTTGGCGACCGGGGAATAGGCGAAGACGGCGTCCGCGCTGGGCGCGAGGCCCAGGAACTCGTCGGCCACGGCGTCGGTGGAATTGAGCGAGGCGGTGAGCCAGGCCTTGCCGCTGCGCACCGCGACTTCGCCGCTGGTCAGCATGGTGCGCAGCTGCTCCACCCCCGCGGCGTCACGGTAGCCCGAGCGCAGCGACGTGAACCCGGCGCTCGCGCGCAGCTGCGGCGTCGCGATCGATGCCGCGCCGGCGTTGGCCTGCACCTGCACGCGCCGGTCGAGCCACCGGCTGTCCGCGCCCGGCCTGACGACGAGGCCCGACAGATCGCCGCTGAAGTCGCGGCCATAGGCGTCGAGCACGGTGACCGAACCCAGTGCCTTGGCGGCGAAGCCCGAGGCCCCGACCGCGCCCGGCAGGACCATCGCCGTGCCCGCCACCGAAGTCTGCGCCGCGCCGTTCGACAGCGTCGGATTGACGGGCGAGAGGGCAGCCCTCACGTCGATGAGCCCGTGGCCGAACACCGGGTCCACGCCCGCCGCGCCGATGTCGCGCGCGGTGTTCAGGATGACCTGCCCGGCCTGGACGCCCGAAAGCTGCGGCCACTTGCTCAGGATCAGCGCGGCCAGCCCGCTGACCTGCGGCGCCGCCGAACTGGTGCCGCCGAAGAACACAAGCGATCCATCGACCGCCTGCGCGGCATTGGTGCCCATTGCCCCGACGCAGCGGTCCATCGCCCTCGTCCCGCACTGGTTCGAGTAGCTGGCCAGCTGGTAGCTGGTCTCGTTGTCGTCGAGCGCGACCACGAAAAGCCAGCCGTCGCGATTGGACGCGTCGAGGTCGAGATATCCGTCGGCATTGGCCCCGGTCTCGTTGCCCGCCGAGTTGACGAACAGCCCCCCGGTGGCGGCGTACCCGGCAATCATGCGTGTCCACGCCGCATCGGCAACTTCGGCATCGACTTTGGCGAACGAGGCGTTGATGACCTTGATGCCCAGGGCGCCTGCGTAGGTCACTGCCTCCTCCAGCCCTATGCCCAGCGTCTCGCGGTCGTCCTCCACGGTCGTGTCGAGGTTGATCTCGCTGATGCGCAGGGCCACGATCTCCGCGCCCGGCGCGATGCCCTGGATCCCGCTGCCGTTGTTGAGACCCGCGATGACGGTCGCGACCGCGGTGCCGTGGTCGGCCTCGTCGTCGCCGATGACGTTACGGTCGCGGGTGACGCCGCCCTGGGTGAGCGTGCCGTAATCGCGGCTGAGGGACGAAATCTTGCCGCTCAGCTCGCTGACCGACTTCACGCCGTCGTCGATCACGGCCACCTTCACGCCCTGCCCGGTCCAACCATTGTCGAGGGCATATAGCGCGTTGACGTATTCGAAGGCGGTGTAGTTGCGCCGGAACTCCGTGTCGTCCTGCGACGAGCGGGTCGGCTGCTGCGCGCGCGGCGTGATGACGTAGCCGGGCGGCGGCGGCGTGGGGGTCGGCGTCGGAGCCGGCGTGGGTGTCGGAGTAGGGGCCGGGATGGGAGTGGGAGTCGATCCCACGCCGCCGCCGCCGCCGCCTCCGCAGGCCGACACGGCGAGCGCCAGAAGGCTCACCGCTATCGCACCGCGCACTCTGCCCGCCGGGCCCGCCACCCCGTTTGCCATTTCCCCCCGTCTACCCTTCCCCGTGAACCGCCCCCGCCGCATCGCACCGCGGCGGGCCGGTCGATCAAGCCCAGGTCTCTATCATAGAGCCCAAATGCTTGTCGCTTGGTGAAAAGTTGGTGAGGGAATGGACAGTTTTCCTAGTTGATACCTGCCAGCGCCAGCAGCGCTTCGGTCGAGGGGTCGAACTTGGTGCCGCCCTGCTCGATCTGCTTGGCGATTTCCTTGCCGAGTTCCACGCCGAACTGGTCGAAGGGGTTGATGCCCATCAGCACGGCATTGGCGAAGGTGCGATGCTCGTGGAAGGCCACCAGCGCGCCGAAAGTGGCCGGAGTCACTTCGTCGAGCAGGATCGTCGCCGAGGGACGGTCGCCCGGATAGGCGCGCGCGGGGTCCTCGCTCGCCTTGCCGGCCATCAGCGCCGCGCCCTGCGCGAAGCAGTTCGACAGCAGGATGCGGTGATGCTCGAACGCGAGGTCGTGGCCGGGCATGATCGAGGCGATGAAGTCCACCGGCACGAGGTTGGTGCCCTGGTGCAGCAGCTGGAACACCGCGTGCTGCGCATCGGTGCCCACGCCGCCCCAGGTGATCGGCGCGGTCGGCCCGTCTGCAGGCGAGCCGTCGACCTTCACGCTTTTGCCGTTCGATTCCATCTCGAGCTGCTGGAGATAGTCCGGCAGCAGCGCCAGCCGCTCGTCATAGGCGAAGACGCCGCGCGTCTGGCAGCCGCGCAGGCGCGTGTAATACTGGTCGCCGAACGCGGCACGCAGCGGCAGGTTGGCCATGCCGTCGGTGTCGCGGAAGTGCTCGTCCATCGCGGCGGCGCCGGCAAGGAACTCGGCGAAATCGGGCCAGCCCAGCGCCATGGCGACGGGGAAGCCGATCGACGACCACAGCGAGTAACGCCCGCCGACGCTCTCGGAAAACGGCAGGATGCGGGTTTCGTCCACGCCCCACTCGATCGCCTTCTCGGGCGCAGCGGTGAGCGCGACGACCCGGCCGTAGGGGTCCTCCACGCCGTTCTCGCGCAGCCAGATCAGCGCGCTTTCGGCGTTGGTCATGGTCTCGATGGTGGTGAAGGTCTTGGAGGCGACCGCCAGCATCGTCGTCGCCGGGTCGCAGCCCGCGAACGCCTGTTCCAGCGCGCAGCCGTCGATGTTGGAGACGACGTGGACGTCCACCAGCGCGCCTTCGCGGGCCAGCGCGTCGATCGCCAGCGCGGGCCCGAGCGCCGAGCCGCCGATGCCGATGTGGATCAGGTGCTTGACCTCGCCCATCGCGCCGCGGTGGATGGCCTCGACGATGGCGGCCATGCGGTGATGGTTTTCAGCCGCGAGCTGGACGCTCTCTTCCTTGCCGACGCCGCGCTGGGCGGTGTGCTCGGCGGCGCGGCCCTCGGTGGTGTTGACGATCTCGCCGTCGAACAGCGCGGCGCGGCGGCCATCGAAGTTCATCACTTCGGCCAGTTCCTCGAACGCGGCGACATGCGCGGCATCGAGGTGGGTCTTCGACCAGTCGAACAGAATGCCGGTCGAGCTTTCCTCGTCGCCCATGTCGATGCGGGTGGCGAAAGTGTCGAGGCGATCGGGATCGGCGCCGAAAAGCGCCTTGAGAGTCGGCTTGTCCAGCCCCTGCAGCTTTTTCCAGACCGCTTCGCTCATGCCGTACGTCTCCTGTTGAGCATTTCGGCCGCCTTATGCGTTCCGCAACTGCGAAATCCAAGCGCGACTTGTGCAATTATCGGTCGGTGTCACACCTTCGTGGGGATCGCACTTGACGGGAGCGGGCGCGCGTGGGCAAGGGTTTGAGCCATGAGCGACACGCACAGCGCCACCAAGAACGAGGCCGCAGACACGGCCTCCGCAGCCCCCGGCGCAAAGCCCGCCGCCCCGCCCCAGAAGGACGAGAGCTTCTTTTCCTTCCTCGCGTGGCTGGTGCTGGGCGTGCTGATCCTGCGCAGCTTCATCATTTCGCCCTTCAACATCCCCAGCGAGTCCATGCTGCCGAGGCTGCTGACGGGTGACTATCTGTTCGCCACCAAGTGGTCCTACGGCTTCTCGAAGTACTCGCTGCCCTTCAGCGTGCCGCTGATCCCGGGCCGCATCCTCGCCAGCCAGCCCGATCGCGGCGACGTGGTGATCTTCAAGGCGCCCCCGGGCAACGACGTCGACTACATCAAGCGCGTCATCGGCCTGCCGGGCGACGAGATCCAGATGCGCGGCGGCCAGGTCTGGCTCAACGGCAAGGCCATCCCCAAGGTCAAGGTCGCCGATTTCCTCGTTCCCGTCAGCCCCAACACCGACTGCGGCCCCGGATTCGACAGCACCGACACCGGCAAGCCGGGCGGCGTTCCCGTCTGCCGCTACCCCCAGTTCCGCGAGACGCTGCCGGGCGGCAAGACCTACACCGTGCTCGACATGGGCCAGACCCCGCAGGACGACACCGGCGTGTTCATCGTGCCGGAGGACCACATGTTCCTCATGGGCGACAACCGCGACAACTCGATGGACAGCCGCTTCCCGGCGATCGAGGGTGCGGGCATCGGCATCGTCCCGCAGGAAAACCTGGTCGGCAAGGCGTCGATCATGATGTTCTCCACCGACGGCTCGTCCGAATGGATCAAGCCCTGGACGTGGTTCACCGCCGCGCGCTGGTCCCGTATCGGGAGCGTGATCTGAGTGCTTGACGCGCAGACCCGCGCCTTCCTGACCCTGCATGCCGGCTACGAACCGGTCGACGAAGCCCTCTGGCTCTCGGCCCTGACCCACGGTTCCACCGGCGAGAAGCGCAATTACGAAAGACTGGAATTCCTTGGCGACCGCGTGCTCGGGCTGTCGGTCGCCGAATGGCTGTTCCGCGGCAGCGACGAGGCCGAAGGCCGCCTCTCGCAGCGCCTCAACGCGCTCGTCAGCCGCACGACCTGCGCGATGATCGCGCGCGAGATCGGCCTCGGCCCCCATATGCGCCTCGGCAAGCAGGCGCGCGACGATGGCGGCGAGGATTCCGAAAACATCCTGGGCGACGTGATGGAGGCGATGATCGGCGCCTGCTTCACCGAACGCGGCTTCGAAACCGCGCGCGACATGGTGCTCGGCCTCTGGGGCGACACGCTCCAGGGCAAGACCGGCAAGCGCAAGCATCCCAAGTCGGCACTCCAGGAATGGACCGCCGGCAACCGCCGCCGCATGCCCGAATACAAGCTGGTGGACCGCTCCGGCCCCGACCATGCCGCTCGCTTCACGGTCGAGGTTTCGGTACATAACGTGGGTACGGCCCAGGCCACCGCCCATTCCAAGCAGGACGCCGAAACACAGGCGGCCGAAGAATTCATGAGGAAGTTCGGATGACCCAGTCTTGCGGTCTCGTCGCCGTTCTCGGCGCGCCCAATGCGGGCAAGTCGACGCTGGTCAACGCCCTGGTCGGCCAGAAGGTGGCGATCACCTCGGCCAAGGCGCAGACCACCCGCGCGCGCCTGCTCGGCATCGCGCTCGAGGGTGACACCCAGATCATCCTGGCCGACACGCCCGGCATCTTCGAGCCGCGCCGCCGCCTCGACCGCGCGATGGTCGCCGCCGCCTGGGAAGGTGCGCAGGAGGCCGACGCGATCCTGCTCGTGGTCGATGCGGTGAAGCTGCGCCGCCACGAACTCGCGCCGCTGCTCGAAAGCCTGAAGGACCGCCTGGAGCGCAAACTGCTGGTGCTCAACAAGGTCGACGCCAGCGCCAAGGAGAAGCTGCTACAGCTCGCGCAGGAATTTACCGGAGAGGTCGCCTTCGACGAGGTGTTCTTCATCTCGGCCCTCACTGGCGACGGCGTGCCCCAGCTCAAGACATTCCTGGCGGGGCTCATGCCCGAAAGCCCCTGGCACTACCCCGAGGACCAGGTGTCCGACGCCAGCGAGCGCCTGCTCGCCTGCGAGATCACGCGCGAACAGCTGTACCGCCAGCTCCACGAGGAACTGCCCTACGACGCCGCCGTGCGTCCCGAGAGCTACACGCCGCACAAGGACGGCTCGGTCGAGATCCGCCAGCAGATCGTCGTCGCGCGCGAAAGCCAGAAGGCCATCGTGCTGGGCAAGCGCGGCGCCAAGATCAAGGCCATCGGCGAGGCCGCGCGCACCGAACTCGCCGAAGTGCTGGGCCACAAGGTCCACCTCTTCCTCCACGTCAAGGTCGAGGAAGACTGGGCCGACAGCGCCCGCGACATCTATGAGGAAATTCGGCTGGACTGGGTGAAGTGATGAAGGCAGCGCTGGGTTCGATCGCCGCCACGGCGCTGCTGCTCGGCGGCTGCGCCACGCCCTACATGAAGGCCGTCGCCGCCGAGAAGACACAGGTCGCCGCGGCCGAGGAGAGCTTCTCGGGCGCGCGCTACGTCGCCATTGGCTCGTCCTTCGCGGCGGGCCCCCAGCTTCCGCCCTCCAAGCCCAGCTGGCCGGCGCGCTGCGGGCAGAGCCTCAACAACTATCCCACCCTCCTCGCCGAGCGCTTCGGCATGGTGCTGATCGACCGCTCGTGCTCCGGCGCGACGACTGACCATGTCCTCGGACCATGGAGCGAGATTCCGCCGCAGATTTCCAGCGTCACCGCCGAAACCCGCCTCGTCACCGTGACGATCGGCGGCAACGACCTGTCCTACATCGGCAACCTGTTCTCGGCGACTTGCGCCTTCAACACGAAGATCATCGCCGCCTCGGGCGCCAAGACCCGCGCCTGCGGTGCCGTCCGCATTCCCACCGAAGCCGACTACGTGCGAGACGAGGCGCAGCTGAATGAGATCGCGCGCCGCCTCAAGGCCGCCGCGCCGCGCGCGCGCATCGTCTTCGTCCAGTACCTGACCCCCCTGCCCAAACCGGGCCGGCTCTGCGCCGCGACCCCCGTGAGCGAGACCGACGCCGCCATCGTGCGCGAGATCGGCCGCCGCCTCGCCGAGATCACCGGCCGCGTCGCGCAGGCGCACGGCGTGATCGCGGTCGAGATGAACCAGTCCTCCGCCACGCACACCCCATGCGACAAGGAGCCGTGGATGATCGGCTCACCGCAGGGCTACGACGGGCAGCAGGGGCTGCAATGGCACCTCAACAAGGCCGGCATGCAGGCCACCGCCGACAACATCGCCTGGTGGCTCATCAAGGGCGGCGTCAAGCCGATGAAGCCGTCCGTCACGGTGGAGCCAGGCTCCAACCCGCCGGGCCAGGCGCCGACCATGCCCGCCCCCGGCGCGCCCGTACCGGCCGTGCCGGTGCCGGCGCCCACGGCAACGCCGTCGCCGAGCCCAACTCCTGCCGCAACCGCCACGCCACGCAAACGAAGCTGACTGGAGCGGGCGGTCGCCGCCAAGCCGCTTTACAGGCCGGCCCCCGTCGCATTTCTGCAAACTTGACCCGCTAACCGGCGCTCCAGCCGGAACCGTCCAGTGCGGCCCGGTGGCAGGAAGGGTTGCACATGGTCGCGCCGATTGCAGTGAGGGCGCGCCACCTCGGCGCACCCATGAGGCCGCCGCGCCTGGGGCGGCCGAATTTTGCCTCCCTCACCCTCTATCTTCCCGCCGCGTTCCTGCTGCGACTGATCATGCTGGGCAAGCCGGCATTCCAGAGCGACGAACAGTTCTACCTCCTCGTCGGTCAGCGCATGGTGCACGGCGCGCTGCCCTTCGTCGACCTCTGGGACCGCAAGCCCTGGGGCCTCTTCGCGATTTTCCGGGCCGCCTATGCCCTGCCCTTCGACCCGGTACTGTCTTACCAGGTGCTCGGCCTCGTGTTCTCGGTGCTGACCGCGCTGGTGATCGAGCGCCTCGCGCGGTTGATCGCCCCGCCTCGGGCCGCGCGCATGGCCGGGCTCCTCTATCTGCTCTGGCAGCCGGTGTTCAACGTCGCGTTGGGGCAGTCGCCGGTGTTCTACAACCTGCCCGTGGCGCTCGCGGCCCTTCTCGTGGTCGAGGTGCGCGCAAGGCCGCGACACCCGGCACTGGCGCGGCGGGGACTGCAGGCCATGCTGCTGCTCGGCCTCGCCATGCAGATCAAGTACACCGTCCTGTTCGAGGGGCTTGGCCTTGGCCTAATGCTACTGGCGCGCGGACGGGCCGACGGCTGGCCGCCGGGCCGCCTCGCCGCCACCGGCTGCGCATGGATATGCGCCGCACTCGCCCCTACCGCTGTCGTCATGCTTGCCTACGTGCTCGCCGGACATGGCAATGCCTTCGTGCAAGCCAACTTCCTATCGATCCTTGGCCGGTCGTCGGACCTGCGCGAAGGGCTCGTCCGGCTTGCCAAGGAAAGCCTGGCGCTGATGCCCTTTGCGCTCGCCCTGTTCATCGCTCCCGGACGGCTGACGCCCTCACGCGGCGAGCGGCCTGCTGTCCTGTCCGACCTGAGGCTGTGGGGCCTGGTCGCGGGAGCGGGGTTCCTGCTGTTCGGCACTTGGTACGACCATTATCTCGGCCCGGTCCTCATTCCGCTGTGCGTGCTCGCCGCACCCGTGCTGGCCCGCGGGGATCCGGGCGAGCGCTGGTACGAACGCCTGCTGCTGGGCGTCGGCCTGCTCGGCGCCGTTGCGGTTCCGGCAGCGCAAGTCATCGAGCGAGGCACCGCGGCCGAGTTCAGCTTGGCGAGCCGCACCGTCGCACGGGAACTGCACGGCCGCTGCCTGTTAGTCTACGAGGGCGACAGCGCGCTCTATCGCACGACGAATGCCTGCGTCCCGACGCGCTTCGCTTTCCCCAGCCACCTCAACGCGATGAACGAGGCTGGCGCGCTGGGCGTCGATGCCGTCGCGGAAACGCGCCGCGCACTGGCCAGCCGACCGGGCGTCGTCGTGATGGCGGAGACGGGCCGCCCGAACCGGCCCAATATGGCGACCCGCACACTGGTCCGGGCGGTGCTGCATGCGCATTACGAGCGCTACGCCGTGGTTACCCTGGGCCAGCGCAAGTTCGGCCTGTGGAGGCTGAAGGTCCGGTAGCCCTCAGCGGGCCTTCGCGACGCCGATGTTATGCTGCTTGGCCGCGTCCTTGGTCGATTCCTCGGTCCGGTTGAGGGCCTTGGCGATCTCTTTGAGACCCTTGCCCTTCCCTGCGAGGATCTGCAGCTTCTGCAGTTCCTCGGGCTTCCACGGCTGCTTGTGCTTGGCAGTCTTGTCGCTCATTCGGCCGCCTCCGCCTTCACCGCCTTCTTGGCCGGAGCCTTTTTCGCAGCCGGTTTCTTTGCGGCAGCGGCCTTGGCGGCGGGTTTCTTGGCGGCGGCCTTCTTCGCGGGGGCCTTCTTCTTGCCCTTGGCCGGGCCCTTGGCGGCCTTCTCGGTAATGAGGGTGATCGCTTGTTCTTCGGTAATGTCCTCGGGCTTCATGTCGCGCGGGAGGGTGGCGTTGGTGGTGCCATCGCTGACGTAGGGGCCGTAGCGGCCTTCCATCACCTTCATTTCGCCGCCGCTGACCGGGTGCGCACCGAAGACCTTGAGCGGTTCCGCCTTGGTCCGCGAGGCACCGCCGCGATTGGCGGCGTCGGCCAGCATCGAGACGGCCGCGTTCATGCCGGTGTCGAAGACTTCGGCGGTCGAGCGCAGCTTGGCGTACTTGCCGTCATGCGCGAGGTACGGGCCGTAGCGCCCGATGCTCGCGGTGATGTCCTTGCCGCTTTCGGGGTGCGGACCGATCGCGCGCGGCAGGCTGAGCAGCTTGATCGCCCATTCCAGGTTCAGCTCGTCGATGTCCTTCGGGATCGAGGCGCGCTTGGCTTCCTTGCCCTCCCCGAGCTGGATGTAGGGGCCGAAGCGGCCGGTACGGCGCACGATGTCGAGGTCGGTCGCGGGGTCCTTGCCCAGGCTCTCGTCGTCACCGGCGCCGTCGGCGGCGCCGCCCGGCTGCGCGAACTTGCGGGTGAATTTGCACTCCGGGTAGTTCGAGCAGGCCACGAACGCGCCGTAGCGGCCGCCGCGCAGGGACAGGCGGCCCTGTTCGCACTTGGGGCAGAGGCGCGGATCGGTGCCGTCGGCCTTGGGCGGGAACAGGTAGTCGGACAGGAACTCGTCGAGCGCCTCGGTCACTTCCGAGGGCTTCTTGTCCATGACCTCGTCGGACTTCGGCTTGAAATCGCGCCAGAAATTGGCGAGCAGGACCTTCCATTCCTCGCGCCCGCCCGAGACGTTGTCGAGCTGGTCTTCCATGCCCGCCGTGAAGTCGTAGGCGACGTAGCGGTCGAAGTAGCGCTCGAGGAACGAGGTCAGCAGACGCCCCGATTCCTCCGCGAAGAACCGGTTCTTCTCGGTCCGCACGTAGTTGCGGTCCTTGATGACCTGGATCGTCGAGGCGTAAGTCGACGGGCGGCCGATGCCCAGTTCCTCGAGCCGCTTGACGAGGCTGGCCTCGGAGAAGCGCGGCGGCGGCTGGGTGAAGTGCTGCTCGGCGGTAACGTCCTTCTTGGCCGGCATGTCGCCCGCCTTCATGAACGGCAGCAGGCCCGCCTCGTCGTCGTCGTCCGCCTTGTTGTCGCGGCCTTCTTCGTAGACCGCGAGGAAACCGGGGAACTTCACGACGGTGCCGGTGGCGCGCAGTTCGTTGCGGCCGGTGCCGTCGCGCAGGGTCACGGTGGTGCGTTCCAGCGCGGCCGAGGCCATCTGGCTCGCCATAGCGCGCTTGAAGATCAGGTCGTAGAGGCGTGCCTCGTCGCCCGAGCCGTAGCGGTCCTTGGTGAAATCGGTCGGGCGGATCGCCTCGTGCGCTTCCTGTGCGTTCTTCGCCTTGGTTTCATAATGACGGGGCTTTTCAGGGACATAGTGGCCAGAGAAGCGGTCGGCGATGGCGGCGCGCGCGGCCGAGATGGCGCTCGAGTCCATCTGCACGCCGTCGGTACGCATGTAGGTGATCGCGCCCGCCTCGTAGAGCGACTGCGCGACGCGCATCGCCTGGCTGGCCGAGAAGCCGAGCTTGCGCGCGGCCTCCTGCTGCAGCGTCGAGGTGGTGAACGGCGGCTGCGGGTTGCGGCGGTGCGGCTTCGTCTCGACGCCCTCGACCTTGAAGGCGCCCTGCTCCACGGCGGCCTTGGCCCGCATCGCGATGCCTTCCTCGCCGAGGCTCAGACGGTCGAGCTTCTGGCCTTCGAAGGTCACCAGCTTGGCGGTGAAGTCGGTGCCGTCATGCGCCATCTGCGCGGCGACCGACCAGTATTCCTGCGCCTTGAACGCCTCGATCTCGCGCTCGCGGTCGACGATCAGGCGCAGCGCCACAGACTGCACGCGGCCCGCCGACTTGGCGCCCGGCAGCTTGCGCCACAGCACCGGCGAGAGCGTGAAGCCGAACAGGTAATCCAGCGCGCGGCGGGCGAGGTAGGCGTCGATCAGGTCCTGGTCCAGCTCGCGCGGCTGGGTCATCGCCTTGGTGACGGTGTCCTTGGTGATCGCGTTGAAGGTGACGCGCTGCACGTCCTTGGGCAGTGCCTTGCGCTTGGCCAGCAGTTCGCGGACGTGCCACGAGATCGCCTCGCCCTCGCGATCAGGGTCAGTCGCGAGGATCAGTCGGTCGGCGGTCTTGGCCGCGTCGGTGATCGCCTTAACCTGCCGCTGCTTGTCGCCGTAGAGCTCCCAGTCCATCGCGAACTCCTCGTCCGGGCGGACCGAGCCGTCCTTGGGCGGCAGGTCGCGGACGTGGCCGTAGCTGGCGAGGACCTTGTAGTCCTTGCCCAGGTACTTCTCGATGGTCTTGGCCTTCGCAGGCGATTCGACGATTACCAGCTGCATTATGTTCTCGATCTGCCCTTACGCGTGTGCGCACGCATACATACACGTACAAGGTGGGTCCCAGTCCGGCGGGGCGTCAACCCCTGATCGTCCCGTCATGTGGTGAGCCCCTTGGCGCATCCGCCAGGCGGGATAAAGGAGCTCGGTCGCTTTGGCGTGCGAAATCGCCGGGGTGCGCAGATGTCCGCAGGGTAGTGGCGCCGAGTTTTGGCCGATGCGCTCAGCCGCTGCTGACCCGTCCTCCGGCGTGGCGCACCAGCCGGCCAGCCAGTTCCAGTTCGAGCAGGGCGAGTTGCACCGCAGCGGCACTGGCGCCGGACTGGCGGATGAGTTCGTCCACCGCGACGGGGGCGATGGACAAGTACGCGGCGATTTCGGCGGGGTCGCCGGTGTCCTCGACCTGCCACTGCGGCGATGCCCCCTCCCGCGCCGCACCGCGCGCGTTCGAGCGCGGATTGCCGGTGAAGCCGGACAGCAGTTCGATCACGTCCTGCGCGCCCTGCACCAGGATCGCCCCGTCGCGGATCAGCTGGTTGCAGCCGTGCGAGCGCGGATCGACCGGCGAGCCGGGGATCGCCATGACTTCGCGCCCCATCTCGCCTGCCAGCCGCGCGGTGATGAGCGAACCCGACTTGGGCGCCGCCTCCACCACCAGCGTGCCCGCCGCGAGGCCCGCGATGATGCGGTTGCGCGCCGGAAAGTGACGGGCCAGCGGCTCGGTCCCGGGCGGCTGTTCGGCGAGGAGCAGACCGCGCGCGGCGACTTCCTCCTGCAGATTGGCATGCTCGGGCGGGTAGGCGATGTCGATGCCGCTGGCGATGACGCCGACCGTGCTGCCCGCCGCCAGCGCGCCCTGATGTGCCGCTCCGTCGATCCCGCGCGCCAGGCCGGAGACGATCGTCCAGCCCTCCCCCGCCAGATCATGCGCCATGTCCCGCGCCAGCCGCACCGCGGCGGCCGAGGCGTTGCGCGCGCCCACCACCGCCACGCAGGGCCGCAAGGCCGCCGAGGCATCGCCCCGGAAGGTCAGGATCGGCGGCGCGCCCTCGGTCTCGGCAAGCAGGGGCGGATAGTCGGGCGAATCGTGGAACAGATAGCGCGCACCGGCCTTGCGCACGGCGGCGATCTCGTCGTGGATGCGGCGTTCGGGCGCCGGAGAGTACGACTTGCCCGCAAGCCCGGCGAGGTCGGGCAGCGCCTCGACCGCGCTCACCCCGTCGCCGAAGCGGGCCATGAGCTGCCGGTAGGTGACGGGCCCGACATTGGGCGAGCGCAGCAGGCGGATGCGCGCAAAAGCCTCTTCCTGCGAAAGCGCGCGCGTCTGCTCCTGCGCTGCGCTCATCCCTTCTTGCCGCTCCCGATGCGCGGTTCGGTGCCGGCGCGCAGGCGGGCGATGTTCTCGCGGTGCTGGAACAGGACGAGCGCGGCGATCGCGGCCAGCACCAGCGCCGCCTCGTGCTGGCCCAGCGCCAGAGCCGCCAGCGGCGCGACGATCGCGGCGGTCATGCCGGCGACCGAGGATATCCTGACCGTCGCCAGCAGCCCGATCCACGTCACCGCGTAGGCCAGCCCCACCGGCCAGGCGAGCCCGAAGGCGATGCCCGCCGTGGTGGCCACGCCCTTGCCGCCCTTGAAGCCCAGCCACACCGGGAAGCAGTGCCCGAGGAACGCGCCCAGCCCGGCGAGAGGCGCCCATTCGGGCCAGAACCGCCCGACGATCAGCACCGCGGCAAGCCCCTTCGCCAGGTCGAGCAGCAGCGTCGCCGCGGCAAGGCCCTTGCGGCCGGTGCGCAGCACGTTGGTCGCGCCGATGTTGCCCGAACCGATCGCACGCAGGTCGCCGGCGCCGAACAGGCGGGTGATGATGAGGCCGAACGGCACGGAGCCGAGGGCGTAGCCGATCGCAATTGCGGGAATCCACTCCATGGACAGTGCCTTAGCGCCCTATCGCGCCCAGCAGAAGACGGGTTGCAGCATTGGACGTTGCCCTGTCCACGCCCGCGCGGTTAACAGGTGGCAAGGTCCAGGGAAAAACGATGGCTTCCGATACGATGAGCGCGCCCAGCGGCGCCACCACGAGTGCCGCCGATATCGACCCATCGGCGCCGATCCTGCTGTTCGACTCGGGCGTGGGCGGCCTCACCGTGCTCGAGGAAGTGCGCCGGGCATTGCCCGATGCGCCGGTCATCTATGCCGCCGACACGGCCGGCCTGCCATATGGCTCCAAAACCGAGGCACAGGTCGCCGCGCGCGTCGCCGGGCTGCTGGGCCGCATGACCGAGCGCTTCCGTCCGCGCCTCGTCTGCATCGCCTGCAACACCGCCTCGACGATCGCGCTGGGCATGGTGCGCGAGGTGCTGGAGGTGCCGATCGTCGGCACCGTGCCCGCGATCAAGCCGGCGGCAGCGATGACCCGTACCGGCGTGATCGGCCTGCTCGGCACCGAGGCAACCGTCCGGCAGGTCTACGTCGACCGGCTGGAACAGGAATTCGCCGCCGACAAACGCCTGCTGCGCCACGGCGCACCCGGCCTTGTGGAGGCGGCGGAGGCGAAGCTGCGCGGCGAGCCGGTCGATCCCGCGGCGATCCGGCACGCCGCCGACGCGCTGCGCAGCCAGCCCGGCGGAGAACTGATGGACACGGTCGTGCTGGCCTGCACCCATTTCCCGCTGGTAGAGGCGGAACTGGCCGAGGCACTGGGCCCGCAGGTCCGTTTCGTCCACGGCGCACAAGGCATTGCACGCCAGATCGCGCGTCTCACGACGGGACAGGAATACGCTCGCAAAGTCCCCGACCGGGCGCTATTCACCGGAGCGGGAGACGTGCCCGATGCGTACCGCACGAAGCTGGCGCAGTACGGGTTGCTTGAGGTCGAGAGGTTTTGACGCGACGCCTGAACATCTGGTTGTTGTCGGTACTGCTCATCATCGGAATTCCCTACTACTGGTACCTGATCGACCCCGGGTTCGATCCGGATGCCGGAAAGGCGAATGCCGAGCCCGTGGCAAGGCCGGTGACGATCGCCCAGCTTCGCGCTCTCGCCGCGGGGCCGGAGGGCGCGCGCCCGGCAGCGCTGCGGGTCGAGACGGTCGGTTACAGGTACATCTCGCGCAACATGATCGTGGCGGGCAGCGGGTTGCGTACGACGCCCACCGAGGTCCGGGCCTACGAACTCGTGGTGCCGGGCGGCGCCCCCCTGGTGATAGACGCGGGAACCACGGCGAAGGCGGCGCGCGCGCATGACTTCGACAGTTACGATCCGCAGGCCCAGGCGCGCATAGACCGCGCGCTCGGCAGGGCGGCCCACGCGCTTCTGCTGTCCGACCGGCCGATCCACAACGGCGGCCATGTATCCGGCACGCGTCGGCCCGGCGGAGAGCTGCCGCCAGGGGGCACCGCCCCCTACGCGCCGGCACCGGGCGTGGTGGTGATCCCCGTGCCAGGCCTCGGCTCGGGGTCTGCCATGGTCTACGTGTGGATGGCTAATGACCGCGAATATCTATTCACCGGCGACGTCGCCAGGCTCGCGGCAAGCTGGCGCCGGCAGCGCCTTCCCGCACGCCTTGCAACGCGCGGCGAGAAGGCCGGTTACCGCCGTGAAAACCTGTCGTGGTTGATGACGATCGATGCGCTCCACCGCGCCGCGCCGCAGATGGTCATCGTGAGCGGTCACGAGCCGGGCAAAGTTCCGTTTTCCGCAGGCACGTTTTCCGATTAGACCCAAGGCACAAGCGACTGGCAATGGATCACACGATAAGGTATTGGCCGCCGGAAAAGCTATCTGGTTCCCCGGTGGGGCGCGCAGGACAGGCAACGCAGGACACAGTCTCAACCGTGAACTACGAACACATTTTCGACCAGGCGATCGAGCGGCTCCACTCCGAGGGCCGTTACCGCGTCTTCATCGACATCCTGCGCAACAAGGGCGCCTATCCGAACGCCCGCTGCTTCGCCGGCCACAACGGGCCGAAGCCGATCACGGTCTGGTGTTCGAACGACTATCTCGCGATGGGCCAGCACCCCAAGGTCATCGAGGCCATGGAAGAGGCGCTGCACGACGTCGGCGCCGGCTCCGGCGGCACCCGCAACATCGGCGGCAACACCCACTACCACATCGAGCTGGAGCACGAGCTGGCCGACCTGCACGGCAAGCAGGGCGCGCTGCTGTTCACCTCGGGCTATGTCTCGAACGACGCCACGCTCTCCACCCTCGCCAAGCTGCTGCCGGGCTGCGTGATCTTCTCGGACGAGCTGAACCACGCCTCGATGATCGCCGGCATCCGCAACTCGGGCTGCGAGAAGAAGGTCTGGCGCCACAACGACCTCGAACACCTCGAGGAACTGCTGGCCGAGACCGACGCGAACGTGCCCAAGCTGATCGCCTTCGAGTCGGTCTATTCGATGGACGGCGACGTCGCCCCGATCCACGCGATCTGCGACCTGGCGGACAAGTACAACGCCCTCACCTACATCGACGAGGTCCACGCGGTCGGCATGTACGGCCCGCGCGGCGGCGGCATCACCGACCGTGACGAGGCGGCGCACCGCATCGACATCATCGAGGGCACGCTGGGCAAGGCCTTCGGCGTGATGGGCGGCTACATCGCCACCAACACCAAGATCATCGACTGCATCCGCTCCTACGCGCCGGGCTTCATCTTCACGACCTCGCTGTCGCCGGTGCTGGTCGCGGGCGTGCTCGCTTCGGTCAAGCACCTCAAGAGCTCGAGCGAGGAACGCGAGGGCCAGCAGCGCTCGGCGGCGATGATGAAGCAGATGTTCCGCGATGCGGGCCTGCCGGTCATGGATTCGACCACGCACATCGTGCCGCTGATGGTGGGCGATCCGGTCCGCGCCAAGCAGATCAGCGACATCCTGCTCGCCGAATACGGCGCATATGTGCAGCCGATCAATTTCCCGACCGTGCCGCGCGGCACCGAGCGACTGCGCTTCACGCCCGGCCCGGCGCATACCGAGGAAATGATGCGCGAGCTGACCGACGCCCTTGCCGAGATCTGGGAACGGCTGGAAATGCGCGAAGCCGCCTGACCGTCTTCCGCCTGCCACCAGCTCGTGGCAGTCTGGGTGAACGCTAGGGCGGGTCAGGTGCGCTTAAGGTACGCCTTGGGGCAGCCCCGCGAGGGAGGCCGTCATGAGCATAATCCGCCCCGTACGCTGGGAACTGCGCGCCAACCCCGAACACCGCCGCTTCGTGGCGGAGCGCCTTATCGCGCTCAAGGACGGCCTCCAGGAGCAGGTCCACGCCACCACCAGCGAGCATTCGCTGAGGCTGGCGACCTGGAACATCATGCACTTCGGCGACGGCGGCGGCTATGACCGCTCGGTCGAATCGATGCTCTATATCGCGGAAATCATTGACCATTTCGATCTCGTCGCGGTGCAAGAGGTCAATGAGGATCTCACCAAGCTCGAGCAGCTGATCGACAAGTATCTCGGCTCGGGATGGGACTACATCGTCACCGACGTGGTCGAGGGCAGCGCGGGGAACGGCGAGCGACTCGCCTTCCTTTACCGTACCGGCAAGGTCGAGTTCTGCCGCGAAGTGGGCGAAATCGTCCTCCCCACCGGCGACGAGATCGCAGCCCCCGGCGCCGACGGCACCAACGCCGTCCTGCAGTTCGCCCGCACCCCTTTCGGCGTCTCGTTCCGCGCCGGATGGCTGCGCTTCCGGCTCTGCACCGTCCACATCCACTACGGCAAGGACCAGAAGGAGGGCTCGCCCGACATGGTCCGCCGGCGCGAGGAAATCGCCAAGGTCGCCGGCCTGCTGGCCAGACGGCAGGACAACGAACGCCGCGCCGGAGAAAAGCGCGCCGCCGACTGGGCCGACCCGAAGGAAGGGGGCTGGAACTCGAACTACATCCTGCTCGGCGACTTCAACATCGTCTCGCCCGAGCACGAGACCATGCAGGCGCTGAAGGACGCCGGTTTCACCGTCGAGGAAAAGCAGCACGCCGAGATCGAGGGCAGCGGCAAGCACTACGACCAGATCGCCCACAAGGCGGCGCACCCCGGCTTCAAGGTGCTCGATTCGGGCGTCTTCGACATGTTCGACTACATCTACCGCGACGAGGATGCCGGCCATTACGTCGACAAGGCGGGCCTTCCGGTCCTCTCCACGCGCAAGGACCCCAAAGAAGGACGACCCGCCGAGCGACCGCGCGACGAGGCCATGGACTACTTCCGCAGCTACTACCGCAAGCATCAGATGTCGGACCACAAGCTACTCTGGGCCGAGCTTTGCATCGACTATGCAGGCAATTACCTCCAGCGTATCGTCGCCGAGCCCATCGCCTGATCACGCTGCCTCTGGCCCGATACCGCCACACGCTTTCGCAGTTGCAAGATATTCTATCGGACAGAGCGCTCCATCTGGGCCCGTGACCCTTTTTTCCGGCGCCCTGCGTTCCCAAGTGCACGCTCGTTGCAACGATCCGCGCCTGCGCAGGATCACTCCCCCCGCAGCCGCAAGCACCTGAGGAATATCCATGGCCAAGCTCTTCGAGCCCATTTCCGTCGGCGATCTCACGCTGTCCAACCGCATCGTCATCGCGCCGATGTGCCAGTATTCCGCCGAGGATGGCCGCATGACCGACTGGCATGCCATGCATCTCGGCCAGCTCGCGCAGTCCGGGGCCGCGCTCCTGACGATCGAGGCCACAGCCGTGACGCCCGAGGGCCGTATCTCCTACGCCGACGTCGGCCTGTGGGACGACGAGACCGAGCAGGCCATGGCCAAGGTGCTGGAGTCGGTGCGTCGCTGGTCCGACATGCCGATCGCCATCCAGCTCGCCCACGCCGGGCGCAAGGCCAGCACCGCAAAGCCCTGGGACGGCGGTGCCCAGATCGCGCCGGACGCACCTAACGGCTGGCAAACCTTCTCTGCCTCCGACCTGCCTTTCGACGCTCGCGAGAATCCTCCCGCCGCGCTCGACAAGGACGGCCTAGCCCGCATCCGCGACGCCTTCGCCGAGGCTGCTCGCCGCTCGGCGCGCCTGGGTATCGACGCCATCCAGATCCACGCTGCCCACGGCTACCTGATCCACCAGTTCCTCTCGCCCCTCTCCAACCACCGCACCGACGAATACGGCGGTTCGCTGGAGAACCGCATGCGCTTCCCGCTCGAGGTTTTCGACGCCGTGCGCGCGGCCTTCCCCGCCGAAAAGCCCGTGACGGTACGCCTCTCGGGCACGGACTGGGCCGAAGGCGGCTGGGACGTCGGGCAGACGGTTGCCTTCTCGAAGGCGCTCGAAGCACGCGGCGCCGCGGCGATCCACGTCTCGTCGGGCGGCTTGTCGATCGACCAGAAGATCCCGGTCGGCCCCAACTACCAGGTCCCGCTCGCCCGCCGCGTGAAGGAGGAGGTGTCGATCCCGGTCGTCACCGTCGGCCTCATCACCGAGCCGGAGCAGGCCGAGGCGATCATCGCCACCGGTGAGGCGGACATCGTCGCGCTCGCCCGCACCGTGCTCTACGATCCGCGCTGGCCGTGGCACGCCGCCGCCGCGCTCGGGGCGCAGGTCAAGGTGGCGCCGCAGTTCCTGCGCAGCCAGCCCCTGCTTTACAAGGACCTGTTCGTCCGCGCCTGAGCAGTAAAGTGTCGCCCCCTGCCCGCTTCGCCACCGCGAAGCCGGGCAGCGGCGGCAGATCGGCCGGCGCGATGCCGGAAATCCACACCGCGTCGAACCCGTCCGCGCGCATGCCGGCTACCTTGGCTTCAAGGAGAGCGCGGTCGGGACGGTTCTGCGGGCAGAGCGGCGGCACGTCCTGCGTCCCCCCGCTCCACCGCGTCGCCAGCACCGTATCGCGGATCGTCATGAGCTTGGCATTGTCGACCATGAAGAGCGTGTTGACGTAGGCGTCGCGCCGCACGAGCGCGTAACTGCCCAGCTTGTCGTCCGGTATCAGCTTCCAGGTGAACTCGCAGGCGGCAGAGTTCCACAGGAAGCCGACGTGGCTACCTGTGGGAACGGCGCCGAGCATGGTAAGTCGCTGCTCCAGCACACGCCCGCGTTTTACCCAGTCATATGTGACCGTACCCACACGCGCCAGGAACAGCGCCGCGCCCAGCGCCACTATGATCCGCTCGCGCTCCGGCCGCGCCGGGGGCGTGATAGCCAACACCAGCACCAGCAACGCGATCGGGGCGGTGCGGACGTCGGTTCCCCAGGCGTTGAGGATGGTCGTGGGCGCCGCGATCGCAGCGGCGACCAACAGCATCCCGCTGATCCGCAGCCTCGGTTCGATGTGCCGCCCGCCCGCCCAGAGGAGCGTAAGCGCACTGGCCGCGATGACTGCCGCCAAGAGCGCCAGATCGACAGCCTTGTCGGTGCCGCGCAGAGTGCTCGCGAAGATGACAAGCTTGGTGTCGAGGAAATCGACGTAGTGAAATCCGCCGGCGGCGTCCTGCGCCCCGGAACGCCAGGCGAGCAGGGGAACTATCGGCGCGAGCAGAACCAGATTGCGGCGGATCGCTGGCCAAAGACCACGCCAGCCCTTGAGCACGCCCAGTTCGTTGCCCGCCGCGAGGATCAGCAGGATCGCCCAGCTCGCCATGTGCGCCGTCCACACCGTCAGGGCGAGTACGACGAGGAGCAACTGCTGCCACGCCTTCTCGCGCCTACGGGCGTAGATCCATGCAGCGACCAGCAGCGCCAGCGCAGTGCCCATGCAGTAGTTGAGGAAGCCCCACATCCAGGCCTGGTGCATCGCGAAAGGCAGGGCGACGAAGGCGCTGGCGCTCACCCGGCCGTGTGCGGCGTACGACAGGGCGAACATCCCCGCCACCATGAGCGGCGCCAGCAGCGCGGCGACCAGCACCGTCGCCCGCTCGCTGCCCAACAGCGGCGTCAGGAGCACGGAGGGCAGGTCCGCGCCCAGATTGCCTATCCATTGCCAATGCACGGCGAAATAACGGGCCAGGGCCGGAACGTGCCCGATGTTCGCCAGCACGTGATGGCGCGCCATGTGCGAAGGCATGTCGACGAAACCGGGAACCGGTGCCAGCGCCACCGGCACGAAGGCGAGCATCACCATCGCCAGCATCAGCCATCGCAGCCGCATGGTCGAGATCATCGGAGCCCTTTTCCTCAAACTGCCCGTCGCGTCTGCCTAGCCATGCAGGGGTTAAGATCACCCCAATGCGCCTTCAAACGAAAAGGCCCCCGGAACCGGAGTTCCGAGGGCCATTCAATGTCTTGTATCGCTCGTATCAGCGCAGCGAGACGACGTTGTCCGAGACGCGCGGGTCCTTGCGGCCGGTGTAGAGGCTCGCCATCGGTTCGTCCTGCGCCATCACGACTTCGCCGCCGCCGAAGCCGTTGAAGGCGGTGCGCATGGCTGCACCGTAGGCGCCCAGCATGCCGACTTCGATCCAGTCGCCCGCCTTGATGTCGGCGGGGAGCATGAAGGGCCCTTCCATGAAGTCCGCGTCGTCGCAGGTCGGGCCGTAGAAGGAGAACTCCTTCAGGTCCGACGAACGCTCACCCTCGCGCGGGATGGCCTTGACCGGGAAGCGCCAGGCGACGTGCGCGGCATCGTAGAGGGCGCCGTAGGCACCGTCATTGATGTAGAGTTCGTCGCCGCGGCGCTTCTCGACCTTGACGATCAGCGAGTTGTACTCGGCCGACAGCGCGCGGCCGGGTTCGCACCACAGTTCGGCGTTGTAGGCGATCGGCAGCGCCTCGAAGTGGCGGTGGATGATCGCGAAGTAGTCCTCGAGCGGCGGTGGCTCCATGCCCGGGTAGAACGAGGGGAAGCCCCCGCCCACGTCGATCATGTCGATGACGACGCCCGCGTCGGCGATCGCGGCACGCGCGCGCTCGAGCGCTTGGACGTAGGCGAAGGGCGTCATCGCCTGCGAACCGACGTGGAAGCACACGCCCAGCCAGTCGGCGACCTGGCGGGTCGCCTGGAGCAGTTCACCAGCGTCGGCAAGGTCGATGCCGAACTTCGAGGCGAGGCTGAGTTCCGAGTATTCCGACGAGACGCGCAGGCGCACGCAGAGGCGCAGGTCGGTGGCTCGGTTGCCCTCGGCGTCGGCGGTCGCTTCGACGATCTTCTCGACTTCTTCCAGCGTATCGAGGCTGAAAGTGCGCACGCCGTGCTGGAAATAGGCTTCGCGGATCGCGCTGGCCGTCTTGACCGGGTGCATGAAGCACAGGGTCGCCTGCGGCAGGACGCTGCGCACCATGCGCACCTCGGTGATCGAGGCGACGTCGTAGTGCGTGATGCCGTTGTCCCAGAGGATCTGGATGAGATCCGGCGAGGGATTCGCCTTTACCGCATAGAGCGACTTGCCCGGAAACTTCGTGGCGAAGAAACGGGCCGCCCGCGCAGCAGCGTGCGGACGGTTGATAATCACGGGTTCGTCCGGCGAAAGGGTACCAGCTACAACCGATGCGTCAGGGTAAATGTGCAATTCAAGGGACCCCCAAACGGTGTGTTACCACCGATGTTAATGACAAGGGCTGCCTTGCGGTTTGGAAGTCCCCATGGGGCAGCGAGGGGCCGGATATAGGGTCGCTTTGGCGATTCGCAAGAAAAAATAGCCCCCTTTCACAAAAACGTCATACAGGGGACCGGGCGCGAAAACGCCGTTGCAAAATCCGGATTTTTTCTAAAATAAACCAGTAGCTTGCATATGCTCTCTCCGTGACAGCGGGATGACGCCTCACAGGGGTAGTCCGGCGAACGGTCGTCGGGGATTGCAACGAGCGGATGCTCTTCCCTGCTCCCGGCGATTCGCGAATCCGGGACTGGTCGGGCCTGCGGCGCGGCGGGTGGAGAAAGCCGCCCCCCGGTCAGCTCAGGCGGCTACGGAAGTCCTCGTAGTCGAACTTGCGGATGCACTCGAGCGCGTCTGATTCGGAATCCCACAACCAGATCGAGGGCAGCGGCACGCCGTTGAACGTCGTCGTCTTGACCATGGAATAGTGGCCCTGATCAAGGAAGGCAAAGCGGCGGCCGGGCTCGACCGCTTCGGGGAACCGGTAGTCGCCGATGACGTCGCCCGCGAGGCACGAAGGGCCGCCCAGGCGAATAGCGCCGTCCTGGCCTTGCTCCACCAGATCGACGTCCTCGACCGGCAGTTCGCCCAGCATCGCGGGGCGGTAGGGTGCCTCGATCACGTCGGGCATGTGGCACGTTGCGGATATGTCCACCACGGCGACGGGCATGCCGTTCCAGCCCACGTCGAGCACAGTGCCGACGAGGATGCCGGCGTCCAGCGCCACCGCCTCGCCCGGCTCGATGTAGATCTGCGCGCCGGTGTCCTCGGCCATGTCGGAAAGGAATTCGACCAGTTCGTCGCGCTGGTAGTCGGCGCGGGTGATGTGGTGCCCGCCGCCGAGATTGATCCACTTGAGCTGGCCGAAATAGGGCTCGAGGTAGTCGAACACCTTGTCCCAGGTGCGCTGCAGCGGCTCGAAATCCTGCTCGCACAGGTTGTGGAAGTGGACGCCGTCGATCATGCCGACGTGCTCTTCGGTCAGCTGGTCGATCGGGAAGCCGAGGCGCGAGTGCGGCGCGGACGGATCGTACTTGGCCACTTCGCCCTCGGGATGGAGCGGGTTGATGCGCAGGCCGATGTGGAAGATCTCGCCGCGCGCGCGGGCGAGTTCGATGAAGGGCCAGAAGCGCTCGATCTGCGCGGGCGAGTTGAAGATCACATGGTCGGAGAGGCGCAGGATCTCGTCCATGTCCTCCTCCTTGTAGGCCGCGCAGTAGGTCGCGATCTCGCCGTCGTAGAACTCCGAGGCGAGGCGCGCTTCCCACAGGCCCGAGGTGCAGACGCCGTCGAGGTATTCGCCCACGATCGGCGCAGTCGACCACATCGAGAACGCCTTCAGCGCCGAGAGGACCTTGGCGCTGGAACGCTCGCCGATGTCGGCCAGCACGCGCAAGTTTTCGCGCAGGCGGGCGGCATCGACCACGAAGGCGGGGCTGTCGACCCGCGCGAGGTCGAACTTGGCGAAGGCGCCCGGGTCGCCGGCTCTGGTTTCCATGTACTCGGTCCTATTCAGCCCAGCGGGCCCTTGAAGATGAACCATGCCCCTGCCCCGACCAGGCAGAAGCCGACGAGCTCGTTCCATCCCGGCTTCTGCCCGAACAGCGCCCACGCCACCAGCACGAAGCCGAGCAGCGAGAACGCCTCCTGCATGACCTTGAGCTGGCCGAGCGAGTAGACCTGCGAGCCGATCCTGTTGGCGGGAACGGCGAGGCAGTATTCGAAGAAGGCGATACCCCAGCTCATCGCCACCGCCACCCAGAGCGCCTTTCCGGGCACCTTGAGGTGGAGATACCAGGCGGTGTTCATGAACAGGTTCGAACCCGCCAGCAACGCCACCGGGGCGACGAAGGACCAGTTCACGCGCGCATCAGTCCACGCAGATCGCGTTCACGGCCTTGCCGCCCTTGACCTCGGCATAGCAGCCGAACAGGCGGTCGTCGGCCTGGCACTGGCCCGTGACGGCGGCGGTGGAGGCGGTGTCACCTGCGCTGCCGACGCACTTGCCCTGGCACTGCGCGCTGTCCGAGCACTGCTTGCCCGCATCCGCGAAGGCGTGGACGCAGCTTTCCGCCTGCATCCGCCCGCGCCGCTGCACGGTGCCCCCGCCTGAAGTGCAGGCTGCCTTGTCCGCTGCGCTCATGTCGCGCGAGAAGGACTGGCCGCCCTCTGCCGCGGGCGCCGTTTCGGGTGCAGCGGCCTGCGGGGTGCAGGCGCCGAGCGCGAGTGCGCCCAGCGCCGTCATGGCGATCTTCCGAAGCACCCGCATCAGAACGGCAGCGGCTCGGCGAGTTCTTCCACGGTCCACGGCAGGCCGTGCTGGTTCAGCATGTCCATGAAGGGATCGGGATCGAACTGCTCGATGTTGAACACGCCCTCGCCGGACCATGCGCCGGTCAGCACCATGGCCGCGCCGATCATCGCCGGAACGCCCGTGGTATAGCTGACGGCCTGGTTGCCGGTTTCCTCGTAGGCGTCCTCGTGGTCGCAGATGTTCTTGATGTAGAACGTCTTTTCACCCGACCCGTCGAGCGCTTCGCCGGTCGCGATATCGCCGATGTTGGTCTTGCCCTTGGTCGTGGGGCCGAGCGAGGCGGGCTCGGGCAGCACGGCTTTCAGGAACTGCAGCGGCACGATCTCGACGCCGTTGTAGATCACCGGGTCGATGCGGGTCATGCCCACGTTCTGCAGCACGGTCAGGTGCTGGATATAGGCGTCGCCGAAGGTCATCCAGAAGCGCGCGCGCTCCATCTCGGGGACGAACTTCGCGAGGCTTTCCAGCTCCTCGTGGTACATCATGTACATGTTCTTGGGGCCGACGGCCTCGAAGTCGAAGCTGACTTTCTTGGCCATCGCCGGGGTCTCGACGAACTGGCCGTTCTCCCAGTGACGCGCGGGCGCGGTCACTTCGCGGATGTTGATTTCCGGGTTGAAGTTGGTCGCGAAGGCCTGGCCGTGGTCGCCGCCGTTGCAGTCGAGGATGTCGAGCGTGCGGATCGTCTTGAGCTTGTGCTTCTTGAGCCACATCGCGAAGACCGAGGTGACGCCCGGGTCGAAGCCCGAACCCAGCAGCGCCATGAGGCCCGCCTGCTTGAACCGCTCCTGGTAGGCCCACTGCCAGTGGTATTCGAACTTGGCCACGTCCTTGGGCTCGTAGTTCGCCGTATCCATGTAGTGCGTGCCGGTCGCCAGGCAGGCGTCCATGATCGCGAGGTCCTGGTACGGAAGCGCGAGGTTGACGACGAGTTTCGGCCCGATCTCGCGGATCAGCGCCGAGGTCGCCGCAACGTCGTCGGCGTCGATGGCATAGGTGCGAACCGCCACGCCGGTACGCGCCTTGACCGATTCGGCGATCGCCTCACACTTGCTGACGGTGCGGCTGGCGAGATGGATATCCGAGAAGATGTCGGGATTCATCGCCATCTTGTGGACCGCGACCGAGCCGACGCCGCCTGCGCCGATCACCAGAACCTTGCTCACCGGATTGTCTCCTTCGGGAGGGCCATAAAAGAAAGAGGGCCATATAGGGCCGCTGTGTGACAACTCAACTGCCGAGCGTGAACCGCACCTAAACGCACATGGCCGGCACCTGGACGCACACAGACTTATCCCAGCCGCCCGCCTGTCACAAACTGCCATCGCCTCGTCATCACCCGGTCACCGGACGAGGGCATCTGCGCCACAACTCCTACGAAGGAACCCGGCGCCATGACCTCTTCCCGCTCCCGTCTCATCGAAGGTGCCGTCGTCCGTGAGGACAGCTCCCGCAAGAGCCGCCTGCTCGACAAGGCCTTCGCGATGGCCTTCAAGGGCCTGGTCTACGCGCAGATCTGGGAGGATCCGGTCGCCGACATGGACGCGATGCAGATCCAGCCCGACAGCCGGATCATCACCATCGCCAGCGGCGGCTGCAACGCGCTTTCGTACCTGACCGCGAACCCCGAGCACATCACCGTGGTCGACCTCAACACCGCCCACATCGCGCTCAACGAACTGAAGCACGCCGCCGTGCGCCACCTCGACTACGCGGACCTGCGCCGCTTCGTCGCCGAGGCCGACCGGCCCGAGAACCTGGCGCTCTACCGCGAGAAGCTCGCCCCGCACCTGAGCGACGCGACGCGGCGCTACTGGGAAGGCCGCGACCATGTCGGCCGCCGCCGCATCGGCGCCTTCACGCGCGGCGTCTACCGCCACGGCCTCCTGGGCGGCTTCATCGGCGCGGCGCATCTGGTGGCGAAGATCTACAAGATCGACCCCGCCGAAATCCTCGCGGCCGATACCCTCGAAGACCAGCGCCGCGTCTTCGACGAGCGCTTCGCCCCGATGTTCGAGCGCCCGCTGGTCCGCTGGCTCACCCGCCACCCCGCTTCGCTGTTCGGCCTCGGCATCCCCCCTGCCCAGTACGACGCGCTCGCCAGCGGGCACTCCATGGCGGACGTGCTGCGCGGACGGCTGGAGAAGCTGGCCTGCCACTTCCCGGTCAACGACAACTACTTCGCCTGGCAGGCCTTCTCGCGCGGCTATGGCAAGGGCGTCGAAGCGCCGCTGCCGCCTTACCTGCAGGAAGCCAACCTGCCGCAGGTGCGCGAGCGTCTCGCCCGCCTCGACCTGCGCCATGCCAACTTCACCCACGTCCTCGCCGCCGCCGGGAACGCCAGCTACGACCGCTACGTCCTGCTCGACGCGCAGGACTGGATGACCGATGCGCAGTTGACCGAGCTGTGGACCGAGATCACCCGCACCGCTCGCCCCGGCGCCCGCGTGCTGTTCCGCACCGCCGCCGAGCCCACGCTCCTGCCCGGCCGCGTGCCCGACGCCATCCTTGATCGCTGGGACTACCGCGAGGCCGAATCACACAAGGCCAACCTCGCCGACCGCTCCTCGATCTACGGCGGCGTCCACCTCTACGTGTTCAAGGGCTGAGCGCCGTGGCGACGACCGCATCCGACCACGCCGCGCTGATGGACCGGGTCTATCGCTGGCAGCGCCCGATCTACGACCTGACGCGCAAGTACTACCTGTTCGGCCGCGACCGGCTCATCCGCGAACTCGAGGCAAGGCCCGGCATGTCCGTGCTGGAGATCGGCTGCGGCACCGGGCGCAACCTGGCGATGGTGGCGAAGCACTGGCGCGGCGTTCGGCTCCACGGCCTCGACATCTCGGGCGAGATGCTGCGCGGTGCACGCAAGCGCCTCGGCATGTCGGGCACTCTGGCGCTGGGCGACGCCACCCGCTTCGACGCGCAAAGCCTGCTGGGCCGCGACGGGTTCGAGCGCGTGATGCTGTCCTATGCGCTGTCGATGATCCCCGACTGGGAAGCAGCCCTCGCCCAGGCTGCCGCAACGCTGGCGCCCGGCGGCTCGCTCCACGTCGTGGACTTCGGCGACTGCGCGGGCCTGCCGCATCCCTTGCGAGCCTTGCTGACGGGATGGCTCACGCAGTTCCACGTCTCGCCCCGCCTCGACCTCGGCAATGCGGCGGCGCGCGTGGCCCACGAACACGGCCTGCGATTGGAGCACCAGCGCGGTCCGCTCGGCTATTACCAGATCGTGCGACTGTCGCGCTGAGCGCCGTCTAACGGCATCTTCCCTCCGGGCTTGGCACGCCCTAAAAGCGCGCCCATGACACCGACCCGCACCCCGACCGCCGCCGGCGTGGCCCTAGCCGCGCGCAAGGTGGCCGAGATCCTGCCCGCCACGCCCCTCCTCCCGCTCGAGGTCGAGGGCCGCACGATCTGGTGCAAGGCCGAGTGCCTCCAGCCCGTCGGCGCGTTCAAGATTCGCGGCGCCTGGCACCGCCTGACCGACCTCACCGAGACCGAACGCGGGGCCGGGGTCGTCGGCGTGTCGAGCGGCAACCATGCGCAGGGCGTGGCGTGGGCCGCCCGGCGGCTCGGCATCACCGCCGTCATCGTCATGCCCATCGATGCCCCCTCCGTGAAGCTCGCCAATACCCGTGCGCTCGGCGCCGAAGTGGTGCTCTACGACCGCCCCGGCGGCGAGGACCGCGACGAAGTGGCGGAGCGCGAATGCGCCCGGCGCGGCGCGACGCTCGTCCATGCCTATGCCGACCCGTGGATCATCGAGGGCCAGGGCAGCACCGGCACCGAGATCGCCGCGCAGATGGAGGCGCTGGCCGGCGGCGGGCCCGACCTCGTGGTCGCGCCCTGCGGCGGCGGCGGGCTGACCGCGGGCCTCGCGCTCGCCTGCCCCGACGCGCGGATCGTCCCGGTCGAACCCGAAGGCTGGGACGACGTCTGCCGCAGCCTCGCCGCCGGACGGATCGAGCGCGTGGCCGCCGACGCGCCCCCAACCGCCTGCGACGCGCTGCAGACACCCGTGACCCGGCCGATCAACTTCGCCATCCTGCAGGCACGCTGCGCGTTCGGCCTCGTCGTCACTCCCGCCGAAGTGCGCGCCGCCCAGCGCCTCGCTTTCGCGAAGCTGCGCCTCGTCGTCGAGCCGGGCGGCGCGGCGGCGCTGGCGGCCGTGCTTGCCGGCAAGGTCGAGCTGGGGACCCGCACCGCCATCGTGCTCTCGGGCGGAAACACCGATGCGGAGGCATTTGCGAAAGTCCTGTCCAGCACGGACTGATCTCGCAAAGTCCGCTTGGATCCGCCGGCCTTCGTGCGATATATTTCGGTATAACGACACGAAGAGAGTCGGGAGCAGGCGATGGGCAACGGACTTTCCGCCCGCGCGATGAGGCCATTCAAGTTCGCCTACATCGGCGTGGAGGCATTTTTCATCCTGATCACGCTGGCGGCGCTGGCGGACGTGCTGCTGGCGGAGAACTGGGGCCTCGGCTGGACCGCCTTCTTCCTCGGCTTCATCGCCAGCGCCTGGGGCGCGGTGGCTTACCCCGTCTGCGGCGGCTGCTGCGGCTGGGACACGGATACGGGCTGAACCCCCGCCTGACAGGCCGGGCATAACCTGCTAGGCCGCGCCGATGAATTTCGACGACCAGCTGCGCCGTTATTTCGGCACCGACGATCTCGCGACGATCGCGCCCACCACGCTCGAAACCGGGATCGACCGCATGCGCGTCGACTTCGGGATGGAGAAGGACAAGGGCCGCCGCTTCGCGCTGTGGACGCTGATGTTCATGTTCGGCGCCGCACCCGACCTCGACGTCGCCTTCGACAACGAAGCCGACCGCAACACCGCCCGTGACTTCATGGACATGATGGACAAGGCCGCGGGCGCCTAGCCGGCGTCCTCTCCAAGGTCGAGCACCGCCGCGTCGATCCGCCGCAGCATCTGCACGAAATCGGCGATCTCGCCTTCGTCGAAGCGCGAGAATATCCGGCTTTCCAGTTCCAGCGCCTTGGGCGCGATCTGGGCGTGGAGAGCGCGCCCTTCCCCGCTCAGTACCAGCATGTGGGAGCGCCGGTCGCCCGCATGGGGCATCCGCTCCAGCAGCCCGCGCTTCGTCAGGCTCGCGGTGGCGCGGCTCACGGTCATCTTGTCCATCCGGGTACGTGCGCAGATGTCCTGCTGGGTGATGCCGTCCGCCTGCGCAACCCACGCGATCACCCGCCACTCGGGCACGCTGATGCCGAACAGCCGCCCGTACGTGCGGGCGATGCTGTCGCTCACCAGCGTCGAGGTGAACGACAGGCGATACGGAATGAAGGCGTCCAGGCTGAGGCGGCTCTCGGTCATGGGCGTTAGTAACATTTGACACCACTCCATCAATCCTTATGTAGTATCAATCGTTACCATATACGGGAGACACTCGTGCGCGACGAGGCCATGATGACCGGGTTCGGCAATCACTTCGCCACCGAGTCCGTTGAGGGCGCGCTCCCGGTCGGGCGCAATTCGCCGCAGCACGTGCCTTTCGGTCTTTATGCCGAACAGCTCTCCGCGACTGCCTTCACCGCGCCCCGCGCCGAGAACCACCGCACATGGCTCTACCGCCTGCGCCCGACCGCAAACCACCCCGCGTTCCGGCCCTACGCAGCGCCCACCCGCCTTCGCAGCGGCCCTTTCGAGGATGCGCCGCCGACCCCCAACCGCCTGCGCTGGGACCCGCTCCCCCTGCCCGCCGAGCCCACCGACTTCATCGACGGGCTCGTCACTTACTGCGGCAACGGCGACCCTTCGGCCGGGGCTGGTATCGGCATCCACCTCTACGCCGCGAACCGCTCGATGGAGCGCCGCGCGATGTTCAACGCCGATGGCGAGCTGCTGATCGTCCCCCAGCAGGGCGCCTTGCGCGTCGTGACCGAGATGGGCGTGCTCCCCGCCGAGCCCGAGCAGATCGTCGTCATCCCGCGCGGCGTCCGGTTCCGTATCGAACTGCCGGACGGCGCGGCGCGAGGGTATGTCTGCGAGAACTACGGCGCGCTTTTCCGCCTGCCCGACCTCGGCCCGATCGGCTCCAACGGCCTCGCCAACCCACGCGACTTCGAGGTGCCGGTCGCCCGCTTCGAGGACGACGACGAGCCTTTCGAGATCGTCCAGAAGTTTTGCGGCACGCTGTGGACCACCACCCTGCCGCACTCGCCGTTCGACGTCGTCGCCTGGCACGGCAATCTCGCGCCGTACCGGTACGACCTGCGCCGCTTCAACACGATGAACACCGTCAGCTTCGACCATCCCGACCCCTCGATCTTCACCGTGCTGACATCGCCCAGCGATACGCCGGGCACCGCCAACTGCGACTTCGTGATCTTCCCGCCGCGCTGGATGGTGGCCGAGGCGACGTTCCGCCCGCCCTGGTTCCACCGCAACGTGATGAGCGAGTTCATGGGCCTGATCCACGGCGCCTACGACGCCAAGGCGGGCGGCTTCGCGCCCGGCGGCGCCTCGCTCCACAACTGCATGTCGGGCCACGGCCCGGACCGCGCAAGCTACGACGCGGCGGTCGGCGCCACCCTCGCCCCGCACCGGATCGAGAACACCATGGCCTTCATGTTCGAAAGCCGTTTTCCCTTCCGCACCACGCGTTTCGCGCAGGAAACGCCGCTGTGCCAACTCGACTACGACGATTGCTGGACCGGCTTTCGCAAGGCCCAGCTCCCCGCCAACTCCGCCAAAGGGCCCGATGCATGACCTTCCCCCAGATCGACGAGACCCACGATCCCGCGCTCAAAAGCTGGGTCGCCAGCGCCATGGGCCACGCCGATTTCCCCGTCCAGAACCTGCCCTACGGCGTGTTCTCGCCCGACCGTGACACCCGGCGCATCGGCGTTGCCATCGGCGACGAGATCCTCGACCTCGCCGCCATCGCCGACCTCCTGCCGCTCGAAGTGCGCGAGGCGCTTGCCGGCACGACCCTCAACGCCCCGTTCGCGCTCCCCTCGCCCGACCGGCTGGCGCTGCGCAAGTCGCTGAGCGCGCTGCTGTGCGACGCCGTCCGCGAGGCCGCGCTGCGCCCGCACCTTCACGCCGCCTCGCAGTGTGCCATGCACCTGCCCACCGCGATCGGCGACTACACCGACTTCTACGTCGGCATCCACCACGCCACCAACATCGGCAAGCTGCTGCGCCCCGACAATCCGCTGCTGCCCAACTACAAGTACGTGCCGATCGGCTACCACGGCCGCGCTTCGTCAGTGCGTCCCTCGGGCGTGCCGGTCCGGCGGCCGAGCGGGCAACGCAAGCCCCCCGAGGCGGAGGTCCCCCTCGTCGGCCCAACCGCACGGCTCGACTACGAACTCGAACTCGGCGTCTGGATCGGGCGCGGCAATGCGCTGGGCGACACCGTGCCAATCGAGCGCGCGGCCGACCACATCGCCGGTTTCTGCCTGCTCAACGACTGGTCCGCGCGCGATTTCCAGGCCTGGGAATACGTGCCGCTGGGCCCGTTCCTCGCCAAGAGCTTCCAGTCGACGATCTCGCCCTGGGTGGTCACGGCCGAGGCCATGGCGCCGTTCCGCATCGCCCAGCCGCCGCGCCCCGAGGGTGACCCCAGCCCCCTCCCCTATCTGTGGGACGAGGACGATCAGGCGGGCGGCGCGCTCGGTATCGAGCTGGAAGTCCACCTATCGACGGCACGCATGCGCGAGGCCGGGACGGAGGCGCACCGCCTTTCGGTCGGCCCGGCGTCGAACATGTACTGGACCGTGCAGCAGATCGTCACGCACCACGCCTCGAACGGCTGCAACCTGAGCCCCGGCGACCTGCTCGGCACCGGCACGATCTCGACGCCGACTCCCGAGGGCTTCGGCAGCCTGATGGAGCTATCGGGCAACGGCAAGACCAAGGTCGCGCTGCCGAATGGCGAGGAGCGCATGTTCCTGGAAGACGGCGACGAAGTCATCCTCAAGGCGGTCGCCCGCGCCGACGGCTTCGTGCCGATCGGCTTCGGCGAGTGCCGCGCGGTCGTGCTGCCCGCGGCATGAGCGCGCCCGTCCTTCACGGCTACTGGCGCTCTACCGCATCCTACCGGGTGCGGATCGCGCTCGGCCTGAAGGGCGTGGACTACGCACAGGTAATCCACGACCTGCGCATCGGGGGCCAGCGCGATCCTGCCTATCTGGCGCTGGCGCCGCAGGGTCTGGTTCCTGCGCTGGAGGCGGACGGGCTGGTGCTCACGCAGAGTCCCGCCATCCTCGAATGGATCGAGGAGCGCTGGCCCGCGCCAGTGCTCCTTCCCGCGGACGCCGAGGGCCGCGCGGTGGTTCGCGCCATGGCGGCGCTGATCGGCTGCGACGTCCACCCGCTCAACAACCTGCGTCTACTGGCGGTGCTGCGGAACGAGTTCGGCGCCTCGCAGGCACAGGTCGACGCGTGGATCGCCCGTTGGATCGGCGATGGTTTCGTCGCGCTGGAGCCGCAGGTCGCCCGCCACGGCGACGGCTTCGCCTATGGCGAAGCGCCGACCCTCGCCGACTGCTACCTCGTGCCGCAGCTCTATTCCGCCGAGCGCTTCGGCGTCGATCTCACGCCCTACCCCGCACTCCTCGCTGCGGGCGAAGCGATGCGCGCAATCCCCGAGGTCGCAGCCGCGCACCCGTCCCGCCAGCCCGACGCGGATTGACCGGCCTCAGATGGGCAGCGCAGTGGTCGCCTTGATCTCGGACAGCGCCACGGTCGAAGTGATTTCCTGCACGCCGGGCAGCTGCGACAGTTTCTCGAAGAAGAACCGTTCGTAAGCGCTGATGTCCTCGGCCACCACGCGGATCATGAAGTCCACCGACCCCAGCAGCACGTAGCAATCGAGCACTTCGGGGAACTCGCGGATCTTGGCGGCAAACTCGTCGAGGTTGGCGCGGCCGTGGGCGTTCAGCTTCACCTGCGCGAAGACATGCGCGTTGAGGCCCACCTTGTGCCGGTCGACGATGGCGACACGCCGCTGGATGAAACCCTCGCGCTCCAGCCTGTCGATCCGCCGCCAGCAGGGCGATGCGGACAGGCCCACGCGTTCGGCGATCTGCGCCGTCGTCTGATTCGCGTCGCGCTGAAGCTCGCGGAGAATTTTTCTCTCGAATGGATCAAGATCGGTCATTCTAACCTCTTATCATGCCAATCTAGAACACGTCTTGCGGTAAATCGTCTCCAGAGCCCGAAACGAGGAGAGATTGCCCCCGCCATCGCTGCGATAATGGCGTCCTGACCCAAGCTCACTCAGGAGCGCAAACATGGTAGCCGGAACCCGACGCATGATGCCACCGATGGAATATGTCCGCCTGTTCGACGAAGCCGCCGGTCTCGACGGGGTGATCGCGATCCATTCGACCGCGCGCGGGCCGGCAGCGGGCGGCTGCCGCCTGTGGTCCTACGCCGATTCGAGCGAAGCCATGGCCGACGCCTTCCGCCTCGCCGAGGGCATGAGCTACAAGAACGCCATGGCCCGCCTGCCCTTCGGCGGCGGCAAGGCCGTGCTGCGCCGCCCCGCCGGTGAGTTCGATCGCCGCGCCCTGTTCGAAGCCTTCGGCCGCGCGGTCGAGAAGCTGGACGGCCGCTACGTCACCGCCGAGGACGTCGGCACCGACGTCTCCGACATGGAATGCGCCGCGCGCCACACCCGCCACGTCGCCGGGCGCACCGCGCTGCCGGGCCTCGCGGGCGGCGACCCCTCGCCGTGGACCGCGCTCGGCGTGTTCGAGGCGATGAAGGAGGCCGTGCGCCTGCGCCACGGCAGCTCGCTCGCGGGCGTGACCGTTTCGGTGCTGGGCGTGGGCAACGTCGGCGCCGGGCTTTGCCACCTGCTGGCGGAGGAAGGCGCCCGCCTCGTCATCGCCGACATCGACCCGGTACGCTGCGCCCGCCTCGCCGAGCAGACCGGAGCGCGGATCGTGGGCATCGAGGCCATCGTCGCCGAGGACGCCGAAGTCTTCGCCCCCTGCGCCCTTGGCGGTGCGCTCGATGAAGCGACCGTCGCGGCGCTCAAGGCCGGTATCGTCTGCGGGGCGGCCAACAACCAGCTCGCCGCGCCGCACCTCGCCGATGTGCTGATGGCGCGCGGGATCACTTATGCGCCGGACTACGTGGTCAACGCGGGCGGCATCATCAACGTCGCCGCCGAATACCTCGGCGAAAGCGCCGATCAGGTACGCGGCCGCGTCATGGAGATCGGCCCGCGCACTCGCGAGCTGCTCGAAATCGCCGCCGCCGAGAACCTGCCCCCGCCGCTCGTCGCCGACCGCATGGCCGAGGGGCTGATGGTCCGCGAGCGCGACCTCGAAACGGTCTGACCCGGCGCGAAAGGGGATGGCGCCGCGCGCTATCCCCTGACGAAGTAGCTCGCCAGCTCCACATGCGTGGACCAGCGGAACTGGCCGACCGGGCGCAATTCCACGAGCCGGAAGCCCGCCTCGATCAGCCGCGCCGCGTCGCGCGACCAGCTTGACGGGTTGCAACTGATATAGACCACCCGGCTCACCGTGGAATCCGCTATGCACTCCACCTGCTCGCGCGCGCCGGCACGCGGCGGGTCGAGCAATACGGCGGAGAAGCGCGCCAGTTCGTCGGGCTGGAGCGGGTTGCGGAACAGGTCGCGGTGGGCGCTGAAGATCGGCAGCTGAGCGCGGTCGGCGCCCGCCTTGCAGGCCTGGTGAATGTCGCGCGCGGCCTCGGCGGCGTAGACCTTGGTCTCCGGCCCCGCGAGCGCGAAGGCGAAGGTGCCCAGTCCCGAGAACAGGTCGGCCACGGTCGGCGCGCCGGCCAGCCATTCGCGCGCGGCGGCGACCAGAGTCTCCTCGCCGTCCTTGGTCGCCTGGAGGAAGCAGCCGGGCGGGAACGGCACCTTTACGCCGCCCAGCGTGACCGTCACCGGCACCGGCTCCCACACCGTTTCGAAACCATAGCCGCCGTCCATCGTCAGGCGCGCGAGCTTGTGCTCCTGCGCGAAGGCGAGCATCGCCTCGGTCGCGGCAAGGCCCTCGGCGGTCAGACCCTTGACGCCGAGGTCGACGCCCTGGTCCACCAGTGTCATCTCGATGTCGGCCGCCATGCGCGGCGTGGCGTGCTTCGCGGACTTGCCCGGACGGCCGCCCTTCTTCGCCGGCGCGGCCTTGCCCATGGTGATGAGCAGCTTGCGCATGGGGCCGAGCAGCGCGACGAACTCGGGCGCGATGACGTGGCATTCCTCGATCTCGACCAGCCGGTGCGACTTCGCCTCGCGGAAACCGATGACCACGCGCCCGCCCGAACTCTCGGCGCGCAGCGAGGCGCGGCGGCGGCTCATCGGCGGCGACAGGTAGGGGGCGCCCAGCACCTCCGTGCCCAGGTCCTGCGCGGCCGAGGCATTGGCGACGCGGCCTTCGACGAAGGCTGCAAGGCTCTCCTCGTCGAGCTGCTGCAACTGGCAGCCGCCGCAGGTGCCGAAGTGACGGCACGGCGGCTGGACGTGGTGCGGGCCCCATTCGAGCGTGCCGTCGATGGTGAGCCGGTCGCCCGGCGCCGCGCCCCAGGCGAAGCGGCCGGTCGCGGTCACGCCGTCGCCCTTGGAGGCGACGCGCAGGATTTCCTCGGATTCGTTCATGGCGCGCCCCTAGCAGGACGGGCCGGAATAGAACAGACGGGCGTTCAGCCGGCCCGGAGACACTCCGCCAGCGCCGCGGGCACTCGCTCGGCCAGTTGCCCGGCGGTGAAGCCCGGCGGGCACAGCCGCTCGGCCGCGCCGTGGAGCCAGACGCCTTCGCAGGCGGCCTCGAACGCGCCGAGCCCGGTGGCGGCGCGGCTTGCGATCACGCCCGCGAGCACGTCGCCCGTGCCTGCCGTGGAGAGCCAGGAGGACGCGCGCGGCGCACAGGCCAGCCGCCCGTCCGGCGCGGCGACGACGGTGTCCGGTCCCTTGGCGACCACCACCATGCCGCTCGCCTTGGCAAGTGCGAGGGCGCGGTCGGGCCGCGTGCCCGAGCCTTCGAGGTCGAACGCGCGTTCCAGCGCGGCCAGTTCGCCCTCGTGCGGGGTGGCGATGGTGGGCGCGGTGCGCTCGGCCAGATGGCGCGGCGCGAGCAGCACCAGCGCGTCGGCGTCGACGACCACCGCCGCCCGGTCCGCCAGCGCCACGGCCAGACGCTCGCGCGCGGCGCTGTCGCGGCCGAGGCCGGGACCGACGAGCACCGCGCGGTTGCGATCATCGGTCAGCACCTCCGCGAGTGCGCCGGTATCCACCACGAGGTCGGCGGGTGCGTTGCGCCTGGAATCGGCAAATATCTTGACGTAGCCAGCCCCCGCGCCCTGCGCTGCGATCGAAGCGAGGATCGCCGCCCCCGGCATCGCGCCGCCGACCACCGCCAGCAGCCCGCGCCGGTACTTGTGCGAGTCCGGCGCCGGCGCCTTGATGCCCGGCCGCGTGATCGCCTGCGCCGCGCTTTCAACGGCATCGACGCCGATAGGAACCAGCCGCAAGGCGCCCATATGCGCGGTCGCGGGCATCAGGAAGTGCGCGAACTTCCATGCCCCCAGCGCGATCGTCAGGTCGTAACGGGGAAGCCCATCGCCCAGCACCATGCCGGAGTCCGATTGCACCCCGCTCGGCACGTCGATCGCCACGATGCGGTTGTGGGAGGCGGCCAGCGCGGCGAGCAGCGCGCCGTGCGCCGGGGTCAGCGGGCGGGTCAATCCGCTGCCGAACAGGCAGTCGACGAGCACTTCGCCCGACACCTGCGCATCGGCGCCGAGCACCTCGCCGCCGAACAGCGCGCGGGCTTGGCGGCAAGCGTCAGTGGCAGGTTCGCCGGCGGCGACGACCACCGCGTTCCCGCCGCGCTCGCGGATGGCTTCGGCGACGACATAGCCGTCGCCGCCGTTGTTGCCGGGGCCGCAGAGCACTGTAACACTGTGGTGTCCGGCGATGCGCCAGATCCATTCCGCCGCGCCGCGCCCCGCGAGCTGCATCAGGGCATCGACGGAGGAGCCGGCCTCGATCAGGCGGCTTTCCGCGCCCCGCATCTGCGCCACGGTGAGGATCTGGTCACTTGCCGGCATCGGCCTTCTCCGTCGCCGGGAACAGGTAGTGGTCCGCGCCCACCGTCACGTCGAGCTTACCGCCCTCGAGCCGCGTCACGGCCTTCTCCGCCCCGTCGGCCACGGCGAGGCCCGAACCGTCCGTCATCACGTCGAAGCGGCGGAACGCGCCGTCCGGGTGGCGCACCACGAGGGTTAGCTTTCCGCCCGCTTCGGCGCGCTCGACCGAACAGACCGGCTTCAGTTCCGCCGAACCGCCCACCGCGCATTCGATGTGCTCGCTACCGGCCGCCACGGGCGGCGGCGCGCTACCCGACGAACAGGCTGCGAGGAAAAGCGCGAGCGCGGCGGAAGTCGCGAATTTGATTGGCATACCGGCTTGGTACAGGCGCCGGGACGCGCGGGAAAGTGGGAACCGGAAAAAGAAAAGAGGCCGGTTCACGCCTCATGCGCGACCGGCCTCCCTGTCTCCTGGCGGTCCCCGTTTCGCGGGGCGGCCGACTACTTGCGCTTGAGCTGCGTCACGTCGCGGATGGCGCCCTTGGAAGCGCTGGTGGTCATCGCCGCGTAGGCCTGAAGCGCGGCCGAGACCTTGCGCGGGCGCGGGTGGACCGGGGTCCAGGCATCGTCGCCGCGCGCTTCCTGCTGCGAGCGGCGGTGGGCCAGCACTTCGTCCGATACCGCGAGGTGGATGGTGCGGCCGGGGATGTCGATCTCGATGGTGTCGCCGTTCTCGACGAGGCCGATCTCGCCGCCCTCGGCCGCTTCGGGCGAGGCGTGGCCGATGGAAAGGCCCGAGGTGCCGCCCGAGAAGCGCCCGTCGGTCAGCAGCGCGCAGGCTTTGCCCAGGCCCTTCGATTTGAGGTAGCTGGTCGGGTAGAGCATTTCCTGCATGCCCGGCCCGCCGCGCGGTCCCTCGTAGCGGATGACGACGACGTCGCCCGCACCGACCTGCCCGCCGAGAATACCCGCGACCGCCGCGTCCTGGCTTTCATAGACCCGCGCGGTGCCGTTGAACTTGAGGATGCTCTCGTCCACGCCGGCGGTCTTCACGATGCAGCCGTCGCGCGCGATGTTGCCGTAGAGCACGGCGATGCCGCCGTCCTGGCTGAACGCATGCTCCTTCGAGCGGATGACGCCGTTCTCGCGGTCGAGGTCGAGTTCCTCCCAGCGCGCCGACTGGCTGAACGCGGTCTGCGTCGGCACGCCGCCGGGGGCGGCCTTGTAGAACTGTTCCACCGACGGCTCGGTGGTGCGGCTGATGTCCCAGCGCTCGATCGCCTCGCCCAGCGTCTTGGTGTGGACGGTCGGCAGGTCGGTGTGCAGAAGCCCCGCGCGTTCGAGCTGGCCGAGGATCGCGTAGATGCCGCCGGCGCGGTGGACGTCCTCCATGTGGACGTCGGACTTGGCCGGGGCGACCTTGGAGAGGCACGGCACATTGCGGCTCAGGCGGTCGATGTCGGCCATGGTAAAGTCCACGCCCGCTTCGGCGGCGGCGGCGAGCAGGTGGAGCACGGTGTTGGTCGATCCGCCCATGGCGATGTCGAGGCTCATGGCGTTCTCGAACGCCTTGAAGCTGGCGACATTGCGCGGCAGGACGCTGTCGTCCTCCTGCTCGTAGTAGCGGTGGCACATGTCCACGGCGACGCGGCCCGCTTCGAGGAACAGGCGCTCGCGGTCGGAGTGGGTGGCCAGGGTGGAGCCGTTGCCGGGCAGCGACAGGCCCAGCGCCTCGGTCAGGCAGTTCATCGAGTTGGCGGTGAACATGCCCGAGCAAGACCCGCAGGTCGGGCAGGCCGAACGCTCGATCGCGGCGACTTCCTCGTCGGTGTAGCTCTCGTCGGCGGCGGCGACCATCGCGTCGACGAGGTCGAGCGCCTGGACCTTGCCCTTGAGGATGACCTTGCCGGCCTCCATCGGGCCGCCGGACACGAACACGGCGGGGATGTTGAGGCGCATCGCGGCCATCAGCATGCCCGGCGTGATCTTGTCGCAGTTGGAGATGCAGACCATGGCATCGGCACAGTGGGCGTTGACCATGTATTCCACGCTGTCGGCGATGAGGTCGCGGCTGGGCAGCGAGTAGAGCATTCCGTCGTGGCCCATGGCGATGCCGTCATCGACCGCGATGGTGTTGAATTCCTTGGCGACACCGCCCGCCGCCTCGATCTCGCGCGCGACGAGCTGGCCGAGGTCCTTGAGGTGGACGTGGCCGGGCACGAACTGGGTGAACGAGTTAACCACCGCGATGATCGGCTTGCCGAAGTCGCCGTCCTTCATGCCCGTGGCGCGCCACAGGCCGCGCGCGCCCGCCATGTTGCGGCCGTGAGTGGAAGTGCGCGAGCGATAGGCGGGCATTGTCAGGGACTCCGGGTCGCAGGCGTGGATCTCCCGCGATTTGCGCCGCCACTACACGGCATTAGGTTTCAATTCAACGGCAGTTTTCGTAATTATATTTCTCGCAGGAAAAGGCGGCGGCTTGGTCGTTGATCATGTGGTCGCGTGGAGACGCGGAGGGGTCGCCATGCGCCGCAGGCTCTGGCCTTCTTCAACCCTGCGGAATGAGCAACCTCGGAAAGAAAGCCAGCTTCGCCGCGAGCGCTACCCCTCTGCGGCTCTGCGGCTCTGCGTGCCCATACCCTGGACTTATCCGTACCTCCGCGAGGAAATCGAATTCAAATCCGCCGCAAGACCTCGGCGCACATGCTGGCCATGCGTCCCGCCCAGACCGCCTGCCCCGCCTCGTCGGCGATAAGGTCCTGGCGGATTTCGATGCTGATGTAGGGTAGCCCGTTGGGCTCGGCGTGGCGGTTCATCGAGGCGTTGAGGAGCTTGCCCGAATAAGGCTCCTGGTCGCCGACGACGAGGCCCATCGCCTCGAGCAGCGGGATGGCGATGCGCGAGGCGCGTTCGTCCTGGTTGTAGAGCACGCCGACCTGCCACGGACGCGGCTTGTCACAGGTGGCCAGGCCGGGGGTGAAGCTGTGCAGCGAGAGGATCAGCGCCGGCGGGGTATCGCGCAGCAGCGCCGCAAGTCCGGCGTGGTAGGGATCGAAGAAACGCGCGACCCGCGCCTGCCGCTGCTCGGGCGTCAGCACATTGCCGGGGATGGCGTGGCCGTCGCTCACCTCGGGCATCATGCCGGGGACGTCGTGCTTGCGGTTGTAGTCGCACACGAGGCGGCTGACGTTGCCCAGCCATGCGGCGGTGCCGGGGGCGACCATGCGCTCGGCGATGCCGGCGACGCCGATGTCGATGGCGATGTGAAGCTGGAGCAGTGCCGGGTCGATGCCGAGATCGATGTCGGCCGGCACCCGGTTCGAGGCATGGTCCGAGACGACGAGCACGCCGCCGGCCTGCGGTGTGCCGAGCAGACGGTGAAAATCGGATTCCAAGCTGACCTCCAGACCTATGCGCCGGACGTTATCGCAACTTGCCCGTCATTTGCCACCACTCGGGCCTAGCTTTCGCCAGCTTTTCCGCCGCCGCGTGCAATTGCGCCTCGGTTTCATAGAGCGCGAAGCACGTCGCGCCCGATCCCGACATACGCGCGAGGAACGGATCGGTTGCGCGCAGGGCGGCCAGAACCTGCGCGATAACGGGGCAGATTGCGATGGCGGGGGCTTCGAGATCGTTGCGGCCTTCGAGCGCGATAGCGCGGACCGACCCGGTCGGCATTGGCCCGCGATCGAGGCCGTCCCACGCCTTGAACACCGGCCCGGTGGGCACGGCCGCGCGCGGATTGACGAGCAGGACGGGTGTGCCGGTCAGGTCGCTCTCGATGGCCGCGAGGTCGGTCCCCGTGCCGGTGCCGATGCAAGTGGTCGAACGCACGCAGGCAGGAACGTCGGCGCCCAGCTTCGCGGCCTTGGCCTGCCAGCCGTCCGGCAGACCGTGCGCGCTCTCGACCATGCGGAACACCGCCCCCGCGTCGGCCGAACCGCCGCCGAGGCCTGCCGCCACGGGGAGCCGCTTTTCGAGTTCGACCGCCCAGCCCTTCCCGTGCGGCAGGGCGAGCAGCGCCTTGGCGACGATGTTGCCGAAGGGATCGTCGATTTTCCCCGCAAACTCGCCGTGGGTGGCGAGGCTGTCGGTGCTGGCGGGAGCCGCCGAAAGCCGGTCGCCGTCATCGACGAAGGCGAACAGCGTCTCCAGTTCGTGATACCCGTCCTCGCGGCGGCGACGGACGTGCAGCGCGAGATTGATCTTGGCGTAGGCGGTTTCGGAAAAAGTCATCGCGCCTTCCCTGAAACGACAGGAGCGCCGGGGCAACCCCGACGCTCCCTCGTTTTTCGCAAATGACCTTGGAAGATCACATGTTCGGGTAGTTCGGGCCGCCGCCGCCTTCGGGCGTCACCCATTCGATGTTCTGAGTGGGGTCCTTGATGTCGCAGGTCTTGCAGTGGACGCAGTTCTGCGCGTTGATCTGCAGCTTGGGACCCGCGCCGGCATCGACGAACTCGTAGACGCCCGCCGGGCAGTAGCGCGCTTCCGGCCCCGCGTAGATCGGCAGGTTGATCTCGGTCGGGATCGCCGGGTCCTTGAGCTTCAGGTGGACCGGCTGGTCTTCCTCGTGATTGGTGAACGAGTAGGACACGCTGGTCAGGCGATCGAAGCTGATGACGCCGTCGGGTTTGGGATAGGCGATCGGCTTGTAAAGGTCCGCGCGCTGCGTCTCGCTGGCGTCGGTGTGGTGCTTCATCGGCTTGGCGAGGCCGAAGCCGAACAGCGTGCGCAGCCACATGTCGGCGCCGGCGAGGACGGTGCCCAGCTCGGTGCCCCACTTGGCGACCATCGGCTCGGCGTTCTGCACGAGCTTGAGTTCCTTGGCGATCCAGCTGGAGCGCACGGCGTCGTCGTAGTCCTGCAGGGTGTCCTGCTCACGGCCCGACTTGATGGCGGCGGCGATGGATTCGGCGGCAAGCATGCCGCTCTTCATCGCGGTGTGAGTGCCCTTGATGCGCGGCACGTTGACGAAGCCCGCCGAGCAGCCCGCGAGCACGCCGCCGGGGAACGCCAGCTGCGGGACCGACTGCCAGCCGCCCTCGTTGATGACGCGCGCGCCGTAGGCCACGCGCTTGCCGCCTTCGAGGATCGCGCGGATTTCCGGATGCTGCTTCCAGCGCTGGAATTCCTCGAACGGGTAGACGTAGGGGTTCTTGTAATCGAGCGCGGTGACGAAGCCGAGCGCAACCTGATTGTTGGCCTGGTGATAGAGGAAGCCGCCGCCCCAGCTTTCGCTCTCGCTCATCGGCCAGCCCTGGGTGTGGATCACCCGGCCGGGGACGTGCTTGTCCGCCGGGATGTCCCAAAGCTCCTTGATGCCGAGGCCGTAGATCTGCGGCTGGCAGTTCGCTTCGAGGTCGTACTTCGCCTTGAGCCGCTTGGTCAGGTGGCCGCGCGCGCCCTCGCAGAAGACCGTGTACTTGCCGAGCAGGTTCATGCCCGGCTGGAAGTCACCCTTCTCGTGGCCTTCGCGGTCGACGCCCATGTCGCCGGTCTGCACGCCGATAACGGCGCCCTTGTCGTCATAGAGAATTTCGGCGGCAGGGAAGCCGGGGAAGATCTCGATCTCGAGCGCTTCGGCCTGTTCGGCCAGCCAGCGGCACAGGTTGCCCAGCGAGCCGGTGTAGTTGCCGTGGTTCGACATGAAGGGCGGCTGGATCAGGTGCGGAAGACCGATCTTGCCCTTCTTGGTCAGGTGCCAGTGCCAGTTGTCGGTGACGGGCGTTTCCGCCAGCGGGCAGCCGTCCTCGCGCCAGGTGGGCAGCAGCTCGTCGAGCGCCTTGGGATCGATCGTCGCGCCCGAGAGGATGTGGGCGCCGATCTCCGAGCCCTTTTCGAGCACGCAGACCTGGAGTTCGGGATCGACCTGCTTGAGCCGGATCGCCGTGGCCAGGCCCGCAGGTCCACCGCCGACGACGACGACGTCGTAAGGCATCTCTTCGCGTTCAATCATGGAAGCCCCGTCCAAATTCTCTTTTTTGTGCTTAGTCGAGCGATTAAATCCTCAAGTGCCTTGATTGCTCCCGCGCGGCAGGTCAAGACCCGCGCGATGGATCAACGGCCAAATCCTGAATTTCTGGACGATATCACAGGTGCGCTCGACTGGTGGCGCGAGGCGGGCGTGGACAGCGACTTCCTCGACGAGCCGGTATCATGGCTCCCGCC
>NZ_AKKE01000036.1 GCF_000281975.1 Novosphingobium sp. AP12 | reverse complement strand
ATTCGTAATATTAAGACCACTCTGTCTTTAGCACATGGTTTAGCGAAAGGACGAATTACTTCTGTACTATTCCTGAATGGCAAAATAGCTTCATTTTATGCCGTGTGAGCCGTGCTCTTTCGTTCTGAAAGCCGATCTGCAGCCGGGAGGTCGCTAGGTCGATCTCGAGCAGCACCCCCTCGCAGGTCGAGTGCGTAACTTCATGATGCGCCTCTCGATCGGACCCAGCTGAAAGTGGGGCCCGCCATAGCCCAGCACTTGCCGGTCGAGCAGGATGGCGCGCATCACCGCCTTCAGCCGCGTCTCGCCTCGTGCCGTTGCGCGCAAATTGCCGCCCCGCCTCGGACAGCGACGAGACAAGCCTTCCTCCCTCTGCCCCCCGCCTCGATATTGGTGCGGATCTGAGTGCCCTGCAGACTCTCCAGCACGTCAGCCAGACGCGTGTAAATGCGCGACGAATGGTTCGAGCCGGCCACACTGAATAGGTCTTGCGCAGTGAACGTGAAGTCTTGCGAAACTTTGTCGGCGGCGAGATACCGCCGATCTCAACATCAACCAAAAGGCGCGAGCGTTTTGAGGTTGGCATTCGGGGCCAGAATTGCCCTGCGATTAGCCGAAAGTCAGCACCGGGTCCACTAGGAGACCACCTTCGTTTGCATTTCATGGCGACGTCCGCTGGACCATTTATACTGATTCTGAGATGGACAAAACCCAAGCTGGGCCGGAAGGCGTTGGCGCCCCCCGTTTGGTAGATCATGAGGCTAAGCACCGCCCGGTAATGAGCGACAGTCGCTCGAAGCTGACGTGGTAGCTGTGATACAGATACGCCCGCAGCGAGCGGATGCCGAGACTAAACGGATGCCCGGCTCTATGCTATCGGGCGGCTCGCGCGCTAGCGATCCGCAGCGGGCACCGAACAATTCGATGCGGGCCGCAATCGAGCGGATCGGCAAAGCTCGATATGACAGTGGCGGTGACGTAGACGCTGATTTTGCTAAAGTCAGTTGCGCGACCGCCGCTTCGGTGCCTCACTCGAAGATTATATGGTATGCTACCAATCGCTTTGAAATTAGAAGGAGGACAAGTGACACGCAGACTATCACCGATCCTGCTATGCTGCGCCCTCCTCGTGGCGGCGGTGGGGCCGAGACAGGACATGTCCTATACGCTGGAAGCGGCGGAGCGCCATCGGGCTACGCTGCTCGATGCGGGCAGCCCCGGTTTTGACAATTCAGGTAGCGCCTATGTCCGTAGCGGCGGGGTGCTAACGATTGTGCGTCCCCGCCGAGCGGTGCGGACGCTTGACCTTGACGAGATCGCGCGCGCCGCAATTGAGCGCGACGTGCTGAAGGGCGAGCGATGGGATGGCCTTTGGGACAAAGGGACTATGGTCGACACGTCGGTGGTTGGGGATGCGGAGGGGCGTGTCTACACACTTATCATTCCACGCTATTCCAAGCTGCGCAGCGCAGTACTACTTTGGTCGGCCGACCGCGGGCGGACTTGGCACGCGGTCGCGCTCGCAGGGCGCAACGCGACAATGGAGAGGCCCGATAGTTACAACGATCACGGCGCCCCCCCGACTATCCTCAGTTTCGAACGCTATGGTGGCCGCACCGAACGGCGGTTGTGGCTGGAGCGTTTAACCGTTTCGGAGGACAGGATCGTTCCAGCTGGCCCACCGCTCTTGCTGAGCGATCGATCACTGCTGGTCGGAAATCATTCGGGGGCCGCTAATTCCACTTTCACCACGCGCGACCGCATCATCGCAGTCTACGATGTCGACGACGGCTTGGGGCAGGGTACACTGTCAGTCGCAAGGGAGGTAGATCGCACCACCGGCCGCCTCGGACCGGAGCGTCAGGTCGGCCGCAGCACGACTGCGCAGGCGCCCGATATGCACGACATACCGGCGATCACCGCCGGACCGGACGGCCACCTTGTCGTGATGATTGGCGCGCATCATGCGTGGTTCCTAATGTTTCGATCACGCCAGCCCGGCACGACCGCGGGCGGATGGATACCGGAGGGGCCGGTTGGGAAGGAAGGCTCGGCCACCGGCACCTACAGCTATATTAGCCTAGCCACTTCGCGCGACGGCACGATGAACGTAGTGGCGCGCGGCGAGGACGGGCGCGCGCGCTATTCGCTGGTGCAGCTGCGCAAGCCATGGGGCAAACCGTGGACACGCTGGCCGAACGGCTCCATCCGCCGCGTCCTGGCGGAACCGAACCGCGCGCATTATGCCGCCTGGCGTCAGCGCATGACGATGGACCTTGCAGGCCAGCTCTACCTGAACTTCCGCTATTATCCCAACATGCTGACCGATGCGGAAGCACGGACGCTGGGCGTAGCGGGAGGGCCGCGCAAGGATTGTGACAAGGGCGGCCTGTGCTGGTATGCGGACGCACCCGAACTAACGCCGCGCACCCTCGTCTCGTCCGATAATGGGGTGAGCTGGCGTTGACCTCACTTCAGACGGTCAGCGTGTCCAGAAGCGCCGAAGCGTCTTCGATGAAGCCGGGTTTGCCGCCCTCCACTGCTGTCCAGTCGATCGCCGCTACGGCCTGGTGCAGCCGGGTTGGCGTGCTTGATGAGACGAGTACGATCAGATCCGGCGCGCTGGCGAGTGCTACGGTCAGTAACAGGCCGGGCCATGCCGCCGGGTCGGCCGCATCAAAGCCTAAAACAGCGAGCCGTTGCGAGAAGTCCGTTGATGGGTCGGCGAAACGGGGATAACGGCGGAGCAGGCCGTGGACGATGTCCGTGGTCCCTGCCTGTGGGGTGACAGCAGGCGACCAACGATATTGCCGCACCGTTCCAAACGGCACCAATGCCGCCAAGTCGTTGCCGGTGCCGGACCCAACTGCGCCTGCCCGTCCGTCCGCCACCAACCGTTCCATCGCCGCTGCCGTCTCAGCGCCGATGCTGCCAGGTTCGGGTTGATGGAGCAGTAGCGCGTCTACGTGCTCACGCCGCAGTCGGCGCAGGCTCTCCGCAAAGCTGGTCTCAATCTGATCAGGCCCGAACTGGTTTCGCGGCACCGATTTCTGCGCCTCGCTCGCTAGCCGTTGCTTCAACGCAGGCGTGGCGACGAGCAGTGGGCGGAGTAGCTGTCGCGCCAGCGATTTCAGCCCGGCATTGCTGGGCCGCGCAATCCCTACCTTTGTGGCGATTGTCACACTCGAATCACCGGCTAAAACGTCGCCTAGCACGTCTTCTGCCAGGCCGAGCCCATAGGATGGCGCCACGTCGAAATGCGCGATCCCTAGTTTGCGCGCCTCCTCGACCAAGCGCCGTCCTGCCTTTGCACCCGCGCCGCCCTGCAGCCGGCCGCAACCAAGACCGATGCGCGAGGTTTCTCTCCCCCCCAGCATTGTCGTCCGCATCATGCTTGTCCTGCAATTCGATCTGCAAGCCGCAGCGCCAGTGCCATGGCGGTGAACGTAGGGTTGGCGAAGCTTGAACTGGGATAAACCGCAGCCCCGGCGACGTACAGGTTTTTAGTGCCGTGCACACGGCAGTCCGCATCGACAACGCCGTCCCTTGGACTGGCCGCCATGCGCAAGCCGCCACAATGATGGTTCGTGTCGCGGGCATCGTCTAGAATGGCGGGATCGCGTGCTAGGATACGTGGATCAATCTCCAACCGAGCGAGGCCGCGCTCCGCTAACGCAGTCGCCACTCGCTCGCAGCAGATCGCCATCGCCTCAACCTCGATCCCGTCGATCTGCCAATCGAGCACCGCCAGCGGCATCCCGTTAGCATCCGTCCTCGCAGAATCCAGCGTAATGCGACTACGCGCTATCGGCTTTTGCTCGCAATGTAAGCGCAGGCTAATGCCGAGATCTGCGGGATTAAAGGCGCGGTTGTCCCGCAAGTAGCGGCGGATCAGCGGCCACCAAATCTTCGCCAGTGCCTTCAGATGAGCCGGCATCGCGCGCAAGTTCGGCGGCACTGCGCCATTGCGCATCGCGCGCAGGAAGATTTTTAGGTTAGACAAATGCTCCGTAAGCGATGATTCAAAGGTGAACACCGCTCCGACATTGGTGATCCCCGCCGCTTCCTGGACGTGGGGAGCCAGCACTACCTTGGGGTTATACTTGAACCCTTTCAAGAAAATGTTGTCGAACGTGTTGGAGAACCGCTTCCGGTCGAGCACGGTCACCTCTGCCGCGCGAACGTCAAGATGGTCCTGGAAGGCGGCGCCGACATGGGGGTTGTTAGCCCAGGGCAAGGTAGTGTCCTGCTGCGCCGCCGCCAACATCAACCTACTTGCCTCGATCGTGCCGGTGGCGACAACAACATGGTCCGCCTCCACCGCAACGCTGCGTCCACCGGGGGAGCGAAGCGTGACCGCACGGATGGCACTGTCCGCGCCGGGCACAAAGCTGGTGGCGGTGGCATGCAGCAGCACTGTCAGCTTGGGATTCATCTCGAGATCGCTGCGGAAGGCGCGAGCGAGATTCGCCTCCTTCAGCCAGCGGGTCAGCACAAACTCGACATCGGTACCAAGCTCGGGTCGCGTGAGGCCTAGCGCCTCCCAAACCAGCGCGTCATCGTCGCCGCGCACTGGTAGGCCGAGCATCGTTGCTACCGCCTCGTAATAGGGCGCCACGTCGCCGCGCGTGATCGGCCATGCGTCCAGCCCCAGCCATGGACGGGCGCGAAAGTCGATCTCGCGAAAGGATATGAGTTGACCGCCCCACAGCGTCGTGGTGCCGCCCAGCAGGCGGCCGCGCCCCTCAGCGATGCCGGCGTGGCGACGGCCCCTTAACACCGCATCGTTCAACGCCTGCGAAGCCGGCTCCACGCTACGCCCACCGGCTTCGCACAGCAAAACGTCCACGCCGCGCCTCGCAAGCGCCACCGCCAGCACGATGCCTGCGGCCCCTGCACCCACGACAAGCACGCGTGGACTTGCGAGCGCGCCATCAAACTTGTCGAAATCGAGAATCATCAGGTTTTAGCCACCTTTCGCGTGAAAAGCTCCGCCAGCCGCTTCCGTGCCAGCGGGACGGCTCGGCGCAGTTCGTCGCCGCTCACCAAAAGACGCCGCGCGATCAGCACGATCAGCACCAGCATTGCCGCATCCATCGTCATCATCGCTAGCCCCGCCCCAGTCGCCCCGAAGCGTTCAGCAAGCAGATAGGTTGCGGGCAAGCTGAGCGCGGCGAACAGTACATAGTAGAAGGTGTAGCTAGCATGTCGGTTCAGCGCGAGGATCAGGTTCGAAACAGGATACCAAAAGCCGCCGAACACCATGCTGCCTGCCATGGCGAGTAGCAGCGGCTCGGGGGCGTGAATCGCACCGCCCGTCCAGAGCAGGATCGCTTCCTGACCTAACAGGGCGAATATGCCCGCATAGGGAAGGACGAGCAGCACGGTCATCGCCAACGTGGCCAGCACCATCGTCGCCATAGCGCCACGGTCCTTGCGCGCGGAGGCGGCGGTGAATTCCGGCATCAGAGGTGTGTTAAGTAACCAACACATTTGCATGCCAACGCGTGACAACGTGCGCGCCGCAGTGAATGCAGGCACTGCTGCCTCGCCTGCCACCGCGCCCAGCGCCAGCGCCGTACCCTGCAGCGAGAGCGCCTGCGCAATCGGTACCAGCATGACCGCGCCAGCAGGCGCGAATAGCCGGCGCGTTTCCTCCCACCGCGCACGCGTCAGGCCGACGCGCAACCATGGCACCCGCTGACGCAGCAACAGAAACTGCCCCGCAAGCCCGACCAATCGGCCGCCCAGAAATGCAGCGGCCGCCGTGAGCGGCCCAGCGCCGCCAAGCCACACTACCGCGATCACGGCGCTACTTTCGACAAGGATGATAAGCGCGTTCCAGAACGCGCCTACCGCGAATAGCCCCGCGCAGCGGAAACCAGCGAAGAAGATGCTGCCTTGGATTGCAGCAATCCCATAAAGGATTAGCAGAAACAGAGTCGAGCGGATGTCGCCTGCAGCCATGCCAGCGCCCCCCTGGAGCAGACTTTCGGGCAGCAGCCACACCAGAAGCGCGGCGAGCGCGACAAGGCCGGCGGACGAGGTGAGGATCGCTACCCAAGCGCTCTGGAAGATGTTCACCGCTTCCTCGTGCTCGCCGCGCGCCACTGCCATAGTCATCTTGGTTCCGGCCGCCTGTGCGAAGCCGAAATCGCCCATCGCCAGGAAAGAAGGTGCGGTAAACATCATCACCCAGAGCCCGTAAAGGTGGAGGCCCCAAGCATTCGCCAGGACCGGCACGAGCAGGAGCTGCGTGCCGCTGACAATCAGCTTATCGACGATGTTAGCGCCGACACCACTCATCACCCGCCTGATCAAAGGATGCTCCCCTTCAAATCTGCAGCGGCGGGCAAAGGCGGTCGCGGCGGGGGCAGCCGACGTCGCGGCTTACCGAACAGATCACGGCCCGCCCGGACAGACAGGAGGAGGAGGAAGTGGATGAGGACAGCGAAGATTCCGGCGTTCATCAAGAAGGAAGTGTCAAACCGCCACCAGGCGAATGCGACCAGCGCGCCGATCGGGCCGTAAGCGGGGTTGGCGCGCGCCAGACAGACGTAAAGGAGGTGTAGCGGCGGCAGAAACAGCAACCAGATCAACAGTCCTGGCACCGCCGCACCGGCGTAGAACTCGCCCCATAGCGTCGAATTGAGTGCCGCGGCATCGCTGCCTGTGATCGCCTTGCCCAATACCGACGCAAATGGCGGCGGGCGCGAAGGCAGCGCAGCGCGCGGGATCACTGTAGTGAGCGGGCGAACGATTACATCGCTGGTCGACACGCCCAACTGCCCCCGATACTGGACGACATAGTTGAACACAGTGATGTTGATCGATTCAAACACCCCGTTCATCTGGTCCACGAACGGCTTCTCTTCCTCGGTCATCCGGCGCACTGCGCCATCCAGTGCTTGGCTGAAACCCGATGGGCTGTAGCCGTACATGCCAACCAAGCCGCGAAATTCGGTGAACCCGCTTGACACATACGCTCCCGACAGCAGCAGCCCTCCAAGTGCGCCGCAGGTTAGAAGTGCGCGGCGGCGGAAGCAGACCAAAACCAGCACTAGAAAGTAGACAATTGTGATACGGTTGAACGTGGCGAACAGGTCGACCAGCACAATGGTCGCGCCAATCACCAGCGCCCGCCGCGCAGCGCTCCGGTCGCGCACCGCCACCGTTGCCAAAGCGCCAAACACGATAGTGCGCGTGATGTTGCTGATCTGCTTCAGGGCCACATAGCCAGGGCTGGTCTCCATCAGCTCGTGGCTCGCGCGGAACCAATGCCCGCCCGAAGCGACGCCGCTGACAAAAAAGGAGATAATTGTGGTCGCAAAGTAGAGGAGCAGCAGTGCACGCAGCAGGTAGCGCAGCGAGTATGCTTGGCTACGCAGCGGCATTGTTTTCTGACCGGGAATGAGCAGTCGCACAAGCGACAGCGCTGCTATTCCGCCGATGATCAAGTAACTGGTGGTTGTGTCTACATAAGGCCGATAATCAGAGATCGGTACAAATTCGGGACCGATCCGCCCGGCGGCCAGCACTGCTACCATCGGCACGCTGACGTAATAGGTCATGCCGAGGATTAGTCCGTCGATAAAGGTCAGCCGCGCCAGCCGTACGCGCCAAAGAGCCGCCACATTCAGGCAGGCAGCTAGCACATACGTAAGGATGATCTGAAGTTCCAACGTGCAGTTCCCTTACGCCGTGGATCGCCCCGTCGCGCGCCGCCGCCCGGAATGGCGCGCCAGCAATGGCCGGGTTGTCATCACTGGCGCTGCTTAGAGCAGCTTTCGCTTCTTTACAATTGCGGCCGGGTTTCCGCGATAGATGCTCCAAGGTTCGAGATCGCGGATCGCGACGCCTCGCGCCCCTAGCACCGCTCCCTCGCCCACCGTTACCCCAGGCCCAACGAATGCGTCCGCCGCGATCCAGGCGCGCGGGCCGATGCGAATCGGCCGCAGAACCAGCTGAAAGTTCGGGTCTGACACGTTATGGCTGCTTGCGCACAAGTGCACGTCTTGTGAGACGACCGCCCCCGCGCCGATACTGATTGCGCCCTGGTTGTAGATACGTACGCGCGGGCCGACCGTAGCGCCGTCTTCGATATCGAGGTTCGCCGGATGCCAGATTGCGGTACTGCCATATAGCTTCACGCGGCTGCCGATCCGCGCGCCACACCACCGCAGCAGCAGGCAACGCCAAGCATGAAGTGGCGGCGGCGTCCAACTGGCACCCAGCACCCAGACCAGCATGAACAGCGTGCGCTCGATGCGGTTGCGTAGCGAGAAGCTGGGCCTGTCCATTGTCGCGCCGGCCTTTCCCATGACCAGCAGTCCGCCAGCCTCGTCCGTCTGTTCCGTCATCACTCCGGGCCTCCAGTTGACGGGGCCAGTGTCCGTCCCGCAATCCTGTCATACACCTGGTGCCACCGTTGAGCATTGGCTTGGCGGCCGTAACGCGCGACTGCAAATTCCGCACCGGCACGTCCAACCGCAAGACGTGCCCGCTCATCGCGGAGGAGCGCGGCTGATCGTGTGGCCAAGCGGGCGCCATCCTCTTCTATGATCGCTTCGGCGCCGTCAGTGGCCGGGATGCCTTCGAACGCAACGGAGGTTCCGGCGACCGGGCAGCCAAGCGCCATCGCCTGAATTACCCGGTTTTTGAGGCCAGTCCCGGTCCGGTCCGGCACTAGCACGAGTGCCGCTCGCTGCAATGCACCAGCAAGATCGTCCACATAAGGGACGAATGAAAGCGGCAGTGCTGCAGTTGCTGCGAAGAGTTCGGGATCTGCCGCAATTCGGCCAAGAACCTTAATGGAGATGTCGCCGCCCCCCTTTTGCACGAGGGCTGGCAGGACGGTTTTTGCAGCCCATAAGAAGCTTTGCCGTAAATGCTCCCGGCGCAAGTCAATGAACACGATAACTTCACATTTAGATGGCACACTCGAAAGCGGTGCACCGCTTTCGAGTGCGAGTGCGACCGGTATCGCAACCACGTCCGTCCGCCGAACACGGGAGGTGAGGTAGAGTGCGTCGGGTTCCGACACCACGTGAATGGTAACGCCGGGCTGTGCGATCCGATTTTCGAGGCGTGTGTGTAGCGCCTGCTGCGCGGTAGCCGACGCGCGCCCTCGCAAGGTCGTCGCGCTGGCCTTCATACGCTGCCATCTGAGGCTGCCGGGATCAATCACACCGGCCACCGTTCTTGCAGCGGAATGAGCCCGGACCAAACCGCAAGCTGCCAGATTTTCTAGGTGGATCACATCATAATGCTTAAGCTTGTCAAGCAGCGCGCTAGCATTACGGCTTGGCTGCAACGAGTTCTGAAGACCCAAAAGAAGGTTCGGGAGCCTGGACGGTATGGGCGGGGCAGCGAAGCGCAACCCGGTAGCCTTCTCCATTGCGCTCAGGTCAAGCATTTCGGGCCGTCGAACGAAGCCGTAGATATCGACGGTCCGATCTGTGCCGCCGATTAACTGCGCGGTTAGTAGGGTCTGCTCGTGCAAACCTTCCTGTGGCGGAAAGGTTAAGTCGGAGACGACATAGGCAATCCGCATGGCCTTCACTGCTCGCCGGTCAAAGCCAGCGCTAGGCCTTCGGCCATCCGCTCCACCGAGTAGCGCGCGGCGCAGTCCTCGACGATAGCCGGCCCTCGATGGCGCCAAACGTGGGCATGTTCCACAAACCGCAGCAACCCCGCGCCCAGCGCATCCGCGTCATTAGTTTCGAAAAACTCGGCATTAAAGTCCGGTCGCACCGCCTCGATTTCCGGTGAATGCCTCTCGTCGCGTGAGATTAGCATCGGCACACCGAAGGAGAGGCTTTGAGTCACCGACAGACCGACGTAGCCTGGCGAGACGCTGACGATCGTCTCGGCATAGATCGGCCTCAGCCGTTCGTGCTCTGAAATGTAGCCGGGAAACTCGATCCGGTCCGCGACCGCGCTGGCCTGCGCTCTCTCCATCAACGCCGCTCGCTCTGGTCCATCTCCTACGATCGTTAGCACGACGCCAGACATTCGATCCGCCACCCGCACGAAGGCTTCGATAAGGAGGTCGGCCTTCTTCTCAGCCACGATCCGGCCGACATACAGAATCCGGAAGCGCTGCTGCGTTAATTCGAAACGCATGTCGTGAGCTGGATAGAGCGCATTTGGCGCTGCCTGGATCGGTCGGCCGGGCAGCGTGTCGCGCAGCGCCTGCGCCTGCGTCTCAGTGTAAGCGACAAGGCCGCTCGCTAGGCGCCGGAGCAGCCCGCGTAGGCGATCGCTGCGCGCGCCAGGTCCGGCATGCGGCCAGGCATGCCCCCAAAGCATCGTCCGCCGTCCCAGCAGCCGTCGCACCCCGGTGATCAGCCAGACATGCGGTACCCGTGGATTTAGGTCGAGGATTAGCGATTCTGCGCACAGCAGAGCCGACCATGGCAGTTGCTGCAGCAGAACATCGCCCTTGAGATAGTAATTTCGAAGTCGCCGAACGCCCGCCTGTTCATAGTCGAGGAGGCGGATTGACTCGCTATAAGCAGGTCCGCCCGCGTAAATGGTGAGCTTATCACCCAACCGGCGCTTTAGTGCTTTGACTACGTTTCCTCTATAATCACCGAGAGATGCAACGGCGATCACGAAGCGCGGCTGCTTCGCTTCCCCCCTCCGGTTTAGACGTCCATGCGACATAAAATCCCTCGGTTCCAAACTCGTGCAAGTTTATGCGGCGACTGCGAACGAATGTACAGGTCGGTAACTGCTTACATCAGCATGGCCGTCAGCTTCGCAGGCGCGGTCTTGGCGCGAAAGCGGCCGATAGCCGCGGCCGGCACCACTAGGATGCGTTTGCCTGTGTAAAAAATTCGAAATCAATCAATCTTCGGCAGTGCACTTACCCTAGACAATTCTGACCGACATCTTTGCTTCGCCACTACTCAACCGACCTTCCCAAACCCACGAAGTTTGTTATCAAACTTGTCTAGAATGCTGGTTCGGCTCCATCGCTGAAGGGCGCGCTGACGAGCTTCTCGCCCCATGGAGAACCGCAAATCTTCATCATCTAGCAGCTTCTCAATCGCTGTGGCGAATGCGTGCGCGTCGCCGGGTTGAGTTGCCAAAGCGCATCCCTCGACCTCGTCCGCCAAACCAGTGCCCGGTAACGTAGTGGCGACGATGGGGCGGCCCGAAGCCAGCATATTGGTCAGTTTTGAAGGCAATACTAGATCTGCCGCACTGGCAATCTGCGGCAGCAGATGAATTGTCGCGAGTCCGAGCAAGTCAGAGAGGAATTCACGTGGCTGAAGGTCGTGGAATTGGATATTGTCTAGTCCGTCAGCCTGTTTGTGTAATTGAGCTCTATTCGGTCCATTCCCACAAACCACAAACATCAAATCTTTGCGTCGCTGAAGCAACTTCGCAGCTTCAACAACTATCTCTATTCCTTGCTTATTAGCAATATTCCCAGAGTACACCGCCACATTCTGGCGCAGAATTTTCCACCTTTTACGGTATGGAGATTCACCATCCAATGGAATTACTTCATCAATATTTGCCCAGTTGCGGAACTCGAACACTCGCTCGGGAGAGACGCCTTTTTCGACCAGCTTCGCGCACATCTGAGGAGAGATTGTACTTAGTTGATCAGCTTCAATCGCCCACTTTTCAAATCGTCGCGCAGCGTTTGCTAATGCTCCTTCTTCTTTAAGAAGGCCAGTAGCAAAGGCCGCTTCGACTTCAAAATCTTGGATGTGCAGCCACAGCTTGGCGCCAGTACGGCGAGCAGCATCACGTGCAGCAATAATTGACACGAGTGAAGGAGCAATGGCTATTACAATATCGGGCTTTTTCTTGCGAGTTTCCGCTGTCATCGCTATCTGCGCCTGCGCAGCAAAACTTAAGTGATGTGCAAGACGCCGCTTTCCGTCAGGATTGAAGGGAACATAAGTTGGCACGCGTACTACGCGCACACCGTTCTCTATCGTTGTACGCTTGCCCCCCCCAGCATAGGCCGGGTCGACCTTCCACTGTGGGTAATAAGGTTTGGCGCAGACGACGGTGACGGAGTGCCCCTGTGCCGCTAGGAATTCAGCCATGCCTGCCGTGTATGGGCCGATGCCCACCATTTCAGGGGCATAGTTGATGCCAAGAATCAGAATGTTCATTTGATTCATATGGGATCAGTGCCCCGCCATGGCGGGTTGCCCTGGCGCTGCCACCTGTTCCAGAAACCACTGGTACGTTTCCTTGACCCCGTTTTCCAGAACAACCGATGGCTTCCAGCCCATCGCGTTGAGGCGGCTTGAGTCCATCAGCTTGCGCATCGTTCCGTCGGGCTTGCTGGCATCGAAAACGATCTCGCCGGTAAACCCGGTCACCGTCGCAACAAGCTGGGCCAGTTCGCGGATCGTCACATCCTCGCCGTAGCCCACATTGATATGGCTCAGCATCGGCTCGGTGTTCGACTCGTACACGTCAAGGGGCAGATCGAGCACGAACAGCGAGGCTTCGGCCATGTCGTCTACGTGCAGAAACTCGCGGCGCGGGGTCCCGCTGCCCCAGATCGCGACTTCGCTTACGCCATCTCGCGCAGCCTCGTGGAACCGGCGGATCAACGCGGGCATCACATGGCTGTTCTCGGGGTGGAAATTGTCTCCTGGGCCGTAGAGGTTGGTCGGCATGACACTGCGATAATCGGTGCCGTACTGCCGATTATAGCTTTCACACAGCTTGATCCCAGCAATCTTGGCGATTGCGTAAGGTTCGTTCGTGGGCTCCAAAACACCGGTCAGCAATGCATCTTCTCGCATAGGCTGGGCCACTGCCCGAGGGTAGATGCAGGAGGAGCCAAGGAACAGCAGCTTGCGCACGTCCGCTTTGAAGGCCTGATGAACGACGTTGCATTCGATCATCAGGTTTTCGTAGATGAACTCTGCGGGATAGGTGTTGTTGGCATGAATGCCCCCCACCTTTGCCGCCGCCAGAACGACGGCATCGACTTTCTCGGCGGCAAAGAAGTCCCGCACCGCTACCTGATCGCTCAGGTCCAGCTCGGCGTGAGTGCGCGTCACGACCTCGGCCCCGCGTTCGGTCAGCTTACGACTGATGGCTCCGCCCACCATACCCCGGTGGCCTGCGACGTAAACGCGCATGTTCTCGTATTCCCCTTAGGATTCCAGCGAGACGGGAATGTCGTAGCCGTGCTGCTTGAGCAGCGCGTGTCGCTTGGCGACCTTGAGGTCTTCGCTCACCATTTCCTCACACATGGATTGCACGGTGATCTCGGGCACCCAACCCAGGCGCTCTTTGGCCTTGGCCGGATCACCCAGCAGAGTTTCGACTTCGGCCGGACGGAAATAGCGCGGATCAATCCGTACAAGCACATCTCCAACCGCGACCGAAGGCGCATTGTCCCCGTTCACCGCATCAACAATGCCCACTTCGTCCACGCCTTCGCCTTCAAAGCGCAGGGTGATGCCGAGATGCGCCGCCGACCAGGTGATAAACTCGCGTACTGAGTACTGCACGCCCGTGGCGATCACGAAATCCTCAGCCTGCTCCTGCTGCAGCATCATCCACTGCATGCGCACGTAGTCCTTGGCATGCCCCCAGTCGCGGAGAGAGTCGATGTTGCCCATGTACAGGCATGGCTCGAGGCCCTGAGCGATATTGGCTAGACCGCGCGTGATCTTGCGCGTCACGAAGGTCTCGCCGCGGCGCGGGCTCTCATGGTTGAACAGCACACCGTTGCAGGCATACATGCCGTAGGCTTCGCGGTAGTTCACCGTGATCCAATAAGCGTAGAGCTTCGCCACCGCATAAGGAGAGCGCGGATAGAACGGCGTCGTCTCGCGCTGCGGAATTTCCTGAACCAGGCCGTAGAGCTCGGAAGTCGAGGCCTGGTAGAACTTGGTCTTTTTCTCGAGGCCGAGGAAACGGATTGCTTCGAGCAGACGCAGGGTACCCAGGCCATCGACATCAGCAGTGTATTCGGGAGCTTCGAAACTGACCGCAACGTGGCTCTGCGCGCCGAGATTGTAAATCTCGTCAGGCTGAGTTTCCTGGATAATGCGTGTCAGGTTCGACGTGTCCGAAAGATCGCCGTAATGCAGCTTCAGGTCCGGCGAAGGGGCATGCGGATCCTGGTAGATATGATCGATACGCTGCGTGTTGAAGAGCGAGGCGCGGCGCTTGATGCCGTGAACCTCGTACCCTTTCTCCAGCAGGAACTCCGCCAGATATGAGCCATCCTGACCCGTCACACCGGTGATCAATGCGACCTTCTTACCGCTCAATGTTCGTCCCCTTCAAAGCGAATTCGATTGCGTTCGTGGTTCAATCCGACCCGAACAAATCGCGTGTGAAAACCTTGTCCTGCACGTCTTGGATGGCCGCAGTCATGCGGTTGGCGATGATGACGTCACAGTCCTCCTTGAACGTTTCTAGATCACGCACAACCCTGGACCCGTAAAACTCATCCTCGGCCATCGCCGGCTCATAGATCACGACTTCGATGCCCTTGGCCTTGATCCGCTTCATGATTCCCTGGATCGAAGACTGCCGGAAATTGTCGGATCCCGCTTTCATCACGAGACGGAAAACGCCAACCTTCCGGGGCTGCTTGGCGATGATTTGATCGGCCAAAAAGTCTTTGCGCGTGCGGTTGGCGTCAACGATCGCGCGGATAAGGTTTTGAGGAACCTCGGAATAGTTTGCCAGCAACTGCTTGGTATCCTTAGGTAAACAGTAGCCGCCATAACCGAAGCTGGGGTTGTTGTAGTGACGGCCGATACGCGGATCGAGGCCGATGCCGTCAATGATCTGGCGCGTGTCCATGCCGCCGGCAATTGCGTAGCTGTCGAGCTCATTAAAGAAAGCCACGCGCATGGCGAGATAGGTGTTGGCGAAAAGCTTGATCGCCTCGGCCTCGTTCGGGTCGGTGAAGAGGATCTCGACGTCTTTCTTCTCCGCCCCCCGAAGCAGCAAATCTGCGAAGATTCGGGCCCGCTCGGAGCGTTCACCGACGATGATGCGAGACGGGTGCAGATTATCGTAGAGCGCCCGTCCCTCGCGAAGGAACTCGGGACTGAAGATGACCTGCGGAGCTGCCAGACGTTCGCGCACGTCCTCGACGAAGCCGACCGGGATGGTCGATTTGACGACGATCGTCGCATTTGCGTTGGCAGCAACCGCCGTGCGGATCACTTCCTCGACCGAGGACGTATCGAACTTGTTGGTGTTCGCATCGTAATTTGTCGGCGTGGCGATAATCACATAGTCTGCGCCAGCGAGTGCCTGCTCCGCATCGAGCGTAGCAGTAAGATTGAGCTCAGCGGTGGCAAGGAGCTCTTGCAATTCCTTGTCAACAATCGGCGACTTGCGGGCATTGAGCAGTTTTACCCGGTCGGCCGAGATATCGACCGCCAGGACCTCGTTATGCTGCGCAAGCAGTACGGCGTTGGAAAGCCCCACATAGCCGAGGCCAAAAACGGCAATCTTCATTCTTGGATCACTCGCGAAGTTATCCTAAGGTCTTATAACAAAACAATATACGGAATGCACTTGCCCGTCCGCTTTAAGAGGCCCATCCCCGGCCTGGGGACTTCTGCTAATGATTTCTCCTAATGTTGCCTTTTCCAACCTGCGGCAGAAACAGTCAACGAATTTATGCTGCACTGCACACCGTCCGGTTCTGGCCGACAAGCGCACCCTCCACAATCATTGCCGACACCGTAGCGTTTTGCGCGCCCCGACATGGTCCCCGTGGCGCTTTCGGTATAGCATCGCAGCACAAGCGCGTTGCCGTCCGGGCCTAGATGGATGATATCGCGGTCCTTGAAAGTGATGCGCCGCCCGTCACTGAGATCAATCTGCGCAGCCTTTCCGGCGAGTTCCCCCCAAACACCGGGCAACCGGGTCAGGACCTCTGGTTTGGCGCTAGCCGGGGTGCGTTAGCAGATTTTCGCTCTGGCGAGTCGGATACTCCTCGATCTTTTCGCCGAACGTGTAGCGGAAAGGCAGCTGGGCTTGCAGCGCGGATGACGTGACGCCTCTCCGCCGGCCTTCGGTCAGCGCCGCGAGCAGAGGCAGCACTGCATCTCGCGTTGGGAAAGCAGACAAATTGCGCCCCTCGGAGGCTAGTTTGGTGTCGAGGATGAAGCCGCCGTTGGTTTCGTAGCATCAAGCTGTATTCTCATTGTCAATTAACGCGTTAATCGCCGCGATGACACAAGGCGAGCCGATGTTGGTGCGCCGTGTGCCATGGAAATCTCCCGAAAGCTCCAGCGCCGAGTTGGAGCTGACTGGCGTAGCCACTGCCTCGATCCCCAGAGCCTAGCGCGCAGGATGCCCAGCACGTCACGACGCATCCAAGCCTCGTTCTCGTCGGCCAGCAATGGACGATCGGAATCCCGATCAGTAAAAGCGATTGCATCTAAGTCGAACTTCTCGGCCCATTCGCGGCCCAAAGCCTGATCTTCCCGCCGAACGGCTTCCGTATCATCCGGAACGAAGGTGTCGGAATGCGCCAGGCGTGTCGCCTTTCCGCCAAGCGCTTCTACGATCACACCCAGCAGATCGTGGCGGACCGCCGAATGCTCATAGACACCAAAGGTCAGCTCCGAAGCGCCTGTGCCCGAACACGTCGGGAAGAACCACGGCCTGCGCGCTCATCGCCATCTCGTCCACTTTAGGACTTCGCCGTCCGCGCGATTAAATTTGATGCCGTAACCGCCGTCGGGAATATGACTGTCCGTCACGATCATGGATGGAATGCCTCGCTCGAATCCGTAGGCAGCCACAGCATGTGAAGGCACAAACCCGGAGTGGTCCACTTCGCCACGCTTGTTGCGATGGCCGCAGCGCAAGCGCCAAATGATACGCGGCGTGGAAGGCCGCAAGTCCCCGGCGATCGCTACATGCGTCCCGCGCGTGAACTGCCCGGCGGCTTCAAGTTGCTGGGGGAAAGCGGAGGTATAGTGACGCGGACTTCGTCGGTTACCGCCGTCACCAAGCCTCGCGCACCGCTGGCGCCAAAAGCGCCCCCCCCGAGTCACCATCAATTCGGAAACAGAGACAGTCTTCGGCATTGACCCTGGCATTCCATTTGCTTGCACTGACGTCGCTACAGATAAGGGCAAGCCGTAGTGGCGCGGTACCTGCGTTACGTTTCTGCCGCCAGCGACCTAGCCAGCAGGCACACGCCACTATCCAAGAAACGCACGTCCGCGAGCCTCGTCGCCAAGGCACAGTCTCCCGGTGCGATTGTCTCGCCGGCTACTTCCACCTCCCCTTCGCGCGGGATAACCAACAGCGCTGTGGGATAGCGCGCAGCGATGACCTCTGTCGGTGCGCCCACGATCTGATCAAGCATGAACAGCGGCCCGTTGACCAAGGTCTGCGTAGCTTGGCTCAGCACCTGCTGATGCCAGCGGTCAAGCGCGTAGAGTTCACCCCGCGACACCCCGATACCATCCTCCAAATGCAACTCGCGTGGACGACCGTAATCATAGAGCCGATAGGTGACGTCGCTGTTCTGCTGCACTTCGATCAGGCTAACACCGGCACCGATGGCGTGGACGGTATTAGCGGGGATGTAGAAGAAGTCCCCGGGCACGACCTTGTGCCAGGTCATCAGGTGCTCGATCGAGCCGTCGAGTGCAGCGGCGCGCATCGCTTCCTCGTCGAGCTCTACATTGAAGCCGATGCCCAGCGTCGCGCCCGGCTCAGCGTCAACGATCAGCCAACATTCTTCCTTGCCCTGCCGGCCGATGCCTTTCGCGATCGTTTGCATGTCGGAAGGGTGGACCTGGACCGACAGCGCCTCACTGGTAAAGATATACTTGACCAACAGCTCGGACAGCGCAGCGGGCGGTTCGAACCAGATCTCACCGATGCGCTTACCCGCGGGCGCGGCGAACGGCGCAGGCAAGATTTCCCTACCCCAAGGCTTCTCGACCTGACGGATCGGCAGTGCAGCGGTCATCACTAATCCTTACTGATTCACAGCGCCCGAGAGCTTGCCAACCTTCTGCACCCCAGCAATGGTGGTGATCATGATGTCGTCACCATCGACGACGACGATCACGTCCTCGAGCCCGATGACTGAGACGCGCGGGCCGTCACTGTCCACTAGCACATTGCGGCAGTCCACCATATCGACGGAAGCCGAGCCGCGTATGGAGTTGCCATCGGCATCGCGATCGAGCGCCTCGTGCAGGGCATGCCAGTTGCCGATGTCCGACCAGCTCATGTCAACGGGCACCATGGCCGCGCGCGCGGTGTTCTCCATAACCGCGTAGTCGACGGAATCGCTGGGAACAGCGGCGAAAATATCTGCATCAGGGTGGAAGCGGCGACCGTCTTCCGTCCCTTTCGCCACCGCTGCGGCGACACCGGCGGCGATCTGCGGGCGGTGCGTGGCCAGTTCTTCCAGGAACTCCTTGACTCGAAAGGCGAAGATGCCCCCGTTCCAGGCATAGATGCCCTCGGCAAGGAAAGCCTTGGCGCGTTCAAGATCGGGCTTCTCGACGAACTGGGCGGTGCGATAGGCACCTTGTGAAATCGCATCACCGCGCTTGAGATAGCCAAAACCGGTCTCCGGCGCGGTCGCCTCGATCCCGAAGGACACCAGCCAACCTTCGGCAGCAAGGTCGGCGGCAGCGCACGCGGCCTCCGTAAAGGCCTCTGCATTACCTATGTGGTGATCGCTCGGGCAGACGAGCATCACTGCATCTTCAGGAAGCCGGTTCGCCGCCAGTGCAATCGCAGCGGCGGTGTTGCGCGCCGAGGGTTCGACGATCACCTGGCCTTCGGATGCTTCGCCCAGCTGGGCCTCGACATGATCGACATGTTGACGACCGGTAACCACGAACGGTGCTGCGAAGCCGCCTGAAGCCGGGCAACGCGCAAGTGCCGCCTCGAACAGCGTATTGTCACCGACCAGCGGCAGGAACGGCTTCGGCTTCGCGACGCGACTGCGCGGCCACAACCGGGTGCCGCTGCCACCGCATAAAATGACAGGCACGATAGTGGGCATGGCGGATTTGCCTCATCAAATGTTGCAAGCGAAATTAAGTAGTACCGCGTATTTGTTGCGATGCAACGTCGAGTGCGCGCGGTGCGGCACTGGTTGCCTCGCGCACGCCCCTTGAAGTGCTCTAGGATTTGAGCCGACCGAACCGCCTGCGGCTTCGTTCCAGGAAGGCGCCGATCCTCGCCATGAAAATGACGGCGGATCTTGGCCGAGTTTGTTGCAGTGCGTTTGTCTCAGACGCGCTGGCGTGCCAGCGGGGGGCAAAGGGTGCGTCGGGTGTGTATCATTCGATACCCCTCCCATGTTGTCCTTGCCGCGCAATGATTGTACCCGGAAAGGCCACGGGCTTCCGGCAGGGATTCTCCGGCCATGAGGTCGACCAGCCCCACGCGCTAAAACAGGCTGCGGACCCTCGAGGTGCACCTCACACCGCTCCTGGTGGCTATCAATGGCCCAGACAGCACTTCGATGCCTTCCGTGGCCAAACACCGCCTGCGCCTCGCGATCACACCATGGAAAAGGATCGCCCTAGGCCGCTTCGAGCAAGGCCACCCCGTTGCCGGTCCTTGGAGGCCACATCCGCTTGTGCTACAAACCCGTTGCGCTGCGCAAAAGGCGGCGCCGGGACTGGTAATCCTGCAAACAAAATAACTCGGAAAACGCGGTTTTCCGGGGTGCCGTCGCGCATGTCCAAACCTTCGGGTGAAAGGCGGCGGCGCATGTGTTTGCGTGTTACCAGCTCCGGCGGCTCCCGCGCGCTAGCGTGCGGGAGTTCGGGACCTCTTTTTTCCGCATCCGTCTCGTTCCTTCCGTACAACCGCATCGATGCGGATCGGAGGTGCTTATGGATAACTTTGCCCCTGTCACTCCGCCGCGCGCTCCCGCGGGCGTCACAGCGCGATCGCTTGCCCGGTCGGCAAGCGCCTCTCCAACTCAAACGCTGGCAGCCCTGTGGCGAAGTCATGGCGCAGAGCCTGTCCTGCTCGTGCGCACACGCGAAGGGCGCGAGCTCAGCCGCGAACGCTGCCGGGGGGCTGAGGAGTTCATGCCCTGCTGCGATCCCGATGCGCTGGGCGGCCTTCCGAACGTGCTCTACTCTGCCGGCATCACCGCCCAGCTCGCCTTATCGTCCCATCTGCTCGATGTCGGTTTTCCGGACGACTGGTGTGCCCGGCACGTGGGGTACCAGGTGGGCCGATCGCTGGCCTATGCCAACGCAACCGGTTTCGGTTATGGGTGCGCCGAGACGGCCCGCCTGGCGCAGGTGCTGAGCCCCTACTGGAAATGGAACAAGCGCAGCCTGTTTGATAATCCCTGTCCCGACGATGGCGGGTTCACCGCCCGTGAAATCGAAGTGATCCTGCTCAATCTGATGGAGCATGTTTATCACGTGACTGGCCACGCCCCCTCGGCGGCGTGAAGGAGATGCGGCGCTGCCCGCCCGGCAGCGCCGCAGTTGGTCCAAGACCTGCCGACAGATGCCGGGGCAATGGTCGGCAGGAAAGTCACCCCGGCCAAAAATGGCGCAGCCATGGCTGGGCGTCGGCCACGGTCGCGTGACAGGATCAGCAGCGTTTGCGCGAAGTGCTCCATCACTTCCGCCCCGCTGATGCCGTGCTGCTCGGCAAAGCGAGACCTTGCCGTCGCACTTGGCCGGGCGAAGATTGAGTTTCAGCGCCGCATCGAGTTGTGACAGGTCAAGCGTCCCCTGACGGACGCCGACCCGAGCTGGGTGCGGACCGAGGGCAAGGACTACAAGCTCGAATATGAGGAGAGCGAGGCCCAGATCTTCGAAATCGATGCCTGGCTCCTGGTTGGCCCGCGGCGAAGCTGGCAGGATACCCGGACAGAGTCCCTGGAATCCATGGCTGCGATGTCGCTACGACTATGATGGCTGCATTTTCGCTGATGGTGGAAGGCACGGTTTTGCCGCGAAGTCGGTGATGCACTGGAGTTTTTTCGGTCCATCATAGGCCTTTCCGCTCACCCGATGTTCTGGACTCCGCATAACAGAAGTGCACAATCATGCCCAGCGGTCAGGGCATCGCCGCGTCGGCTCGCGCCGCGGCCACGTAGCCGCCGGTGCGGTTTTTCCGGCGGCGCGCGGCTACCGCCGGGTCCCCCCGCGCCGGCGCCTCTGCGCACCGCAAAAGGGATTTGTCTTCCCGCTGCCAGCCGGCGTCCGGCCAGTGGGCCACGGGCTGGAGCCGCAGAAGGAAGCCCGCAGGAAAAGCGCGGGAAGGGGAAACAAGGACCCGGCCGCCTGCCCCTCAGGAGGGAGAGAAGGAAGAAAGGAAGAAAGGAAGGAAGGAAGGAAGGAAGAAGGGAAAGGCGGTAGAGGGGAGACCCACCCGCCCACCCTGGGGGTCGGCCAACCGGCCCCGTGCCGGGACCGGTTGGCCGGCTTCAGTCTGCCCGTCTTCATGTGTCTCCTGTGTCCTTGCGCTGATTAAGAGGGCCGGAAATGACGGATGGTGAACCCGTGAGCATTTGCAGGAGCGTGCCAGGCTTTGCACCCATGGCTGCGCTTCGCCGCAGCCTGCGCAGCGGCCGAGCCGCCTTGCGCCGTCTCGTCGGCAAAGCCGCTACGATCGCTCACGCTCTCCCGCGCAGCGCTCGGCCCGGTCAGGCGGACGCCGCATCGGTGCGGCGGCGCTGATCTCGGCTCCTGGCTGGCAGGGGGCGTCATGCGCCCCCGTCGGCGCCGCAGCTCCATGCGCCGGGGCCGCAAGGCGCTGCGCACGATGACGCCCCTGTTACGCGAGATCTTTCTCGCCATGTGCTTTGAGGGACCTGGACTACGAAGTCGCCGCGCGCCGCGATAGCAGCGCCTCCTACGCGCATCGAGAATTCGCCAGGCCTTCAGGATCCTGCAGCCTCGCCGCTGAAACCAGAGCGGACAGAGACCTTCCCCCCGGGGCCCTGCCCGCCTTTTCAGGGCACGGCGGCCGTGCTCGCATCTCGCGCGCGCGCCCCGACTACCGCGCCCACCATGCCTGAATTGACTTATGTTATGCGGTTTGTTGTATGATAGGTTGGGTATCTTGCGACGGGTCATGTTAAGGTGACCGATCGCCACTACTCTATAAGGGCTCTCGGCGACTGAGAGATGAGCGTGCTCCCGCCTGATGGGAGTGACACGTGGCAGACTCGCCTCTGAATTTGATGATTCGCAAACTCGGCACCAGGACTACCCTGAGCGAGAGCGATCACCGCGCCATCCGTGGACTGCCCTATCTCCTGCGCACCTATCATGCCGCCGCTTACGCCGTCAGGGAGGGAGAGCCGCCGCGCCGCCACTGCGATTTCATCCAGACGGGCTTCGCATACCGCCAGAAATTGACCGCCAATGGCGCCAGGCAGATTGTTTCGATCCACCTGCAGGGCGATTTCATCGACCTGCAGAGCCTCTTCCTCAACATCGCCGATCACAACGTCCAGGCGCTGACCGAACTCAAGGTGGTAGCGATCGAGCGCGAGGCGCTTCAGGCGCTCGCACTCGATCGCCCTGCTGTGGGCCGCGCGATGTGGATCGACGCGCTGGTCGACTCGTCGATCTACCGCGAATGGGTCATGAACGTGGGCCGGCGCGACGCCCGCGCGCGCATAGCCCACGTCCTGTGCGAAGTGTGGCTCCGCATGAAAGCCGCCGGCTACCCGGTCGAGGACGGGTTCGAGCTTCCCCTGACCCAGGAACAGCTCGCCGATGTCGTCGGTCTGACGCCGGTCCATGTGAACCGGACCCTGAAGGCGCTGCAGAAAGAAGGCGTCGTCCATCGCAACCGCCGCTATGTCAGCTTCTCCGACTGGGACGCCATGGCCGGCATCGGCGATTTCAATGCTCTGTACCTCCATCTGGACCAGAGCCAGCCCGCCATCCACCTGTGACCTGCCGCTCGCCGGATGTCGCCGTTTCTGCTGACCGGCCCTGCGGGCGCCATCCGCCTGGACGGAGCGATGCTGCGGAACGCCGCGAAACCAGGATCACAGACGGCTCCAGTGAGTACCGCAGGACCACGGAACCAGCCTCGCCGCCGCCGGAGCAGGCGCTCCCGCGCGCACCCCGCTGGGGTCAGGGAGCCCCAGCACCAACGTTCTCGGCTTCCCGCCCGCAGCGATCCGCCAGGGTCCGGGCCAAGCGCGGAAACGCGACAGCGAAAGGCACCGCTTCGGCGAAATCCTCCATTGTCCAGTCATCCTGCGTCCTGTCAGGCGGCGTCCTGTCAGCTGGCGTCCTGCCGGGCCAGGTCATTCGAACAGCTTTCGCTCGTTACAGGTGGCCGCACGCGCCGAGACGATAGTCACGCTCTCGTCGCTGCACGTCATCACAATCACCGCGACAAAGCCGTCGACCCAGCCAATGACAGCCCAGGCCCCGCACCGCGATCGCCTGACCAGCGCCGCCGAGAAGTATCTCTCGCCAACCCGAGCGAAATCCACGTCGTGCTCGTGGATATTGGCAAGCCTGCGCTGCTCGTCCCAAAGGATTTTCATGGCCGGCGGGAGTTACCGCCCAAGCGCGTGCGGACCAGGTAACTTGGTGCCACGCCTGCCGAACGCGCCATGAACCATCTGCGCCAAGACGGCTTTGCGCCGGATACCGCTAGCCTTTTCGGTAAAGCCTGCGCGGTCATCTTGCCGGGCTGTCTGCGCAGCGACAATCGGTTGCACGGCAACGCAGCGCCGATGAACGCTGCCTTCGCCTGATCCCAGCGCACGGCTTTGACCCCTTGCGGACCGCGCGCGTCGATGCCGACCGAAGCGTGGAGGAGGGTGCGCCGCATGAAGATAGGAGCTCTCTGGCGAGGCGCGGGCATTCCCGCAAATGACGGCGCCAGCCATCCTGTGTTTAAGCGCCGGTCCGGCCCGCCGTGATTATCCCGGCAGTGGCCCACCCCTGACCGCGAGGCGGCGATGCTGCGCGCCGCAGGTAAGGCCGCCCGGGCCGGGGATCGGCTGCCTGCGGCGCCGGGCGTTCCGGCCGCCGCATCCGCCCCGGTCCGCGCAGTCCCGCAGCTAAGTCTTCGCGCCGCCGGCGGCGCGGGGAGGCCGCCGGCGCTGAAGGCACCCACCATGCGGCCTAGTGCAGCCTGCCGGTTTCCAGCGCGATGCAGATCACGCTGAACAGGGGTTGATTGTTGTCATCGGTGACGGTGACACGAAAATCCTGGCCATCGTTCAGCACCTCGGGCCGCGACTGCATCATCTCGCCGGCATATCTGATCGCCTCCTCGCGCGCCGCGCGGTACGTCGGCCACTCGACATGCGCTTCACCGCCGCGCAGCCGCATTTTTCTCCGGTCCGCCGGGTTACGCCGCATCCTGTTACCCCCTTGTGCCCCCTTCCCATGACCGACCTGGCGAAGATAAACCTTAACATGGGTCATGTTTCGGTGCCGGGAGTACTATAAGCCGCTCTGCGGGGCCGGCGGGCCGATTTCGGGCCGCATCCAGCCCGGATTAATCGGCCAGACAAGCGAGGCGCTCCGCCAAGGTGGGCCGAGCCGAACCTGCAGCGCCGTCATTGCCCTGTGGCGCTTTTCGCCGGTGCCGGACCCTGGAACTGGGCTCTGGCGCTACGCTCTGGCCCGTCCCGGCCAGTCGGCGCCGGCGGCGAGACCCTGCGCGCGTCCGAGCATCATGACGCCGGCCTCGCGGGCACTGATCGCTTTCGAAAAGAAAAAGCCCTGTCCCAGGTTGCAGCCCAGGCTCCTGAGGCCTGCCACCTGGACCGCGGTCTCGATCCCCTCGGCAACGACTTTCACGCCAAGCTCCGCCGCGATCCTCATAAGGCCGCCGACGATCACGTCGCTGGCGCCCGCAGCGCCCACGCCGTCGACGAACGACTTGTCGATCTTGATGATGTCGACCGGGACCGTCAGCAGGTGCGTCAGCGACGCGAACCCGGTCCCGAAATCATCGAGCGCGATTTTCAGCCCGCTGGCGCGCAGGCCCGCGATCGCGTCGCGCACAAAGCCTGCATCGTCGTCCATATAGACCGATTCGGTGACTTCCAGCACGACATGCCCAAGCGGAACGCCTGCCTCGCCGAACGCCTGCGACAAGACTGCGAAGAGGTTTCCTTTGCGAAAATCAGTGGACGAGACGTTGATCCCGACATGCTGGAACGGGATCCCCATGTCGAGCCAGCCGCGCAGGTCGCGGGCGACCTGGGCAATCATCCGCTCTGTGAGCGCGCCCGCCACACTCGCATCCGTGGTCGCCTCGTAAAATGACGAGGCCGGCACCAGCGAAGCGCCGAGGCGCATGCGCGACAGGGCCTCCAGGCCGATGATTTCTCCGGTCTCCAGCTTGAAGATCGGCTGGTAGTGGGCTTCCATGCGGCCTTCCCTCAGCGCCGCGTCCACTTCGCGGATCGCTGTCAGGCGGCGGGTCATGCGCGTGCCGATGCCGGGCCAATAACGCACTGCGCTTCCCCGCGCGGTCTCCTTCGCATGATAGAGCGCGAAATCCGCGTTCTGGCGCACCCGCTGCGATGTGCAGTCGCCGGGCGAAAGGACAGCGAAACCCAGCGTCGCCCTAGGCACGATGACCCAGTCGTCTCCCTCGAGTGGCGGAACCAGAACATCGAGGTAGCGGCCCGCCGCAGCGTCCGGATCGGCCAGCGCCGCGCCGGAGGTCATGACGACGGCAAATTCGTCGCCGCCCAAACGAAACACCCGGTCAGGCGCCGCCGCCGTGCCCAGGCGCATCCCGACCTGTCGCAGCAGCGCGTCCCCCGCAGCGTGGCCGAAGGTGTCGTTCGCGACCTTGAGATTGTCGAGGTCGATCATGCACAGCGCCCATGCCCCGGGAACCGCGCAGCTGAGCCCCGCCAGTTCGGTTTCGAATGCCGCGCGGTTCGGCAGGCCGGTCAGCCCGTCGGTGTTGGCCCGCCGTTCGTATTCGGTCACCCGGCGCTCCCTGTCGAAGGCAATCGTGCACAGGTTGACGCACTGGGCCACGATGTCGCGTTCGAGCGCCGACGGGCCCCGCTTTTCCTGGTAATAGAACGCGAAAGTCGCGATCACCCGGCCCTCAGAGTCCAGGACCGGGCTCGACCAGCACGCCTGCAGGCCCAGCGCCAGGACCAGGTGCCTGAAGTCATCCCATAACGGATCGGTTGCCACGTCGCTCGAGACGACCTCACGGCCCAGATAGGCCGCCGTTCCGCAGGCGCCCACGCCGGGGCCGATCGCCAGGCCGTCGATCGCATCGCAGTACTGCGCCGGCAGGCTCGGCGCCGCCAGCGAGCGCAAGTGCCCCGCCGCGTCGACGCCCAGCACCGAACAGATCGCCCCCGGAACAAGGCTTTCGACCTCCTGGCAGAGACGGCCCACCGTATCGGCCAGCGGTTCCCCTCTGGCGATCATCTCGAGTATGATGTTCTGCAGTTGCGTCACGGGGCTTCTCTCATGGTGGCCCCCAGTATTTACGGATCCCGCCTAACAAACCCATAAGCGCGCGGCCGCCGGGCCCGGAGAAAGAACCTGATCGACTGTAAGTGGCCCCAAAAAAAGCCGCCGTCAAATGGCCCGAGAGGACCGGGGCCCGCATCATCGCCGCTGCGCCGACCGCCAGGGCAGCCGGTCCGGGTGAACCTGCAACTGCAAAGGGGCGGCATGAGGGGGGTCGTATGTCCACTACGCCCGCTGACCTTCGGTGAGCAGGGCATGCTCTCCTTGGGGAAATGCGCCAGTTCTCTATTCTGACGCTCAAGCAAATCGCATGGAATCAACGTAAGTGCCGACGAAAACCGGCCTTGCGTGGATTGGGGCGGTGTGAATTCGCAGACCACATGTTGGAGTCCGAGAGGCAGCCGCCGGCCAGCTTATACTCTGAAGCGCCATGGCCTGAAAACAGCGCTTGCAGTTCAAACCATGCCGCACATGGTGCACAAACGACTGCCCCGGAACGAGCAGCCGTTTGCAATCGGGTCGAAAGGGAGTTTCCCTGCTATGAGGGGGTTGGGCGGCGGACTATCTCCGAACGGCGGCCACAACCCCGACCCCAGTCAGAACGGTTCCAGCGGCCGGGGTAACCAGCGAGAAGCTTCCTCCCACTTCCTGCCCCTGGGGCCCGTAGAACCGGCCAGTTATGCGGCCCGTTGTGCCAGACGGACCGCCGATGTCGGCGGCGAAGGCGCTCGTCATCATAGCTGCCCCTGGCATCCATGGGTTGATGAAGGTCAAAGTGCCAAGGTCGGTCGTGACCTGGGTACGCGTATTCGTGGCTGCGGGCTGCATGGATCCGGTGAATGCATTACGACCGAAATCGAAGTCGAAGGCAGCAGAGCCATGCAGCGCGAAGAGGTCGGCGTTGCTGCCGGCCCCTATGGCGCTGCCGTAGACCACTCCCCGGTAGCTGGCCTGGCCACTAAGGGGTAACTGTGAGAAGCCTGTTTCGAGGCCGAACACGAAGGTCTCGTTCATTGCACGGGCTCCCGCTACGCGCATTTCCCTGAGACCGAAGCCTGTGTACGTGAGCGCGAGTTCGTCGTTACCCGGCCCGGGATTGTAGATACGATACATCTGTCCAGACGCCGGCACATACGTCGTGAAACGGCTATCCGATTGCGCTGCTACGCGGTTGCCGTCGTTCAAGTCGTAGAAGTACTTGTACGAACGAGGATCGGTGGCGACAAGAAATGACGTCTGCCCCCCACTGCCCAGAGAGGTGTCGCCGTAGTCGTTCGTGCCGGCATTGCGTGTGGCGAAAATCGCCGCCGTATAGGCCTGGAGTTCGATAGGCATCACCAGATCGGTGAGCGTTTCATATCCAGGTGTGCTGCGTGAGCGACCGAGCAGTACACCGGAAATCATCTGGTTGCGCGTATTGGCGCCGTAGAACGTGGCGCCGACCTCTTCCGCAGCGGAACCATAGAAGCGGCCTTCCAAGGTAGCAGCAGCATCGCTGAAGCGGATCGAACCGGACAAGGCGTTTCCACCCACTCCCAAAACGCCCTCGAGCGTGAAGACCGACTGGTCTAATGCCGCGTAGCCGTTATCGTTGAAGCGGCGCGTTATCTTCAACCCCACCCCTGTCAGCGTGGCAGACGCGAAGTTTACTTGCATGGTCCCGCGGCCATCGAAATCGGCGAGGACGTCGTCCCCTGCCTCCATGCCGATGATGCCGAAAGCGAAGGTCCCGGTTCCCGTGATCGGAACCGCGCCATTGGCTGTCTGTACGCCATAGGTGAACACGTTCAGGCGATTGTTCTGGATTCCCCCCGCCGTGTCGGTGCGTCGCTGAATGCCACCGCCGACATAGCGATTGGTCAAGATGCCGCTCTCACCTGCCTTGGTGAGGACGAGACTATCTGTGACGGTCCCTTGCGTTCGCACGTAACGCGTTATTCTTCGATCGCTGCTGGCGGTATCCCTATCCGCCGCCCGGAAGACCTGAGAGGCCTGCGGAGCCGTGATCGTATAGCTGCCGTTGGTCGCATCGTAGGCGATCGTCAGGGTGGTGCGTCCCTCGACCTCCGGGCTCGTGCCCCCGCCGGGATAGAGCGCCGAAACGGTTCCGGCGTCGGCGGTGAAGACTTCGCTGATGCTCGGATTGATCAACGAAGTATTCCCCGCTGGCGGTGAGGGAGTAGGAGTAGGGGGAGGAGTGGGCGTTGGCGTTGGCGTTGGCGTTGGAGTGGGTGTTGGAGTGGGCGAAGGGGTAGGGGCCGGCGTAGGCGTAGGCGTAGGCGTAGGCGTCGGCGAAGGGCTCGGGGCCGGCGTTGGTGTCGGTGCAGGAGGCACCGGCGTGCTGTTGGTGCTGCCCCCGCCGCCGCCACAGGCCGACAGCGCGAGGCCGAGCGCCATCAGCGAGGCGCTGACCGAAAGTCGTGCAATACGCATCGAAGTCATGAACATTCCCCCATTCAGAATGCCGACGTGACGCCGAACTCGGCGACGACGCGGCGGTAGTCGTAAATCTCGATTGAGGAACGGTTACGCTCCCACTTGAGGCGCACCAGCGGCGCGAAGCTGCCCAGGTGCAACGCGCGCAAAGTCGCTGCCATGCTGGCACTGTAGCGGTCTTCGATGCGGCGGTTCGGGTAGAGGAACAGGCGGGCATCCGCTTCGAGGTGGCTGTAACCGACAGTACCCACCAGCGTGGTGCGACCCAGTTCGAGGAAAAGGTAGGCGGACGTTCCGCCCATCGCCAGCGAGTAACCCGGGTCGCGTGCTGCTTCGCGGAAACCGAAAGCCTGCACGCCGCCGCCGAAACGCGCGCTGAAAGCCCGATCGAAGCTGGCGGAGAGCGTGAAGTCATCCGCCGTCTGCAGCGCATTGCGCCGGTTGGTCACATGGGCGATGTTGCCGTCGAGGCGCACCTGCCCCCGCTTGCCCACCGGTCGCTGCCAACTCACCCCGCCCCCCATGGTGGTGCTGAACAGTCGGCCGCCGTACCAGCGACGCGCCGGGCCTGCCGAGAAGGTCAGCTGGTTGCCGCCCCAAGTGTATTGCGGCCCGGCCTGGAGCGCCAAGCTGATGTCGCTGAAATCCTTCTCGCGGTAGAGCGTCGCGTCGGTCGAGGCACGCACCAGGAGGTCGGTCCCCGGCTCGATGCCAAGGCGAAAATAGCCCTGTCCCTGCAGGTCGAGGCCTACACCCGATTTGGCGCGGGCATCGTCGTCGAGCGAGAAGTCGCCGATCACCGTGCCCAGCGTATCCGAACGGGTGGCGCGATTGATGTTGCTGTCCGGCGCAAGCGCCACTTCGATCGAGCCGCCCAGCGGCTTGCGGGCATTGAGCGAGCGCGAATAGAAGCGCACCAGCTGTTCCACAGACGAAGGAAGCCCCGCGGCCTGCGCCGCGCGTAGTTCCTTGCGGGCGCCGGCCATGTTGCCGAGCATTGCTTGCATGCGCGCTAGTTCCAAGCGCACCCGCGCGGCGCCGGGCTTGTCGTCGAGGATACGGCGAAACTCGAGCGCGGCATCGCTGTAGCGCTTGAGATCGTCGGCCAGCATCAGGCCGAGACGGAACCGGGCCTCGGTGCGAACCTCGAGGTCGGCGTCCCGTGTGAGGGCCCGATAGGCGGTCTCGGCGGTGGCGAAATCGCCTGCCCGACCCGCTTGCTCGGCCAACGCAAAGATCTGCGCGGCCGAGAGTTTAATTTGCGCGGGAACCGGCGCAGGCGGGACCCCCTGATCCTGCGCACCCGCACCGGCCGCGATGCCGGCCAGCATCGCCGCAACCAGCAGTCGAAGAATGAAAATGGCATGCCCCCGTTTGCACACCGGATTATCGTAGAGATGCAATCAATGTCTAGATGGATCGTACACCTTGTTTCAATAAATTAATCGACGATTGCAGCAGCGTGCCAATCTCCCAGTGATATGCCCGCTCTGCTCGATCGAGTGGATACGTCATGACGCCACGCCACAAGGCAGCGATGACACCCAATATAAATAAGACACGGTCGGCGCGAATGTCTTGCTGCGGCTGATTTTGGCAGATGACAAAGTCAAGATTCTTAAATCAACGACGGTTCCAATTGTGCGTTTCCACACCTGCCGTCCACGGCCGATGAGCCTCTCAGGAACCGCTCCCCGGCTGCTCGCAGGCGAGCCGGGTTGAAGTCACAACTAAGCCAATCGGCAAGTTGCCAGTTCCAACGCATGATCGATGAGGCACCTTTCTATGGATCACCATGGGGCAAATATTTGATTTATGAGAGGCCGCGCCATCGCTCGCAGGATTACGAGGAGCGAACGATGGTCGACCGACTTGCGCTCGGTGTCGCAACGACCTGCCTGGTCGCCCTGATCGCATAACTGCCCGCAGCGAGGGGCAACTGCTTTCTCGAAGAACCGGAAGGAAGTCGCCGCCACCCGTTTTCTACGGCATGGAAATCTGGATTGTGGTCAAAACCGCTAAGCGCAAAATGGGTCCGGAGGTCTGTGATGCCCGACGTGTTCTATTCCACGAAAATGAGTTTGGCGGTAGGATTTGTCCTGCTCATCTGGGCCCTCATCGCGGGTGGCTTTTTCACGGCGCGGTATCGACCAGCATTGATCAACCTGGGCGGGCGAGAGCCGCATCCCCTGCACGAAGACGCAGCAAAGGTCCGCGGCTGATCCATGCACCCAAACAGCCCAACCATAGATAAAGCCTTCTCGCTGGTAACAACGCTTCATCGGCAACCAGTTCGGGGGCCGGCCGATGACCTGTCACTGTCAGCGCGATGAGAATCGTTCATCTCTGGGACACGCGTTTCCTTGCCGGCATCTGCCGCAGTCGCGGCAGCAACGACGCCCGCATCCTTTGGCAGCACGCTCTCCGAGGCATTCGCTCCAGAATCCTCCGGGACCAGGGACAAAGGCGCCTCTCCGGCCCTTGCGTCCTGGTTGCACGCGGCCTTGCGCACGGCTGCGCCGAGCATGAGCAGGCCCGAACGGCGACATTCCGGAAAATCGCAGCGACGGCCAGCTCTAACCTGCCCTTTCTCCTGCCCGGCGTCGTAGCAGTCCGCCGACCCGGTCAGTTCGGGAAACCGGCCCCACGAACCCCGTTACCTGTCCCGCGAACGGTTGGCGCGCAAGCGACGGCCTGATCCGCGCAGTCGTGCCGCCAGTGAGGTCTGCCAGGCTGTCACCGCCCGCCTCTTTCCCTGCCGAAACCAGAAGGTCACGTATAGCGCCCGCCCAGGTTACGCGGGTGCCCGCGTCATGACACCGTCCCGCAATGCGCCCGTCCTTGAAAGGACCTCTTAGCCTCAAGGCTGGTACCGCGAAGGTGTTCAGCTCGGCCCTTCTTCCCCTTAACGCCGACCGCCGCTGCCAACTTCCCGCCACTTTGCCGAAGCAAATGACGGAAAGTTAATCCCGCGGACTGCTTCTCTACAGCTAAGCGGTGCTGAAAATATGCCCGCCGCGCAGCCGAGGATCGGGCCCCTCTCCATGTTCATTTTCCTGCCTCAAATCATCCGATGCCGATTGGGCTGGCATGCTCCATCGAACAGCACGATCGCTCGAGGCGATCACGGCTATGTGGCGAACTGCCGTTGCTGCCGAGCCAACATTCGCCGGCGGTCGCGGCACAACTGGAGCGCCACACCGCGCCAATAATAAGGCCGCAGCGGCACAGATTGGCGCGGCGCTTTCAATAGCGCGGCGGGCGGGCGAGCACGCGATTCATGCCGCCGTGACCGGGTTCCGCCCGCGCATCGCACGGCGATCCTGTCCGTCAGTACGCGGGGGGCGCGACCGGATCGGCCGGGCACTTCGCCGCGTCGCCGTCCCAGCAATAGGGATTGGTACGCTCCCACTCCTTGCGCTCGGCGCGGTAGTCCTGCCGGGCCTCGGAGTTGCGCGTCAGCGCATCGGAGTAGAGCACATCGTTGTGCTGTGTTGCCATTTCATTCAGCGCGACGGCGGCATCGTGATGGGCTTCGCTGGCGCTATTGGCCTCGACCTGCTTACGCGCGGCTTGTGCCTGCTGGGCATTGAGCATCTGGCGGCGGGCCTCGGGATCGCCCGGCTCGGGAACGCTGGACCTTGCTGCCGCTTCGGGCTGCTGCGGCGCCTCGGCGCTGGAAACGGCGGGCGATGCGATGGCGATGGCAGCAAGCACTGCCGCCAAGGTCGGTATGGTGCGCATTGCAATTCTCCGGGTCGATGGCTGGTAAGTCATGACCGGGGAAACGCCGGCAAGCGCAGCCGGGTTTCCCGGATGATCGCCCTTTTTAGCGTACGCGGCTCGGCGCCGCCGCCGGCCGGCTCGTGAAAATAGCACGCGTGTCCGAAATTTCTCCCGCCGAAACCCGGACCACGCGTTGCGGCGTAGAAACGGGACGAAGGCTCCGTTTGGCCGCTGCCAGGCATGATCCGTCTCGCGCTCACCGACTGCAGACCGTCTTTGTTGTCAATCAGGCGATCCTGCTTACGCTGATCGTTGAGTTCATCGCGTGCCCGGCCCGCCCGATCTCAACCAGACGTGAGACCACAAGACCACTGGCACTCATCGACGTTGTCGGGCAAGGGCGCCCACCACTCCAGGTAAATGTCATGACGGTGCGGTCGCCGCCTCGACACACGGAAAACGGCGGAAGTATGAGCAACATCGAACACAGCGCGGATATCGACGAACCGTTGATGGGGGCCAACAAAGGCTCGGTGGCACAGTTCATCGCGCGCGCAAAGCGCCGCGGCGTCGTGACCGTCAGCGAACTGAACGCGGCTTTGCCGCAGGACCAGATGACCACCGACCAGATCGAGGACATCATGTCCGCAATGTCGGAGATGGGCATCAACATCGTCGAAAACGACGAGGACGCTGAGGACGCGCAAGACGAAGCTGACACGCAGACCGAAGACGATGACGACCGTCAGGCTGCAGTTGACGATGACGGCGAAGCGTCCCCGCGGCGGACGACCGACAGCCGCAACGCGGACAGTCTCGGCCGTACCGATGATCCTGTGCGCATGTACCTGCGCGAGATGGGCGCTGTAGAAATGCTCAGCCGCGAAGGCGAAGCGGCCATTTCCAAGCGCATCGAAGCAGGCCGGGACATGATGATCCAGGGCCTGTGCGAAAGCCCGCTCACCTTCCACGCCATCATCCAGTGGTCCGAAGCGCTCAATGCCGGCGAGATGCAACTGCGCGAGATCCTCGATCTCGACGCGATGGTCTCGAAGGAGCCTGCGCCGGAAGCTCTCGGTGAAGACGGCGAGGGCGATGCGGGCGAGATCAGCGAGAAGACTGCCGGCCCCTCGTTCAAGGACGAGGACGACGTCGAGGAAGACAATTCCGAAGAGCTCGACGAGGACGGCAACCCGGTCACCAGGCGGGTGGCCGTCGACGAGGAAGAAGACAACACCATCAGCATCGCGCAGCTGGAAGCCGCGCTGAAGCCCGAAGCGCTCGAGAAGTTCCGGCTGATCACCGAGCTGTTCCGGACCTTCGAGCGCCTGCAGTCCGAGCGCCTAGACGCGCTGGCGCTGAGCATCGATTTCCCGGCCGCCAAGGAAGAGCAGTACCAGCAGCTTCGCGAGGAACTCACCGCGCAGATGGAATCGGTCAAATTCCACGCGGCCAAGATCGAATACCTGGTCGACAACCTCTATGCCTTCAACCGCCGGCTGACCGCGCTGGGCGGGCAGATGCTGCGTCTGGCCGAGCGTCACAAGGTCAAGCGCGCGGACTTCCTCGATAGCTATGTCGGACGCGAGCTGGACGACGCGTGGCTGGCGCAAATGGCCGGGACGGACAAGAAGTGGGCGGCCTTCGCCGAAGCCGAGGCCGATCCGGCCGAGCGCATCCGCCTCGAAGTCTCGGACATCGCCGCGGCCGCCGGCATGGCGCTGCCCGAATTTCGCCGTATCGTGAACATGGTCCAGAAGGCGGAGCGCGAGGCGCGCATCGCCAAGAAGGAGATGGTCGAGGCGAACCTGCGCCTGGTGATCTCGATCGCCAAGAAGTACACGAACCGCGGCCTGCAGTTCCTGGATCTCATCCAGGAGGGCAACATCGGCCTGATGAAGGCCGTCGACAAGTTCGAGTACCGCCGCGGCTACAAGTTCTCGACGTACGCCACCTGGTGGATCAGGCAGGCGATCACCCGCTCAATCGCCGACCAGGCCCGCACGATCCGTATCCCCGTCCACATGATCGAGACGATCAACAAGCTGGTCCGCACCAACCGTCGCTTCCTTCATGATCACGGCCGCGAGCCCACGCCCGAGGAAATGGCAGAGAGCCTGTCGATGCCGCTGGAGAAGGTTAAACGGGTCCTGAAGATCGCCAAGGAACCGATCTCTCTGGAATCCCCCGTTGGCGATGAAGACGATAGCCACCTTGGCGATTTCATCCAGGACGCGAATGCCGTCATTCCCGTCGACGCGGCGATCCAGTCGAACCTCAAGGAAATGATCACTCGCACGCTGGCCTCGCTGACCCCGCGTGAAGAGCGCGTGCTGCGCATGCGTTTCGGTATCGGCATGAACACCGACCACACCCTCGAGGAAGTCGGCCAGCAGTTCTCGGTTACCCGCGAACGTATCCGCCAGATCGAAGCCAAGGCGCTGAGGAAACTCAAGCATCCGAGCCGGTCGCGGGCCATGCGCGCATTCCTGGACTAGGCATCAAGCCGGGATCCGCGCGCGCAACCTATCATCCGGCGCGCCGGTAGAATGCAATGCGCTGCAATACTGTTGATTGCGAATGGGATGTGACCCGCGGGGGACTGCGGATAGCCAAGGAACAGCGACAGCGTTTCATCGAACATGCCGATGATTGCGAGAAGCCCAACTCGCCCGCGGGTCCACCGCGGCGATAGGGGCTGTCATCGAGACCCGGCACCCCGACGCTCGCCCGGCACACGGATGGCTGACATGGGCAGACGGCTGTGCCTTGCAGCCAGGCCCGCCTTCCAATCCCTCGCGCATCGTCCAGTTTGTCGCTCAAGCGCGCACTGGACGTACCGGGACTGTCACGGTGAGACGCTTCGATCGGATATCTTGCCGCCTCGCGCAGGTCTGCAAGGGCGCCCGGCTAACCGGGAACACAGGCAATGGGCACCGCGCGATCTATCGATCCCCCCAAAATGCCTGGCTGGCGCGACGTTTAAGTGCCGCGCAGCATGGTCGATACTCCGCCCGCAGGTGTGTCTCCGGGGATCATTTGCGCGGCAAGCGGTGCAGTTACCACTCCCAAATTACACATCCTTCCCTCGGGCTCTCGCACCCAAGTCCCCTCACCTGCTAAGGCCGTAGCCATGCGCTTCATCCACACCGCCGACTGGCAGCTCGGCAAGCCCTTCGGCCGCTTCGAGGCCGCCACCCGCACCGCGCTTACCGAAGCGCGCTTCGATGCGATCGACGCGTTAGGGCGGGCCGCCGCCGAGCACGGCGCCGGCCATGTGCTGGTAGCCGGCGATGTGTTCGACACCGAGGGGCCGGACGAGCGCACTGTCGTCCAGGCGGTCACCCGCATGGAGCGCCATGGCTGCCGCTGGTGGCTGCTGCCCGGCAACCATGATTTCGCGCGCAACGGCGGGCTTTGGGACCGTGTGCGGCGGCGCGCGGGGCCGCGCGTCGCGGTGCTGGCCGAGCCCACGCCCCGCGAGATCGAGGACGGCGTCTGGCTGCTCCCCGCCCCCCTGCTCCACCGCCACACGCGCGACGATCCGACCGAAGCCTTCGAGCGCATGGAGACCCCCGGCGCGCGGCTGCGGATCGGCCTCGCGCATGGATCGATCCGCGATTTCGGGTCGCAGGGCGAGGCGCCCAATCTCATCCCGCCGGGCCGCGCGCAGCTGTCAAAGCTTGACTACCTGGCGCTCGGCGACTGGCACGGCACGCTCTCGGTCGATGCGCGCACCTGGTACTCCGGCACGCCCGAGACCGACGGTTTCCAGGCCGGGCGCGACCTGCCGGGCCAGTGCCTGATCGTCGACCTCGAGCCCGACGTCCTGCCCGTCGTCACCCCGCTGCGCACCGGGCGCTACCAGTGGCTCCAGCGCGACTGGCCGATCGCCGATGCTGAGGGCTTTGCGGCGCTCTGCGACGACCTCCTCGCCGCCTGCGAGCCCGCCGCCACGCTGCTGCGCCTCAGCCTCTCGGGCATCGTCCCGCTGACCGACCGCGTCGCGATCCTGAGCCGCACCGAGGACGACATGGCGCACCGCCTGCGCAACCTCGACGTCCGCGACGCCGACGTGGTCGCCAAACCCACCGAGGAAGACCTCGCCGCGCTTTCCACCGAAGGCATGATCGGCCGCGCCGGCGCCCTGCTGCGGGCCAAGATCGACGCCGACGGCCCCGATGCCCCCCGCGCCCGCCGCGCGCTGGAGCGCCTCTTCGTCGAAGTCCTTCGCCATAACAGCATTGGGGGGGAGTCCGCCGCATGAGCCTGCTCATCCGCCGCATCGCGCTCGAGAACTTCCGCAAGTTCCGCGAGCGCCGCGAGATCGCCGGGCTGACCTCCGGCCTCAACATCGTCATCGAGTGCAACGAGGCGGGCAAGTCCACCATGCTCGAGGCGGTGCGCGCCGCGCTGTTCCTCAAGTACGGTTCGAAGACCCAGCTCATCTCCTCGTTCCAGCCCCACGGCGACGAGGTGGCGCCTGAAGTCGAGCTCGATTTCGCGGTCGGCGGCGCGGAGTACTCCTTGAAGAAGCGCTTCATCGGCCGCGCCATGGCGGAGCTTTCCGGCCCCGACGGGCGCAGCCAGAACGCCGAGGCCGAGGAGCGCCTGCAGCGCCTGCTCGGCTTCGAGGCGCAGGGCCGCAATTTCGATACCGACCTCGCCGGCGTGCTCGGCATGCTATGGGTGGCGCAGGCCGACGGCCTGTCGGTCACCGCGCCGGGCGGGCGCGTGCGCGACCTTATCGGCGCGACGCTCGAGGGCGAGGCCGGGACGATCCTTGGCAGCGCCGCGTTCGAGCGGGTGCAAGGCCGCGTCGAAGGCCAGTTCCGCCAGTTCTTCACCGACAAAGGCCAGGTCGCTAAGCTGGGCCGCCTCGGCCTCGCGCAGCAGCGCCTCGCCGCCGCCACCGAGGCGCTGGCCGAGGCCGAGAGCCGCGAGCGGGCCCTGGAAGCCGCTTTTGCCGATCTCGACCAAGCCCGCCGCCAGCTGGCAACCCTGCGCCGGGACCTCGACGACGACCACGACGCCGAGACCCGCGCCGACCTCGAGAAGAGGCTGGAAACCGCGCGCGGCGCCGCGCAGATCCTCGCCCGCCGCCAGGCCGAGGCGGCGGGCGCTGCGGGCCGGCTCTCGGGCCTGCAAGACCTGTCCGACCGCCACGCGCAGACGCTGGAACGGCGCAGCGGGGCGGAAGCGCGGCGCGATGCCGCCCGGGCCGAACGGGCCGCGCTGGCGGACACTCTCGACACCGCGCGCACCAAGGTCGCCGACGCGGCGCAGCGCCTCGACACCGCGCGGACCGAGCGCGACGCCGCCCGCACCGCCCTCGCCGCCGCCCATGAGCGCGAGACCGCGCGCCGCCGCCACGAAGGCGTCGCCGCCGCTCACAGCCGCCACACCGAAGTCCTCGCCCTCGAAATCCGGCGCGAAGCCCTCGCCGCCGAGGCCGCGCGCAGCGTACCGGCGCAGGTCCTCGATGACCTTGACGCCGCCGAGCGCGAAGTGGTGCGCCACCGCACCTTGCTGGAAGCCGACGGCACCCGCGTCGAACTCATCGGCGCCGCTGACCTGACCCGCGACGGCGCCCCCCTCGCCCCCGGCGCATGGACGCTGACCCGCGAGACCCGCATCGGCCTGCCCGGTGGCGGCGAACTCGTGCTGCGCCCGCCCCTGGCCATCGCCGGCGCCAAGGCCGCGCTCGACGCCGCCAGTGCCCGCCGCGCTGCGCTGCTCGACGAGTGGGCCCTCGCTAGCCCCGCTGAAGCGCGCGCCCGCAACGAAGCCGCGCGCGAGGCCCAGCGCCAGGCCGACACGCTCGCCGCGCACATCCTCGCTGCCGCTCCCGCCGACCGCGATCTCGCCCTGGCAGCCGGCGCCGACGCGCTGAAAGCCTTCGTCGCCATTAATCCCCTTGCCCCGGTCGCCGCCGAGGAAACCTTGCCGATCGCGCAAATTGAAGCACAGCGCGAGGAAGCAGAAACCGCCTTCGCCCGCGCCGAAGCTGTCCACGCGCAGGCGGCCGCGGACCTGCGCGAGGCGGAGAAGGCCGACACCCCGCTCGCGGTCGCCGAGCAGACCGCCGCTAACGACTGCGCCAGCCTCGCGCAGGACCTGGAGCGCCTCGCCGCCCACGCCGACTTCGCCGACCTCGCTGCCGCCCTACCCGCTGCTCGAGAACAGGCCGCCGCCGGCACCGTCGCGCTGGAGGAGGCGCGCACCGCCGTCGCCGCGTTCAACGAGGAAGCCTTGCGCCGCCAAATCGCCACCCTCGATGCTAGGCGAAAGGCCGCCGAACAGGCCCGCTCCGACGTCACCTTGCGCATCGCCGGACTGGAGGCGCGGGTGGAGAGCGAAGGCGGCAAGGGCCTGGCCGAGCACGCCGAAGCCGCGCGGGACGAAGCGGCAGCAGCGCAGACCGCGCTCATGCGCATCGAGGAGGAAGGCGAAACGCTGCGCCTGCTGCGCACTACCCTGTCGCAAGCCCAGGCCGAGACCGCGCGCACCATCACCGGTCCCGTCGCCACCCGAGCGGCCCGATACGTGGGCCGCATTCTCCACGGCGCCGAGCCCGCCTTCGGGGAAGACCTCGGCCTCGCCTCGATCCGTCGCGGCGGCCTCGAGGAAGCCTGCGAACACCTCTCGCGCGGCACCCAGGAACAGCTCGCCGTCCTGACCCGCCTCGCCTTCGCCGACATGCTGCTGGAAGAAGGCCGCCCCGTCTCGCTGATCCTCGATGACCCGCTCGTCTACGCCGACGACATCCGCCTCGACGCCATGATCGACCTCATCGCCGAAGCTTCGGAGCGCATGCAGGTGATCCTGCTGACCTGCCGGGAACGGGCGTTCCGGCACGTGGAGGGGAACCGCATCAGGCTGTAAGCGCAGCCGGCTGCCGGAAGATGCTGCTACTCGACGGAAAATCGGTAGACGACCTTTGGCCGGTCGCCAGGATTTTGTGGCTATCCTTCGGGCGCCGGGGCCAGGTCGCAATGTCAGCTGGGAGGCCGAGGCCGCCATGCTAGGCCGCGCCGATCTGCGCAATCCCGCTGTCCATCTTGCAAATTTCCACATGCCGGCCGGGAGCCGCGGTGCGCGTGGCGAAGACACCGCACGCCGCAACCGTGTGGGTGATTATGAGCAGTCGCGTGGTCGTCGCCCTCTTGAGATCCCGCGCATATGCTGCGCCTTGGTGCGTCTTACCGGCGGGGGACCCGATCAAAACGAGCGGTGCCGCCGATCGAAAGGCGGCGGCGGACGATGCGTTGCTCACGTGTTCACGTGCTCACGTCGGGGCAGATTCCCAAGCCAAGGCAATGCGCCCTGCTAGCACAACGGGAAAAGTCCGGCCGCTGATCGATCCTAGGGACGAGAATGGTAACCGAGGGAAACTCCCGGGCGGTCAGGCTATGCAAAGTCGCAGCAGTGTGATTCACGCTACGGGTGGCACAAGGCGACGACATCAGCGCTGAGATGGCGGATTTGGATCTGCGCCGTGTTGTGGCGGCGCTGGTCGAGCGCTGTGACTGACTTGAGGAAAAAGTCGAATACCTCACTGCCGAGAATGCGGCTTTGAAGCGCGAGAACCAGGCGCTGAAGGTCAAGATTGCCCAGCTCAAAGGGCACCCGCCCAGGCCAAAGTTCAACAAGACGAAGCCGTCCGGGATGAAGAAGGCTACCGCGCCGAGTGGCAAAACGCGGCGCAAACGCACGCGAGGTGCGGTAAAGTCGAAGCTGACGATGGGCCGGGAAGTGACGCTCAAGGCAGCGCCTCCCGGCTGATCACGTTTCAAAGGTTATGAAAACGTTCTGGTTCGGAATCTTCGGATCAGCGTTGGCGTGGTCCGCTATCGCCGCAAGCGGTGGCACGACGCGGATGAGAACCGCATTGTCGCGCCACTACCCGTCGGTATTGTCGGCCGGTTCTGCGAACAGCCGTCAGCAACATCAGCCCAGCATCTTCTTGGCCATGGCGCGAACCTCGTCGCCCAGGT
>NZ_AKKE01000035.1 GCF_000281975.1 Novosphingobium sp. AP12 | reverse complement strand
GGCGGCCGCCGCAACGGGAAGTCTCACGCGCAATGCGAGCCAGGGAGACAGGGCCAGCACCCTCACGAACAGCACATACACCGCACCTACCACGGCGCCGACATGCAACCCGCTCACTGAGAGGAGGTGCGCCAGTCCGGAATCGCGCATCGCCTCGTCATCCGCCTTGGAAATGCCGCCTCGGTCGCCCGTCACAAATGCAGTGGCTATGCCGGCGCGTTCATCGCCGATCCTGGCGCGGATGTGGTCCGCGAGCGAGCGGCGCAGGCCCGACAACCACCCTGCGGGAACCGCGCCGGGTTCGACGACCTCGACCTCTCCGATTACGGAGCCGCTACCGGCGATGCCTGCGAACCACGCCGTCCGTGCAAAGTTGTAGGCGCCCGGCAACATGGGCGGTGCCGGCGGCATGAGCCGGCCCTTGAAGCGCACGACATCGCCAATACCGACGTGGGCCGCCAGGTTCTTGCCGGGGACGTTCACCCGCACCTTGATGGCCCGGCCTGTCCCTGGTTCTCGCATGGCAAGGATGAGGCGATCGCGGTCGAGGGCGGGCTGAGGCTCGATCTCGAGCACCCTCGCGGCGAAAGTTCCGGCGATGGGATGGTCCAGCGGCGGCTCCCCGATCACAGTGGACCGCGCCCAGATCGCCAGGCATCCTGCCATGGCGAGCAATGGCAGGACCAGCAAGGCCCTAAGCAGCTGCGGATAGTGCTCGCGGCCCGACCATGGCGCGGCGGCTGCGGCGCCGAGAACTCCACAGACCACGCAAAATGCGCTCCACCACACCAGCGAGGGCAGCGAGAACCAGCTTACGATACCTCCGGCGAAGGCCACGGTCAGCCATGGTCCGCGATCAAATCGCGCACTCGAAAGAAATCGCTCGAGAGCACCCAAAACCCTCGACAAGTCGCTCCCGCTGTTCCATGGCCGATGCTGCAATGCAGCGGCTCCGGCGCCTTTCGGAGACGAATTTTCGACGGTTGCGGCCTGGTTCCCCATGGCGCGCATTAGGACAGCAAGGTGGTATCGATGGCAAGCGGCAGTGCAACGGGCGGAGCGACGGGCACCAAAGCCGTCGTCACGCGGTTTGCCCCCTCGCCTACCGGTTACCTGCACATCGGCGGCGCCCGTACCGCGCTTTTCAACTGGCTGTTCGCGCGCCACCACGGCGGCAAATATCTCCTCCGCATCGAGGATACCGACCGCGCCCGCTCGACCGAGCCGGCAATCGACGCGATCTTTGACGGTCTCACCTGGCTGGGGCTTGAGGGCGACGAGGAACCCGTCTTCCAGTTCGCGCGCTCCGACCGCCATGCGGAAGTGGCGGCGCGGATGCTGGAAAGCGGCCATGCCTACCGCTGCTACCTGACCAGCGAAGAACTCGCCGAGCGCCGCCAGAAGGCGCAGGAAGAACGCCGTCCGTTCCGTATCGACAGCGAATGGCGTGACGCCGATCCCTCGACCTGGCCCGCCGACAGGTCCTACGTCGTGCGCATGAAGGCCCCGCGTGAGGGTGAGACGACGATCGACGACCTTGTCCAGGGCGCGGTCACCGTCCAGAACGTCGAGATCGACGATTTCGTCATCCTGCGCAGCGACGGCACACCCACTTACATGCTTGCCGTCGTCGTCGACGACAACGACATGGGCGTGACCCACGTCCTGCGCGGCGACGACCATCTCAACAACGCCTTCCGCCAGTTAATCGTCATCCAGGCGATGGGCTGGGAGGTGCCGGTCTACGGCCACGTTCCGCTGATCCACGGTTCCGACGGCGCGAAGCTGTCCAAGCGTCACGGCGCGCTGGGCGTCGATGCCTACCGCGACGAACTCGGCATCCTGCCCGAGGCGGTCTTCAACTACCTGCTGCGCCTCGGCTGGGGCCACGGCGACGAGGAGATCATCTCGCGCGAGCAGGCGATCGATTGGTTCGACATGGTCGACGTGGGCAAGTCGCCCTCGCGCTTCGACCTCGCCAAGCTTCACAATCTCAACGGGCATTACCTGCGCGAGGCCGACGACGCTCGGCTCGCCGCGTTGGTCGCGCCGCGCCTGAACGGGGCCGCCGACGCGGATCTCGGCCTTCTGACGCGCGCCATGCCCGTGCTCAAGGTCCGCGCAAAGGACCTCAACGAACTTGCAGAAGGCTCTGCCTTCCTGTTCGCCCAGCGCCCGCTCGCCATGAGCGAGAAGGCGCTTGGCCTCCTGAACGACGAGGCGCGTGGCCGCCTTGCCGCGATTCACGAGCGCCTGTCCGGTCTTGGTGACTGGACATTGGAGGGACTGGAAGGAAACCTGAAGGCAATGGCCGAGACACTGGGACTGGGGCTCGGCAAGCTCGCACAACCGTTGCGGGCGGCCCTGACAGGTCAGACGACCTCGCCGGGGATTTTCGACGTACTGGTTTTGCTCGGACGGGAAGAGAGCCTCGCACGTATCGGTGCGCAGGCGGACGTTCCTGTCGGGTAACCGTCATAAGGAGATATAACTGGTGGGTGATCAGGCTAAACTGAGCGCTGGTGGCGCGGACTTCGAATACCCGATCCTTAAGGGCAGCGTCGGTCCGGATGTCGTCGACATCCGCAAGCTCTATGCCCAGACCGGCAAGTTCACGTTCGACCCCGGCTTCACCTCGACCGCGAGCTGCGAGTCGGCGCTGACCTACATCGACGGCGACGAAGGCGTTCTGCTGCACCGCGGCTACCCGATTGGCCAGCTGGCCGAGAATTCCTCGTTCATGGAAGTCAGCTACCTGCTTCTGAATGGTGAACTGCCGAGCAAGGATGAGCTCGACAAGTTCAGCTACACCATCAGCCGCCACACGATGCTCCACGAGCAGCTTGCGACCTTCTATCGCGGCTTCCGCCGTGACGCGCACCCGATGGCGATCATGTGCGGCGTGGTCGGCGCGCTTTCCGCGTTCTATCACGATTCGACCGACATCGCGGATCCCGAACATCGCAAGATCAGCTCGCACCGTCTGATCGCGAAGATGCCGACGATCGCGGCGATGGCCTACAAGTATTCGGTCGGCCAGCCGTTCCTCTATCCCGACAACTCGCTCAGCTACACCGGCAACTTCCTGCGCATGACCTTTGGTGTGCCCGCAGAAGAGTACGTGGTGCACCCGGCGATCGAGAAGGCGATGGACCGGATCTTCATCCTCCACGCCGACCACGAGCAGAACGCCTCGACCTCGACCGTGCGCCTTGCAGGGTCGTCGGGCGCGAACCCGTTCGCATGCATCGCGGCCGGCATCGCTTGCCTCTGGGGCCCCGCGCATGGCGGCGCCAACGAGGCGGCGCTCAACATGCTCAAGGAAATCGGCACGCCCGACCGCATTCCGCACTACATCGAGCGCGCCAAGGACAAGAACGACCCGTTCCGCCTGATGGGCTTCGGTCACCGCGTCTACAAGAACTACGACCCGCGCGCGACGGTCATGCAGTCGACCCTGCGGGAAGTGTTCGACGCGCTCAAGGTCACCGATCCGCTCTTCGAGACCGCCCTGCGCCTCGAAGAACTCGCGCTGAACGATCCGTACTTCATCGAGAAGAAGCTGTTCCCGAACGTCGACTTCTACTCCGGCATCATCCTGTCCGCGATCGGCTTCCCGACCACCATGTTCACCGTGCTCTTCGCCCTCGCCCGTACCGTGGGCTGGGTCGCGCAGTGGAACGAGATGATCTCCGATCCCGGCCAGAAGATCGGTCGCCCGCGCCAGCTCTACACGGGCCCGACGCAGCGCGACTACCTGCCCATCGGCCAGCGCTGATAGACCAGTTCCGCGAGCAGTCGCGGTACCCGAGAAAGGCCCTCGCGAAAGCGGGGGCCTTTTTTCGTTGGCCTTACCGCGCAGACAGGCCACTCTCGCCATAATCCGGCCGCATCCAGGGGGCACCCTGGCGCAAGCAAACGGGGCGCGACGACATGCTTTTCATTCGAATACTGGCGATGATCCTGGGCGTCCTGCTCATTGCCGCAGGTCTGCTTTTCGTGGCTCAGGGCACCGGCGTGATCATGTGGCCGGCAGACAGTTTCATGCTTTCCGACCGAGGCTGGGCCGTGCGGGGCGCAGTCCTGGCAGCCGTCGGCGGGATCATCGTCTGGCTGGGGCGGCGCTGTTGAGCCTCAGGCGTCGGGGTCGACCGGAACGTCAAGACTGAAGCGGGCGCCATCGCCCGCCACGCTTTCCACTGTCAGATCGCCGCCCATGGTGCGCGCCAGGCTCCGTGAGATATAGAGGCCAAGGCCCGATCCGCCGTCGCCGCTGCGGCCGAGGCGCTCGAACTTCTCGAACACGCGCTCCTGATCCTGATCCGCAAGGCCAGGACCCTCATCGGCTACGATCACGCGAGCAAGCTCATCCCGATGCTGGAGCGATACGGTAATGCGCGAGCCCTCCGGCGAATAATGGATCGCGTTGCCGATAAGGTTCAGCAGTATCTGAAGGACGCGGCGAAACTCGGCGAAGGCGGGCAGCGTCTGCTCGGGCGAAGGCACTTCGATGACGATGCCCTTCTCCCGGGCCCGAACGCCGAGGATGCCTGCCGCCTGCCGCGCCACTTCGGACAGATCTATGGGGTCTGGCATGGTGGAGAAGCTGTCCGATTCGACCATCTCGAGATCGGCCATGTCCTCCAGCAGTCCCAGCAGCAGCTTGCCCGCGCTGGCGATTTCGCCCGCATATTCAGCGTATGCGTCCGGCAGCGGCCCTGCGAGGCGCGTGCGGATCGTCTCGGCATTGGCGATGATGCGCGAGATCGGCTGCTTGAGCACGGGCGCAAGGTCCTGGCCGACGAGACTGCGGCGCGGATTGCGGATGACAGGTTCAACAAGGACCGGGCCTTCGGCCGCCGGCTCATCCGACAGCAGCAGCAGCTCGAAACCGGCCGGCTCGAAGCCCGGCGACATGAGCGGAAGCAGCGATACGCGAAAGTTGCGTTCCGAGCCCGGCACGATGACCCGCGATCCGTCGAGCAGGCGCCAGTGGAGCGGCTGCTGGTGCGTCACGTTCTGCGGCGCGAGGAAATCGGTCCAGATCTGGCCTGCCCCCGCCTCCATGGCGGAGGTGATCTCCGTCAACTCGATCGAGTCGGACGTAACCGTCAGCACCCGCTGGCCGGCGTCGAGATAGGCGGAAAGCTCCGCGAGATGCCGGTCGATCCCTGCCCGGCGCTGCGCCGCGAGGGCGCCGTCCTCCTGCAGGACCTGTGCCGTCTGCCAGGTTCGCACACGGATGGCGCAGCCCCCTCCCTCGGCACCCGGCTCGACCTCGACCCAGGCGCTGACCGCATCGCTGCCGTCCTGCGCATTGACGGAGCGGGCGAGAGGGAAACCAGAGCTGCGAACCTTGCGGACCAGTTCGAGCAGTTCGGGCACCGCGATCGTGCCAGGCAATTCGCCCCCGCATCGCACCTGCAGGCCAGCCAGCGGCTCGCCCGCTTCGAGCAATCGGTCCTCGCCGTCGCTCATGGCCTGTGCCACGATAATGCCCCCGCCTCCCATCAGAGGGTATGATCCCGCACCGGACGCGCCGACGAAAGCATCGCCCCCGCCTCTTCGCAGCTCAACCGGGAGAGATCGTGGGGCGGCGGAATTTCGGGATGGAGCAGCAGGCACTGTTCTGCGACGGCGCCCGCGCCGAGGCCCGCTGCTCTCAGGGTAAGGCCCAAGCGGGCGGTCTGGGTCCGATGCATGGACAGCGCGGCGGCATCACGACCCTGTCCCGACCCGATCGCAATGGCGGTCAGGAAGAGCGGCACCCCGGCCTGGGCCACCCACAACGTCGGGGGCCTGTCCTGCACAAGATAGGCGACCAAGTGCGCGGCTCGCCCCAACCGGGTGGCCTGCTCATCGTACGAGCGGCGGATGTCGCCTTCGACCACCGTAGCCCTCTCTGCCAGCGCCGGTTCGATGCCGGCCAGTGTACGTAGAGTGTAGAGCGCGACGTTCAGCAGGTCCGCCGGCAATTCCGTCAGCGGCAGCGACATCCTCCGCTGCGCCTGACACCAGCGCGCCTGAGCCGCGAGAAAAGCCCGCGCCTTGTTTCGCGTCACTTCGTCCGGCGAGGCAATCAGCTCTTGCAGCAGCGGCGAAGCAACCGGATCAAGCCCGAGCGCCGCATACAGCCTTTCGGTCAACTGCCACTCCAGCGCCAGCGCATGGAGGTGCGAAACCAGGGCTGGATTGTCGAGCAGGGCATGGCCGACGACTTCCACTTCGCCCGCCGAGTGAGTGCGGCCCTGCCGGCCCATGAGAGCATCGAGCAATTGCCGCGCGATATCCGCCAGCATCGCCCTAAGCCGCGTGACGATCTCCTCGTTGAACAGCGAAACGTCGCCGGCCGCGATCAAATGGCGCAGAATTGGGACCGCCGTCCCCGCCACGGCATCGCCACGCACGAGTTGCTCTCGCAGCGCGGTTTCGACGCGTTCCGGGCTGGCCGGAGGGGCGGCTTGATCAATCATATGATCTGTCTAATCGGCATTTGGTTAAATCGACGTTAGCCGTTCCGCCGCGGCGGCAACAAAGCCGCGGCGAGGAGCACGACCGAAAGCAAGCGCACGACGAGCAGCACTTGTCCGAAACCCGAGGCCACGGCCAGCACCGCTCCAAGCAGCGCGCGGTCCCCTGCCCATCCCACCGCCCTGCCACCCGTCACGCGCGGAAGCAGCACAAGCGTCATCATCAGGATCGCCGGTGTGCACAGCCATGCGAGCACCGGCTCGCCTGGAAAACGCGGGGTGTCGAGCAGGATCATGGCGGCAAAAGCCGCGTCCACCAGCCAGACAAGTGCGTCGGCACGCGGAATCGCCGGCGCCGGCTGCCCCAGCGCCTCGCGCTCGGCCGCACGGAGCAACCGGCTCGCTTCAACCAGGAGCCAGGCGACCGCGACGAAAACGAACCCGCCCCAGACAAGGCCGAACCAGCCCAGACCTGCGGCGATCGCTATCGAAACCAGCACGGCGATCGAGACGACATTGCTGGCGTTACCGGCATGGAGCAACGACGAGCCGAAGCTGAGGACTCCGAAACGCGCAACCGCGCGTCCCGGCGAACCGCAGGTCCCCTCGCCGAAGCGCGAGCGCAGCCATTCGTCTTCCAACGCATAGGCCTCGGCCTCGCTCCGGATCATACGCCAGCCCGAACCGGCGCGCGCCGCAGCGGGAACCTCCCGCATCGCTATGCCGATCTGAAGGGCAATGCGTGTGAGAGCGGAAAGGACGTCGCAGTCGGCGGGCAGTTCATGGAGCCGTTCCACCAGTTCCCCGGGAATGCGCATCAAGCCGGCGCTGGCCCGGTTAATGTCGATTCGTTCGAACCCGGCCACAAGCGCGCCTTCGACAGGCTGCACCAGGACAACAGGTGCCCTGCCCTCGAGCAAGGCGACCGCCTGCGAGGGATCCGCGAACAGTCCTTCGGAAATGACGACCAGTTCGTCGGTCGCCGTCACCAGCCCGGCAAGCTGCCCCGGCCCCGTGGCGATGGTGAACTGCAATCCTGCATTTTCAGCATCATGCTGAAGCGCAATCAATTCGGGCGATGTGCCTCGCGCCATGCAGATCACCCTCTGGCAATCCAGCGCGAGAGCCATGCCGAGCTGATGCTGGGCGACGCTCGCCCCCGCAACGCGCAGAAACGCACGCGGAAACGGCTGCCCTGCTCCCGCAGGCTCCGTCATTGCCAGCAATGCTATCCGCAAACTCGAACTCCACCGCCCACAGCATGATGTAGGCAGCTGCCGGGCCGGTGCCAAGCGGAACCAAACAATCAGGCGGCGGAAAACTCCGAGAGGTAGGCCTTCAGCCTGCGGACGGCGGTAGGTTCTCCCGGCGCGGCGTCGAGAGCATGGTCTGCCAGCACAAGCAGTCGGTCCGAATGAAAGCTTGCCGCCAGCCCCTTCAGCCGCATGGCTGCCACCAGCCAGTTGCCGTCGCAGCGCGAGCGCTCAAGCAAGTCCACCTGCCGAGCCACGCTTTCCACGAAAGCCTGGCGCAGTTCGTCCATGAGGATAGGGTCGCCGCCCGCGGCAGCGGCGAGAGTCGCTTCGAGGGCGCCTGCTTCATAAGCCATTTCCCCAGGATAGTGGGCAATGGGTTAAGCTGGGGTTTATTGCCGCGCCACTCGTGATATCCTGCACGGATGGTTGGGGAACACAGGATCATCTCATTCGGGTTGGGCAACGGCGAAGGGTCCGTGACCGAGCACGACAAGTCTGCCGAAGCAGCGGAATTCGCCTCGGTCCGCGAAAGCTGGGACGATGCTTGGGTCGCGGCCGAGGACGAGGGAGAGCATGCGTACACGCCCGCACCGAAGGCTTGGCTGATGCCGACCCTTGCTGGAATTGCGGTGGCTGCGTGGTCTGCTCTGTTCGTTGCTGCACAACTTCCGGCATTTCGCGCGGGCTTGCCGCTCTCAGCGGTTCCGGCGCTTGTGACCCAATGGTGCGTGCCGGTACTGCTGATCGGGACCATCTGGCTGCTTGCCATGCGCCACAGCGCTCGCGAAGGCCGCCGCTTCGGACAGATCGCGCGGACATTGTCGAACGAATCGGCGCTGCTCGAGACCCGGCTGACCACCGTCAATCGTGAACTCAGCCTCGCCCGCGAATTCATCGCGGCGCAGTCGCGCGACCTGGAAGCGCTGGGCCGGATCGCGGCGGAGCGCCTTTCGCAGAATGCAGAGCGGCTTCAGGACCTCGTGCGCGAAAATGGTGCCCGCGTCGATTCGATCAGTAGCGTCAGCAACGCCGCGCTGGAAAACATGGAGAAGCTGCGCGGCCAGCTCCCTGTCATCGCCAGCTCGGCAAAGGACGTGACCAACAACATCGCCAATGCCGGCCGCACCGCCCATGCGCAGCTGGAAGACATGGTCGCCGGGTTCAACCGCCTTAACGAGTTCGGCACCGCCAGCACACGGCAGGTCGCGATGCTGCGCGAGCAGGTGGGTGAGACGCTCGATGGCTTCACCCGCCAATGCGAACAACTTGAAGCGATGGCCTCTGCCCGCTTCGTCGAACTTGCGGCGCGCGGGGAGGAATTCCGTTCCCAGCTCGACAGGCAGGAAGTCGACGCGCTTGACGCGATGCGCACCCGGGCTAGCTCACTGGCCGAAGAAATCCAGGGAACCCGGCAACAGCTCGACCATCACGAGGCCGAGAGCCTCACCTCGCTGCGTGCCCGTCTGGGTGCCCTGCGCGACGAGAGCGAAGTCGTCTCCCGCGCCCTTCACGATGCGGAAGACCGCGCAAGCGAGACGCTTCGTAACTCTCTAGCCGACCTGTCATGCGAACAATCCGCCGTCAGCGAGGCGATAACGGAAGCCCAGAATACTGCCATCGACGCATTGGCTGGCCGTCTCGCCCATATCTCGTCCGAGGCCCGGCAGATCGACGAGTCGATCGGTCTTCGTGCCGAGCGACTGGCGATGGAAGCCGAGGAACGGCAGTCCAGGCAGGTGGAGCAGGAACGCCACGCCATTGCCCGGATCGAGCATATGCTGGGCGAACTCGACGCCGGCATCGCCGAGCGCCTCGAACGCCACCGCATCCAGGCATCAAACCTGGCCGAGCGAGCTGCCGCCGTCACCGAGGAACTGTCGCGCTACGACACCCGGCTTGCGACCATCGCGCAGGCGACAGTCGATTCCGAAGCCCGCCTCGATGGCAGCCTCGGCGCTCTCACCCAGCGGCTCACCGCCGCGCGCGCCACGCTGGTGGCGACGGACGGCGAGGTCGAGAAGCTGACCGGCGACAGCGTGCGCCTGCTGGAACTGATCCAGGCCAGTGCCAAGCAGACCCACAACGCACTTCCCGAAGCTCTCGCATTGTCCGAGGACAGGCTCCTGCGGTTGCAAGAAGGCGTGGGCGCTCTCGTCGGCCAATTGCGCCTTTCCGCAAAGGGCAGCGAAGACATTTCGGCGGGTATCGGCGCCTCCGGGCGCGACCTTGATGTGCTGCTCGCCGGTCTCGAAAGGGCCCAGACGGCCATCACCGGGCGCGGAGCCGACCATGCGGCCCTGTTTGCAAGCCTTCACTCCACCATGAATGAGATCGATGAGGCCACCCGGCAGGCCGCCGACCGCGCTGGCGGCGCATTGACCGAAGCGATTGGCGCGCTGCGTGTCAGTCTTGAGCATGCCGTCGCCTCAGTCGAGGAAGACAGCGCCGAACGGATCGCGCGTGTCGCCGAGACACTGGGAGCCGAAAGCGCCTCGGCCATAGACAGGGCGATGCGCACCAAAGTTGCCGAAATTTCGGGGCAGCTGGAGCAGGCTGTGGCCCACTCTTCCGGCGTCACTCGCGAGGCGGCAGGACAGCTGCGTGAGCAGGTCGCAAAGGTCGACGAACTGGTCGGAAACCTCGAAACCCGCGTATCCGATGCCCGCCGCCAAGCCGAGGACCAGGTCGACAACGACTTCGCCCGCCGCGCTGCCATCATCACCGAATCGCTCAATTCCAACGCCATCGACATCGCCTCGGTTCTGTCCAGCGACATCGCCGACACTGCCTGGGCAGCCTACCTGCGCGGCGACCGGGGCATTTTCACGCGCCGCGCCGTCAACCTGCTGGACGCCGGCGAAGCCAAGGCGATCCAGCACGTGTTCGAACGCGACGACACCTTCCGCGCCAACGTCAGCCGCTACATCCACGATTTCGAGGCGATCCTGCGGCAGGTCCTGTCGACGCGTGACGGCAACGCACTGGGCGTGACCCTGCTTTCGTCGGACATGGGCAAGCTCTACGTAGCACTGGCACAGGGTGTCGAGCGGCTTCGCGCCTGAACGCGGCTCACTAAAATCATACGAGCGTGAATGTGCGAGTGTCATGCTCGTACCTTTACGATGGCCGGCGCTTGCGTCCGTGGGCCCTCAACGCGCCTGAGCGCCATGTCGAAACTTCGCCCGCCCCTTCGCTCTTCTCGGAGGCTGGGTGCGGACGAGACCCATTCATTCAGTTTTTTAAGTAGAATATTTGGAATCTACCTTAAGTTCGCGGCACAAATCGAACCTAAATTATGAACATTCTCGCATTGCAGAAATATCGGCGCCACTTCATTGTGTTATCTGCTCGAGGCATGCCAGTCGGTTCAAATAAGTAGACTCTTTTAGATCGCAGGTTCAATCAGCGTCGCGGTCGCCGACGACTCCGTTCGCGAGAGTCGGGCATGACATTCAAGCCACAAAAAATCATGGTTCTGCGCCATCCCTCGAAGTCTGCCGATGGCGTTGCTTTGGGAGGTTACTGAAATGGAACGTCGATTTTCATTGGCCATCTCCTTGATGGCCCTGTTGGTGTCCTTGCCTGTCCAGGCAGACCCTGCAGCGACCCACGACAATGCGATAGTTGTCGTCTCGCCTTCGCTCGAAGCCTGGTCTGCACAACTGTTCAAGGATCTGGACAGCAAGCTTCAATATCCACCGAGCCTCGCCGGCATGCCGCTTCACACCGGCGTCGTAGCGGTCAAATTCAACTGCAGCGACAGCGGCGCACCGGCCGGCATCGAACTGCAGAAGTCATCGGGCCACCGCGACCTCGACTTTGCGACCATGCGCGCGGTGAAGCGGATTTCGACTCTTCACCCTCTTCCACGCGGCCTCACCGATGACCAGAAGTACATCGTGCGAGTGCTCTTCTCAGACACGCCCGAAGACATGCGCGCGCAAGGCGAGAAAATGCGGTCCGAAGCAGCGCGCAGCAACGCGTGGTTTACGAAGGGCGGAAATGTCGCCGCGCTGGAGATCGTACCATTAGGCGGTTGAACGACCGGCAAGTGCAATACGGTCGCGAGAGGCGTCTGCTACCCGCGTAGCTTGGCGCCTCCAGCGCATCAGTATCCGAGATCGTCCACAGGCGGCTTGCCGAAGAAATTGAGGTCGTCGGTCGTGACCCACTGATTGGCGTAGTTGAGGTAGTAGAGCCCGAACAGCACCACCGCGAGCACCGTCGCGCGCAACGCGATCAGTTTCGGGCGGAAGTTGACCGGCGCGCTCGTCGCATGACCTTTCTCGATCTGATGGCCCTCGACCTCGTCAGGCGTGCGCAGGCCGAAGGGCATGACGAGAAACGCGCTCAGCACCCAGAACAGGGTGTAGATCGCCAGCATCGAGGTCCATCTCATCGCCATCTCGCGTCAATCCTCCAGTAGCAGGATCGAAACCTGTGGCTTCTTACCCGACCAGCGCGTGGCAGCGCGGCGAGCGGCAAGGCGGGCTGCCTCGACGCGGACGCTGCGTTCTGCCTTCTTGGCACGGCCCAGTGCGTCAGCAATATCCTTCTTCGCCTCGGCGACGAAGGCGTCGTAATCTTCGTCCAGTGGCAGGCCAAGTGCCGAGACTTCGACGTGCCCCTTCCGGTCTGCGGCCACCGACACGATGCCGTTGGCAGCGATCCGCCGGCGCATGACGATGGCGTCGCCGTCGGCAGGCGAGATGATATCGCCGTCGAGCAACAGGCGGCCGGCGCGCACTTCACCGAACTTACCGGCGTGGTCGGGGGCAAGGCGCACCAGGTCGCCATTCTTCTGGTAGATCGCCTTGGGAATGCCGCAGGCGATGCCAAGGCGTGCCTGCTCCTTCATGTGGCGGATTTCGCCATGGACCGGCATCAGGATCTGCGGACGAATCCAGCTGTAGAGCGCTTCCAGCTCCGGACGCCCCGGGTGACCGGAGACGTGGATAGGGCTCTGCCGATCGGTGACGACGACGATGCCGCTCTCGGCGAGGCGGTTCTGGATGCGGCCGATCTGGATTTCGTTGCCGGGAATCTGGCGGCTGGAGAACAGCACCACATCACCGCGTTCCAGCTTGATCGGGTGGTTGCCCTCGGCGATGCGGGCGAGCGCCGCCCGGGGCTCCCCCTGCCCGCCGGTCGCGACGATCAGCACGTCCTCACGCGCGAGCCCCATCGCCGTGTCGACGTCGATCAGCTCGGGCAAGTCCTTCAGGTACCCGCACGACTTGCCCACCGCGATGATCCGGTCCAGCGAACGGCCGGCGACGCATAGTTGCCGCCCAGTCTTTTTTGCTACGTCGCCCAGCGTCTGCAGGCGTGCGACGTTGGAGGCGAAAGTGGTCACCGCGACGCGGCGGCCCTTGTGTCGCTGCACCTCGGCGAGCAGCCCGCGATAGACCTCGCCTTCCGAGCCCGACGCCTCAGGATTGAAGACGTTGGTGGAATCGCAGACCAGTGCCAGCACGCCCTCGTCGCCGATGGCGGTGAGTTCGGCCTGGGTCGCCGGGGTGCCGACCTGCGGTTCGTCGTCGAGCTTCCAGTCGCCGGTGTGGAAGATCCGGCCGTAAGGCGTCTCGATGACCAGCGCATTGCCCTCGGCGATCGAGTGCGCGAGCGGCACGTATCGTATGCCGAAGGGTCCGATGTCGAAATTCTCGAGGTCGTGGACGACATTGAGTTCGACCTCGTCGAGGATACCGGCTTCCTCCAGCTTGGCCGCGACCAGCTTGGCGGTGAACGGCGTTGCGTAGAGCGGTACGTCCAGTTCCTGCGCGAAGTAGGGCACGGCGCCAATGTGGTCCTCGTGCGCGTGGGTAAGCACGATGCCCAGCAGGTTTTCCCGCTCGTTCTCGATGAATTCGAGGTCGGCGAAGACGAGATCGACGCCGGGGTATTCATTGCCCGAGAAGGTCATGCCGAGATCGACCATGAGCCACTTGCCCTGGCAGCCGTAGAGATTGACGTTCATGCCGATCTCGCCCGAGCCGCCGAGCGCACAGAACAGCAGTTCTTTACCTGGAATCACTTAGATGCGGCCCTTTGCGCAAGAATGGCGAGGCCGTCGATCGTGAGATCCGCATCGACGGCGTCGAAGATGTTGGTTGCTTCGTGGAACAGGACGGCGAGGCCGCCCGTGGCGATGACCTTGGCGGGGCGCCCGATTTCGGCGCGGATGCGGGCGATCAGGCCCTCCATCATCGCGACGTAACCCCAGAACACCCCGATCAGCATCTGGTCCTCGGTATTGCGGCCGACCACGCTGTCGGTCTTCGGTACCTCGATCGCGATGCGCGGGAGCTTGGCGGTGTTGCCTACCAGCGCGTCCAGCGAGAGGTTGATGCCGGGTGCGATGATGCCGCCCTTGTAGGCACCGTTGAAGTCGATCACGTCGAACGTGGTAGCTGTGCCGAAGTCGACGACGATGAGGTCGCCGGGGTGCTTCGCATGCGCGGCGATGGCGTTGACCGCACGGTCGGCGCCCAGTGAACGGGGCTCGTCGACGTCGATATCGATGCCATAGTCGGCCTTGTCCATGCCGGCGATCATCGGCTCGACGTTGAAATAGTGGCGCGCGAGGATTTCGAGGTTGTGCAGGGCGCGCGGCACGACCGTGGAGATGATGATCTGGTCCACCTCCTCCGCCTTCACGCCGCGGATGGCGAGCAGTTGCATCAGCCAGACCGCATATTCGTCGCCGGTGCGACGCGGATCGGTCGCGATGCGCCAGCGCCCCTTGATGGCGCGGCCGTCCAGCAAGGCGAAAACGACATTGGTGTTGCCGGCATCAATCGCGAGCAGCATGGCTTCTTCCGGTTCCTCGAGACTCAGGCGTTCGCAAGCAAGACGTCGCCGGCGTGGATCGTGCGGATCGAACCGTCCGGCAGGGCGAGACGGAGGTTGCCGTCGTCCGCCAGCCCGGCGAAGGTGCCGTGTAGCGCGTCCTCTCCGGGCGGCAGCACCGTCAGCGGCGTTCCCTTGGGATGCGCCGCACTCTGCCAGCGACGCAGGAGCGGGGCAAGGCCGACGGAGCGCCAGCGCTGCAGTTCGCGGTCGAAACACTCCGCCAGCGCCCCGGCGAACAGGTCGCGCGATGATGGTGGGGCGAAGTCGGACAGCGCGGCGACCTTACGGTCGGGCACTTCGGGCGCGCTCGCTAGGTTGACGCCGATGCCGACGATTACAGTGCCGGCCTTCATTTCGAGCAGGATACCGGCTACCTTGGCGTCGTCGACCAGTAGGTCGTTCGGCCACTTCAGGCGAAGCACCCTGCCCTTGGCCACGAAACCAGCAAGCGCATCGTGAACCGCCAGGCCAGTCAACAGCGCAAGGCTGGCCGGTGAAGGATCGCCGGGTGCCAGGCGCACCACGGTCGATCCCATGAAGTTGCCGAAACCATCACTCCAGACCCGGCCGAGGCGGCCCCGACCGGCGGTCTGGCGGTCGGCGACCAGCCAGTCGCCTTCGGGCAGGTAGTCCCCGCACGCGATCCGGGCGGCCAGGTCCGCGTTGGTGGAGCCGGTCTGCTCGACGCTATGGATCAAGACGCGAAGAACAGCGCCGTCGCCGCCGTGCCGGCAAGACCGCCCAGCCACTTGGTGAGCAGGTAGCCGAGCGGCGAGATGAACACGCAGGAGACCGCGAGGATCGCCTTGTGCCACACGTCGCTCTCACCCTTGATCACGTCGGCGGGCTCGTCGAAGTACATGACCTTGACGACCTTGAGGTAGTAGAACGCGCCGATCACCGAGGCGGCGAAGCCGATCGCAGCGAGCGGCATCAGGCCGGCGTCGACGGCAGCCTGGAACACCAGGAACTTGCCCCAGAAACCGAACAGCGGCGGGATGCCGGCAAGGCTGAACATGATGATCGCGAGGCCAAGCGCCAGTCCCGGACGCGTGCGCGACAGGCCGGCAAGGCTGGCGATGTCTTCCACGGCGTCGCCTTGCTCGTCCTTGAGCATCAGGATGGCGGCGAAGCCGCCCAGCGTCATGGCGACGTAGATCGTCAGGTAGAACAGCATCGCGGCTGCGCCCTGCGGGTTGGCCGCAGCGAGGCCCACCAACATGAAGCCGACGTTGTTGATCGACGAATAGGCCATCAGGCGCTTGATGTTCTTCTGGCCGATGGCGCCGAGCGCACCCACCACGATCGAAGCCAGCGCCACGAACACGATGATCTGCTGCCAGGCGGCTGCCTGCTCGCCAAAGGCGTCGAGCAGCACGCGCATGGTCAGGCCCAGCGCCGCGACCTTAGGCGCGGTGGCGAAGAAGGTCGTCACCGGGGTCGGCGCGCCCTCGTAGACGTCGGGCGTCCACATGTGGAACGGCACGGCGCTAATCTTGAAGGCAAGGCCGGCCAGCATGAAGACGATGCCGAACAGCGCGCCGTGGCTGAGTTCACCCGACAGCGCGGCGTTGATGCCGCTGAACGAGGTGGTGCCGGTGAAGCCGTAGGTCAGGCTCATGCCGAACAGCAGGATACCCGAGGCCAGCGCGCCCAGCACGAAGTACTTGAGGCCTGCTTCCGCCGAACGTCCGTCGGTGCGCAGGAACGCGGCGAGGACGTAGGCGGCGAGCGAGTTCATCTCGAGGCCGATGTACAGCGTCAGCAGGTCGGTGGCCGAGACCATGATGCCCATGCCCAGCGCCGCGAAGACCACGAGTACCGGGAATTCGGCGCGCATGGCGCCGAGGCGCTCGAAGAAGGCGGGCGCGATCACCAGCGTGGCGGCAGCCGAAAGGTAGATCAGGATCTTGGCGTAGCTGGCGAAGGCGTCGGCGCGGTACTGTCCGAAGAAAGCGGAAGTGTCCGGGCCCATCGCATGACCGCACAGGGCGGGCGCGACGAGCGCCATGGCCGCGACCAGCGCCGCTACGGCGAGGATCGAGATCAGGCGGCTTGCCTTGTCACCGCCCCAGGCGGAGATCAGCAGCAGGACGAGGCCCGCGATGCTCAGCGTTTCTTCCGGCGCGATAAGGCGCAGGGAGTGCGACCAGTCCATCAGTGTGACCCCTCATGCGCAGCGGCTTCTTCGTGCGCAGGCTTTGCTTTTCCGATTGTCGGCTTGCTGTCCCCGGCCGGCTTCGCACGGGCGAGGCGGGCGTCGAGCGCGGCGATGTCGGCGCGCATCGGAGCGATGAAGCTCTCGGGGTAGACGCCCATCCACAGGACCGCGAGGGCGAGCGGAACCACCATCAGCAGTTCGCGCAGGTCGAGGTCAGGCATGGCGGCGGCGTCGGCGTTCTTCTGTTCGCCGAAGACGACCCGGCGATAGAGATAGAGCATGTAGGCGGCGCCCAGGATGATGCCGGTGGTGCAGATCAGCGCCGTCCCCGTCGAAACCTGGTATATGCCGCCGAGGCTCAGGAACTCGCCGACGAACCCGCTGGTACCCGGGAGGCCGATGGAGGCCATCGTGAACAGCAGGAAGAACAGCGCGTAGCGCGGCATGTTGATGGCGAGACCGCCGTAGCGGCTGATCTCGCGGGTGTGGAGACGGTCGTAGATGACGCCCACGCAAAGGAACAGCGCGCCGGCGACGAGGCCGTGGCTCAGCATGACCAGCATCGAGCCTTCGAGGCCCTGCGTGTTGAAGGCGAACAGGCCGATCGTCACGATCGCCATGTGCGCGACCGAGGAATAGGCGATCAGCTTCTTCATGTCGCTCTGCACCAGCGCGATCAGCGAGGTGATGACGACGGCGGCCATCGACAGGCCCCAGACCAGCGGCGCGAAGTAGGCGGAGGCCTCGGGGAACATCGGTAGCGAGAAGCGGATGAAGCCGTAGCCACCCATCTTCAACAGCACGCCGGCCAGGATGACCGAGCCGCCCGTCGGCGCCTGGACGTGGGCTGCCGGCAGCCAGGTGTGGACCGGCCACATCGGCATCTTCACCGCGAAGCTGGCGAAGAAGGCGAGCCACAGCCAGGTCTGGACATGCGGGTCGAAATCGTAGGCCATCAGCGTCGGGATGTCGCTGGTGCCGGCGGTGTGGACCATCCACAGCATCGCGACCAGCATCAGCACCGAGCCGAGCAGCGTGTAGAGGAAGAACTTGTAGCTCGCGTAGATGCGATCGGCGCCGCCCCAGATGCCGATGATCAGGTACATCGGGATCAGGCCGGCTTCGAAGAACATGTAGAACAGGTAAAGGTCCTGCGCCATGAACACGCCGAGCATGAACACTTCGACCAGCAGGAACGCGGCCATGTATTCGCCCACGCGCTTCTCGATCGAGCGGCTCGCACCGATGCAGATCGGCATGAGGAAGACCGAGAGCATGACCAGCAACAGGGCGATGCCGTCGATGCCGAGGGCGTAGGAGAAGCCGGAGAAGACCTCGGCGCGCTCGGTGAACTGCCACTGGGCGCCGCCGATGTCGAAGTTCATCCAGAGGATGACGCCGAGCACGAAGTCGACCAGCGTTGCCAGCAGCGCGACGGTGCGCGCTGCCTTGGCTTCGAGGAAGAGGCAGGCCAGTGCGCCGATCAGCGGCACGGCCAGCATCAGGCTGAGGATCGGAAAACCACTCATCATCTTATCCCGCGATCACCCAGCTGATGGCGCCGACGAGGCCCAGCAGCATGACAAGTGCGTAGCTGTACAGATAGCCCGACTGGACCTTCTGCGCGTAAGTCGAACCGCGTGAGACGACCCAGGCGGCGCCGTCGGGACCGAACTTGTCGATCACCCCGATGTCCAGGACCTTCCAGAACACGTTGCCGAGCCAGAATGCGGGGCGGACGAAGATGCGGTCGTAAAGCTCGTCGAACATCCACTTGCGGTACACGAAGGTGTAGACCGGCCCGATCTGGTCGACGACCGCCTTAGGGAAGGCGAGGTTCTTGATGTAGCCGTACCAGGCGGTCAGGAAGCCGATGGCCATGACCGTGAACGGTGCCCACTTCACCCAGACCGGCACGCCGTGCATGGCGTGAATCAGGTGCTCGTGGAACACCAGAGCGCCCTTCCAGAACTCGCCCTCGCCGTCCGACACGAAGTAGTGTTCGAACACGAAGCCGGCGAAGACCGCGCCCAGCGACAGCAGCAGCAGCGGCAGCAGCATGACCAGCGGGCTTTCGTGCGGGTGGTAGCCGCCCGTACCGTCGCCATGGTCGGCATAGTCGGGACCACTAGTGCCCGAAACGGGTGCCGCGTGGGCGTGCGCATCGTGATGGTCGGTGCTCTCGCCCGCGTCTTCCTCGGCGGGAGCGCCGTGGCCGTGCGCGTCGTGAGCGTGATCGGCGTGACCGTGCGCGTCATGGATAGCGTGCTGGATATGCTCGGACTGGTTCCAGCGCGGCTTGCCGAAGAAGGTCAGGAACACCAGGCGCCACGAGTAGAAGCTGGTCATCAGCGCGGCGAAGATGCCCATCCAGAAGGCAAAAGTGCCGACCGAGCTGCCCGAAGCGAAGGCCGCCTCTAAGATAGCGTCCTTCGAGTGGAAGCCCGCGAAGCCCGCGACACCGGCGATGCCGACGCCGGTGATGGCGAGCGTACCCGCCGTCATCGTCCAGAACGTGATCGGGATCTTCTTACGCAGGCCGCCATAGAAGCGCATGTCCTGCTCATGGTGCATCGCATGGATGACCGAACCGGCGCCGAGGAACAGCAGCGCCTTGAAGAAGGCGTGGGTGAACAGGTGGAACATCGCCGCGCCATAAGCGCCCGAGCCTGCCGCGAAGAACATGTAGCCCAGCTGCGAACAGGTCGAATAGGCGATGACGCGCTTGATGTCCCACTGCGTGCAGCCGACGGTGGCGGCGAAGAAGCAGGTGGCGGCACCGACGAAGGTGATGACGTGCATAGCGGTCGCGCTCTGCTCGAACATCGGCGAGAGGCGGCAGACCATGAAGACGCCGGCGGTGACCATCGTCGCCGCATGGATCAGCGCCGACACCGGGGTCGGGCCTTCCATCGCGTCGGGAAGCCAGGTGTGGAGGCCCAGCTGCGCCGACTTGCCCATGGCACCGATGAACAGCAGCAGGCAGATCACCGTCATCGTGTCGAAGCGGTGGCCGACGAAGCCGATCGTAGAGCCGGCCATCGAGGGCGCAGCGTGCAGGATCTCGGGGATCGAGACGGTGCCGAACACGAGGTAGGTCGCGAAGATGCCGAGCATGAAGCCGAGGTCACCGACGCGGTTGACCACGAAAGCCTTGATCGCGGCAGCGCCGGCCGAGGGCTTGCGGAACCAGAAGCCGATGAGGAGGTACGAGGCCAAGCCCACGCCTTCCCAACCGAAGAACATCTGCACCAGGTTGTCCGCGGTCACCAGCATGAGCATGGCGAAGGTGAACAGCGACAGGTATGCGAAGAAGCGGGGCTGGTCCGGCTCCTCGCTCATGTAGCCCCAGGAATAGAGGTGCACGAGCGCGGAAACCGAAGTGATCACGACGAGCATGACGGCGGTCAGTGCGTCGACCCGCAGTGCCCAGTCGAAGGTCATCGAACCCGACGCCACCCACTTGAGCACGGGGACGACGGTCGCCTCGGCGTTGCCGCTGAGGAAGCTGATGAAGATCGGCCACGATAGGGCGCAGGCGATGAACAGCGCGCCGGTCGTCAGCACCTTGGGCACGACGAAGCCCAGCGACTTGTTCGCGAACCCGGCAAGGATCGACGCCAGAAGCGGCAGGAAGACGATGAGGATGATGGACAACGTCTTACCCCTTCATCCGGTTGACGTCGTCGACGGCGATGGTGCCGCGCCCACGGAAGTAGATCACGAGGATTGCAAGCCCCACTGCGGCCTCGCCGGCGGCGACCGTCAGCACGAACATGGCGAAGATCTGGCCAGTGAGGTCGTGGAGGAAGGCGCTGAACGCGACGAGATTGATGTTCACCGCAAGCAGGATCAGTTCGATCGACATCAGGATGACGATGACGTTCTTGCGGTTGATGAAGATGCCGAGGACCCCGAGCACGAAGAGGATCGAGCTCACCACGACATAGTGTTCGATGCCGATCACAGCTGGACCCCCTTGCCCACTTCGGGCCTGACGTTGACGGTCGCCTCGTCCGGGCGGCGCATGTTCTGCTTGCGCACGTTCTGGCCGCGCGTGTCGCTGCGCTGGCGGTGCGTCAGCACGATCGCGCCGATCATGGCAACGAGCAGGACGATGCCCGCACTCTCGAACAGGAACAGGTAGCGGCTGTAGAGCAGCGCGCCGATCGCCTCGATGTTCGAAGCGCCAACCGGCGTCGCGGCGGTGCCGTCGGGCGTGCCGAGGTGCAGCGCGCCGGCGCGGTAGGCCCCGATGCCCAGGACGATCTCGGCCAGCAGCACGAGGGCCACCAGCGCACCGAACGGGAAATAGCGCACGAAGCCGGCCCGCAGTTCGGCGAAGTCGATGTCGAGCATCATGACGACGAACAGGAACAGCACCGCGACAGCGCCCACGTAGACGATGACCAGCAGCATGGCGATGAACTCGGCGCCCACCAGAACCATCAGGCCGGCGGCGTTGAAGAACGCCAGGATCAACCAGAGGACCGAGTGGACCGGGTTCCGCGCGAGAATGGTGATCGCGCCGGAGGCGACGGTCAGCACCGCGAAGAGATAGAAGGCGATTACGTGAATCATGGAGCCCTGTTTCCTTGCGCGCGCCGGTTAGCGGTACGGAGCATCGGCTTCAAGGTTCGCGGCGATCGCCCGCTCCCACTTGTCCCCGTTCGCCAAGAGCTTGGCCTTGTCATAGAGCAGTTCCTCGCGCGTTTCGGTCGCGTACTCGAAGTTCGGCCCCTCGACGATGGCATCCACCGGGCAGGCTTCCTGGCAGAAACCGCAGTAGATGCACTTCGTCATGTCGATGTCGTAGCGCGTGGTGCGGCGCGAACCGTCGACGCGGGGAGCCGCTTCGATGGTGATCGCCTGCGCCGGGCAGATCGCCTCGCACAGCTTGCAGGCGATGCAGCGTTCCTCGCCGTTGGGATAACGGCGCAGGGCGTGCTCGCCGCGGAAGCGGGGCGACAGCGGGTTCTTCTCGAACGGGTAGTTGATCGTCGCCTTGGGCCTGAAGAAGTACTTCAAGGTCAGCAAGTGCGCCTTCACGAACTCCCAGAGCGTGAAGCTCTTGATGAGATATGCGACGGTCATGCGAAGTGTCCGGTAGCCATGAGGTAGCCGCTGACGATGACGACGAACAGCAGCGAGGTAGGCAGGAAGATCTTCCAGCCCAGGCGCATCAGCTGGTCGTAGCGGTAGCGCGGAACGGTCGCCTTCACCCAGCTGAACACGAAGAAGAAGAACAGGACCTTGAGCAGGAACCACACGAAGCCCGGCACGATGTACAGGAACGGAATGTCGAGCGGCGGCAGCCAGCCACCCCAGAACAGCGTCGCGTTCAGCGCGCACATCAGCAGCACGTTCGCGTATTCGCCCAGCCAGTAGGCGGCGAAGGCCATCGACGAGTATTCGGTCTGGTAACCGGCGACGAGCTCGGATTCCGCCTCGGTCAGGTCGAACGGCGCACGGCCGGTCTCGGCCATGCCCGAGATCAGGAACATCACCCACATCGGGAACAGCAGCGGGTTCGCGACGAAACCGTTGATGATGCCGAAGACGTGGCCCTTCTGGGCCATGACGATGCCGTTGAGGTTGAAGGTGCCCGACCACAGAACGACGCAGATCAGGATGAAGCCGATCGAGACTTCGTAGCTGATCATCTGTGCCGAGGCGCGCATCGCCGAGAAGAACGGGTACTTCGAGTTCGAAGCCCAGCCCGCCATAATCGTGCCGTAGACGCCCAGCGAACTGATCGCGAGAACGTAAAGCAGGCCGACGTTGATGTTGGCCAGAACGCCGTTTGAGTTGAACGGGATCACCGCCCAGGCCATCAGTGCTACCGTGAAGGTCACCACCGGCGCGATCAGGAAGATGCCTTTGTTCGCGGCCGAGGGAACGATGGTTTCCTGGAGGAAGACCTTCAGGCCGTCCGCGAAAGACTGCAACAGGCCGAACGGGCCGACGACGTTGGGACCACGGCGCAGTGCCATGGCCGCCCAGATCTTGCGGTCTGCGTAGATGATCATCGCGACGCTGAGCATCAGCGGGAGCGCGATCAGCAGGATGCCGCAGATTGTGGAGAGACCCCACGCCCACTCATAGGACATCCCGAGGGACTGGAAGAACGAAGTCATTCCGCCGCCTCCGCGAATTCCTCGCCGTGCAGCAGTTCAGCCGAACAGCGCTGCATCGTCGCGCTGGCGCGCGCGATCGGGTTGGTCATGTAGAAGTCCTTGATCGGATAGGCGATCGCGCCCGAGGCGGAGCCGCCACCGGCCGGAAGAGCGCTGCCGTAATCGGCCAGCCCCTCGACGCCGAGAGCGGGAACCGCAGCGATCATCGCATCGCGCAGGGCGTCGAAGCTGTCGAAGCCGACCGAGACGCCGAAGGCATCGGCCAGCGCGCGCAGGATCGTCCAGTCCTCTCGCGCGTCGCCGGGCGCGAAGACGGCCTTGTCGGCGAACTGCACGCGGCCCTCGGTGTTGACGTAAGTGCCGGCCTTCTCGGTATAGGCCGAGGCCGGCAGGATCACGTCGGCGGCGTGGGCCGCCTTGTCGCCGTGGTGGCCGATGTAGACGATCATCGAGTCCGCGAACTTGGCGTAGTCCACTTCGTCGGCGCCGAGCGAGATGAGCACCTTGGGCTTGGCGGCGACGAGGTCGGCGATGCCGCCCTTCTGCGCGAAGCCGAGCATCAGGCCGCCCATGCGCGAGGCCGCCATGTGAAGGACGTTGAAACCGTTCCAGGCCGAGCCGTCTTCAAGCTCGCGAACGAGGTTGAACTGGCCCGACAGCGCGAGCGCCGCCTCGAGCCCGCCGCGCCCGAGCGCTGCACCGCCGACGATCACCGCCGGGCGCTTGGCCCCGGAAAGCGCGTCCGCGACATGCTGCGGCAGACCGCCGAGCAGCGAAAGGTCTTCGCCGATGAACTCGCCGCCGAACGTGGTTTCCCACTCCGGACCGATCAGGAACACCTTGGCGCCGCGCTTGACCGCCTTGCGCAGGCGGACGTTGACGGACGGCGCTTCCCAGCGGACCATCGAGCCGACGACCAGGATGGCATCCGCCGTCTCGATCCCGTTGAAGGTCGTGTTGAAGTTCACCGCCGAGAGGCTCGACGTGTCGTAGTCCATGCCGGTCTGGCGGCCTTCGATCAGTGTCGAGCCCAGCGCGCCTACGAGCGCCTTGGCGGCGAACATCGTCTCGCAGTCGACCATGTCGCCGGCGACGGCGGCGATCGAGTTGCCGGGGTTCAGCGTGGCGATCGCGGCGAAGGCGTCGTTCCAGCTGACCTGGACCAGCTTGCCGTCACGGCGCAGGAACGGCTTGTCGAGGCGGCGGCGAACGAGGCCGTCGACCTGGTAGCGCGCCTTGTCGCTGATCCATTCCTCGTTGACGTCGTCGTTGTTGCGCGGAAGCGCGCGGAGCACTTCGCGGCCACGGCTGTCGATGCGGATGTTGGCGCCGGTCGCGTCCGAGACGTCGATGCCGAGCGTCTTCTTCAGCTCCCACGGACGCGCTTCGAACGCATAGGGACGGCTGGTGAGCGCGCCGACCGGGCACAGGTCGATCACGTTCGCGCTCATCTCGTGATGGGCGGCGCGTTCCAGATAGGTCGTGATCTGCATCGACTCGCCGCGATAGAGCGCGCCGATCTCGTCCACGCCGGCGACTTCTTCCGAGAAGCGCACGCAGCGGGTGCAGTGAATGCAGCGCGTCATCTGGGTCTTGATCAGCGGACCCATGTACTTCTCGGTCACCGCGCGCTTGTGCTCGTGGTAACGCGAGCCGCCGCGGCCGTAGGCGACCGACTGGTCCTGCAGGTCGCACTCGCCACCCTGGTCGCAGATCGGGCAGTCGAGCGGGTGGTTGATGAGGAGGAACTCCATCACCCCTTCCCGCGCCTTCTTGACCATCTCGGAATCGGTGCGGATTTCCTGGCCCTCGGTGGCAGGAAGCGCACAGGATGCCTGCGGCTTGGGCGGTCCGGGCTTCACTTCGACCAGGCACATGCGGCAGTTGCCAGCGATGCTCAGGCGCTCGTGATAGCAGAAGCGGGGGATTTCCTTGCCGGCCAGCTCGCAGGCCTGCAGCACCGTGGCGCCGGCAGGAACTTCGAGCTCTACGCCGTCTACTTTGACCTTCGGCATTATTCGGCAGCCTCTTGCAGCGATCCCGTGCGCGCTTCGATACGGCGCTCGATCTCGGGGCGGAAGTGCTTGATGAGGCCCTGGATCGGCCACGCCGCAGCGTCGCCCAGGGCGCAGATGGTGTGGCCTTCGACCTGCTTGGTAACCTGCTGGAGCATGTCGATTTCCTCGACATGCGCATCGCCGGTACGCAGGCGCTCCATCACGCGCCACATCCAGCCGGTGCCTTCGCGGCACGGGGTGCACTGGCCGCAGCTCTCGTGCTTGTAGAAGTACGAGAGGCGGCTGATGGCGCGGACGATGTCGGTGGACTTGTCCATGACGATGACGGCGGCGGTGCCGAGGCCCGAGCCGACCGCCTTGAGGCCGTCGAAGTCCATCGGCGCGTCCCAGATGTCGGCCGACGGCACCAGCGGCACCGACGAGCCGCCGGGAATCACCGCCAGCAGGTTGTCACGGCCGCCGCGAATGCCGCCGCAGTGACGCTCGATCAGCTCGGTGAACGGGATCGACATCTCTTCCTCGACCACGCAGGGACGGTTCACGTGCCCCGAGATCTGGAAGAGCTTGGTGCCCTTATTGTTCTCGCGCCCGAAGGACGAGAACCACGCGGCGCCGCGGCGCAGGATGGTGGGAGCCACCGCGATCGATTCCACGTTGTTCACCGTGGTCGGGCAGCCATAGAGGCCCGCGCCGGCCGGGAACGGCGGCTTGAGGCGGGGCTGGCCCTTCTTGCCTTCGAGGCTCTCGATCATCGCGGTCTCTTCGCCGCAGATGTAGGCGCCGGCGCCGCGGTGGACGAAAACGTCGAAATCGTAGCCCGAACCGCAGGCGTTCTTGCCCAGCAGACCGGCGGCGTAAGCCTCGTCACGCGCGGCGAACAGGGTCTCGGCCTCGCGGATGTATTCGCCGCGAATGTAGATGTAGGCCGCGCGCGCACCCATCGCGAAGCCCGCGACCAGCGCGCCTTCGAGCAGCATGTGCGGGTCGTGGCGGATGATCTCGCGATCCTTGCACGAACCGGGCTCGGATTCGTCGGCATTGATGACGAGGAAGCTGGGCTTGGGGTTGCCGTTCTGATCGAGCGGGGGCTGCTTGGGCATGAAGGACCACTTCATGCCGGTGGGGAAGCCCGCACCGCCGCGACCGCGCAGCCCCGAGGCCTTCATCTCGTCGATGATGGCCGCGTTGCCGCGCTCGATCAGCGCCTTTGTGTTATCCCAGGCGCCGCGTGCCTGCGCTTCCTTCAGGTTCCACGGCTGATAGCCGTAGACATTCGTGAAGATGCGATCCTTATCGGCGAGAGCCATTACCACTCACTCCGGTAGTCATGATTGGCGGAGACCATCGCCGCGAGGTTGGTGGGTTCGCCCACCGGCTCGACGGTGTGGCGCGCCGGGTCCTGCGTACCGGCCTTGGGGCTTTCGCCCCGGGCCAGCGCGTCGAGCACCGCGTTCATGCGCTCGGGCGTCAGGTCTTCGAAGTTGTCGTCGTTGATCTGGACCATCGGGGCCGAGGCGCAGTTGCCCATGCACTCGACCTCGGTGAACGACCACATGCCGTCCGCCGTGGTGTGGCCCTTCTTCATGCCCCGGGACTTGCAGGTCTCGATGATGTCGTCAGAGCCGCGCAGCATGCACGGCGTGGTGCCGCAGACCTGGACGTGGAAGCGGCCGATCGGCGCGATGTTGTACATCGTGTAGAACGAGGCGACCTCGACCACGCGGATCACCGGCATGGCGAGCTCGGCCGCGATGAATTCCATCACCGGGATCGGCAGCCAACCTTGCGTGTTCAGCTCCGCACCGACCTGGCGCTGGGCAAGGTCGAGGAACGGCATCACCGCCGAGCGCTGGCGCCCATCGGGATAACGCGAAAGGATGTCCTTCGCCTTTGCGGCGTTGGCCTCGGTCCAGGCAAAATTGCCCCAACGTGCCCGCAATTCGGGCGTATCGGGTTCGATAAAGCGGTCAGCCATGCTTACCTCTGCGCTTCAGCCACTGATCCTGGCCGAAAAAGAAAATCTCGAAACCACCGATGGCGGTCGCCAGCATTGCTATCATCGGAGAGGGCTCGATCCCCGCCCAGAGCACCATGAAGTACAAACCAATCAGGAACAGCCCGGTCAGGCTTGCCCAGATGCGGATCATGTCGACAGTGTTGAACTTGGTCATCGGCCCCACTCCCACGCTTACCGGATGAACTCGACACGAGAGCAGAGATCGCCCTCGAAACTGTAGACCGCGACCACGTCGAACGGCTCGACCAGAGCCGAACCATCAGTGGCGGGGCCGCGTGTCACGTGCTCGCGCATCAGCACGTAAGCGCCGATCTGCTGAGCTTCGACGATCTCGGCGTTGTTCTGCGGCCAGCGCACGAATGCGGCGGCGAGGCCCGAACGCGTGCCTTCCTTGCCCTCGCGGACGACGTCGCCGCGATAGTTCGCCTCACAGGCCTCGTCAGTCATGTACGAGACGTACAGGTCGACGTCCTGCGCGTTGTAGGCGGCGATCATAGCCTTGGCGGTGTCGAGGTTGCTCAACGGTCGCACTCCCCGAACACGACGTCGATGGCACCTAGGATCGCGGTCGCGTCCGGCAGCATGTGGCCCTTGGACATGAAGTCCATCGCCTGCAGGTGGCTGAATGCGGTCGGTCGGATCTTGCAGCGGTACGGCTTGTTCGAGCCGTCCGACACGAGATAGACGCCGAATTCGCCCTTGGGGCTTTCGGTGGCGACGTAGACTTCGCCCGCGGGGACGTGGAAGCCCTCGGTGTAGAGCTTGAAGTGATGGATCAACGATTCCATCGAGCTCTTCATCTCGGCGCGCTTGGGTGGAACAACCTTGCGGTCGTCCGACGCGACGGGGCCTTCGGGCATCTCGCGAAGGCACTGCTTCATGATCTTGGCCGACTGGCGCACTTCCTCGACGCGGACCATGAAGCGGTCGTAGCAGTCCGAATTGGTGCCGACGGGTATCTCGAAGTCCATGCGGTCGTAGACGTCGTAGGGCTGCGACTTGCGGATGTCCCAAGGGATGCCTGCGGCGCGGATCATCGGGCCCGAGAAGCCCCAGGCCAGCGAATCTTCCCTGCTGGTGATCGCGATGTCCACGTTACGCTGCTTGAAGATGCGGTTGTCGACCACAAGGCTCATGGCATCCTCGAACAGGCGCGGCAGGCGCGTGTCGAGCCAGTCGGCGAGGTCGGTCAGCAGCTTGAGCGGCACGTCCTGATGGACACCGCCGGGGCGGAACCAGGCCGAGTGCATACGCGCGCCGGACGCACGCTCGAAGAAGTTGAGGCAGTCCTCGCGGATTTCGAACAGCCACAGGTTCGGGGTCATGGCGCCGACGTCCATGACGTGGCTGCCCATGTTGAGCATGTGGTTGCAGATGCGGGTCAGCTCGGCGAATAGCACGCGCAGGTACTGGGCGCGGAGCGGCACCTCGAGGTTCAGCAGCTTCTCGATGGCGAGCACGTAGGAGTGCTCCATCGCCAGCGGCGAGCAGTAGTCCAGGCGGTCGAAATACGGCAGCGCCTGGAGGTAGGTCTTGTGCTCGATCAGCTTCTCGGTGCCGCGGTGGAGCAGTCCGACATGCGGGTCGATCCGCTCGATGATCTCGCCGTCGAGCTCCATGACCATGCGCAGCACGCCGTGCGCCGCCGGGTGCTGAGGGCCGAAGTTGATAGTGTAGTTGGTGATGACCTCGTCGCCGGTGGTGGGCGACGTCTCGAGCTGCATGCTCACTTGTCGTCCTCCTTGGCCGGACGGCTCTCGGTATCCTGGGGCGCCTCGGGGGCTTTACCGCCTTCGGCCTTGGCCGGGGCGTCCGCCGGAGACTTGTCGGCGGCCTTGTCGTTCGCCTTGTCGCCGGCGCCGGTGTCGGCCTTGGTCTCGGTGGCCTTGGGCGTCGCGACCGGCGGCGGGGCAGCGGCCTCGGCCGCCTTCTCGTCACCCGGGAGCACGTAGTCTGCACCTTCCCACGGACTCATGAAGTCGAACGTTCGCAGGTCCTGCGCCAGCTTGACCGGCTCGTAGACGACGCGCTTGTCCTCTTCCGAGTAGCGCAGTTCGACGTAGCCGGTGAGCGGGAAGTCCTTGCGGAACGGATGACCCTCGAAACCGTAGTCGGTGAGGATGCGGCGCAGGTCCCGGTTGCCGGCGAATATCACGCCGTACATGTCGAACACTTCGCGCTCGAGCCAGCCCGCGTTGGGCCACAGCGTCGTGACGGTCGGCACAGGCGTGTTCTCGGCGGCGGTGACCTTCACCATGAGGCGATGGTTCTTCGTAACCGACAGCAGCATGTAGACGACTTCGAAGCGTTCGGCGCGCGACGGATAGTCGACGCCGGCCATCTCCATTAGCTGCTGATAGCCGTGGTCGTCACGCAGCGCGCGCAAGGCGTTCTCGATCTCGAGCCGGTCGATGGTGAGCACGATCTCACCGTGCTCCTCCTTCGAGGCGACGACCTTGTTGCCGAGCGCGGCGACGAGGGCGTCCAGGACACCCTCGTTCGAGGCGATCTTCGGAGCGGAATGCAGAACAGGCATCTGGTCCTTACCTCTCGACCGTACCGACGCGGCGGATCTTGCGCTGCAGCTGCATCACGCCATAGAGCAGCGCTTCGGCCGTCGGCGGGCAACCCGGCACGTAGATGTCGACCGGCACGATGCGATCGCAGCCGCGCACGACCGAGTAGCTGTAGTGGTAATAGCCGCCGCCGTTGGCGCAACTGCCCATGGAGATGACGTACTTCGGCTCCGACATCTGGTCGTAAACCTTGCGGAGCGCCGGAGCCATCTTGTTGCACAGCGTGCCGGCGACGATCATCACGTCCGACTGCCGCGGGGACGCGCGCGGCGCGGCGCCGAAGCGCTCCATGTCGTAGCGGGGCATGTTGACGTGGATCATCTCAACCGCGCAGCAGGCGAGGCCGAAGGTCATCCACCACAGCGAGCCGGTGCGGGCCCACTGGAACAGTTCCTCTGTGCTGGTGACGAGGAAGCCCTTGTCGGACACTTCCTGGTTGAGATCCTTGAAGAACGACTGGTCGGGCGCGGTGATCGCGCCAACGGGTCCAGGGTGGGCGGCGCGGGCCAGAGGCTGGCCGGCAGAGTTCACGAGCGTGCTCATTCCCAGTCCAGAGCTCCCTTTTTCCATGCATAGGCGAGGCCGATGGCCAGTTCGCCAAGGAACACCATCATTGTCAGCCAACCGGCCCAGCCGGTCATCTTGAGCGAGACGGCCCAGGGGAACAGGAACGCGGCTTCGAGATCGAAAATGATGAACAGGATCGCGACTAGGTAGAAGCGCACGTCGAACTGGCTGCGCGGATCCTCGAACGCGGGGAAGCCGCATTCATATTCGCTGTTCTTGTCGATGCTCGGCTGGTGCGTGCCGGTTAGGCGAGCGACGCCCATCGGCAGGAACACGATCACCGAGGAAAGCCCCAGCGCGATCACCAGGAAAATCAGGATCGGCAGGTATTGTGACAGATCGGTCAATGGTCTCTTGCCTCATACCGGATGCGACGTTGACGGACTCGGAAAGGTCATGGGCGAATGCCGTCAAGTTGGGCGCGCTCTTAGGCCAGCCCTCACAACGCTGCAAGGTGTACGGTTGGATAAATCCGCCCATTCGCACCGCATTGCAACACGGATGAGGCCGGAACTGCGGGATTTCCCAGAGAAAGAGGGCGCGGTGCCGGTTTGCGCAAATGGGCTAGGCGATTTACGCAACTATTTGCGCACATTACTGCGAAACATTCGCGACACGGCTTGGCAATTCCCACAGCGCCACCATCTCCTCCCATGAGCGGCAAGCGCGCTTCGAAAGAAAACCCGGCCCGGCGATGAAGGCCTGAGCGAGGTGGTCACGAAAGCGTCGCATCATTGCAATTGACGCATCGCAACATTACCGAAGCGACAACCATCCAGATTTCCAGTGCGAAAGGCAATTCATGGCCCAGATTTCCGCATCCGACCCGATCGTCATCCTCAGCTATGCGCGCACGCCGATGGGCGGGCTTCAGGGCGTTTTCGCCGAAGTCTCCGCGACAGATCTCGGCGCCACTGCGGTCAAGGCAGCGGTCGAGCGCGCGGGCGTCGCCGGAGAGGACATCGAGCGCATTTACATGGGCTGCGTTTTGCCCGCCGGCCTCGGCCAGGCCCCTGCCCGTCAGGCCGCCATCAAGGCTGGTCTGCCCAAGTCGGTCCAGGCGACCACGGTCAACAAGGTATGCGGCTCTGGCATGCAGACGGTCATCATGGGCGCCGAAGCCCTGGCCTCTGGCTCGCTCGACGTCGTGATCGCCGGCGGCATGGAATCGATGACCAACGCGCCGTACCTCTCCAAGAAGCACCGCTCGGGCGCGCGCGCCGGCCACGACACCCTCTATGATCACATGTTCCTCGATGGCCTGGAAGACGCCTATGAGGGCGGCTCGATGGGCTCCTTCGCGCAAGTCACCGCCGACGAATACCAGCTCACCCGTGAGAACCAGGACGACTACTCGATCGAGTCGCTCCGCCGTGCGCAGGAAGCCATCAACAGCGGTGCCTTCAAGGACGAGGTCGTCCCCGTGACCGTAAAGACGCGCAAGGGCGAAGTGGTCGTCGACACCGACGAGCAGCCGCCCAAGGGCAATCCGGACAAGATCCGCACCCTTCGCGCTGCTTTCGCCAAGGACGGCACCATCACCGCTGCCAGCTCCAGCTCAATCTCCGACGGTGCGGCCGCTGTTGTGCTGACCCGCAAAAGCGTGGCGGAAGCCAAGGGTCTGACCCCGCTCGCCACTGTCGTCGGCGTTTCCGCCCACGCGCAGGAGCCTTCGAAGTTCACCACCGCCCCGGTCGGTGCCATCACCAAGCTGATGGACAAGGTGGGCTGGCAGCTGTCGGACGTTGACCTGTTCGAGGTGAACGAGGCTTTCGCCTGCGTCGCCATGTTCGCCATGCATGACCTCGGCATCCCGCACGACAAGGTGAACATCCACGGCGGCGCCACCGCGCTGGGCCACCCGATCGGCGCCTCGGGCACCCGCATCATCGTGACCCTCATCAACGCCCTCAAGGAAAAGGGCCTGAAGAAGGGCGTCGCCAGCCTCTGCATCGGCGGCGGCGAAGCCACGGCGGTCGCGATCGAAATCGTCTGACCCGAATTGAAATAGAAAACCCCCGCCTCGTCGGCGGGGGTTTTTGTTTGTCCCTAGGGACTCCGGAAGCGCACCGCACTTCCCCAAATCAGTTGGATGGCTGCTTCTCGAAAGCGGCATTGATCGAGAGCGTCGTCTCGTCGCTGACGAGCGGGGCGTACTTGCTGACGCCGAACTCGGTGCGCTTGATGACGCCCGTCGCATTGAAGCCCAGTGTGTAGGCCTTGTTCATCGGATTGACGGCCGCTGCCTTGAAGGTCGCCTTGAGCGTAACCGGGCGGGTGACGCCATGAAGCGTCAGGTTGCCGGTGACGTCGGCTGAGTTCGCCCCAGTCTTCGCCACCTTGGTCGAGACGAAGCGCATCGTCGGGTACTTCGCTGCATCCAGCCACTCCGCGCCGGCCAACTCCTCGTCGAGCGTCTTGTTGGTCGTCGAGACAGTCGAGACTGGGACGCTCACGTCGAGCCTGGCCGACGAGATCGCCTCGGGATCAAGCGAGAGCGTACCGGTGGCGCCTGGAAGCGTGCCGAAGAACTCGCTGATCCCGAAGTGGTCGACGGTGAACCGCACCAGGGTATGCGAGTGATCGAGCGCATACTTACCGGCCTCGACCTGTGCGGCATTGTTGTTGGCCTGCTGCGCGATGATCGGCGCGGACACGGCGAATGAAACGGCCAGAATGGCCGACGCGAACATGCGCTTCATGTGAAATTCTCCAGCGGAGTGAGGGGGCTGACGCCTGTTCCCACCCGTGACGGCCACTGGCCAGCCGGATAAATTCGATCTGCTTGTTCGAGATTCTCGAACAAGTTCGGACCTTACCTCCCTAACGCCTGCCTCGCCGACAGCCCAAGCAACAAAACCGCCGCCAGCAGTGACCAGAAGAACATTGCGGTCCACGGCATGAAGCCCACCCGGTCGAGGTCGGCGCGGCGGTGTCTGCGCCGGTCCCCGAGCCATGCGACGACGGTCATCACGGCTGCAAAGCCACCGAAAATAGCCATGATCAGTGTCGAGTCGTCCATCGACTGCACTTGCCTCCAAGCGTGGCCAAGTTAAAGCCCCGAGTCGTGAAGGCCTCCCCCAAACCCGAACGTGCAGAGCGCCCCATGCTCGCCATCGCCCTGCGGGTCGCGGCGATGGCAATGCTTTCGACGATGTTCATGCTCGTCAAGGTTTCGGGCGAGGCCGGCGTCTCGCTCCCGGAACTGGTCTTCTGGCGACAGGCGATGAGCCTTCCGATTATCGTCACGGCACTGCTGCTGACGGGAAAGCTGGGCCTGCTTGCAACCCGCCGCATGAGCAGCCACGCCAAGCGCGCGACTACCGGGACCGCCGGACTGTGCTGCAACATCGGCGCAGCCACTCTGCTGCCGCTCCCCGTAGCGACGACGCTGGGATTTACGACGCCGTTGTTCGCCGTATTGATAACAGCCCTCGTCCTACGCGAGACGGTCGGAAAATGGCGCTGGACCGCAGTCCTTCTGGGTTTCATCGGAGTCCTCGTCATCACTCGCCCCGGGGACGTTCCGGTGCCCGCGCTCGGACTTGCAGCCGGTCTCGGCGCTGGCGTCATCGTCGCTATCGTCAGCTTCCAGATCCGTGATCTCGCCCGCACCGAAGAGCCGATAGCCTGTGTGTTCTGGTTCGCATTCTACGGATCGTTGTTCAGTGCCTTCCTGCTGCCGTTTTACGTCCGCCCCCACGGAGCCTATGAGTGGCTACTGCTCGTAGGAGTGGGGCTGACTGGTACTCTTGCCCAGTTCCTCATCACCGCGGCGCTGCGCTTCGGACAGGTCGCGACGGTCGTGGTCATGGATTACACGGCGCTGATCTGGTCGACATTCTACGGCTGGGCGATCTGGGACCACCTGCCATCCTACACGACGTGGCTCGGCGCGCCTGTGATCGTTGCCGCCGGCCTTATCATCACGTCACGGGAGCATTTCCTGTCGCGCCGCATATCCCCCACTTCCGCCCTAGACGAGAGCGCGACCGAAGAAGCGGAGCCCGTTCCCTCCGCTCAGAGCAAGGGAACTTGATCCTTGCGTGCGTGTTTGCACGGGGCGCGCACCCGGAAAACTGGGTCGCACCGCTAGAAGGAACATGAACATGGTCAAGAAGCTAGTCCTCGCCCTCGTCGCCGGCGGCATCGTTTTCTCGGCTTCGGCCTGCAACACCGTCAAGGGCGCCGGACAGGACGTCGAGTCGGTCGGACAGGCCGGCGACGACGCAATCAACAAGTAAGCAGCTAGCGCGCAGGCTGGTTTCAAGCCACCGACCGAAGCCGGCCTGCAGCTTTGCAAGAGCGCTTTCCTCAATGCGATCCTTGAGATAACCGAGGTCACCACCAAGGAATGCGTATCACATGATTCAGAAGATTATTTTCGCTCTTGTTGCCGGCGGAATCGTTTTCTCGGCTTCGGCCTGCAACACCGTCAAGGGCGTCGGCCGCGACATAGAGTCTGTCGGTCAAGCCGGATCGAACGCGATCAACTGAGCGCCGTCAGGCGTCGAAGACGTGGGCCACCGCCATGGCCCGCGCACGCTGCCACAACACCATTCGGCTTAAAACCGCCATCCCGAGCACCAGCCCGAACATGGCGTCGGTCATGAGTAGCGCTGTTGCCGATGGGTGGCTGTCTTGCAGAGCCGCGCCCGTCGGTAACAACATCCGGCGCGCGGCGAAGACTGCAAGGATAAGCGCCAGCGCCAGCGGAGACTGACGCAGCATTATCCGCGCCTCAGCCTCCTCGCCTTCGATGTGAAGGCGCATCAGCCGTGAGCGCTGCATGCCAATCCCGCCGCCAACGCCGAAACCGGTAGCCAGCACCAGCCAGCCAGGCCCTGTGGGCGGCATAGCCGCAACGGCGAGGCACAACGCGGCGGTCACGATCAGTGGCATGATCCAGAGCAATGGCAGCCGCAGCGGCCGGGCTTTCTGGAGATTGCGGAAGCGCCACGCCATGACCCCTGCGAAGATCAGCAGCGGCAGGTGAGCCGTCCAGCCCGCCCCGGCACTTCCGCCCATATCTCAGCTTCCCCCGATTTCGCTCAGCGATGGCGTTCCTGGAACGCCAGCCTCACCCTGCCACACCAGCACAGGCTTGCGCGCGGCGAGGGTCTCGTCAAGCCGGCGGCGCGGCGCGAAGTGCGGCGCGGAGTGCAGGCTCTCGTCACCGGCCTTGGCCCGCTCGGCAAGGCTGCGCAGGGATGCAATGAAGCGATCAAGGCCGGCTTTGCTCTCGGTTTCGGTCGGCTCGACCAGCATCGCGCCCTTGACCACCAAGGGGAAATAGACGGTCATCGGATGGAATCCCTCGTCGATCAGGCCCTTGGCGATGTCGAGCGTCGAAAAGCCGTCGGCCAGCCCCGCATCACTGAACAGCGCCTCATGCATGCACGGGCCGCTGTCTGCGAAGGGCGCGGGCAGCAGGTCCTCGCACGAACGCAGCACATAGTTAGCGTTGAGGACCGCATCTTCGGCGACCTGTCGCAGGCCGTCCGCGCCGTGGCTGAGTATGTAGGTCAGCGCGCGGGTGAACATGCCCATCTGACCGTGAAAGGCGACCATGCGGCCAAATGCCTGGGCATGGCCCTCGCTGGCATTCTCCTCCTCGACGAGGTGGATCGACCCGTCATCGCCGCGTGTGACGAACGGTAGCGGCGCGAAGGGCGCCAGCGCCTCGGACAGCACCACCGGACCCGCCCCGGGACCGCCGCCGCCGTGGGGCGTGGAGAAGGTCTTGTGCAGGTTGATGTGCATGGCATCGACACCGAGATCGCCGGGGCGCACCTTGCCGACGATCGCGTTGAAGTTCGCACCGTCGCAGTACACGTAGCCGCCCGCCGCATGGACGGCATCGGCGATCTCCCGCATGTCGGGCTCGAACAGGCCACAGGTGTTGGGGTTGGTGATCATCACCCCCGCCACGTTGGGGCCGAGCTTGGCCTTGAGCGCCGCGACATCGACCCGGCCGGCCGGCGTCGCGGGGATCGATTCGACCTTGAAGCCGGCAAAAGCTGCCGTCGCAGGGTTGGTGCCGTGGGCGCTCTCGGGGACCAGCACGACGTCACGAACCTCGCCGCGCGCGTCAAGCGCTGCACGGATGCACAGCAAGCCGCACAGTTCACCGTGCGCGCCTGCCTTGGGGCTCATCGCCACCGAGGCCATGCCGGTCAGCGTGATCAGCCAGTCGGCCAGCTGCTCGATGACCTCGAGCGCGCCCTCGATGGTCTTCTGCGGCTGCATCGGGTGGAGATCCGCGAAGCCGGCAAGGCGGGCCATCTTCTCGTTCAGGCGCGGGTTGTGCTTCATCGTGCACGACCCTAGCGGAAACGGCCCGAGGTCGATGGCGTAGTTCTGCCGCGACAGGCGCGTGTAGTGACGCACCGTCTCGGGCTCCGTCAGGCCCGGCAGCGCCGGTGCGGCCTTGCGCAGGAACCGGCCCAGACCACTAACTGGAGCGCGATCCGCGTCGTCGATATCCACGCCGCACTTATCGGCAGAGCCCAACTCGAAGCTCAGAGCTTCTTCCAGCATCAGCCCGTAATCACCGCTGGACGTTGCGAATTTCGCCTCGCCGGCACCTTCACCCATCGAGGGGCGCCAACCGCTTGCGTTCACTGCGCTCATGCCGAAGCTCCTTCCAGCACTACTTCCAGTTCCAAGGCAAATGCCTCGATATCCTCGTCGGTGGTGGTCTCCGTAGCGGCGACCAGCAGGCCATTGTGCAGCCCGTCGGCAACCGGGAACAGGCGGCCCAGCGAAACGCCGCCAAGGACGCGCTTCTCCGCCAGTTCACGTACCACCTCGCGAGCGTCGCGCGGCAGGATCAGCGTCGCCTCGTTGAAGTAGGCCGTGTTCAGCAGCGAGACGCCCGGAATGCGGGTCAGCCGTTCGAACGTCGCTTGTGCGCGCGCATGGTTGACGCCAGCCAGTTTCGCCAAGCCGTCGCCGCCAAGCAAGGTCAGGTGGATACTGAAAGCCAAGGCACAAAGCCCTGAATTGGTACAGATATTGCTCGTCGCCTTCTCGCGGCGAATGTGCTGCTCACGGGTGGAGAGAGTTAGCACGAAACCGCGCTTGCCATCCGCATCGACGGTTTGACCACAGAGACGGCCGGGCATCTGGCGCACGAATTTTTCACGGCAGCCGAACAGGCCGAGATATGGTCCGCCGAATTGCAGGCCGACGCCCAGGGACTGGCCCTCGCCCACGACGATGTCGGCGCCCAGCGCGCCTGGCGCCTCGATCAGCCCCAGCGCCACCGGCTCGGTGACGACCGCCACCACCAGCGCGCCTTTGGCGTGGGCCGCCTCTGCGATCGCGGCGAGGTCGGGGATGCGGCCAAGCACGTCGGGATACTGGACCACGACGCAGGAGGTCTTGTCGTCGATCGAGGCGATAACCGCGGCGTCGTCTGGATCGGCGGTCAGCTCGGGCGTCAGCGAGACAATGTCGTCCTTGGTGAACTTGGCCATGGTGCGCACGACCTCGCCGTAATGCGGGTGCAGGCCGCCCGACATGACCGCACGGCCCTTGCGGGTTACGCGCGCGGCCATCAGGATGGCTTCCCAGCACGCGGTCGACCCGTCGTACATCGAGGCGTTGGCGATGTCGGTGCCGAACAGACGCGCGACCTGGGTTTGGAATTCGAACAGGACCTGCAGCGTGCCCTGCGCGATTTCCGGCTGGTACGGCGTGTAGGCGGTGAGGAACTCGCCGCGCTGGATCAGGTGGTCGACCGATGCGGGGACATGGTGCCGGTAGGCGCCCGCACCCAGGAAGAACGGCGCGGAACCCGCGCTCACGTTCTTGGCGGCCAGCGTAGTCATGTGGCGCTCGACAGCCATTTCGCTCGCATGGGCGGGAAGGCCTTGGATCGGGCCGGCAAGCCGCGCCTCGGTGGGCACATCGACGAACAGGTCATCGACGGTGGCGGCACCGATGGTCTCCAGCATGGAGGTGCGGTCGGCCGCGGTCAGGGGAAGGTAGCGCATGAGGATGGAATCTCTCGTTCGTTCGCCGGAGGGGGCGGCGCAGGCTCTGGCCTGCCCCCGCCCGTCATCCCCGCGGGCTGCGGGATCACGGGCGAGGTAGTGGTCTCGAAGGCAATCAGAGGCTGTCGACGTAGCTCTTGTATGCGGCTTCATCCATCAGCGCGCCGATTTCGGCGGTGTCGGAGAGCGTCACGCGGAACAACCAGCCACCGGTTTCGGCTTCGGTGTTAACGAGTTCCGGAGCATCGGCCAGAGCGGCGTTCACTTCCGCGATCGTGCCGGAAACCGGGGTGTAGACGTCCGAGGCGGCCTTCACCGAGTCGACCACCGACACGGAATCCCCTTTGCCGACGCTTGCACCTTCAGCGGGAAGGTCGACGAACGTGATGTCACCGAGCTGGCCCTGGGCGTAGTCGGTGATGCCGACGGTGCCGAGGTCGCCTTCGACTTCGATCCACTCGTGGTCTTCGGAAAAGTAGCGGGTCATGGGGAGTTCCTCAGCGATGGTAGCGATGGGGGACGAAGGGCATCGGCACGACCTTGCAGTCGAGCTTCTTGCCCCGCATTTCGATGGTGAGGGAAGTGCCTTCCGCGGCCAATTCTGCGTCAATGTAGGCCATGGCGATCGGTTGTTGCAGTGACGGTGAGAAACCACCAGAAGTCACGACGCCAACCTCCTGATCTTCGCGGAAAACCTTGGCACCTTCGCGTGCCGCCATGCGGCCTTCGACCACCAGACCTACACGCGACCTAGGCGTACCTTGGGCCAACATGGGCAGCACCTTGTCGGCACCGAGGAAGCCTCCCTCGGCCTTGCGGCGCTTCGAGATGGCGAAGGTCAGTCCGGCGGCGACCGGATCGGTCTCGGGCGAGAGGTCGTGGCCATAGAGCGGCAGGCCCGCTTCGAGGCGCAGCGAGTCGCGCGCGCCGAGGCCGATCGGCTTCACTTCGTCCTGAGCGACCAGCGCGTCCGCCAGCGCGGCGACGTCCTCTGCACGAACGGAGATTTCGAAGCCGTCCTCGCCGGTGTAGCCCGAGCGGCTGACGCCGAGCGGGCGGCCTTCCCAGAAGAATGGCGCAGACTGCATGAACTTGAGCTCCTCGAGCCTGGGCATGCCTGGGAACGCGGGCTCGAGGCCGAGGCGGCTGAATGCATCGGCGGCCTTGGGGCCCTGCAGCGCGAGGAGTGCGTGCTCGTCGAGGTGGTTGAGCGTGATCTCGTCGGGCAGGTATTCGCGCAAATGGGCGATGTCATCCCACTTGGTCGCGCCGTTGACGACCACGTAGTATTCGCCGCCGCGGTTGGTCACCATCAGGTCGTCGAGGATGCCGCCGTTCTCGTCGAGCAGCAGCGAATAGCGCTGGCGTCCTGCCTTGAGCGCGGAAATATCGCCCGGCAGCAGCGCTTCGAGCGCCTCGGCGGCGCCCTCACCGCTCACCTCCAGCTGGCCCATGTGGCTGACGTCGAACAGGCCGGCGCTCTCGCGCGTCCAGAGATGTTCCGCCATGATGCCTTCATACTGGACGGGCATCATGTAGCCGGCGAATTCGACCATGCGGCCGCCCTGCTCGCGGTGCCAGGCATCGAGCGGCAGGTTCAGCGGGGCGAGGTCTTCGACGAAGTCCTCCGAGCCATTTTCGTCATCGGAAACAGGGTATTCGCTCAAGACACGACTCCGCAACAAGCATGGCACACCATTTCGGTGCCCCCTCTGTCACGGAAACCTGAGAGCTTCCCCGGCGTCATCCGCTATGGGACGGACCGGGTTACACCGTCGGCGGCCACGACCTTACGGCACGGGGCACTTTCCAGAGTATCGCTGTAGACGCCGCGCGGTCCTTTTGCCTGAGAGATTCCGGGGCGGTTGCTCCTTCGGCGCCTTGTCCGTTCCGGTGAACCGAATCGGCAAGGTCTCTCCCGCGCGTGTCAGCGAGTGCCCCAGCCTTGGTTCAGCGCACTCGCCAAGTCAACGCCGGGCTAAGCGAAGGCCAGTGGTTTCAACGGATTCGTGCATGTCCGCAGCATCGGCAGCCCTGACAGACCTCGCCCAGCCCCTTAGCTCGGCATGTTCATGCACGAAGCGTCCCCCCGCCTGCTCCCGCGCGAGCGAGAGGATGGCGCGGGCCACGTCCCGGGCACGGATGGAACGGAAACGGGTCAGGCGGCTCAGCAGGACGAGGTCCACGAGGGGGGCGGCGATCTGCCACGCGCGTTCGAGAGGGCGGCGCTCGCGGCGTGCGCCGCGCAGGAGGCTCGGACGCAGCAGGTCGAGCCGCCGGAAGCCGAGCCTGCCCAGCGCGTCCTCTGTCTCGCCTTTGACGCTCAGGTAGAAGCTCTTGGCCATCCGGTCGGCGCCGACCGAGGAAACCATCATCATGTGCTCGATGCCCGCCTCGCGCGCGGCTTCGGCGCTGAAGCGGACGAGATCGTGGTCGATGGCGCGGAACTGCTCCGGGCTTCCGGCGGCCTTGATCGTGGTCCCCAGCGCGCAGACGATCACGTCGGCGCGGGCGGCGCGGATGAGCTGCGGCCAGTCGATCGGCTCGCCCACCAGCATCTCCATGCGCGCGCCGCGCGGCAGCACGGCCTCGCTCCGGCCGACACCGATGACGCGCACGTCATCGCGCCCGATGGCCTCGGCGATCAGCGCGGAACCTATGAGCCCGGTCGCCCCGACCAGGCATATGCGAACAGCCCCCTGTTCCATGGTCAGCCGCGCTCAGACATTGCTGAGGCCCTCGGGCGTGCGGCCGTAAATGTCGGCGTGGCGGGCGATGGCGAAGCGGTCGGTCATGCCGGCGATGTAGTCGGCGATGTGGCGGCTGCGGTCGGGCTCGAAGCGGGGCATGTTGTCGATCCAGCTTTCCTCCATCAGCACCGGCTCCTGCGAGTAGGCGGCATAGAGTTCGGCGAGCACCGCCCTCGCCCGCTTCGCGGTCTCCATCTGCTCGGGATGGTAGTAGAGCTTCTCGTACATGAAGCGCTTGAAGGCGCGTTCGCCCTCCGCCATTTCCGGCGAGAACGCGACCAGCGCCCGGCCCGCGGCGCGCACTTCATCGACGCTGCCTACGCCGACGAGGTTCGCCTGGGTCTGCGCGACGAGGTCGTTGACCATGACGCCGATCTGGCTGCGGATGAGTTCGGCCAGCTGGCGCTGGATATCGACGCCGGGATAGCGGCGCTCCACCTCGGCCCACTGAGACGCGACGAAGGGGTGGGCGAGCAGTTCGTCGAGGTCGAGGAAGCCCGCGCGCAAGCCATCGTCGATGTCGTGGTTGTCGTAGGCAATGTCGTCCGACAGCGCCGCCACCTGCGCCTCCAGCGAGGCGTGGGTGTGGAGGTCGAGCGGATAGGCAGCATCGAGGCCGGTCAGCGCCCAGCCCGGTTCGGTGACGGGGCCATTGTGCTTGGCCAGCCCCTCCAGCGTTTCCCACGTCAGGTTGAGGCCGTCGTGCTCGCAATAGGGGCTGTCTACCCGCATCAGCGTGCGCAGCGTATGCGCGTTGTGGTCGAAGCCGCCGGCCTTGTGGAGCGCGGCGTTCAGCGCGTCCTCGCCGGCATGGCCGAACGGGGGGTGGCCGATGTCGTGCGCCAGCGCCAGTGCCTCGGTCAGATCCTCGTCGAGCCCGAGGATGCGGGCGATGACGCGGGCGATCTGCGCGACTTCGAGGCTGTGGGTCAGTCGCACGCGGTAGTGGTCGCCGTCCGGGGCGATGAAGACCTGGGTCTTGTAGCGCAGGCGGCGGAAGGCGATCGAGTGGATGATGCGGTCGCGGTCGCGCTGGTACGGGCTGCGAGGGCCGCGGGCGAGGCCGTCGCCGGTCGGAAACTCGCGCCCGCGCGAACGGGCGGGATCGGAAGCGTAGGGAGCTAGTGTCAAGCGCGCGGTCTCCGCGTGTGCGACGAAGGGCAGAGCCTGCGCCCTAGCGGGCAAGGCCGGTCGAGCACAAGAGCGCGGAACTGGCCGTCACCCTCACGATCCTGCGGTCGTCCAGGCTCTGTACGGCGCGTAGCAACTGGTCGGCGTCGTGCGCTTCGTCCCGCAGTGTGGTCAGCTGATAGAGCTGGCGCAGCGTGAGCCGTTCGGCAAGGCGGCGACCCATGCAGGCCGCGGCCTCATCCGTCATCCCGGCTTCTGCGAAGGCGGCCTGCACGCGGTGCTCGGCATAGCGATGAGCGCCGTACCACAGCGCTCCGCCCAAAGCGGCGAGGATCAGCAAGACCTTGAAGAGGCGTACCATCGCCGGGACTACGCCCCAGGGTAGGCCGGGCGCGGTGCGTCCCGGCCGAGTTGGATCAGGATGCGATCAGGCCGACCACGCCCGCCGCAATGACCACGCAGGCGATCGTGCCCCAGGTCGCCATCTTGATGAACGAGTTGTAGGTGGCGGTGGCCGCCTTGATGTCGTTGCCCGAAGCCATGATCGCTTATCCCCTGTCCGTTTGTTCGATGGCCTGCTCTAGCGGGGGTGCGGCGCCGGCTCAAGAGTGAACGCGCGCGTCTATCTCAGGCTTAATCCCGTATTTACCGGTTGCCTCTAGACATGACATTCCACTCCCCGGAGGCGATGCAAGCGGCGAACAATGGCGGAACTCGATCAACGCCTCCTCATGCTCATCGACGATGAACCGGCGCAGAGCCGGCTCATTTCGGCGCTCGCCTCGCGCGAGGGATGGCGCACGCTCATCGTCCGCGACGCCGAGACCGCCATCGCCACGCTCGGCACGCGGCAGGGCATGCAGCTCGCCGCGATCATTCTCGACCAGTGGGTACCGGGCGACGACGCCTGCACGCTGATCGCCGAACTCAAGTCCCGCCGCCCGGCGCTGCCCATCCTGATGCTGACCGCCAGTACCTCGCCGCTGCTAGCAGTAGAGGCGATGCGGGCCGGGGCCACCGACTACCTCATCAAGCCCGTCGCGCCCGACCGGCTCATGCACGCCCTGCGCTCGGCGACGCAGCACGAGGCGCCGCGCGACGAGCTTGCGCCTCTCACCGAGAAGATGACCGCCAACCCCGATTTCGAATCGATGATCGGGGCCTCGCCGAACTTCCGAAAAGCGCTGGCCGTCGCCGCCAAGGCCGCGCGCGGACACTCCCCCGTGCTGATCGAGGGCGAGAGCGGGTCGGGCAAGGAAATGCTCATCCGGGCGATGCACGCGGCTTCGCCCCGTACCCGGATGCCACTGCGGATCGTGAACGTCGGCGGGATGCCGGCGAACTCGATCGAATCCGTCCTGTTCGGCCACGAGAAGGGCGCCTTCCCCGGCGCGTTCGACCGCCAAATCGGCGCGATGCAGCACTGCGACGGCGCCACCCTTGCGCTCGACGAGATCGACAGCCTGCCGCTGTCGGTGCAGGAGCGCTTGCTCGAAGCGATCCGCAAGGGCGACTGCCGGCCGATCGGCGCGCGCCACTCGTTCCGCGTCGACGTGCGCATCATCGCCGCCAGCAACCTGCCGCTTGCCGACATGGTGAGCCAGGACCTGTTCCTGCCTGAACTCCTCGAAGCGCTGTCCGCCACCAAGGTTCACCTCCCTGCCCTGCGCGAACGGCCGGGCGACCTGCCTGCCCTCACCCGCTACTTCCTCGCCCGCATCGGCGAGCAGCCGGGGCTGCGCGAACTGGGCGTGACGGACGGCGCGCTGTCGCTTCTCGCCGCCTACGACTGGCCGGGCAACGTGCGCCAGCTCCAGGCCGTGCTGTTCCGAGCAGCGGTGTTCTGCGACGGCGACGCGCTGACCTCGGAAGATTTTCCACAGCTTCTCAACATCCTTGGCACAGGTTCATCCACAATCGCGGGCAACCCGATGCAGGAGAGTTCGGGGGTCATGCTCTACACCCCCGACGGTCACCTGCGCCCGCTCGAGGAGATCGAGGCCGACGTGATCCGCCTCGCCATCGGCCTGTACCGCGGCCGCATGACCGAAGTGGCGCGGCGGCTGGGCATCGGGCGGTCCACGCTCTATCGCAAGCTCACTGAACTGGGCATCGACAACGCCGCCTGAGCCCGCCAGTCTCCCGTGAAAAGGGAGAAGGACAGGCATGGACACGCTCGCGCGGCTCGCCGCCATCGAGGACATCAGGCAGCTCAAGGCCCGCTACTGGCGCGGTGTGGACGACGGCGACGCTGCGCTGGTCCGCTCCATCCTCGCCGAGGACTGCGTGCTCGACTACAGGGGCTGCTGCGCCGACCCGGCCACCGGGATCGACCACATGCCGGCGATGAACATGGTGCTCGAGGGACGCGACAACTGGCCCGATGCCGCAAGCCCAGTAGGGCCGCGCATCGTCACCGTCCATCAGGGCAACGACCCCGACATCACCATCGAGAGCGCCAGCACGGCTAGCGGCATATGGTGCTTCACGGACCGCTTCTTTCCGCCCTCGGGTGGGCCTTTCAAGCGCCTCACCGGTTGGGGCCGCTACCACGAGACATACTCCAACCGGGGAGACGGCTGGAAACTCGCGACCACCCGGATCGAACGCCTGCGCGTCGAGGTCGAATAAACGCCAGCTGGACAGCCGAAGGGCGGACCGTGCTGTCGCATGGCCCGCCCTTAAAATTGTCGAAGCGGTGAAGGCTCAGAGACCTTCGATGTAGACGGTCGGAACGCGATAGCCCTTCTTGGCCATGGCCTTCACGTACTTCCCGCGTTCACCGCGCAGTTCGGTGCCGTATTCTTCCCAGGCATCGCGCTGGTCCTCGATGTCGCTGGCGTGGCGCAAGTCGCTCGAAAGCTCCTTCTGGGTTTCGTTGACGTTGGCGCGGTAGTTGTACCAGTTCTTGCCCTCGATGCCGCCGATCGGAGCCTGAATGATCCGGTCTTCCTCGGCGCGGGCGGCGCTCTCTTCGTACATCGTAGGCACGACGGCCATGGCGGTAACGGGGATGGCGGCGAAGGCCAGCGCAGCGGCGCTGATGATCTTGGTCTGCTTCATGGGAAACTCCCTTTCGCTTTCCATGCCGGGCGACATTGCCTCGGCGGTTCGAAGGGGAAAACGGGCGCAATCGGAAATTGACCCAGCCCGAGGGACGAACCGGGCCTCAGACGCGATGCGGCGGTGTTATGACGACTGGGTCACACAGAAAACACCGGTTCGTTCATCCGGCTGAAATCCGAGGTTAATCCGAGGTCCAGATTTGTATCAGCTCGGCAGCTGCGAGAAGTCCGTCAGCGCCGCGTCGCGAAGGCCGCGCCATACCCGGACCGCCTGCACGGTTTCGAACACGTCGTGGACCCGCAGGATATGTGCCCCCGCCTCCATTGCCTTGACCGCCAGCGTCAGCGACCCGCCGAGGCGCTGGTGCGCCGCCGCCTCGTTCGACAGTGCGCCGATCATGCGCTTGCGGCTGACACCCACCAGCAGCGGGTGGCCAAGCGCGTGGAACAGCGGCAGCGCGTTGAACAGCGCGAGGTTCTGCGCCAGCGTCAGCCCGAAGCCGAGCCCAGGGTCGAGGATGATCCGGTCCGCCGCGATGCCCGCAGCCACCGCCGCGTCTCGGCGCTCTTCGAGCCAGTCGAACACGCCGATTGCGATGTCCTCGTAGGCGGCGGGAGAGTGGAGGTCGTCCGCCTTGCCCGGCGCGTGCATCAACACAACGGGCGCGTCGGTGGAGGCAGCGAGTTCCAGGCTGCGCGGGTCGTGGCGTAATGCGGAAACATCGTTGATGATGTGGGCGCCCGCTGCAAGGCCCGCCTCCATCACCGCAGGCCGCCGCGTGTCGAGGCTGATCGCCGCGCCCATGGCAGCGAGCTTGCCGACCATCGGTACCACGCGCCTGATCTCGTCGCCTTCCCAGACCGCGCCGGCTCCGGGCCGCGTGGACTCTCCGCCGATGTCGATGATCGCGGCGCCCGCCTCCAGCATAGCCGAGGCATGGGCGGAGGCTTCGGCCTCGTCGTCGAGGAACTGCCCCCCATCTGAGAAGCTGTCGGGCGTCATGTTGAGGATGCCCATGACCTGCGGCTGGTCTAGCCGCACCATACGCGGCCCGCACTTCAGCGGCGCATGGACCTTGCGCAGGTTCGCCCATTGCGCCTCGCCCGCCGCGCCGAGGTCGGCCGGCAGCGCGCCCAGCACCGAGGCTATCCGGCCCGCCGACACCCGCTCGCGCGAGACGATCCGGCTGTTCTCGCGCACGATCAGCGCGAAGCGGCTCGCCCAGACCATCGCCCCGCCAAGGCGCACCGCGTCGCCTTCCTCGCTCTGCGGGCTGTCGGCGAAGGCGATCGGGCGGATGTAGAGCTTGCGGGTCATGGCGCGGCCTTAGCGTCTTAAAGGCTCAGGCTGAACCCGTTTCCGGACGGCGGCAGAACACCGCAGTCCAGAAAGGCCTCACGGCTCCGTGGCGAGCAGATACAACTGGCGGATCGCGTCGAGCGGCTTGACCTCGCCCTCGTGCTGAAGATGCCAGAAGGTCCAGCCGTTGCACGACGGCGCGCCCTGCACGGTCGAGCCGACGCCGTGGATCGAGCCTATGACGTCGCCCGCCGCGAGCGAGCCATCGGCGCGCACCGTGGCGACGTGACGGCGCTTCTTGTCCCACACCTCGGTCCCGGGCTGGATCCAGCCGGTCTCCACCAGCGTACCGAAGGCGACCTTGGGCGCAGTGCGCTTTGACTGCATGGTCTTGAGCGCGCTTTCATCGAGCGGCAGCGCCATCTCGATGCGCTCCAGCGCGGCTTCGCGGTAGTCGCTCTCGCGCTCGCAGCCGATCCACTCGCGGCCCAGGCGCTTGGCGACCGCGCCGGTGGTGCCGGTGCCGAAGAACGGGTCGAGCACGACGTCGCCCTTGTTGGTGGTCGCCAGCATCACGCGGTACAGCAGCGCCTCGGGCTTCTGCGTCGGGTGAACCTTGCGACCGTCCTTCTTGAGGCGCTCGGCGCCGTTGCAGATCGGCAGCACCCAGTCGGAGCGCATCTGCAGCTCGTCGTTCAGGGTCTTCATCGCGCGGTAGTTGAACGTGTACTTCGACTTCTCGCCCATCGACGCCCAGATCAGCGTTTCGTGCGCGTTGGTGAAGCGGGTGCCCTTGAAGTTCGGCATCGGGTTGGCCTTGCGCCACACGATGTCGTTGAGGATCCAGAACCCCATGTCCTGCATGATCGCGCCGAGGCGGAAGATGTTGTGGTAAGAACCGATCACCCATAGCGAGCCCTCGGGCTTGAGCACGCGGCGCGCCTCTGTGAGCCAGTCACGGGTGAACTGGTCGTAGGTGGCGAAGCTGGTGAACTTGTCCCAGTCGTTCGTCACCGCATCGACGTGGCTGCCGTCCGGGCGCGAGAGGTCGCCGCCCAGCTGCAGGTTATAGGGCGGGTCGGCGAAGACCATGTCGACGCTGGCGTCGGGGATGGTGCGCATCGCCTCGATGCAGTCGCCCGTCAGGATGCGGCCGAGCGGAAGCAGTTCCTTCGGCGTGGGTGCAGGCGCCCGCGCACGAATCCGTTCCTTGACCAAAATCTGACCCATGACTGCTCCGATAAACTGTGGATATGCCTCTAGGGTGAGTCATCGCGGACTCCGCGTCAAGCCGCGACTCGTTGGGATTCCTTGTGATTCAGGTGTTCAGCACGAGGGAACAAAAGGAATCCGACACTACATATCGAGTCTGGGCGACTCGGCGCGACTCAAGATGTGGTGGCTGTGGCAGCAGGGACTCGTGGAAAACTTTTTGATCGCGGCATGTGCCGAGCAGCCCGTCCCGATGGCTTCAGATGCACGTTATGCAACTCCGATCCTCATCGTTGCATTTGCCGCAACGGCCTGCACAATCCAAATGGCTGGCAGATGCTGCACCGCAGCAAACCCCTTTGTCTTCGAGGTCGCCATGTTTTCCCTGATTTCGCTCTATTTCGCCTCGCGCCGTGACGTCGTCCTTGCCGAGCGCCACATGGCTGGCCTGGCCGAGGCCCCCGCAGCAGCTCCTGCCGCTCCCGTGATCGAGCAGCCGGTCGTCGCCGTGCCGCTTCCGCTCGCCGCCTGAACTAGACCAGCAGCTGTAGCTGCGCCACGGGCGCGAAGCTGCGGCGGTGGTGCGGGGTGGCGCCGTGCCTGCGCAGCGCCGCGAGGTGCTCGGACGTGCCATAGCCCGCATTGCGCTCCCAGCCATAGTGCGGGTGCGCCAGTGCGAGATCGCGCATCAGGCGGTCCCGGTGCTCCTTGGCAATGATCGAGGCGGCCGAGATGCACGGCTCGATGGCATCGCCTCCGACGATCGCGCGGGCCTTCCAGCGCCATTCCTCGCGCCGGCCATGCGGCGTCAGGTTGCCGTCCACCAGCACTTCGCCCGGCTCCTCGCCCAGCGCTTCGCATAGCGAGAGCACCGCGCGTGTCATCGCGAGCATCGTCGCGCCGAAGATGTTGAGCCGGTCGATCTCGTCGACCTCCACCACACCCACCGCCCATCGGCAGCGCCGCTTGATGACTGCTTCGAGTTCGCCGCGGCGGATGCGCGAGAGCTTCTTGGAATCGTCGAGCCCCGAAGGCCGCGGCTTGCACAGCACCACCGCGCCCGCGACCACCGGCCCCGCGAGAGGTCCGCGCCCGGCCTCGTCCACGCCGATAACGTGACGTTTCGTGTCCATGGAACCAGTGGTGGAAACAAGCATTGGGCTGGGCATGATCGCTGAAAGACTCGTTTTCGCCCTATCGCCGCTCACGGTGATCCTCGCAAGCTGCGGCAGCGCGGCGACAGGGGAAAAATCTGCCGTGCCGGCGGCGACCGAAGGCGGCGCTCCCTTCAAGGTCGAGCGTGTCGCCCAGTTCGACGAGCCCTGGGCCATGGCCTTCGATGAAGGCACCGGCACCCTGTTCGTCACCGAGCGCAAGGGCGCGATCCGCTTCATGACGCCAGACCGCAGGATCGGCGAAGTCTCGGGCGTGCCCAAGGTCGACTATGGCGGCCAGGGCGGCCTAGGCGATTTCATCTTCGCTCCCGGCCAGCGCAGCGAAAAGCTCGACCGCCGTGTGGTCTACCTGAGCTGGGCCGAGGCCGGACAGGGCGACACGCGCGGCGCGGTCGTGGGCAAGGCCGACCTTGTCTGCGCCGAAGCGCTGAAGTGCCGGCTCGACAACCTCAAGGTCATCTGGCGCCAGACACCCAAGGTCACCGGGCGCGGCCACTATTCGCACCGCCTCGCGTTCTCGCCCGACGGCCAATACCTGTTCGTCGCGTCGGGCGAGCGGCAGAAGTTCACGCCCGCGCAGGACCTGAAAACCAACCTCGGCAAGATCGTGCGTCTGCTGCCCGACGGCACCCCCGCCCCAGGCAACCCCTATGCCGGCAAGGGATCTCCCACCGACCAGATCTGGTCCTACGGCCACCGCAACATCCTGGGCCTCGCGTTCGATCCGCAGGGCGGGCTCTGGGACCTCGAGCATGGCCCGGCGGGCGGCGACGAACTGAACCTCGTCAAGCCCGGCGCCAACTACGGCTGGCCGCTGGTCTCGGACGGCGACCACTACGACGGCAAGCCGATCCCGCGCAATTCCACCCGTCCCGATCTCGCCCAGCCCGCGATCAGCTGGAACCCGGTGATCGCGCCGGGCGACTACATCTTCTACACCGGGGACAGGTTCCCCGCGTGGAAGGGACAGGCGATCATCACCGGCCTCGTCGCCACCGGCCTCGTGCGCGTGCGCATTGACGGCGACAAGGCGGTCGAGGAAGGGCGCTACCCCATGGACAACCGCATCCGCGATATCGCACAGGGGCCCGACGGCGCGATCTGGCTGATCGAGGACGGCGAAGGTTCCGACAGCGGGCACCTGCTGAAGCTCGATCCGGCGAATTGAATCGACACGGGGCCCGCGCACTTCTATCCGGCGCGCGCCATGACTTCGCCAGACACCGCCACCATCATCCCGCTCGACAATGTCGATCCCGCCCTCGTCGAGACGCTGCTCGACTCCGCGTTCGAGCCGGGCCGCCACAAGCGCACCGCCTACAAGGTGCGCGAGGGGACCGACTGGCTGCCGGGCCTGAGCTTCGCCGCGCTCGACGGTGACGAGATGCTGGTCGGCTCGATCCAGTGCTGGCCGGTCGCGCTCAACGATCCCGGCGGCCGCGCCCATCCGATGATCATGGTCGGCCCCGTCGCGGTGCTGCCCGAGCATCAAGGCCAGGGCTACGGCAAGGCGCTGATGTCCGCCTGCATGGCCGGCATCGACGACCGGGCGCCGCTGCCGCAGGTCATGATCGGCGACCCCGAGTACTACGGCCGCTTCTGGGGCTTCACCAACGAATATACCGGCGCCTGGACGCTTCCCGGCCCCTTTGAGCGCCGCCGCCTGCTCGTCCGCGCCGCAAACCCGGTAGTGCTGCCCCCGGCGGGCGCGCTGGGCCCCTGGCTCAGGTAGCCTTCGCGCGCGCCGGGTTCCAAAACTGGACCTTGGCGCAGGCCACCCTATCTGGCATCGCGAGACGATGCCCTACGAACCGCCCCCCGAACTCGCCGGTCTCTCGCTGGCTGAAGTGGCCGAATTGGTCGCCGCGCGCAAGTTGCCGCCGGTCGACCAGTGGTCCCCTGCCAACGAGGGCGACAGCGAGATGCGCATCGCCGCCGATGGCCGCTGGTTTCACCAGGAAGGCGAGATCCGCCGCCCCGCCATGGTCCGCGCCTTCGCCTCGCTGCTATTTCGCGACGACGATGGTCAGCACTGGCTGGTAACCCCGACGCAGAAGCTGTCGATCGAAGTCGAGGACGCCGCCTTCATCGCCATCGACGTGAAGCGCGAGGGCGACGCGCTGGCCTTCCGTTTGAACTCGGACGACCTCGTGATCGCCGGACCGGAACACCCGATCGAGGCCGAGGGCGATCCCGAGACACCCGCGCTCTATCTCCAGGTCCGTCACGGAATGCGGGCTCGACTCAATCGCAGTACTTACGCCCAATTGATTGAAATCGCGCTGGAACAGAGCACAGACAACGATCTCGCCGTCACCAGCGGCGGCAGCC
>NZ_AKKE01000034.1 GCF_000281975.1 Novosphingobium sp. AP12 | reverse complement strand
CGCCGTGCCCGGCACACAAAAATGGCCCAGCAGCCTGATGGCCACTGAGCCAAGGAAAAGGCGGATGTTGCATCCGACCTTCGGGTCGCCCCGGTCGCTTACCGGGTTGCGAACCATTCGCAATGCAACAATTCCGTTGTATTTTAAGGGGCTCCGCGCCGCTGCACCATGAGGCCCGCGGCGTTCGATGAGCCTGAAAGGTTACTTGGTGGAGTACTCGCCCGGCTTGGCCTGGAAGTTCTCCTGCGCGAAAGCGCGGGCCGCATTCGCGGTCTTGAACAACTCGTCCTGAAGCGTGGCCGTGACGAGCGGATAGCCCTGCGAATTATACCTCGTCGTCCGCACCGTCAGGCGGAAATGGCCTTCCTCGTCCTTTTTGATGAGGAAAGGGCGGGTGCTGGGGTCGGTCATGGTTCAGGATCCTCTTTCTAACTGTGCGGCCCGGCTGGGCGGAAAAAGCGGTGCGACGCATACGGGCGTGCGCAGGCAGCAGCGCATCCCGGCTTCATGAGGCTCGTAAGGGACAAAAGAGGGCGAGGCCGCCCGATAGTCCGTCGCACGCGACGTCAGCATGGACCGCCTTAGGCAACATTTGCGCAAAATGCAATTGGCTGACGGAGGCCATGCTCCCAGGCAAGGCGCAAACAAAAATGGAGCCCGGCCTTCGCAGGCCGGGCTCCAGTGTGCTCCCGTCAGGAGTGAGGGTGTCCTTTACTCAGGTTCGATGCGCGGCGGGTCGATGACGGTGCCCTTTCCCGGGAAGATTCGCCGCTCGATGCGGGCATGGACACCCAGCGTGCCGTCGACGACCTGGGTGATGCCGAAGTCGGCCGCCACGCTCATCAGCGAATAGGCGTCGTTCTTGCTGAGGCCCTGCTTGTCGTGGAGCAGGTGGAGCATGTCCATCGAGCAGTTCTTCATCGCCTGGTCGAGGTCCTCGCCGAAGCCATGGACGATCCAGTTCTCGGGCGTTTCCAGCAGCGGCGAGGGGAAGTCGAAGTCCTTGCGCAGGATGATCTGGAACAGGCAGTCGAGCGAGGCCTCGATCGCGGTGCCCGAAATCTCGCCATCACCCTGGCTGACGTGCGGATCGCCGATCGAGAACAGCCCGCCCTTGACCTGGCACTTGTAGAACATCGTCGAGCCGGCACCGATGCGCCAGTTGTCGATGTTGCCGCCGTGAAGGCCCGGCGGGATGGTCGAGACCGGCTCGTTCACCGCCGGCGCGACGCCCGCGGTGCCGAGATGCGGGCGGGCGGGGATGGTTATGCCGGGCAGCGCCGGCTGGCGGTCGCAGACCGGGCAGTTGGTGATGGTGCCGGGGACGAGGTAGTCGCCCTTGAAGTCGTAGGCATAGAGCGCGTGGGCCGTGTTGGCATTGGGGTCGAGCTCGTAGATCGTCACCCGCTCCTGCTTGCCGAATTCCTCGTAGAGATGGCCCCAGTTGGCGGCGAGGTTCGAGCCGTAGTTGTTGCGCGGCACCATCTGAAGGTAGCGCACCTCGATCATATCTCCCGGCTCCGCGCCCTCGATGTAGATCGGGCCGGTCATGATGTGGACGCCCGGCGCGCGGCTGGCGGGGTCGACCTCGCGGAAGATGCGCTCCACGCCCTCGTCGAACATCAGTTCCGGCGCATCGCCGGCGTGGTGGGTGATCGCCTCGGCATGGACGAGATCGCCGCTCTTGATCGTCAGGGCCGGCTTGATGTCGGGCGAGAAGTAGCCCCAGTGGATGGTCTCCGGCGTGGCCTTGAGATGCCAGATCGCCGAAGGTCGCACTTGCGCCTTTGGCGAACCCAGAGTGGTGACCGAAGCCATGCATTGCCCCTTTGCTGTGTCAGATCGAGGACTTCACCTTCATCCCGGCCCGCAAAAGGGTCTTGGCCGTCAGCGCACTGGAACTTGGCTCAGGGCTCCGCTCGTCGGGCGAGTCAACAAACCGGACGCCTGCGGCCAAGAGCCGGGCGGCCGATTGGCCCAGACCCATGCCATCAAGAGCCGCAAGGAACCCGCATGCCCAACACGCTCATCTTCGTCGATCTGCCCGCCGACGATCCCGCCGCCGCCGGCCGGTTCTACGCCGAAGTCTTCGGCTGGCGCGACGACCACAAGCCCGAGGGCGTCTATCACCGCATGGTGCCGGGAGGCATGTTCCCCAATCCTGACGGCAGCGACAGCGAGATCGGCAACCTGCACGTCGGCATCTTCGACCCCGCCAACGCCCGCCCTCACCCCGACGCCGAGGGCATCGCGCCGCGCGCCATCGCCACCGACGGCCGCAAGCCTCGCATCTGGGTTCTCATCAGCGACGACGACACGCCCGAACGCATCCTTGCCGCCGCGGAGGAACGCGGCGCGACCGTGCTGTGGCGCAACCACTTCTGGAGCACCTTCAACGGGCTCAACCACTGCTTCCGCGACCCTTGGGGCAACGAGATACTGCTGTGGGGCAAGGCCGGTGATCCGCCGAAGATCCCCGAGGGCTACACCAAGGAATAGCTCCTCCGCATTTGCACGCTTGCCTTCGCAGGTGCGGTATGCAGACTTCGTCTCAGGCCGCACCTGCAGACCAAATAATCGATCAGGGAAGTTCACCATGTCCGCCCCAACGATGTCCGACAGCTTCATCGAATCTCTCTCCGCGTCGGCGGTCGACCTTGCCGAGGCGGTGACGCTGCCGCCGGAATGCTACACCGGCACCGACTTCTACGAGTTCGAGAAGGACGCGCTCTATTTCAACGAGTGGCAGTGCGTGGGGCGCGAATCCTGGATCGCCGAGCCGGGCGAATTCTACACCACCCGCACGGTGAACGAGCCGATCATCGTTGCCCGCAATCTCAGCGGCGAAATCAACGCAATGTCGGCGGTCTGCCAGCACCGCGCGATGCTGGTGGCCGAGGGCGCGGGCAAGGCGCGGGGGTTCCTATGCCCCTACCACCACTGGAGCTATTCGCTGGACGGCACGCTGGTGGCGGCCCCGGCGATGAACAAGACCTGCAATTTCGACCGCAAGGAGAACTCTCTCCCGCGGTTCGCGGTGGAGATCTGGAACGGCTTCATCTTCATCAACTTCGACCAGGACGCCGCGCCGCTCGGTCCCCGCCTCGCCAAAGTGGCCGAGGCGATATCCGGCTACGACCTCGCCAGCGCGGAAGGCCCCAGGCCCGACCCCGCGGCCAAGCTGCCGTGGAACTGGAAGGTGATGTTCGAGAACAACAACGACGGCTACCACGCCAGCCGCCTCCATGCAGGACCGCTGCATGATTTCGTGCCCTCGGGTCGCGCCGAGTTCCCGCACTCCGAGCCCGAGGACGCCGGCTTCCTGCGCTTCAACGGCACTCTCCACCCCGACGCCAGCTTCAACGCCACCCAGCGTGCCGTGCTGCCGGTGTTCCCCGGCCTGAAGGACGAGGCGCGCCAGCGCATGACCTTCGCCAACGTCCCGCCCTCGCTCAGCCTGGTGATGATGAGCGACATGGTGATCTACCTCATCCTGCGCCCGGACGGCCCGGAATCGCACGAACTGGAGACCGGCTTCCTGTTCGCACCCGGCGCGATGGCCGAGCCCAACTTCGAGAACCTGCTCGACATGAATCTTTCCGCCTCCGGCAAGATCATCGCGCAGGACATGCACGTCGACGAACTGGTGCAGGAAGGCCTGCGCTCGCGCTTCGCGCCGCGCGGCCGCTACTCATGGCAAGAGGGTGCGCAAGGCCAGTTCAACAAGTGGCTGGTCCATCGTTACCGCAATGCACACAAGCGTCTGGCGGGCACGGCGGCGATCGACTAGGCTGCACGCCAAGGGTTAGATAACAAGGAAATTCCGGCATGACCGGCGTGCGATTGACGACGAACGCCTACCCGCACGACCAGCGGCTGCAGGCTTGGCGTTTCGCATTGCAGCGCGTCAGCATCGAACTGGAATCCGACGACGAGGATATCTACGGCGACCTCGTCAGCTTCACCAGCGGCCAGAAAATCCAGTTCATCCGCTGCACCGGCACCGCGCAGGCGCTGAACCTCGACTTCCGGCAGGAGGCGCGCTGTTTCTGGCTCGTCCTCCTGCTGGAAGGCCGCGTCACCGCGATCAGCGGCGACCACGTCATCGAGATCGGCGAGGGCGACATGGTCTATGGCGGCGGCGACACCCGCTGCCGGATCGGGATGGAGGGCGACTTCCGCCTGCTCGTCGTCAAGGTGCCGCACAGCCTGCCGGCGCTGAAATCGCGCTCGCAGCTGCCCACCGAGATCAGCGACCTCATCGCCGACACTGCCGTCGCGCGCATGATGTCGAGCCTGCTGCGCACCGTCGCCGACACCATCCTCGACGTCTCGGACGACCAGATTCGTCCGGTCGAACTGGCCCTTCCCGAGATGATCGCCGCCACCCTGCTCGACCGCGCGCCAGCCAAGGCGCTGGGCGGCGCGGCAGGCGGGCGCGCCGCGATCCTGGAGCGGGTGTTCCAGTCGATCGAAATGAGGCTGTCGGACCCCAACCTCAACACCCACCAGATCGCGTCCGAGCACAACATCTCGCCGCGCTACCTGCAGAAGCTGTTCGAATCGCACGGTGAGAGCTTCGGCCACTTCGTCAAGCTGCGCCGTCTCGAACGCTGCCGGCTCGACCTCGGCAGCCCCCTCCACGCCCAGCGCTCGATCTCGGAAATCCTGTTCCAGTGGGGCTTCAACGACAGCGCCTCGTTCTCCCGCGCCTTCCGCGAACAGTACGGGATGAGCCCGCGCGAATACCGCAAGTCGCCCGAAAGCGTCGGCTCCTCCGCCGAAGCGCCCCGGCGCGGCAGGCCGGAAAAGGCGCGAGACGTGCGGCTGGAGAACCGCGAGCCGGCTAGCGTTCTCGAAGGCGTGATTCCCGCGCGCGACGCCCTACCCACGCTCGACGACGCCGCGCGCACCCGCCGCCACCACTTCCTGCCCGCGCGGCCCGACACGATCCACTGGGGTTACTTCAGCCGCTCGCTCACCCCGGCGCTGGAAATCCGATCGGGCGACTATGTGACGATCGAGACGCTTACCCACCACGCCAACGACGATGCCGAGCGCATGATCGAGGGCGACGCGGGCGCCGAGGCGGTGTTCCACTGGACCGGCGAGGGCAAGGCGGTCGAGCGGCGCGGCGCCGGGCCGCTCGATGCTTCGGCGCTCGGGCGCGGTCCGGGCGAAGGTTTCGGCGTCCACATCTGCACCGGCCCCATCGCCGTCGAGGGCGCGAGGCCCGGCGACGTAATCGAGGTCCGCATCCTCGAGATGGAGGCCCGCCCCAGCCAGAATCCGCGCTTCGCGGGCCGCGCCTTCGGCAGCAACGTCGCGGCGTACTGGGGCTTCCACTACAACGACCTCATCACCGAGCCCAAGGGCCGAGAGGTCGTGACTATCTACGAGATGGACGACGAGCCCGGACGGGCCACCGCGCAGGCGGTGTACTCCTACCGCTGGACGCCGCAGACCGATCCCTCGGGCGTGGTCCATGAGCGCTACGACTACCCTGGCGTGCCCGTCGATCCCGAGACGATCACCCGCAATTTCGATGTCTTGCGCGACGTGACCATCCCGGTCCGCCCGCACTTCGGCGTGATCGCGCTGGCTCCGGCGCATTCGGAACTGATCGATTCGGTCCCGCCGGCCAACTTCGGCGGCAACATCGACAACTGGCGGCTCGGCAAGGGCGCCAGCTGCTTCCTGCCGGTCGGCGTGCCCGGCGGGTTGCTGTCGATGGGGGACCCGCACGCCAGCCAGGGCGATTCAGAGCTGTGCGGCACCGCCATCGAATGCTCGATGACGGCGGTGATCCAGGTCGTGCTCCACCCCGCCAAGACCAGCAGAAAGTACATCCGCGACATCGACTATCCGATGATCGAGACGCCCGACGAATGGGTGATCCTGGGCTTCTCCCACCCGGACTACCTCAAGGAACTGGGCGCCAACGCGCAGAGCGAAGTCTACAAGCAGAGCTCGATCGACGCCGCCATGCGTGACGCCTTCCGCAAGGCCCGCCGGTTCCTGATGACCATCCGCGACCTGACCGAGGACGAGGCGATCTCGCTGCTCTCGGTGGGCGTGGACTTCGGGATCAGCCAGGTCGCCAATGGCAACTGGGGAGTCCACGCGGTGATCAGGAAGAGTTTGTTCTCGTCCTGACGCGGTACGTCGCCCCGGACCTGATCCGGGACGACGCAGGCGATCAATCCGCCGCGACGCTGGTCGTCAGGTGCTTCCACGTCTCGAACTGCATGCCCAGCATGGCGAACTCGCGCGTCGCGTAACCCAGCGCGTCGTTGCCCAGCAGCAGCACCAGCGGCGGCTCGGGCGAGGTAACGGCTGTCAGGATCGCCTGCGCCGTCTTCGCCGGATCGCTCGGCTCCTCGCCGTGGTGGCCGGTCAGGACGCCGCGCGCGGTGTGCGCCGTCTCGGCGTAATCGGCGATGGTCGGCTCCGCTCCCAGCAGGCGCGAGGCGGCGAATTCGGTGCGCATGCCGCCGGGCGCGACGTTGGTCACCTTGATGCCGAGGGGGTTCACTTCCTGCGCCAGCGTACGCCCGATACAGTCGAGCGCGAACTTGGTGGCGCCATAGATCGCGGTGCCGTTCCAGCAGGCCATGCCGCTGATCGAACCGATGTTGACGATATGCCCGGCGCGGCGTGCGCGAAGGTGCGGCAACGCGGCTTGGATCACCGCCAGCGCGCCCCAGACGTTGACGTCGAACAGCGCCTTGGCTTCCGCGATCGGGGTCTCCTCGACCGCGCCGGTATAGCCTAGGCCTGCGTTGTTGACGACGAAATCGAGCCCGCCGGTGCGCTCCTCGGCCGCATCCACGACGGCGGTGACGGCGGCGGCATCGGTCACGTCGAGCACCATGGCGATCGCGCGTTCGCCCAGCGCCTCGAACTCAGCGACGGCGTCAGGCTTGCGCACCGTGCCGACGACCGTGTCGCCGGCGTCGAGAGCCGCCTTCGCTATCGCCCTGCCCAGCCCGGTGCTCACGCCTGTAATGAACCAGTTGCTCAACGTCGTTCTCCCTCGCAAATGACCGCTTCCGACTACAGCCCGGGCACCGCCTGTGCTTTGCCCCCGACGCCCAATGCCTTGAGCACAAGCTCATCCACGCGGCCCATTCCGCTCGTTGATGTGCAACGCATCAGCTTCCGAACTTCGCGCAACAACAGCGCGGGCGCAGGGTGACAAGAACCGCATCACGCCCCATCCTAGCCTTCATCCGACAACGCAATGGCCAGCAGGGGAGCCAGATGATCCAGAGCCAACCGAGACCCGCAGGGTTCGGCCTTCCGTCAGACAGCGGAGGGCGCGACCTCGGCATCTTCATGCCGATGGCCAACGGCGGCTGGATCCTCTCGAAGAACGCGCCGACGCTGGACGGCTCCTACGACTACAACCTCAAGGCCGCGAAGCTGGCGGAGGACATCGGCCTCGACTTCATCATGGCGATGGCCAAGTACCGCGGCTATGGCGGCGAGACCGAGCATTGGCGTGCCAGCCTCGATTCGCCGATGATGATGGCGGGCCTCGCGCAGGCGACGAGCCGCGTGAAGGTCTGGGCGACGGTCCACACGATCCTCCAGAACCCGGCCGTCACCGCCAAGATGATCGCCACGCTCGACCAGATCAGCCACGGCCGCGCCGGGCTCAACGTGGTCACCGGATCGTACAAGGGCGAATTCTCGCAGATGGGTGCGTGGCCCGAAGGCGTCGATCACGACGAGCGCTACGTTCTGGCGACCGAGTGGATCCAGGCGATCAAGGCGCTGTGGACCGAAGACTCCGTCACCATGGACGGCAAGTATTTCCAGCTCGACGACTGCATGTCCGACCCCAAGCCCTCCACCTCGCCGTTCCTGGTCTGCGCCGGCACATCCAAGGTCGGCATCACCTTTACCGCGAACGAGATGGACGCGCTGTTCCTCTCGGGCGGCAATGTCGACGACCTCGCGAAGGCGAGTGCCGACGCCAAGGCCGGGGCGCTCGCGCTCGGCTCGAAGATTCGCACCTACTCGATGATGACCGTCGTCTTCGGCGAGACTGACGAGGCAGCCGAGGAGACCGCTGCGCACTTCCGCGCCGGGTTCGACGAGGGCGCGCTTCACGGCATGATGCGCGCCTACGGCTTCCTCGACGGCGAGATCGGCAAGGAGAACGCCTTCACCCAGAAAGCGCGCTCCACCTTCATGACCCCGCATGTCCTCGGCACCCCCGAGACGGTGACGGCGCGCTTGAGCGAAATCTTCGAGAAGACCTCGCTCGACGGGCTCATGCTGATCTTCCCGGACTACCACGCTTCGCTTCCGATCTTCGGCGAGACGGTGCTGCCGATCCTGCGTGAGCGGTTTCCCTCGCAGATGGCGGAGAGCGCGCATGTCTGACCTCCCCCACGTCGAGCCCGGCGAGATGATCGCACCAGGGCGCACTGCCCTCATCGTCGTCGACGTGCAGGTCGACTTCGCCTCGCCCGAGGGCCTGATCGGCGGCTACGGCACCGACATGAGCCCGGCCGAAACCGCGATCGACCGGATCGAGGAGTTGATTGCCGCCGCCCGCAAGGCCGGGGCCACTGTGGGTTTCATGCGCGTCATGACCCGGCCGGAGACCGACTCCAATGCCCTCAAGACCTGGATGGCCCGGCGCGGTACGCCCGACAATGCCGGCATCTGCCGCATCGGCACAGGCGGCGAGGACTACTACCGCGTCTCCCCCGAACCCGGCGACATCGAGGTCAGCAAGCTCGCCTATTCGAGCTTCCACGGCACCGATTTCGAGCAGCAGTTGCGCGCGCGCGGGATCGACACGCTGGTGATGACCGGCCTCACCACCGACTGCTGCGTGGACTCCACCACGCGCGATGCCTTCCACCGCGATTTCCATACTTTCGTGGTGTCGGACGCCTGCGCCAGCTTCGACGAAGCGCTGCATACAGGGACGCTCAACGCGCTCAACCAGCATACCTCGCTGCTGGTGACGACAGACGCGGTGGTGGCAGCATGGTCGGCCTGACCCTCGCATACGTCACCTTCCTGGCGCGCGACGTGGCGACGCTGGCGCAGTTCTACGTCGATGCGCTGGGGCTGGAGGAAGTGCCGGAATCGCGCGACCACCGCTACCGCGAAGTGCGCGGCGGAGGTTGCATGATCGGCTTCGCCACCGAGACGGTGCGCGCCTTCGTCAACCTGCCCGAGATCGAGGCGGTGGGCACCCGCTCGATCCTGACCTTCGAGGTCGGCAGCGTGGCACAGGTCGCGGTCATGGCCGAACGTACCGTTTCACACGGAGCAACGCTGGTGCGCGAGGGACAGGACACCTTCTTCGGCCAGCACCAGGCCGTCCTCAGCGACCCAGAAGGCAACGTCTTCCGCCTGAGCGCGGCTGTCGGGTCATGATCGTCTACGAACCCCCGCGCGCAGCGGAGCGCATCGCGCAGGTCGACCTGACGGGCAGCTTCGACGTTCTGGCCGAGCAGGCCCGCGTCGCGCAGGAAATCCACCGCGCGCTGCGCGAGACGGGGTTCTTCTACGTCACCGGCCACGGCGTCCCGCAACCCCTGCTCGACGCGCAGATCGCCCAGACCCGCGCCTTCTTCGCGCAGGACGAGGCGGCGAAAGCCAGAGTTTCCATCGAACATTCACCTGCCCGGCGCGGCTACGAGACGACCGGCAGGCAGGTGCTCGACGCTGGCTCGGCCGCCGACTTCAAGGAGAGCTTCATGCTCGCCCGCGACCTGCCGGCGAACCATCCGTGGGTCGTGGCCGGGCTGCCGATGCAGGGGCCGAACCAATGGCCCGAGGGTCTGCCGGGTTTCCGCGAGCAGGTGGAAGCCTGGCAGGCCGCAATGATCCGCCTCGGCCGGCACCTGATGGCCTGCCTGGCGCTGTCGGTCGATCTGTCGCCCGCGTGGTTCGCCGATGGCCTCGCCGAGCCGCAGGTCGGCGTGCGGCTGCTCTCCTATCCGCCGCAGCCGCAGGACGCGGAAGCCAACCTGCTCGGCGCGGGGGCGCATACCGACTGGGGCTCGATCACGATCCTGCTCCAGGACGACATGGCGGGCCTTGAAGTGCGCAATGCCGACGGCGAGTGGATACTGGCGACGCCGATCCCCGGCAGCTTCGTCATCAACGTCGGCCAGATGATGGAGCGCTTCACCGGGGGGCTCTACAAGGCCAACCTCCACCGCGTCCGCAACAACCACGGCACCCGCGCCCGCAACTCTGTCGCGACGTTCTTCGAGCTGGAGCCGCTTTACCGCATGGAGGTCGCCCCGACCTGCAAGGCCGGCGCTGATGCAGGCCCGGCGCGAACCATCGGCGAGCACCTCGAAGACATGGCCCGCGCGAGCTACGCGGCATGAGTGAGCCGCGCATCCCCGTCGACCTGCTGATCCGGGGCGCCTGGATCGTCACCATGGACGAGACGCGGCGCATCTACCGCGACGGCGCGCTGGCCGTCATCGGCGACCGCATCCACGCCGTCGGGCCGAGCGCCGAAGTCGAGGCCAGGGTCTCGGCGCGCGAGGTGATCGACGGCTCGCGCTTCGTGCTGACGCCGGGCTTCGTGAACTGCCACGTCCACATCACCGGCGAGCCGATCACGCGCGGCGCGGTGCCCGACGACACCGACTGGGAAGCCAACGTGATGGGGTGGCTGATCCCTACCTATCAGGCCCAGACGCCCGAGGAGGAACGCCTCTCCGCCCGCTTCGCCGCGCTCGAGATGCTGCGTACCGGCACCACCTGCTTCGTCGAGGCGGGCACCATCCTCGATCTCGGCGCGGTGTACGACGGCCTCGCCGAAACCGGCATCCGGGGCCGCATCGGCCAGTGGGCGCAGGACCGTGCCTTCGACCCGGCCGAGGATCAGGCCGCGCTCACCGCGCACGCCATCGAAACGCTCCAGCGCGAGGTCGAGCGCTATTCCTGCGCCGGCGACCCGCTGCTGGCCGCATGGCCCGCGCTGGTCGGCCACGTCACCGCTACCGACGACCTGTGGCGCGCGGCAACGCAACTGGCCAGGGACCACGGCGCCGGTGTCACCGCACACATGAGCCCGGACCCGCAGGACCCTGACTTCTTCCTCGCCGCCACCGGCAAGCGCCCGATCGCGCATCTGGCGGAGATCGGCGCACTCGGCCCGCAGCTTTCGCTCACCCACGCGATCTTCCTCGACATGGAAGAAGTTGGCCTGCTCGCCGGCACCGGCACTCATGTCACCCATTGCCCGATGACGGCGATGAAGGGTGCATACGGAGCCAGCAGCGCCGGCCTGTTCCCGGAGATGGCGGCGGCCGGCGTGCAGATCCAGCTGGGCACCGACGGGAACAACAACGGCAACGCCGCCGACATGATGCGCGCGATGTACGTCACCGCCGGGCTGTTCAAGGACGCCCGGCGCGATTCCAGCCTTTTCTCGGCCTACGACGTTCTGGAATGCGCCACCTTGAACGGCGCGTCCGGCGCGCAGATGGGGCACCTGATCGGCAGCCTCGAGCCCGGCAAGAAGGCCGACTTCGTGGCGCACGACCGCCATCGGCCCGAGTGGACCCCGCTGCTCAATGTCGTGAACCAGCTCGTCTGGTCGGCTGACGGACGGGGCGTGCACTCGGTCTGGGTGGACGGGCGCCGGCTGGTAGAGGATTATCGGGCGACCACGATCGACGAGGATGAAATCCTTGCTGAAGTGGAAGCCGCCGCCCCGGCGCTCCTCGCGCGTGCCGGAAAGACCGTTCCCTGCCGGTGGCCGGTGCTGTGACGCCTGCCGCCTCCTGCCCACGCCCGCTAGGGATTCTGCCATGACCGCCTCCACATCTGTGAAAGCGCCGATGAACACCCGGCTGCTCGTCTACATCGTGCTCCAGGCGCTGTGCCTGATGTACTTCCTGCTCTCGGCGGGCACCTTCAACTCGCTGGGGATGGTGATCCCCTCGATGGTAGAGGAGTTCGGGATGAGCTGGGCACAGGCGGGCTTCGGCTTCACGCTGCTCGGCACGGCCTGCGGCATCATCAGCCTGGCGCCCGCCTTCACCATCCGCAAGCTGGGCGTCGGCCGCACGCTGCTGACCGGCACGGTGATCCTCTTCGCCGGGTTCGGGCTGCTTTACGCCTCGACGGGAGTGGGCACCTACTACCTGGGCACGACGCTGCTGGGCGTGGGCTACTGCTTCTGCGGCACGGTGCCTGCGGTTCATGTCCTGTCGAGCACGTTCAAGCGGCGCTCGACGGTGCTGGGCATCTACTTCACCATCGGCAACCTCGGCGCGGTCGCGGGGCCGATGCTCTACTACGGCTCGCAGTCGGCCGGCATGGGCTGGCGCAGCTACTGGCTGATGTTCGCCATCGCCTCGGTCGTCATCGGCGGCTTCAGCACCCTCGTCGCGAGCCGCCTGCGCCTCGGTTCGACCGACGACGGCCCTGCCGCCGCCGACGCACGGACTGAATGGACCGTCCGCGCGGCGCTGAGCACCCCGCAGTTCTGGGTCGTCGTCTTTGCCTACACCGCCTGCCTCGCGATCAACACGACCACCCACGGCTTCGCCTACCAGCACCTGCTGGAACACGCGATCGCGCAGGACCGCGCCTCGCAGCTCATCAGCCTCTCGGCGCTGGTCTGCGCGATCGGTTCCGCGTTGGCCGGTGTGGTAGGCGAGAAGACCAGCCCCCGCGCGCTGGTGATGTTCTCGCTCGGCTGCCTAGGAGTGTCCGCCGCCACGCTTGCGGTGGCCGACGGCCCGCTGATGCTGATCCTGTGGATGGTGACCTTCGGCGGCGGGCTCGGCTTCAGCTACGTCTCGACGGTGATGCTGCTGCAGGAGTACTTCGGCCGCCGTGCCTCGCTGGAACTCTATTCGATCATGATGGCGGTCTCGACCTCGGCGGCGCTCGGCCCGGCGCTCGGCGGTGCGATCAAGGACCAGACGGGCAGCTTCTCCGGCGTCTTCTTCGGCCTCGCGGCGGTGAGCGCGGTGCTGTTCTGCGCCGTGGCGGTGCTCCGCAAGCCGGCGGCGCGGGCGCAGATCCGAGCCCCGCTGGACGAAGCATTCCAGTAATCCGGATACAAAAAAGGCCGGGAGCTCGCAGCTCCCGGCCTTTTTCGTTTCTAACGCTCGCGGATCAAACCGGCTTTTCGCCCTTAACCTGTATACGGTAGCCCGAGCGGACGGCCGGGAAGTAGTCCCAGATCGCCATGTGCTGCCCGCAGCGGTTGTCCCAGATGGCGATGGCGTGCGGGCTCCAGGTGAAGCGGCACTGGAACATCGGGCTCTGGACGTGATCGTAGAGAAAAGCGAGCAGCGCCTCGCTTTCGCGCTCCGGAATGCCCTCGATCCGGGTGGTGTAGCCACGATTGACGTAGAGCGCCTTGCGCCCCGTCACCGGATGCACCCGCACGACCGGGTGCGAGGTGCAGGGCAGGTCCATACCCTTGGGAACGAGGCCGCCGAACGCCTTCACGCCGTCGTGCACCGCACTGAGGCCCTCAAGCTGCGCCTTCATCCGGTCCGACAGCGCATCCCACGCGGCGTACATGTTCGAGAACACGGTGTCACCGCCAAGCGGGGGAACCGTGTGGAGATACAGGATCGAGCCCATCGGCGGCTCGGGATCGCAGCTCATGTCCGAATGCCAGCCCTCGCCCGCGACGTAAGTGGAATTCTCGTCGGCATGCATCTTGGTGATCTCGTCGAAGCCGGGCACGCGCCAGGGCTTGGTGCTGGGCGCGACGTGCGCTTCACCGAAGACGGCGGCAAGGCGGCGATGCGCCTCGAAGTCGATCGGCTGGTCGCGCAGGAAGATCACGAGATTGTCGGCCAGCGCGCGGCGCAGTTCGTCCGCCACGTCCTCGCCATAGGGCTGGGTAAGGTCGACGCCGCTGACATAAGCGCCGAGCGTCGGGTTAAGCTTCTCGATCTTCAACAACCGGTACTCCGCCTCGACCGGCTTGTCCTGCACCGCGACGTCCATCGTGATCTCCTGTTCCTTGCGACCCGAATGATCGCACCGAAATTTTGTTGATGCAATTTGTAATGCATATACCATTGCAATATACATCGTTATCTGGATTCGAAGGAGCCGCGCCATGACCGCAGTCTTTCCCGAAGCCGCCATCCGCGCCGCTGGCGAGGCGATCAACCGCGACATCGGCGAGGCGCTGGCCCTTCCCGGCGCATTCTACAGCGCCGAATTCTTCGCGCTTGAGCGTGAGCGCCTTTTTCCTTCGGGGTGGTGCGCCGTCACCGTCGCCAGCCTGATCCCGGAAAAGGGCGACGTCATGCCGATCGACGTCGCCGGCTGGCCGGTCCTGCTGACGCGGAGCAACGAGGGCGAGATCAAGGCGTTCCACAACATCTGCCGCCACCGCGGCGTCAAGCTCGTGACCGAATGCACCCACAAGAGGCGGCTCACCTGCCCGTGGCATGCGTGGACCTATTCGCTCGACGGGGAACTGCTGTCGACCCCGGAAATCGGGGGTGCGAAAATCAACCAGGCGGACGGGTTCGATCGTAGCAAACTCGGCCTCAAGCCGATCCGCGTCGGCCGCTGGCTCGACCTCGTCTTCGTCAACATCGGCGGCGAAGCGCCGCCGTTCGAGGACTGGATCGCCCCGCTCGAAGCGCTGCTGGCGGACTACGACCTCACGAACCTCGTCCACGGTGAGCGGCTGGTCGACAGCTACGGTGCCAACTGGAAGATCGCGATGGAGGCAGGCATTGAGGACTACCACCTCCCCTTCGGCCATCCGCAGCTCGAAGCGCACCTGTTCCGCAACACCAGTCCCTGCGTCCACAAGCCGGTCTATGCGGGCGGCTATGTCGATGTCAGCGCCGCGCACGAGGAAGGCTCGGAAACCCGCGCCTGGACCGCGCGCTTGCCCGACCTGAAAACGCGCGAGGGCAAGCCGCTGCCGCTGCTCTATTCGCTTATGCTGTTCCCCTCCGCCACCGTGCTCATCACCGCCGACCACGTCATGCTCGGCACCCTGCTGCCCGACGGGCCGACCCGCACGATCATGGACATCAGCCTCTATTACGACGGCGAGGCCGCCACCGACCCCGCGCTCGCCGAGGCGCGGCAGGGCAATCTCGACATGTGGCTGGGCGTGATCCCGCAGGACAAGCCGTTCATGGAAGCCGCACAGGCAGCCATCGCGGCGCGCGACCTCGCAGGCATCGACGCGCGGTTCTCGCCCTATTGGGAGGGCGGGGTGCGGGGCCTGCAACAGATGGTGCTCGACGCGGTCGCGTGAGCCGGCCCTCGACGCCGCTGCAGCAATGAGAAGGGACTTAGCAATCCGCCAATGCCTCCACCTCCGCCCGCAGCGGCATCGACGGCGCCGCCCCGCGCCTGCCGACCGAGAGCGAGGCTGCAGCATTCGCTAGCTTCAGCGCTTCCTCCGGGCCGATGCCCTGATCGACGCAGGCGGCGACGACGCCGCAGAAGCAATCGCCCGCGCCGCTGGTGTCGATTACCGTCTCGGCTGCGATCGCCGGCGCGAAAATGGCGCGCTCAGCCCAGACCGCCGCCGAGCCGATGGCGCCCAGCGTCACCACCACAGCCTGGTTGGGACGGGTCAGCAGCCGCCGCGCGACGAGCAGGTCTTCCAGTGCTTCGGGCTCCCGGTCGAGCTGGAGGTAGTCGGCGAATTCGCTCTGGTTGAAGATCAGCATGTCGGACAGGCCGAACAGCTTCGACCCCGCCGGCAGCGCCGGTGCAGCATTGAGGATCTTGCGGACCGGCCCCGCCGCATGATGCGCAAACAGTGCAGCGATCTGGTCGATGTCGGTCTCGAGCTGGACCAGCAGCACGCGGGTCTGCGCGTCGATGGTGCCGATCACCTTGTCGGCCCGTGCCTTGAGGTTCGCCGCTGCCTCGACCATGATCATGTTGTCGCCTGCCGGCTCGATCAGGATCGTGGCGCGCCCACTTCCATGGCCTTCGAGCACCTCGACATGCGACGTATCGACGCCTTCCGCCTCCAGCGCGCTGCGCAGCATTGCCCCTGCAGCATCGCCTCCGACCGCGCCCGCCATGCGAGTCACCGACCCGAAGCGCGCGGAGGCCACCGCCTGGTTGAGCCCCTTGCCGCCGACCGCCTGCTCGCTCTCGTCCACCAGCAGCGTCTGCCCCCAGCCCGCGCGCGAAGGCAGGCGCAGCGCGATGTCGAGATTGAGGGAACCGAAGACGCTGACGCTCATGAATTTACCTCAGTTACGGATGCCCAATACCTGAACCCCAAACTCCGTTCGGGTATCGAAAGTTCGACCTAGGCCATCGAGCGAGCGCGTTCTTGCCTCCACGCGCCCTCAATACGGCCGGTCGCCCTTGACCCACATCCGGTGCATTTCGCGGATGTAGCGGGTGTCGTCGAAGAGCGTGCCGGTGTGCAGGGTGCAGCGGTTGTCCCAGACGAGCACGTCGCCGACCTGCCACTTGTGGCGATAGACGAAACGGTCCTGCGTGACCCATTCGATCAGTTCGTCGATCAGCACTTCGCTGTCGGCGGTGGACCAGCCGACGAACCCCGGCGTCAGGCTCGACACCCAGAGCGCCTTGCGGCCGTCCGCCGGGTGGGTGCGCACCAGTGGATGCACCACGTCCGGGTTGGCGCGCAGGACCTCGGGCGGGACCGCCTTGCGGCCCTCGCTGCGCATCTTGTGGAGGTATTCGAAGCTGTGGATCTGCTTGAGCTTCGACAGTTCCCCCTGCCGCTCCTCCGGCAGCGCGGCGAAGGCGGCGCACTGGTCGGCGAGCAGCGTGTCGCTGCCCTCAGGCGGGACCTCGATCGCGTGCAGCATCGTGCACATCACCGGCTGCGCGGTGTAGTTGAGGTCGGTATGCCAGCCGATCCCGTCGTTGTGCGCGCCCACCGGCCTGCCGTCCTCGAGCCGGTTGGAAAGAACGTAGACTTCGGGGTGACCCGGCAGGATGTAATCCTGCAGCGTGTGCCCGTTCAGCTCGCCGAACGCCTTGCCGAAACGCACGAACTGCTCGGGTGCCATCGCCTGCCCGCGCAGCACGATCGCGCCGGTGCGGTGGAACTCGGCGACCACCGCAGCCAGCATCGCGTCGTCCGCTGCGGCGAGGTCCACACCGATGATCTCGGAGCCGAAGCCATGCTTGAGCGGCGCGGTATCTAGCGTCAAGGTGGTCATGCCGTGTCTCCCGGCCCGGTCTGGTCGGGTGCGCTCTTGCCAAGCAGCGACCAGTCGTACTTCAGGTTGAGGTGCGAGCCGTCGCAGAACGGCTTGGACTTGGAATAGCCGCAGCCGCAGATCGCCTGGAGCCCCGGCTCCGCGACAGTGAAGGCGGTGACCTTCTTCGGGCTTTCGGCGGCCTCTGCCTCGGTGACGAGGCGCGAGCCCTCGCGGCCGCCCTGGCGCCACAGGTACGTCTCGCCGGGCTTGAGGTCGAGGAAGTAGGGCTGGCTCGGAGTTCCGTCGGGCCAGCGCTTCTTGACCCAGCCTTCGGAATAAGAGCTGGCCATGTTGAGCTTGAGCTCGATCGCGCTGAACTTCCAGGTGCCGCCGTCCCTGCGGAAACGGGCGTCGTAAGTGCCGCCGATCCAGCAGGCCTCGGCCTCGCCGGTGTGCTCGTTGGGGATCGTCGCGGCTTCCCAGAGATACCAGAAGCCGGTCGCCTCCTCGCCCGATGCATCGAAGGTGATCTGCACCGAGATCATGTTGTGGAGCGACCACCAGATTTTCTCGCCCGCCACCGCCTTGAGGCCGAGCGCGCAGCCGTCGCCGCCGCCGTGGAAGGTGCCGAAGCCCTTGCAGGTCCAGGTCGCGTCGTCGGTGAACAGCGGGCGCAGCAGCACGGGGTCGTTGCCGACGTCACATGAGCGGGCGTATGTGGTGACGAGATCGCAGATTTCGTCCTTGGCGGTGAGCCGGGCGACTTGCGCGCGCAGGGCGGCAAGCTCGGCGACGATGTCGAGGTCCATGGTATCCGTCGTCATGTCCGGTTCCCTTACTCGGCAGCCTGGGCGTATTCGCCGTTCAGCGAGGCGGCGTAGCTCTTGTAGCGCTTGATCAGCCAGTTGTTGATCTGCGCCAGGGTCTTCTCGTTGGGCGACCAGCGTGTGCGCGGGGCGACGCGCGAGGACATGCCCTTGTGGGTGCGGATGTTGGCGACCGTGTCCTGCTCGTTGAACACCGCGACGCCGTCGATCGTGCCCTTGAGCAGCAGGTCGGCGGTCGGCAGCGAGAGGTTGTCCCAGCTCGTCAGCACGCCGACGCGCAGGGTGATGTCGCCGGCGGCCTGCGGGAGGATCACGTAATAGAACACCACGTCCGCCTGCGCGCCGAGGAACAGGTTGGGCATGACGCCTGCGAACACGACGCGGCTGCGCTCCGCCTCGGTGAGGTCGGGCAGCGCGGGGAAGAGCGCCTTGCCGGCGATGTTGAAGCCGCCGTCGATGTGCATGAACTCCACCTCGCGGTAGATGGCGCCGTCGTCGGTCTCGTCCCACTCGGTGAAGCGGGTGTTGCTGGAGGGGGCGAAGTCGTGGATGCCGGTGTGCAGGTAGTGCGTGTGGTAAGGCTCCAGCGCGTTCTCCTGCATGAATTTCCAGTTCCACTTGTTCGACGCCCACTCGACCGGCTTGATCGAGGCGAGGTCCTCCATGTGGTGGTTCTGCAGCAGCGTGGTCAGCCCCTTGAGCCGCGGCGCCAGCGCCTCCGCTTCGCCGTCGAAGTTGACGAAGATGAAGCCGTTCCAGATTTCCGAGCGGAACGCGGGCAGGCAGGCGGTGTGCTTCAGTTCCGCGAAGGGGAGCGTGCCTTCCATCTCGGGAGCACCGGTGAGCGTGCCTTCGAGGTCGTAGGACCAGCCGTGGAACGGGCAGGTGAAGTTCTTCGCATTCCCGCTCGCCTCGCCGAGCAGGTGCCCGCGGTGACGGCAGACCGAAGAGAGCACGCGCACTTCGCTATCTTTGCCGCGAACGACCAGCAACGGCTCGCCGACGATCTCAAGCGTGAAATAGTCGCCGACATCAGGGATGGCGCCGATGTGCCCGACGGCTACCCACTCACGATCGTAGACGGCGCGTTTCTCGAACTCGAACCACGCGGGCGAGGTGTAGCATTCGGGCGGCAGGCTCATCGCCTGCGACACGTCGCCCTGGCTGGCATCGAGCTGCCCCAGCAGCGCGAGGACTTCGGGCGCCAAGGCGAGATCGGGCAAACCTGCCCGCAAGAACTGCGTCATCCTGTCACCTTTTTTCGAATCGCACCTTGCACGAAAAATCAAAGTGCATTGCATATTGCATTGCATCGTACAGAATTATAGGCGACTGGCAATCGTCCAGTGGAAGCCGATCAAGCATGCCGGGAGCGCCCATGATCTTTCTGTGCAAGGTGACCGACGTTCCCGCAGGCCGCGCCAAGCGCATCGCACGCGGGCGCAAACCAGCTGTCGCAGTGTTCGACGTGGACGGCGTGCTCCACGCGGCGGCGGACCAGTGCACTCACGGCACAGCGTTGCTTTCGCGCGGGAAGATCATCGACGGCAAGGTCGTGTGCCCGCTGCATTCCGGCAGTTTCAATCTGCTGAGCGGCGCAGCGGTCGATCTGCCGTGCGAGGAACCGCTCGCCGTCTACCGGCTCGAGGTCCGCGGCGAGGACATCTACGCCGAAGTGCCGGACTGAGCCACGCGCGTCAGGCGGCGACGAGGGCCGGGTCCAGCGCAGCGACAAGGGCGTCGGTATCTGAGATGGCCGCAGCGTAACGTCCAAGGGCCGCCAGCGCCGCGTCGTGCGATTGGGGTGAACTTCCGGCGCAGGCGTCGGCAAGGACGATCACGTCGTAGTCGCGCATGAACGCGGCGCGCGTGGTCGAATCGACGCAGCAGTCCGTGCTCACGCCGGTGATGACGAGGAGTTCAATCCCGCGCTGGCGCAGCCGTGCGTCGAGCGGGGTTTCGAGAAAAGCGTCATAGCGCGATTTGATGATTTCAAGGTCGCCCGCCTCCGGCGCGACGGTCCAATATCCGGCGCCGGGGGTTCCGGCCCGGCACAGAGCGGCACCGCCGCCGCGCCCCATGCGCTCCATGTGCCCGAGCATCGCGGGCGAGTCGGTTTCCGGCGCGGTTTCGAGACGAACGAAGACGATCGTGAGCCCCGCTGCACGCGCCGCGGCCACTGCCCGGTTGATGTTCGCGATTGCTGCCGGGACTGCCGAAACGTCCGCGCCCGCCCTTGCGCAGAAGCCCTCCGTTGCGACGAAATCGACCTGTACGTCGATGACGAGCAGCGCCGCCTTGGTAGTGGTCAGGCGGGAGATCAGCGGATCGTGCGCAGTCTGCGGCATGACGAGAGGGTTCCCCAAGCTATGTTCCGGTGTCGCCGGCGGCCCATGCGCACAAACTTTACCGCGCGCGCCGCAAAGAGCAGGCTACTCAAAATATGCCATGCATCAAGCGGTTTAATACCCTTTGCTATTTGCATGTAATCCCGAGCAAGGAGTCGCGCTATCTTAACGACACGACGCAGCTTTCGCCTCCCCATGGCCGCCGCAACCGTCTTGGCGCTGCTGGCATCGACCGCGCAGGCGGCTGCGGAAGACGCGGCCCCGGTGGTCGCCGCCAAGGCGGGCAAGCTGGAGGGCAAGCGCGACGGCGCAGTCGATGCTTTCCTCGGCGTGCCGTTCGCGGCGCCGCCGATCGGGGCGCTGCGCTGGCGGGCGCCGCAGCCTGTCGAGCCTTGGAAGGGCCTGCGCAAGGCCGGCGCATACGGCGCAGACTGCATGCAGTGGCCGCTCGATGCGCCGCCCAGCGCCGCCTACGTCCGCCCGGTCAGCGAGGATTGCCTGACGCTCAACGTCTGGCGGCCTGCGGGCGCCAAGCCGAAGAGCAAGCTGCCGGTGATGGTGTGGATCTACGGCGGCGCATTCGCGATGGGGTCGGCGTCGTGGCCGGTCTACGAGGGCGCGAACCTGGCCCGCGAGGGCGTGATCGTGGTCGGCGTGAACTACCGCCTCGCTCGCTTCGGGTGGTTCGCCCACCCCGCGCTCAGTGCGAGGGACGAGGACGGCATGCTCGCCAACTACGGCCTGATGGACCAGATGGCGGGGTTGCGCTGGGTGCAGGACAACATCGCGGCGTTCGGCGGCGATCCCGCCAATGTCACCGTATTCGGCGAGTCCGCGGGCGCCTTCTCGGTCAACGCACTGATGGCTTCCCCCAAGGCGCGGGGACTGTTCACCCGCGCGATCTCGCAGTCGGGCGGCGGACAGAAGGGCTTCGGCCGGCGGCTCGACACATACATGCCCGAGGCGGAGAAGACCGGCCTCGACTGGACCCGTTCGCTCGGCATCGCGGACGACGACCTCACCGCGATGCGAGCGCTGCCGGCGGCCACCGTGCTCGGCCCCAAGGACCCGCTGGTGCTGGGCGGCATCATCATCGATGGCCGGATCGTGCCCCAGCCCGTCGACGAGGCATTCCTCAAGGGCGACATCGCCCGCGTGCCCTACATGGTCGGCGCGAACTCGTGGGAGGACAGCCTGCTAAAGTACATACCGGGCGCCGAGGCCGCCGTGATCCCGGCGATGGGCGGCAATGCTGCCCCGCTCATGGCGATCTACCGCGAGGATGGCGCGGTGCCCGAGCGCGATGCGATGCAGCACCTTTGGGGCGATGCCTTCATGACCGCGCCGGCACGCTTCCTCGCCCGCCGCTCCGCCGCCACAGGGGGGCCGACCTACCTCTACCACTTCAGCTATGTGCCTGTGGCCGCGCGCGGCAAGATCCCGGGCGCGCGCCACTCGGCCGAGATCAGCCTCGCCATGCGCAACGAGGTCAGCGGGGCGCAGTTCGAGGAAGGCGCCGCCGACACCCCCATGGCGGAGGCGATGAGCGGCTACTGGCTGCGCTTCGCCAAGACCGGCAACCCGAATGGCACGGGCGCTCCCGAATGGCCGCGCTACGATGCGAAGGGCGACAGGCTGCTCGAGTTCGCCGACCAGGGCCCGGTCGTGCGCGAGAAGTTGGACAAGGACGCCTTCGACATGATCGACGCGGCCTATTTCGACCGGACGAAGCTCACCGAACCAAAGCCCTGAACTTTCGCTACGGCCCCGCTCCATGGGCGTGGGCGTAGCGGTAGGGACCGAAGGCGAGGATAGCGACGCCGCTGTAGATCAGCACCGCGATAACGGCGTAGATCGCCGGGTCGTAGCTGCCGGTCAGGTCGAAGGTGCCGTTGAGGATCAGCGGGACGATCGCGCCGAAGCCCAGTGTGCCCGCCAGGAACACGCCGGCGATCCGCCCGAACTCGCGCAGTCCGAAATAGCGCGTCACCATGTAGAGCAGCAGCGTGAATTCCATGCCCGCGCCCAGCCCCATGAGCACGCCCGAAAGCAGCAGCACCGGCCCGCTCTGGACCAGCACCAGCAGCGTGGTCCCGAGCGCGGCGATGAGGAACAGCGGCACGAGGATAAGCGGGCGGCGCGAACGGTCGGCGAGCCAGCCCGCGAAGGGCTCGGCCAGGATCGTCGAGAAGGCGAAGGCCTGGATCACGCCCACCGCCTGGCCGATGGGGATGCCGCGATCGGTCAGCAGCGGGACGATCGTCGTGAACAGCGAGGTCATGCAGCCCGCGCCGAGGGGGAAGATCGAGAACATCCACCAGAACACCGGTCGCCGCATGGCCTCTCGCAGGCTGTCACCGGGCAGCGGGGCGGCGTCGATGGTGCCAGGCTGTCCACCCTCCTGCGGCGCCTCGCGCAGCCAGAACGCCATGACCGGCAGCGCCACCAGCGCCATGAGCGCCGCGATCACTACGAAGCCGCCGCGCCAGCCGAGATGAAGCAGTGCCTGCCCGGCGATCATCGCGAAGACCAGTGAGCCCCCGCCATAGCCGACGCCGCCGCTGAAGCCGGTCCAGAGGCCGCGCGTCCGGTCGAACCATGAAGCAAGAATGCGCGTGAAGGCCAGCGTGTTGGGCAGAGCGCCCACGACACCGGCGAGGAAGAACAGCGCGTAGTAGACTGCCAGGTTCGCCGGGACCGTGGATATGGCGAGGATGGTCGCCGCCAGTGCCACGCAGCCGCCAAGCGCGATGCGGCGGGGTCCGAAGCAGTCCGCGAGAATGCCCGCGAAGGGACAGGCGATCGCCGTGCCCACGGCGCAGGCGCTGAGCGCGCCCGCGACGGCAGTGCGGCTCCAGCCGAAATCCGCCGCGATGCTCTTGAGGAACACGCCCATGGTGGTCGAAAGCGTCGGCGTGATCGAGAAGAACGCGCCCACCGTCGCGGCCAGGATCACCATCGCCGCCGACCTGCGCGAACGGGTGGGCGGCGTTAGCACCATGGCTTCGGGGGTCTGCAGCATCGATCGATTACCTTCCTTGGTGAGACGCACGATCAGGCCGCCGCCAACTGGCGACGGCCCTCCCGTTGATGCATCGGCCCGAAGGCAGTCTCGTCGTCTTCAGAACTTGTAGCCGACCGAGAAGATCGCCTGCCGCGGAGCAATGAAGGTGTCGGAGATCTGCCCGCTGCCATAGGGATCGGTGAAGCGCGAGTTGACGCCATTGGTGTCGAACACGTTCGTCACCGTCACCGAAGCGCGGAAGCCGGTATCGCCAAAGTCGTAGTTGGCGAAGAGGTTGACCTGCGAATAGTCCGGCGTGTCGTCCTGCACGGGCGTGCCGAAGACGCGGGATTCGAACTTTCCGCGATAGATGTACTGCGCGCGCGCGGTGAACTCGCCCGAGCCGATCTGGCCAGTCCACGAGACCGCCGCCGAACCCTGCACGGAGGGCATCTTCGGGATCTTGTTGCCGTTGATGTTCTGGCGGGCAGCTTCGCGGGCGAAAGTCGCCGGGCCGAAGTTGCCATAGAACCCGCCGGTGCCCGCGAACCCTGCCGCAACCTGAGCCGCATCCGCTGCGGTCGGATTGAGCGCAAGGTAATCGCCCTTGAACTCGCCGTGCAGCAGCGAGAGCGAACCCTCGAACCGGAGGTGCTCCGTCGCGCGCCAGTCGGCCTCGAACTCGGCGCCGAAGACTTCCGCCTTGGGTCCGTTGCTGATGCCGTCGGCGAACAGCACGGCGTCTTCCTCAAGGAACTGCAGGTTCTTGTAGAAGTAGTAGAACGCCGATGCGTTGATCTGCAGCGTGTTGCCGAAGAAACGGTTCTTCGAGCCGACCTCGATCGAGTCCAGCGTCTCGGGCTTGAACGTGGGCTTCACGCCGCTGTCGAACCCAAAGATCGTATACGAGGAGTTGCCCTGCGAGGCCGAGCTGTTGATGCCGCCCGGCTTGAAGCCGCGCGTATAGCTGGCGTAGAGCATGTTCTGCGGCGACAGGTCGTAGTCCACCGCGAACTTGCCGGTAACGCGGGCCGTAGTGGTGCCGACGCCCGGAGTGGGCTGGAGGTAAGGCCCCGAGGTCTTGTCCGTCGTGGGCCCGGCCTGGCTGTCGCCCTGCCCGCTGTACTTGTCGTGGTTGTAGCGCGCACCCGCGGTGACCGAGAGCTTGTCGGTCACGTCGAGGGTGGCCTGCACGTAGCCGGCATAAGCCTCACGCGTGATCGACGAGAGCTCCGCGTAGGTGAAGGTCGAGACACGCGGGTCGTTGTAGGGCGTGTCGACCGGCAACGGCGCGTTCAACCCATCGCCGGTCGCGGCGCGGTATTCGTTGATGTAGTTGTTGTTGGTCGAGTGCAGGTAGACGCCGCCGACGATCCAGCGGAACGGTCCGTCGCTATCGGAGGCGAGGTTGTATTCCTGCGTCCACGACTTGGTGTGCTGCTCCCAGGCGGCGATGTGATCGTAGCGCACGCCGGCGCCCGGCTGGGTGGTGTTCGTGAGATTGTAGAACAGGTCCGTGTTCAGGCCATCGCCGTCCCAGGACAGGTTACTGTGCAGCTTCTGGTAGCTCGTGATCGAGCTGAAGGTCGCACCGCCCATGTCGAACTTGATGACGCCGTAGTAAAGCTGCGTTCGGATGTAAGTCTTCCCCGGGAAGTCCTGCGTCAGCTCGCGCTTGTCGGGGTTAGGGTCCAAAATATTGCGCTGGGCGGCGGCATTGTTGTCGCCCTTGTATTGGATGGTGCTGAGAAGTACCGATATGCGGTCGGTCGGCTGCCACTTGACCGCCAACTTTCCGCCCCATTCATCGGCGTCGTCCAATTCGTAGTCGGGATCGCCCGCAACGCTGGTCGCCTTGGCGTAACCATCGTGGCGATAATGCTGGACCGCACCGCGAACCGCCAAAGTCTCCCCAATCGGCACGTTGAGCGCCGCGTCAGCCTTGAGCAGGTTGTAGTTGCCGTAACCGACATTGGCGGAGCCGGAAAATTCGCCGGGCTCGGGCTGCTTGGACACCACATTGATAGTGCCGCCCGTCGAGCCCTGACCGTACATCGTGCCCTGCGGCCCGCGCAGCACTTCGACCTGCGCGACATCGATGAAGGCGGCGTTGGCGGCGATCGAGTTGAAGATGTACACGCCATCGACGTGGAACGAGACGCCGGGCTGGGTATTCGGATTCTCAGGCGTTTCCGAGCCGATGCCGCGGATCGAGATCAGACGCTCACCGCCGCCGCTCTTGGCGACCACGAGGCCGGGCACGCTACCGTTCAGGCCTGTGATCTCGGTGATGTTGGACTTGTTGAGCGTGTCGTCGGTGACACCGGTAACCGACAGCGACGCCTTCTGCAGCGTCACGTTGGTGCGCTCGGCGGCAACGACGATCTCGCCAAGCGGAGAATTCGAACCATCGGCATCGGCGCTGTCGGCAGCCGTATCGGCAG
>NZ_AKKE01000033.1 GCF_000281975.1 Novosphingobium sp. AP12 | reverse complement strand
GAGGCGGCGGCCCGCTGCGCTGGCTGCTGGGGCCGATGATTTCCTGGGCCTTCCCCAACCAGGAGGCGATCCGCGCCCGCATCGGCGGCGCCCGCGCCGACGCCAAGGCCGACCTCGCGACCTTCGACGGCACCGTCCTGCGGGCGCTCGGCGAGACCGAAACCGCGCTCTCCGCCTACCGCAACGCGCTGCTGCGCAAGGAACGCCTCGCCGCCTCGCGTGATGCGGCGGACCGCGCGGCCAACGTCAGCCTGGCCCGCCAGAGCCGCGGCGAGATCGATTCGCTCGACGTCCTCGACGCCCAGCGCACCCTCGCCCAGTCCGAGGCGGACTCGGCCGCCGCCACCCGCGACGTCGCCTTCGCGCAAGTGGACTTGTTCCGGGCGCTCGGGGGAAGCTGGGAATAACGGCGCTCGCAGGCGGGACGGAATTTGTATACTGTCCCGCCTCCACCCGCCGCCCAAGGATTCCCAGTTTGTCGAAAGCCAGCGACCAGGCCTACCTCGAGCTGCGCGGGCGCATCCTCTCGGGCGATCTCGCCCCGGGAACGCAGCTCAAGGAAGAGGAGCTCGCGGTCATCTGCGGGGTCTCCCGCACGCCGGTGCGCGATGCCATCCGCCGACTGGAGACCGAACTGTTCGTGCGCCGCACCGACAGCCAGCGCTCGTTCGTCGCCGAATGGACGATGGAGGACATCGAGGAAGTCTTCACCCTGCGCGGGATGCTCGAAGGTTACGCCGTCCGCCGTGCCGCCACTCGCGCCAACAAGGGGCAGATCGCGCGGCTAAGCACCATCAACGAAGGTCTGCGCGCCGTGCTCGATGCGCCGGACCTCGACGTGCAGGCCTACCTTGCCGCCAACGCGCAGTTCCACTCGCTGATCCTGGAGATCGCCGCGTCCGACCGTCTCGCGGCGCTGCTCGGGCGCCTTGTCATGCAGCCGGTCGTTCAGCAGACCGCCATGGCCTACGACCGCGAGCAGCTGGCGCGCAGCCATCTCGAGCACACCGAGATCACCGCCGCGCTGGCGCAGGGCGACCCCGACTGGGCCGAGGCGCTGATGATCGCGCACATCCGCCGCGCTTTGCACGCCCGCCTCAAGCCATCCGAGGCGGGCGCATAGTATATCTCAGATCGCCTGCCGGGCCTGCAGCGCGGTGATGTCGTCCGCGCTCATCCCCAGCAGTTGTCCGTAGACCTCGGCGTTGTCCTGCCCGATCTCCAGCGGCGCGCGGCGGCGCACCGACGAGGGCGTGTCGGAGAGCTTGGGAAAGGCGTTCTGCATCTTGTAGGTGCCCCAGCGCGGGTGCTCCATCTCGACGAGTGCCTCGCGCGCCTCGAAATGCGGGTCCTCCAGCATCTCGGCCGCACGGTAGATCTTGCCGGCGGGGATCGAGAATTCGATCATCTTCGCCTCCAGTTCCTCGACCGTCAGCGTGCGGGTCCATTCGGCGATGAGGTCGTCCAGCTCGCGCTGGTGAAGTCCGCGGGCGATATGGGTCGAATACCGCTCGTCCTCGCCGAGTTCCGGGCGGCCCATCGCCTCGCAAAGCCGCTTGAAGATAGCGTCCTGGTTGGCGCCGATCAGGTACTCGCCGTCGCTTGCGGGATAGACGTTGGACGGCGCGATGCCTTCGAGGATCGAGCCCGAGCGCTGGCGGACATGGTCGGACACCATGTATTCCGGCACCAGGCTCTCCATCACCTGCAGCACCGCCTCGTAGAGCGCGCTGTCGACGACCTGGCCCTTGCCTGTCCGCTCGCGTGCATGGAGCGCGGCCAGCGCGCCCATGCAGCCATATGTCGCGGCAAGGCTGTCGCCGATCGAGACGCCCATCCGGCTAGGTGCGCGGTCGGGATCGCCGACGATGTAGCGCCACCCGCCCATGGCCTCGCCGATGCCGCCGAAGCCCGCGCGCGAGGAATAGGGACCGGTCTGGCCGTAGCCCGACACTCGCACGATGATGAGGCGCGGGTTGATCGCATGGAGCGCGTCGGGGCCGAGGCCCCACTTCTCCATCGTGCCGGGCTTGAAGTTCTCGATGAGAATATCGGCGTGCGCGACCAGCCTGCGCACGATCTCCTGCCCCTCGGCGATGCGCAGATTAGCGCTGACCGACTTCTTGTTGCGCGCCACGACTTCCCACCACAGCTTCGCCTCGCCGTGGCCCCAGTTGCGCATCGGGTCGCCGCCGCCTTTTCCGTCGACCTGCGGAGGCTCGACCTTGATGACCTCGGCGCCCATGTCGCCCAGCAGCTGGCCGCAGAACGGCCCGGCGATCAGCTGGCCGAGTTCGATCACGCGGATTCCGGCGAGAGCACCTTCATTCGTCATCGACAATCTTCCTGTTGCTTCAATTCTGCGCCGAGGCCGGGAAGTTTCCGGCGATCGAAACCATGCCGCGAAGCGGCCCGCCCATCACGCCTTCCAGCCACTGCGACGCCGCGATCACGCGGTCGAGGTCGAGCCCCGTGGCGAGGCCGGAGCGCTCGAACATGTAGACCACGTCTTCGGTCGGCACGTTGCCGGTGGCCTTGGGCGCGAAAGGGCAGCCCCCCAGCCCTCCGAGCGAGGAGTCGACCACGCTCGCCCCTGCCGCCACCGCGATCCATGCATTTGCCAGGCCGCTACCCCGGGTGTTGTGGAAATGGACGCGCACCGGGATCGGCCCGATTGCCTCGGCCACTGCGCGCACCAGCGCATCGACTTGGCCGGGCGAGGCGACGCCGATGGTGTCCGCCAGCGCGATCTCGCGGGGCCCCGCCTCGGCAAGCTTGCGGGCCATGGCAACGACGCGGTCCTGCGGCACTTCGCCCTCGAAGGGGCAGCCGAAGGCGGCGGCGATGGTGGCCTGCCCGCCCTTGCCGGCGGCAATGGCGCCGCGGACGATATCAGCCGCGATGGCCACGGAATCGGCGCTCGTCTGGCCCTGGTTGCGCATGGCGAAGGTATCGGTCGCGACGCAGACCGCGCCCGCCTCGTCGATCCCGGCGGCGAGCGCCCGATCGAGGCCGCGCTGGTTCATGACGAGGCCGATGTAGGTCACATCGGCACGCCGGGGGAGCATCGCCACGAGTTCGTCGGTGCCCGCCATCTGCGGCACTTTCTTCGGATTGACGAAGCTGCCGACCTCGATGCGCCGGGCCCCGAAATCGATGCTGCGGGCGATCAGTTCGGCCTTGTCCTCCAGCGAGACGAGGACCTTTTCGTTCTGCAGGCCGTCACGCGGGGCGACTTCGACGATTTCGATCATTGCGGTGTCCCCAGCGAGCCCAGGTAGGCGACGATCTCATCCTCGGATACGACGTCGGCGTACTTGGCGTTCATGTCGAAGAGGTTCGCCTCGTGCGGGCCGGGGTGGCGGTCCCCGCAGCCTTCCGCGACGACGGCGGTGCGGAAGCCGTGGGAGACGGCATCGACGCAGCTGGCACGCACGCAGCCGCTGGTCGACAGGCCGGTGAGGATCACCTGGTCGATCCCGCGCGCGGTCAGGGTGGAGGCCAGCGAAGTGCCGAAGAAGGCGCTGGGGTACTGCTTGGTGAGGACGATCTCGTCCGCATGGGGGACCAGCCCGTGCGGCCAGGCGCCCATCGGATTGCCGGCCTCGAACGCCCGCAGGGCCGGCACTTTCTCGAAGAAGCGGCCGCCGTCAATGCCGCCGGGGTGGTAGGCGACGTTGGTCAGGATCACCGGGATGCCGGCCTCTCGTGCCACGGCGCGGACCCGCAGCGCAGATGCCAGCGCCTCTTCCACGCCGGCATGGAGCGGGCTCTCGGCCGCGAAATAGGCTTCGACGAAGTCGATCAGGACCAGCGCGGGCGAGCGTCCGAACCCCGCCTTTCCGCCGAAGGCGACGGCGTAGGTCTGCGTCAGCGAGTCGTCACTCATGGTAGTCCACCTCTCACCCGCAATTTAGTATACAAATATCGGGGGGTCAATTCGGCTTGATGCCTTGTGCGCGCCATCTGTATGCAAATCGGCGTGGCTACGGAATCCGGCGCCTCTCGCCGTGTCGGGTGTGGAGGGGGTTTAGTTGATGAAGTACGTGCGCGGGGCACCCGTCCTTGAAGGAGACACCGGCTGGATTTCCGACGATGTGAAAGAACCTGTGCGAAGGTAGCAAGCCGCCGCGATGTAGGAAAATGGACAAACGAAAGGGCGCCGCAGATGCTGCGACGCCCTTTCGTTTGTCGATCCGCCGCCCTCAGGCGGCGAAGTCGATCTCCGCTGCCCTGCTGACGGTGCAGAGCGGGCCGAACGCCTCCAGCTCCGCTTCGTGCGCGGCGAGGGAGTGGGCGGCGCAGGCGTCCGCGATCACCGTCACCGCGAGACCGCGGTCATGGCCTTCGCGCACGGCGGCGCTGATCGCCAAGGTGGTCGATACGCCCGCCAGGTACAGCTCGGTCACGCCGTGCTTTTCCAGTTCGGCGTCGAGCGCGGTCTGCCAGAACGGGCTGACCTGGTGCTTGAGGATCACCGCCTCGCCCTCCGTGGGCGCGACCTGGTCCGCGAAGTCCACGCCGGGCGAACTGAGCTGGAGCACGCCCAGCCCCTTGAAGCGGGCGAACAGCGGCGAGCGGGCTGGGGCTTCGGGCAGGTCCGGCGCGCTGAAGGCGACGCGCACGTGGCCGACGGGAATGCCCGCCTCGCGCGCCTTTGCCAGCACGGCGCCGGCATTGGCGAGAACACCGCGCCGGGCGATCTCTCCCGCCATCGGGTCGTGGCCGACGAGGTCGGAGATGAAGTCGATCAGAAGCAGGTACTTGCTCATGCATGTCCTCGGATGGGAGTGGACTGACGCAACCTATGCCCCCGCGCCGCCGTCGGCCTAGCCTCATCGATGGCCCTCGGACAAGTTCAAGACCTGCAACCGCGACCTCGCCCCGCGCACGGATAACGCACGTTCGCGTGCGTCCAGCATCAAGACGGGCGGGGGCGAAATCGGCTAGGGTGCCCCAACGCGCCAATGGAGAGCCCCCGCATGACCGTCGCCGAAATCCCGTCCCCCGTCCTGACCGCCGCCGCCTGGCGCGGCGACAAGCTGATGGAGGGGCAGGACTGGATCTACGAGCTGAGCGACGTTCAGGTCGCCGAACTCGAGACGCTGGGCAAGCGCTTCCTCGACGCCGACCCCGACCTGCGCTTCGTGCAGGCGGAGGAGTATCCGCTCGGCGCCTGCGCCGATGCGGTGAAGTCGTGGCGCGAGGACGTCGATTTCGGGCGCGGCTTCGTGCTGGTGCGCGGCCTGCGCTCGGACCAGTATTCAGACGCCCTGTCCTCGGCGATCTACTACGTGCTGGGCCTGCACATGGGCGACGCCATCCGCCAGAACGAGATGGGCGATCTGCTCGACCACGTCTACGCGACCTCGGACAAGACCATGGACGATCCCACCGCCAAGTCCTCGAAGGTGCGCGACAAGCTGGTATACCATTCGGACAGCTCGGACATCGTCTCGCTGATGTGCCTGCGCGGCGCGAAGGAAGGCGGGCTGTCGTGCCTCGTCTCTGGCGCGGAAATCTACAACGAGATCCTGCGCCGCCGCCCCGACCTCGCCCACCTGCTGCTCGAGCCGTTCCACTGGGACTGGCGGCGGCAGGACCAGGAAGCGCCGTCGGACACCTACACCTCGCCGGTGGTGAGCGTGGAGGAAGGCGTATTCTCGATGTACGCGGGCTCGCTCTACATCGTCACCGCGCAGAACTATCCCGGCGTGCCGAAACTGACCGAGGACCAGCTCGAAGTGCTGCGCCTCTTCGACGAGATCACTTACGAGCCCGGCATGGCCATCGCCATGGACTTCCGCCCCGGCGACATCCAGTGGCTGTCGAACTACGCCGCGCTCCACTCGCGCACCGAGTTCCAGGACTACCCCGAACCCCAGCGCAAGCGCCACCTGCTGCGCCTGTGGCTGTCGAGCAAGACAAACCGCCCGGTCGTGCAAGGCTTCGGCAAGAACGGCGTCGTCCAGCACCGCGCCGAACACCGCGAGGGCAAGGAACATCCCGACGCGCGCTTCAGCATCCGCACGATGTCGGTGCCGCGTTTGCTGTCCTGAGGCGGTAAACAGGACCGGGCGCCGCAATCGCCCGGTCCCGCCCCCCTGCTACACGGCGCGGCTCACGCCCCGAACTTGTAGCCGATGCTCAGGCCGTAGGTCAGCGGTTCGCCGACCGGCGCGTAAGTCTGGCTGCTCGGATTGTAGTGGACCTTGTAGGTCACGTCGGTGAGGTTGTTGCCCCAGACGCGCACGTAGTAGTGGTCGGTGGGGTCGGTCCATGTGACCGAGGCGTTGAGCAGGACGTACTTGCCCTGCCGCGCGCGCTGGTCGTCGGAGCGGTCGGCGTAGGGCGTGCCCGCCAGGATCGCGCCGTTGTTCGGCAACGCATCGGGGTCGAGCGCCTTGCGGGCGTTGTAGGCCGCCAGGGGCTCGCCGCCCCAGAGCGAGGGGTTGGTGACGACGTAGCTGTCGGTATACTTGGCGTTCACAGCGAAGCGCAGGCCGCCGTCACCCTTTTCGATCAGGTAGTCGATCCCGGCGAAGGCGGTGAAGTCCGGGGCGCGGGCCATCTGGTCGCCCGAGATGTCCATGGCGACCGCGCTGCGGTTGGGGAAGACCTTCAGCGGATCGTCGTTGAGGTTGTAGCCGGTGCCGGCAAGGTTCACGCTCGATCCCACGAAGACCGAGCCGTCGCCGTAGCGCGCATGGAGCAGCGTGGCGCCCGCGCGGACGTGGAGGTTGTCGATCGGCTCGTAGTCGACGGTCGCCTCGGCGCCGCGGACTTTTGCCTTGGGCACCGACTGGAGGCTGACGACCGCGAGGTTGGTCGGCGGGACGAAGGTGGTGTAGCTGACCTGCAGGTCCTTGTAGTCGTAGTAGAACGCGGCGAGGTCGAGCCGCAGGCGGCGGCCGGCGGTCTTGAAGCCCAGCTCGAAGGCGTCGACCGATTCCTGGCCGATCTGGCCGAGCGTCTTCCACAGCGCCATGTTGGTGTCGACCGGGGGCACCGAGTTCCACTCGCCGGCGCGGAAACCCTTGGAATAGGATGCGTAGATGTTGGTGCGCGGCGCCAGTTCGTAGCGGATCGAGGCGCGCGGGGTGAACTTGCTGTAGCTCGATCCCTGCGACGAGGTCTCGCTGGTGTAGGGGGTGGCGATGACGGCGCCGACGGTGCAGGTGGCGGGCGTCGTGCAGAAGATGTTCTTCTGGGCCGCGACGTCCTGCGTCTCCTTGCTGTAGCGCCCGCCGAGATTGATGCTGAGCTTGTCGGTGGCGTGGAAGGTAGCGTCGACGAAGCCCGCCCATGCCTCCTTGGTGCGCCAGAAGTTGATCTCCTGCAGGCGGCGGTAGCTCGACAGCGGCGTGCCCGGCGGCGACCCTGCGGGCGCGACGAAGGCCACGTTAGCGTAGTCGGGATCATAGGTGGTGTGAATGTGGTAGTAGGTGCCGCCCACGATGAGGTCGAGCCGGTCGATCGCGTCGATGGTGAAGTCCACCGCCTCCTGCCAGGTGCGGTCGTGGATGATCGAATCCGAATAGCTGGTCGCGTTGTAGGTGCCGTCGGCGTCGTAGGTGGTGCGCAGGTTGCCCGCCGTATAGCCGGTGATCGAACGCAGGGTGCCCAGCCCGGTGTCGAGTTCGAGCTTCACCGAACCCTCGTGCTGCTTGAGGTCGAGGTTGAAGGCGTCGCCCGCCACTTCGCCGAGGTTGCGCGGGCGGGTGGCGTTGGCGCCGGTATAGGGCGTGGAGACGTTCTCGGTCGCGGTGAAGAACACCCCGCGCGGGTCGCTAGCGCGCATGTAGTTGTAGGCGAGCGTGGCGCGGAAGGTGTCGGTCAGGTCGAACTTGAGCTTGGCGCGGATCGAATCCTGCTTGAGCCCCAGCGTGCGCCCGTCGAACTCGCCCGGGGTGGTGAAGCTGGCCTTCTTGTAATAGCCGTCGGTGCGGCGGATCGTGCCCGCGAGGCTGATGCCGACCATGTCGCTCACCGGCCCGGCGACGTATCCGCGCAGACGCTTGTCGTCGAAGCGGCCGTAGGTGGCCTCGGCGCTGCCCTCCCAGGTCGCGCCGGGGTCCAGCGTGTCGATGAGGATCGCCCCGCCGGTGGCATTGCGGCCGTAGAGCGTGCCTTGCGGGCCTTTCAGCACTTGGATGTTCTGGACGTTGGGCAGTTCCATGTTCAAGACCTGCGCCGTGTACTGGTAGAGCCCGTCGACGAAGAGCGCGACGTTGTTCTCGTAGGCGCCCGCGTTGATCGTGGTGATGCCGCGGATGGCGGGCTGCGGGTACGAGCCGCTGTTGTTCACCTGCAGGCCGGTGGTGACGTTGGTGAGGTCGCGCACCGAGTTGATGCCGAGATCGCTCAGCGTGCCCTGCGGCAGCACCGCGACCGACATCGGCACGTCCTCCACCGCCTCCGCGCGGCGCTGGGCGGTGACGATGATGGCGTTGGCGTCCACCTCCGCCGTGTCCTGCGCCAGAGCGGGCGCCATCGGCACCGCGCCCGACAGCGCCGTCAGTGCGAGCAGGCGGCGCATCGCGCGCCTGCGGACCGGACTCGCGGGTATCCCGTGCTGCTTTTTCATGTTGTCCCCTCCCCGGGCGGCCGATTCCCTCGGCCTGTCCCGTTTTTCCCTATTGCGAGGGTTCTGCCACCGGGAGGCGCTGCGACAACATCTATATGGACACTTGTCTAGAACGATCCGGCGAAGCGTTACAGAGTTCGCTGAACGAAAAAGGCGGGACGGCATCGCTGCCGTCCCGCCCTACCGGGAGCGCTTGGAGGATGGGCCGCTTGCGCTCGGCCCCCGCCCCGGATTCTCGTATCAGTACTTCACGCGGATGCTGGCACCGTAGAACTTGTCGTCGATGCGGACATCGTGCGGGAAGGCGGGAGTGTCGAAGTAGCTGTAGTACTTGCCGCCGTTCACGTTCACGCCGTCGACCGTGACGGTGATGTTCGGGGTCACGTCGTAGCCGACCGAGAAGTCGAGGCGGCCGTTGGACTTGACCTTGTTGAACTGCACCGAGTCCGTCGAACCGGTGAGCGTGCCCGCGCCGAACGCCGTCTCGTTGTAGCCCGAGCGCCAGGTGTAGACCACGCGCGCGGTGATGCCGTACTTCTCGTAGAGCGCGCCGGCGGTGTAGCTGTACTTCGAGACGCCCAGCAGCTGCTGGCCTTCGAGCAGGTCGCCCTTGGTGGTCACCTTGCTGTCCGCGAAAGTGAACGTGCCCATCAGGCCGAAGCCGTCGAAGCCCTCGGGCAGGAAGTCGAGGAACGCCTGGCCGGCGACTTCGACGCCCTTCAGCTCCGAGGAGCCGAGGTTGCGCGGCTGCGTGATCTGGTAGGTCTGGCCGTCGATCACCTGGATCGAGGTGTCAGGCGCCACGCGGTCGGTCAGCTTGCGCAGGTAGCCCGCCACCGAGACGTAGCTGGAACGGCCGAAGTAGTATTCGGCGGTCACGTCGAAGTTGTCCGACTGCTGGGCCTTGAGGTCCGGGTTGCCGCCCGCGCCCGCCAGGATGACGTTCGGGTTGCCGCCGGGAGCCGCCAGCGACAGGCCGGGGTTGAGGTCCCCAAAGGTCGGACGCGACATGGTCTTGGCGTAAGTCGCGCGGAACTGCAGCTGGTCGTTCGCCTTGAAGCGGATGCTGGCGTTGGGCAGGACGTAGACGTCGGTGGTGTCGCGGTTGATCGGCACGAACAGGTCGCCGCCGCCGGCCGCGCCGCCGATCACGCGCGAGGTGCCGTCGATCGTGCGGTTGGTGCTGACGATGCGCACGCCGACCAGGCCGTCGATCGCCGAGACGTCGCCGATGTCGAGCTGGTACTTGCCCTGAATATAGCCCGCGAAGGTCTTTTCCGCCGCGTCGTAGTTGCGGGTCGGATCCCAGGCCGGGTCGCCGGCCGGAGCGCCGTAGAGCGCGCGCAGCTCGTCGGTGTTGTTCAGCAGGTAGTCGGCGTTGGGGGTGTACCAGTGCTGACCGCCGTTGATGTACGGGATCGTGTCAGGCGAGCTGACCATGAAGTCCGACGGCAGGCCGACCGAGGACACCAGCGTGCCGCGGTTCGGCCCCGGGAACGAGGGGCCGCCGGCGACGGCGCGGAACGTGCCCTGGCGGTCGCTGTAGCGCGCGCCGATCTGGACCTGGCGCAGGAAGTTGCTGTCGATGTCGAACGCGGTGTCGAGCTTGAAGGCGTACTGGCGGCTGTTGGACTTGTTCAGGTCCTGGAACAGCGTGTTCGCGAAGACGAAGCCATCCGGGTTGCCGAGCGGGTTGCCCTGCATGTTGGTGGTGCCGTGGCCGTTGTCGTCCACCACCACGTCGACGGCGGTGTTGTGCTTGGCGACGTCGACGATGATCGCGCGGTTCGAGTTCTTCGACTGGATGTAGCTGGCGTCGAACACGACATGGACGGTGTCGGTGTTCCACTTCGCGCCGCCGCCCAGCACGTACTGGTCGGTCCGCTGCTTCTTGGCCTGCGTGCTGGTCAGCGCGTCGACGCCGTTGAAGGTCGCCGACTGGCCGATGCACAGGTTCTCGACCGGGTCATTGCCGCCGCCAAGGAAGCCCGCGCCGTTGACCGGCGACGAGAAGCAGTCGCTGCCTGCCGTTGCGTTGCTGATGCTGCTGCCGGCGAACAGGTCGGCGAAGATGAAGTTGGTCGCGAAGGTCGAGCGGTAGCCGGTGTAGACGCCGTCGAGGTACAGTTCGAGTTCGGGGGTCACTTCCCACTGCAGCGCGGCGTTGACCTGCGGACGGGTGTTGTGGCCGGTATCGGTGGTGCCGCCCACGCAGGTCGGCAGGACCAGGTTCGGCGCGCCGGCCGGGCCGTGGTTGGTCGAGCGCGGGTCGCAGTTGAACGAGACCGGGCGGCTGAAGTTGTTGCGCGCGTAGGACACGTCGATCAGCGCGCCCATGCGGCCGTCGCCCACGTCCCAGGTGTTGGCGACGAGCAGGCCGGCGGTGTAGCTGGTCTTGTCCGAGACGCGGCCGTTGTAGACGCGGCCGTTGGCGGCGATGGTCAGGCCCTTGTCGAAGTTGAAGGGCTTCTGCAGCTTCATGTCGATGACGCCCGCGACGCCGCCTTCGATGAGGTTCGCCGAGTTCGACTTGTAGACGTCGATGCCGCCGATCGCTTCGGCCGGAAGATCCTGGAACGAGAAGCCGCGGCCGACGCCGGTGAAGATCTCGCGTCCGTCGAGCGTGGTCAGGATGTCGCCCAGGCCGCGCACGATCGGGCTCTGGATTTCGTTGTTGAAGCCGTTGACGACCTGGACGCCGGCAACGCGCTGCAGCGCGGAGGCGACCGAGGTGTCGGGCAGCTTGCCGATGTCTTCCGCGACGATCGAATCGACGACGAGATCCGAATTCTTCTTGACGTTGCGCGCCGCCTCGAGGCTGGCGCGCTGGCCGGTGACGACGATCTCGTTGCCGGCTTCGTCCGCGACGGTCGGCGCGGCGGCGTCCTGCGCTTCCTGCGCATGGACGGGCGACCAGGCCATCATGGCCAAGGCCGACGACGTCAGGACGAGCGAATGGGCTATGCGATTCATTAGGGCCTCCCTCCAGGAACAATCGGCCCCTTGATCGGGCCTTCCCGGCGCTCATAGCTTTCTGTTCTTGGTCCGACAAGACGTATTTGTCGTATAAATAGGTTGCCACGAAAAAAACGCAGTGGTAGCCGCTCCATCAACGCTCCCGCGAGGGCCGCTGCACGTTGCGGCATCGATGGGCTAGCGAGCTTGAGGGAGGCCGACATTTCTTCCGCCGACGACACCGCCACCACCACCGGCACTGCAACCCGCCCGACCCTGCGTTCGCGCTCGTGGTTCGACAATCGCGACAACCCGGACATGACCGCGCTCTATCTCGAGCGCTATCTGAACTACGGGCTGTCGATCGAGGAGATGCAGTCCGACCGGCCGATCATCGGCATCGCCCAGTCGGGCAGCGACCTCGTGCCCTGCAACCGCCACCACATCGTGCTGGCAGAGCGCGTCAAGGAAGGCATCCGCGACGCGGGCGGCATCCCGATCGAGTTCCCCACCCATCCGCTTCAGGAAACCGGCAAGCGCCCGACCGCCGGGCTCGACCGCAACCTCGCCTATATCAGCCTCGTCGAAGTGCTCTACGGCTACCCGCTCGACGGCGTGGTGCTCACGATCGGCTGCGACAAGACGACTCCCTCGGCGCTGATGGCCGCGGCCACCGTCAACATTCCGGCGATCGCCCTGTCGGTCGGCCCGATGCTCAACGGCTGGCACGAGGGCGAGCGCACCGGCGCGGGCACCATCGTGTGGAAGGCGCGGCAGATGCTGGCCAAGGGCGAGCTGGACTACCCCGGCTTTCTCAAGCTGGTCGCCTCGGGCTCGCCGTCCACCGGCTATTGCAACACCATGGGCACGGCGACGACGATGAACTCGCTGTGCGAGGCACTCGGCATGTCGCTGCCGGGGTCGGCCGCGATCCCCGCGCCCTACCGTGACCGGCAGGAATGCGCCTGGGAGACCGGCCGCCGGATCGTCGAGATGGTGCAGGCCGATCGCAAGCCCTCCGACATCCTGACGCGCGAGGCGTTCCTCAACGCGATCCGCGTGAACTCGGCCATCGGCGGCTCGACCAACGCGCCGATCCACCTCAACGCCATCGCCCGCCACATCGGCGTGGAGCTGACGCTGGAGGACTGGGAAAGCCACGGCGCCGACGTGCCGCTGCTGGTCAACCTCCAGCCTGCCGGCGAATATCTCGGGGAGGACTACTACCGCGCCGGCGGCGTGCCCGCCGTCATGGGCGAACTCACCAAGGCCGGGCTCATCGACGGCGATGTGCTCACCGCCAATGGCAAAACCGTGGCAGAGAACCTCGTCGGCGTGCGCATCCACGACGACAAGGTGATCCGTCCGATCGACCGTCCTCTCAAGGAAGCGGCGGGCCTGACCGTGCTCAGCGGCAATCTGTTCGAGGGCGCGGTGATGAAGCTCTCGGTGATCTCCGAGGAGTTCCGCGGCCGCTACCTCTCCGACCCCGCCAACCCCGATGCCTTCGAGGGCCGCGTGGTCGTGTTCGACGGGCCGGAGGACTACCACCACCGCATCGACGACCCCGCACTCGGCATCGACGAGCACTCGATCCTCGTCGTGCGCGGCGCCGGGCCGGTCGGCTATCCGGGCGGCGCCGAAGTGGTGAACATGCGACCGCCCGCCGCGCTCATCCGCGCCGGTGTCCACGCCCTGCCCTGCATCGGCGACGGGCGCCAGTCGGGCACCTCGGGCAGCCCCTCGATCCTCAATGCCTCGCCCGAGGCGGCGGTCGGCGGCGGCCTCGCGCTGCTGCGCACCGGCGACCGCGTGCGCATCGACCTCAAGGCTCGCAGCGCCAACATGCTGGTGGACGAGGCCGAACTGGACCGCCGCCGCGCGGACCTCTCCGCGATCGAGGCGCATATCACGCCCGAATCGCAGACGCCGTGGCAGGAGATCCAGCGCGACCTCGTCGGCCAGTTCGCGACTGGCGCCGTGCTGGAATCCGCGGTTAAGTACCAGCGGATCGCCCAGACCAAGGGCCTGCCCCGGAACAGCCACTGATGACCGACATTCGAGTAATTGCCCGCGACCGCGTCGACACGCTTGGCGAGGGCCTGTTCTGGTCCGTCCGCGAGGGCGCGCTGCTGTGGACCGACATCCTCGGCCAGCGCATCAACCGGCTGACGCCCGCCACCGGCAAGGTCGAAAGCTGGGAGACCGGCGGCGCCACCGGCTGGATCATCGGCCGGGCCGAGGGCGGCTTCGTCGCCGGCATCGGCACCGCCATCGCCGGAGTGACGCTCGACCCCTTCGCGGTCGAGACCCTGGCGGAACTTCCCGGCGAGCCGGAGACCAACCGCGTCAACGACGCCGCCGCCGACCCGCTCGGCCGGCTCTGGCTGGGCACCATGTGCTACTCCTGCGACGCGCCCGTCGGCACCTTCTATCGCTTCGGCCACGGCGCGATCACCCGCGCCGCGCCCGACGCCTACACCATCCCCAACGGCCCCGCGATCGACCCGCAGGGCCGTTTCGTGCTCCATACCGACAGCGCGCTGGGCGTCATCTTCCGCTATCCGCTCGAAGGCGGCGTGCTGGGCCAGCGCGTACCGTTCATCACGTTCCCGGCAGAGGGCGATCCGGACAGTTGGGGCTCGCCCGACGGCATGACCTTCGACGCCGAGGGCCACCTGTGGGTCGCCTGCTGGGGCGACGGCGCCGTCCGCCGCTTCGCGCCCGACGGCACCCTGGTCCGCCGCATCGAACTGCCCGCCAGCCAGATCACCAACGTGACCTTCGGCGGCGAGGGGCTGGACCGGCTCTACGTCACCAGCGCCGCCAACGGCGTGGACGAGGAAGACGGCGGCGCGCTGTTCGAACTGGACCCGGGCTGCGTCGGCCTGCCGGCGTTCCTGTACGAGGGATAGGCCTTCGAGGTTTGAACATTGCGTCGTCCCCGCGAAAGTGGGGACCGCCGGGTACGAACCTCGCCGCAGGCCACCGCGCCGCAGCGCCTCGCCTGGAAACGGGTGCGGCCCTGCCAGCGGTCTCCGCCTTCGCGGGGACGACGATAAAAAAGGAGAGAGAATGCTCAAGCTCATCACCACCGCGGCCCTGCTGGCCACCGCCTGCACCCCCGCCCTCGCCGCCGAGGCGAAGCGCGAAAACTTCGGCCAGATGCCGGACGGCACCGCCGTCGAGGCAGTGACGCTCACCAACGGCAAGGGCATGTCGGTCCGGGTGATGACGCTGGGCGCGTCGATCCAGTCAGTGCTCGTGCCTGATCGCAGCGGCAAGACCGTCGACGTCGCGGTCGGCTACGACAGCCTCGAGGGCTATACCAAGGCGCCCGAGTTCTTCGGCGCCACCGTGGGCCGCGTCGCCAACCGCATCGCCAAGGGCAAGTTCTCGCTCGACGGCAAGGACTACACAGTGCCGGTCAACAACGGCGTCAACTCGCTCCACGGCGGCACCAAGGGCTTCGACAAGGTCGTCTGGACCGTGCGCGAGGTGAAGAACGGCGCCAAGGCCAGCGTGACCATGCGCTACGTCAGCCCCGACGGCGACATGGGCTATCCCGGCACGCTCACCACCGACGCGACCTACAGCCTCGACGAGCAGAACCAGCTGACGATCACCTACACCGCCACCACCGACAAGCCGACCGTGGTGAACATCTCGAACCACGCCTACTGGAACCTCGCGGGGCCGGGGCGTACCGCGATGGACCACCTGCTGACCATCCCCGCCGACCGCTTCACGCCAACCGACGAAACCTCGATTCCGCTCGGCGAGCACCGCAGCGTCGAGGGCACCGTGTTCGACTTCCGCAAGCCCACCCCGGTCGGCGCGCGCGTGCGCGACGCCCGCGACCCGCAGATCGTCTACGGGCGCGGCTACGACCACAACTGGGTCGTGGGGGAGGCCGTGACCAAGGACGAGCACCTGATGGCTCGCGTGGTCGAGCCCACCTCGGGGCGCGGGTTCGAGCTGTGGTCGAACCAGCCGGGCCTGCAGTTCTACTCGGGCAACTTCATGGACGGCACCATCACCGGCAAGTCCGGCCAGATCTACCGCGAGGGCGACGTGCTGGTGTTCGAACCGCAGCTGTTCCCCGACAGCCCGAACCAGCCGCAGTTCCCCTCGGTCCGCCTCGCTCCGGGCAAGACCTACCGGAACGTCATGACCTACAAGTTCTTCGTCACGCAATAACAGAGGATCCCCCCGTGAAAGCACTCGCAACCTGCCTGCTCGCTTCCGCCGCCGCGCTGCTGGCGATGCCCGCCGAGGCCCGCCCGCAGTGGACGCCCGCGCAGGCGAAGACGTGGTACGCCAAGCAGCCCTGGCTGGTCGGCTCGAACTTCGCGCCCGCCACCTCGATCAACCAGCTCGAGATGTGGCAGGAAGCCACCTGGGACCCGCAGCGCATCGACTACGAACTCGGCCTGGCGGAGGGCATCGGCATGAACACCATGCGCGTGTTCCTGCACGACCAGCTCTGGCAGCAGGACCCCGAGGGCTTCAAGAAGCGCATCGACGAGTTCCTGGCGATCGCCGCGAAGCACAAGATCAAGCCGCTGTTCGTGCTGTTCGACAGCTGCTGGGACCCGAAGCCCGTGCTCGGCCCTCAGCATCCGCCGATCCCCGGTGTCCACAACTCCGGCTGGGTGCAGAGCCCCGGCCTGCCCGCGCTGCGCGATCCCTCGCAGGAAGGCCGCTTCAAGTCCTACGTCGAGGGCGTGATCGGCGCCTTCGCCAAGGACGACCGCGTGCTCGGCTGGGATCTCTGGAACGAGCCCGACAACGGCGCCGACCAGTACAAAGACCAGGAAGGCAAGCAGCCGCTGGTGCTCGCCCTGCTCACCAAAGTCTACGGCTGGGCGCGCGAGGCCGAGCCTTCGCAGCCGCTGACGTCGGGCGTGTGGCAGCATGACGACTGGAAGACGCCGGGCGCGCTCACCCCGATGGAACAGCTGCAGCTCACTCAGTCGGACGTCATCTCGTTCCACGACTACAACTGGCCCGAGAAGTTCCAGGACCGCGTGAACCAGCTCAAGGGCTATGGCCGCCCGATCCTCTGCACCGAGTACATGGCGCGCGGCAACGGCTCGACCTTCGACGGCTCGCTGCCGATCGGCAAGCGCGAGAACGTGGCGATGATGAACTGGGGCTTCGTCGACGGCAAGACGCAGACCCGCCTGCCCTGGGACTCGTGGAAGAAGCCCTACACCATGGAAGAGCCGACGATCTGGTTCCACGAGGTCTTCCACACCGACGGCACCCCCTACCGCCAGGCCGAAGTCGACCTGATCCGCAGTCTCGCCAAGGCGCCGAAGGGCGTCGTCCCCGCGGCCAAGAAGTAAGGCTGGACAAGAGCCCGACTACTCCGACAAGAGGGCGGCATGATGCGCAACCTGACGTACCTTGCCGCCCTCTGCGGAGCCGCACTCCTGACCACTCCGGCCCTCGCCGCAGCGACCTGGGCCGGAGCATGGGGCTATGCCCCCGCCGACAGCGGCGCCGGCGAACCGGTACAGCCCGCCGGCACCTACCGCTACCGAGTCCGCCTCACGCAGGCGGGTGACGCCATGCAGCTCACCTTCAGCAATGCCGAGGGCGACCGCCCGCTGGCCATCGCGGCGGTGAGCATCGCCAGCCCCTCAGGCCCTGTCGGCACCGAAGTCGGCGCCAATCCGGTCCATCCCATCCGCTTTTCCGGCCAGCCCGCCGCCGCGCTGCCCAAGGGCCATACCGTCGTCAGCGATCCGATCATCGCCCCCTTCCACGACGGGCAGGACGTGATCGTCAGCGTCACCTTCTCCACGCCGACCCGCCCTGCGCGCACCAACCTCGGGCTCGAGATGGCGTTCGCGCCGATCTCCACCGGAACGCCGGTCTTCGCGCCGATCCAGGCGCGCTCGTACCTCTCGCTCGTCTCGGTGCGCGCCGCGCAGGCGCCCTGCACCGTGGTCGCCTTCGGGGATTCAATCACTGATGGCTTCCTCGGCCTCTCGCCGCAGACGCGCGGCTGGCCGGGCCGGCTGGCCGAGCGCATGGCCGCGCTCCCGCCGAGCCGCCGCTGCAGCGTGGTCAACATGGGCGTGAGCGGCAACCGTGTCCTGCGCGAAGGCCGGGGCGTCTCCGCCCTCGACCGCTTCTGGCGCGACGTGGCGAGCGTCCCCAACGTCACCCACGTCATCTTCCTCGAGGGCATCAACGACATCGGGGCAGGTGCCAACGAAGGCGCCGACGCGGTCAAGCCGGATGACCTGATCCGTGGCTACCGCCAGTTCGTCACCCGCGCCCACGCGCTCGGCATCAAGGTCATCGGCGGCACCATGACCCCGGCGATGCACGCGGGCTACATGTCGCCGGTCAAGGACCAGACGCGCATGGCGGTGAACGCGGCAATCCGTAACGACAGGATCTTCGACGGCGTGGTCGATTTCGAGGCCGCGGTGCGCAATCCCGCCGTGCCGACGGACTTGCGCCCGGAGTTCGACCCCGGCGACCACCTCCACCCCAACGACGCCGGGCTGCGCGCCATGGGCGACGCGGTCAACCTGACGCTGCTGGCTCCGGTGAAGTAACGCAGCTTGCCTCCCCGCCTCGCTGGAGGAGGGGAGGTCAGTTCAATTCAAGGCTGCGGCGCGGGGACAGGCTCCCCCGCGCGCGCGGGCACCGGGAACACCGGCATGCCATCCTTGCTCCACTCTATCCGCTGCACGCGCGGCGAGCGGGCCGCCGTGCACTGCTGGTCGGCGCCGGTGTTGGCATGGTACACGATCCAGGTCTGGCGGCCGCCATCCGTCGTGAAGAAGCCGTTGTGGCCCGTTGCGTAGACGTTGTTCTCCGGCGCCTTGGCGAGCACGGGTTTCGGCGACTTGGTCCAGCTTTCGGCTTTCACCGGATCGCTGCCCGGCTTCGCGTGGAGCAGGCCCAGAGCATAGTCGTCCGACCAGCATGCGCTGGCGGAGTAGGCCAGGAACAGGTCGCCCTTCGGCCCCGGCAGGAACTCCGGTCCTTCGAGGATCTGGCGGCCACCCTGCCGTTCGAACGGCTGGTCGGGGCGCGCGATCACGGTCTCGCCGGGGCCCAGGGTCCACGGGTTCGTCATCGGCGCGATGGCGAGCACGCTGTCGGGGCCGTCGTAGGCGGAATAGATGAAGTAGCGCTTGCCGCCGGTCTCGAACACGGTGCCGTCGATGCCGGTCATGCCGGTGACGATGCGGCCCCGGTCGATCCACTCGCCCCCGAGCGGATCGGCGCTGGCGTTCTCCAGCACGAAGATGCCCCGGTGCGCGTCGTCGTCGTGCCCGGCGGCGGCGGCGGTGTAGTACACATACCACTTGCCGTCGAGGCGGTGCAGTTCGGGCGCCCAGATCGAGATCGCATTCGGGCCGCTGGCGGGCGGGGTCCAGATGACGTGCTCGGGCGCATCGGCCAGCTTCGACAGGTCGTCGGTCTGGCGGATGGCGAGGCGGTCGCCCTTGGTGCCCATGAAGTAGAAAGTCGAACCCTCGTGGACGATCCACGGATCGGGGCCGCTCGCCAGCAGCGGATTTGTCAGCGTGGCGCTGGCCGTGGTGGGCGAGTTGCCGGTCGTCGCGCAGCCGCCGAGGGCCAGCGCCGCGAGCGCGAGGGGAGCGAGGGCGCGGATCATGCGCGGCCCTCCATCTCGGCCCAGGCCGCCGCGAAGGCGCGGGCGTTGGCGGCGATCTCCTGCGTGGTGGCGCTGGCCTTGTAGAGCGCCGAGCCGAGGCCGAAGCCGTTCGCGCCCGCGGCACGCCAGGGTCCCATGTTGTCGGGCGAAATACCCCCGACCGCGAACAGCGGCACGTCCTTGGGCAGCACCGCGCGCTGCGCCTTGACCACGGAAGGGGTAGCCGCCTCGGCTGGGAACAGCTTGAGGCCGCTGGCGCCTGCCGCGAGCGCGGCGAAAGCCTCGCTCGGCGTGAAGTAACCCGGCAGCGAGACCATGCCGCGCCTCGCGCTCTCGGCGATCACGGCCACGTCGGTGTTGGGCGAGACGATCATCGCGCCGCCCGCGTCCTGCACCTGCGCGACCTGCGCCACCGTCAGCACGGTGCCCGCGCCGACGATCGCCCGGTCGCCCACGCGCTTGGCGAGGCGCTCGATGCTGACCAGCGGGTCGGGCGAATTCAGCGGCACCTCGATCAACGTGAAGCCCGCCTCGACGAGCGCGTCGCCGGCGGCCTCGACCTCGTCAGGGCGGATGCCGCGCAGGATGGCGACCAGCGGCAGGCCGGCAAGAGCTGTGGTGAAATCGATCATGGCATGAGGTTCCTGATGCGGGTGATGCCGGCAACGAACGAGGCGTGGCTGTCGACGACGACGGCCTGCCCTCCGGCGGTGGTGATGGCGGCGGTGTAGAGCCGCGCGAGAAGTCCGTCGGCGAGAAGATGCACGACCTGGGCGGGCGTAATGATGCGGGCGCGGCAGTCGCTGCCTATGAGCAGGCCGCTGACGTAGGCAGCCGCCTCGCCCGGTGCACGCTTGCCGAGCACCGAGGCGGCGCGCACTCCGAACAAGGCGGAGAGCAGGTCGGCATCGGCGGAGGCCTCCACCCCCTCGCGGAACGAGGCGTCGGCGTCCACCTCGCCGGCCATCTCGCTGCCGATCAGGGCATGGGCCTTGAGCAGCGCGAACATTTCGCCGGTCATCGCGGTGGTGAAGTCGGCGATGGCGCCGCCCTTCATCACCGCCCACTTGTTGTGCGTGCCCGGCTGGCACAGCAGCGCGTCGGCCGGCGCGAGCCCGGCGGCGACGGCGCCGAGCAGTTGCACTTCCTCGCCGCGCATGACGTCCGCGCGGGTCGGCGTGTCGACGCAGACGCCCGGGACGATGGCGACGCCGTCCTCCGGATGCGCCATGGCGGCGGCGACCGCCTCGATGGTGGCGGAGCAGGCGACATAGCCCGCATCGTGCCAGCCCCGATTGGAGCCGACCATGCCGGCCAGGACCACCGGCAGCCCGCCCAGCCGCGCGCGCAAGGCGGCGACCTCTGCAGGGAAGCCGCCCGCCGGAACCGACAGAATGCCCATGTCGTCACGCTCGGTCTGGACGACCTCGCCATTCTCGATCCGGTAGGCGCGGCGGTTGGTGGTGCCCCAGTCGACGGCGATGAAGGGCGCGCTCACCAGAACACCGCGTAGAGAACGCATAGGACCAGAACCACGGCAATCGCTCCTGCATTGAAGCCGGTCGAGGTGGCGTAACGCACGTCGCCGGTCGAGATGGTGTCCTTGTCCGGCCGTCCGGGCGTCAGCAGCGAGACGACCACCGCCAGCACCAGCGCCGCGAGGAAGACGATCCCCATGCGATCCATGAACGGCACGCCGGGCGCCCAGACCTTGAAGCCCCACGACAGCAGCACCGAGGCCACCGCCGCGCTGATCGCGCCCGGCTCGTTGGCGCGGCGCCAGAACAGGCCGAGGAGGAAGATCACGGTGATGCCCGGCGTGAAGAAGCCGGTGAACTCCTGGATGAACTGGAACGCCTGCTCGCTCGACCCGACCAGCGGGCGCGCGGTCAGGATGGCGATGACGATGGCGACGATGGCGACGATGCGGCCGACGCCGACCAGCTTGCGGTCCTCCGCAACAGCGTCCTCGCCCACCTTCACGCCCTTGAACTTGGCCCAGACATCGAGCGTGAAGATAGTCGCGATCGAATTGATCTTCGACGCGGTGGAGGCGATGATCGCCGCCACCAGCGCCGCGAAGACCAAGCCCAGCAGGCCCGGCGGCAGCAGGCGCATCATCGTCGGATAGGCCTCGTCCGGCTTGGCGAGGTCGGGCGCAAGGATGACGGCGGCGATGCCCGGCAGCACGATGATGATCGGCATCATGAGCTTGATGACGGCCGCGAACAGCATCCCGCGCTGTGCCTCGTCGAGCGACTTGGCGGCCAGCGCGCGCTGGATGATGTACTGGTTGAAGCCCCAGTAGCTGAGGTTCGCGATCCACATGCCGCCGATCAGCACCGACAGGCCCGGCAGGTCCATGTAGTGCGGATCACCCTTCTCGAGGATCATGTGGAAGTGGTCGGGCGCAACCTCGACGAGGCGCGAGAATCCGGCGACGACACCGCCCTCCCCGCCGATCTTGCCGAGCGTCAGGAAGGCGATGATGAGCCCGCCCATGACCAGCAGCGTGACCTGCACGATGTCGGTCAGCGCCACCGCCTTGAGCCCGCCGCGCAGCTGGTAGAGCAGCGCGAAGACGCCGAGCACCACCAGCGCCACGTCCTGGTTCACGCCCGCCACCTGCGTCACCGCGATCGAGCCGAGCCAGATGATGCTGGTGAGGTTCACGAAGACGTAGAGCACCAGCCAGAACACCGCCATCAGCGTGCGGATACCGGGGCCGTAGCGCCGCTCGAGGAACTGCGGCATCGTGTAGATCTCGTTGCGCAGGAAGATCGGCAGGAAGAACTTGCCGACGATCAGCAGCGTCGCGGCCGCCATCCACTCGTAGGAGGCGATGGCAAGGCCGATCGCGTAGCCTGAGCCCGACATGCCGACGATCTGCTCGGCCGAGATGTTCGCGGCGATCAGCGAGGCGCCGATGGCCCACCACGGCAGGTTCTTCGAGGCGAGGAAGTAATCGGCCGAACCCTTCGGCCCGGCGCCCGGCTTGTCGCGGCTCACCCACTGGGCGAGCCCGAATATGCCGATCGCGTAGATCACCACCACCGCGATGTCGATCGTTGCCAGTCCCATCTCGTCTCCCCGCACTATCCTGTGCCGTAACCCTAAGACCGCCTCGACTGCCGACCCAAGGCACCCGCCGTCAAGCGCAAGCGTCTCGAATCAACCGGGCGGGCTGTCCGAGCCCTCCATAACGTCTAAAACCGTATTTATAAGATGAATCTTGACAATGCGCGTCATGGCCTGTTTTTTGAGGGCACGAACGAACAAACATTGGGAGATGGAATTTGGCACGGGGCAATTCGCGCATCGCCGCAGGCATGGCCATGGCGGCGATCACGGTCATGACGACGCAGGCGGCCGCGGCGCAGTCGGTTCAGGCGAAACCCGCACGGACGGAGGTCGTCCCCGGCGCACCGGAAACGCCTTACGTCGATCCGGACAAGGCGTACCTCTTCGCGCACATGACCAAGGAGCGCTACGGCGTCCTCTACTACACGGTCAGCCGCGACGGGCTGCACTGGACGCAGATCAACGGCGGCAAGCCGGTGTCCGAGGATTACCACGGCCACCCCTCGATCGCGCGCGGGGCGGACGGGCGCTACTACCTCGTCGGCAACAAGAGCGACGAGGACCCCTACATCCGCTTCTGGGTGTCGGACGACCTCGTCAGCTGGAAGCCCTACGGCACCTACAAGCCCGACGTCCTGCACGTCCCCGGCCTGCCGCACGCCATGCAACGGATCGGCGCGCCGAAGCTGTTCTTCGACAAGCCCTCAGGCAAGTTCCTGCTGACCTGGCACACCGCCACCGTCCCCGGCGTGCCCGAGGACCCGGAGCGCTACTGGGCTAGCCAGCGCACGCTCTATGCCCTGTCGAGCGACCTCAAGACCTTCGACAAGGCGCCCAAGCGCCTGTTCGACTGGGACATGGCGACGATCGACACCTTCATCCAGCCCGAGGCGGACGGCAGCGGCTACTGCGCGGTCATCAAGGACGAGCGCTACCCCAGCTACAACTGGACCACCGGCAAGACCGTGCGCGTTTCCTGCGCCAAGGACCTGCTCGGCCCCTACCCGCTGCCCGGCCCTTCGATCAGCCCCAACTTCCGCGAAGCCCCCACGGTAATCCGCGCGCCGGGCGGCGAGGACTGGCTGATGTATTACGAGCAGTACGCCGGCACCAGCTACGGCCTGTCCAAGGCGCCGCGCCTCACCGGCCCGTGGTTCCAGGTCTCGGGCAACTCGGGCGTTCCCGAATGGAACCGCTACGAAATGCCCAACGGCCTGCGCCACGGCTCGATGATCGAGATCAGCAAGGTCCAGTACGACGCCCTCGTGAAGGCTTACCCGAACTCCAAGTGACCTTTTGCGGCCATCGTTCCCGTGCGCGGGGACGATGGCTTCGCGCTGATGGCGACCGCCATTATCGTACAAGTTGACTTATCATATTAAAGGACCTTGCCTCGCCGCGCAGGTTCACTACGGTGAGCAGGCGACAGGATCGAACGGCCCGAGCGGGCGACGGCAGGTACAAGGACAGCTCAGTGACAGGCTCCTCCCATCTCATCGTCGATGAGCCAGCGGCACAGCTCGGCCGCAACCTGACCTATGGCCTGCTCGACAGCATCGGGCGCGCCATCGTCACCGGGCACTTCGAGAACAAAATCTTCCCCACCGAGGCGGAACTGGCCAAGCAGCACGGCGTCAGCCGCTCCGTCACGCGCGAGGCAGTCAAGATGCTGACCGCCAAGGGCCTGCTCAGCGCTCGCCCGCGCCAGGGGACGACGGTGCAGCCGACCTCGTCGTGGAACCTGTTCGATACCGACGTGCTGCGCTGGATGCTCGAGCGCCAACTCTCGGTCGACCTGCTGCGCCAGTTCAACGAACTGCGCGTCTCGGTCGAACCGGAGGGCGCGGCGCTCGCCGCGCGGGTCGCCGGGGACGAGGACATCGCCCGGATCGACGCCGGCCTGGTGCGCATGCGCGCCGCCGAAAGCGGGCTGGACGATCCGCTGGAGGCCGACATCGCCTTCCACGTCGCCATCCTGCGCGCTTCCAAGAACCCATTCTACATACAGCTCCGCGACGTCGTCAGCACCGCGCTACGCACCTCGATCCGCTTCACCAACCGCATCAAGGGCCGCACCGCCGACGTCAACGAGCATGCCAAGGTGCTCGACGCGATCGTCGCGCGCGATCCCGACGCGGCGCGGATCGCGATGCGCACGATCATCGGCGACGTGCTCGGCCTGATCGAGGAACGCCAACCCCCGGCCGAGTGAAATTTTTCGGCGTGTGGGCACGCGAAAACTGGTCTGACCGCTTGATCGTTGCGCCGTCCACCGATAATCGACGATAAATATTACAAAAAAGGGAATAGACGTGGAGCCTGTCAGATTGGGTCTCGTCGGGATCGGCAAGATCGCGCGCGACCAGCACTTGCCCGCCATCGCCGGGAACGAGCGCTTCGCCCTCACCGCCACCGCCAGCCGCCACGGCCGCGTCGATGGCGTCACCGGGTATGACAACATCGCCGAGATGGCCGCCGCCTGCCCGCTCGACGCGGTCTCGCTCTGCACCCCGCCCGATGGCCGCTACCAGCAGGCGCTTGCCGCGATCGAGGCGGGCCTGCACGTCATGCTGGAAAAGCCACCGGCCGTGACCCTCTCGCACGTCGAGGCGCTGATAGAGGCCGCGCGCGCCGCCAACGTCACCCTGTTCGCCACCTGGCACTCGCGAGAGGCGGCGGGCGTCGGCCCGGCCCGCGCATGGCTCGCCGACAAGCACATCGAGGCGGTGCGGATCGACTGGAAGGAAGACATCCGCCGCTGGCATCCGGGGCAGGAGTGGATCCTGGGTCCTGGCGGCTTCGGCGTCTTCGATCCCGGCATCAACGCGCTCTCGATCGCGACCAGCATCCTGCCGCACGAACTCTTCGTGGAAAGTGCCACGATGGACGTGCCAGAAGGCCGCGCCTCCCCGCTCGCCGCCAGCCTGCAGATGCGCAGCGGCAGCGCCGAGGTCCGCGCCGAATTCGACTTCCTCCAGACCGGCCCGCAGACCTGGTCGATCGAAGTCGACACCGACCACGGCACCCTGCGCCTCACCCAGGGCGGCAGCGTCATCCAGCGCCCCGGCGAGAACGAGCGCACCGAGCCCGACCTCGAATACGCACGCCTCTACGAGCGCTTCGCCCACCTCGTCGCCGAACGCGCGATCGACGTGGACCTGCGCCCGCTGCGTCTCGTGGCCGACGCGTTCCTCATCGCGGACCGCCGCGTGGTGGAACCCTTCGCGTTCTGAAATCAGCCTGAAGCCGTCGCCGGCGCGGCGGCTTCAGGCTCGCGCGGCAGGGCCAGGCTCGCCGCCGCGATCGGGATCATGGCGATGCCGAAGCCGATGATGGCGGGCGCGTAGCCGCCGGTGGCGTCGGCGACCATCCCGGAAATCCACGGGCCCAGCGCGGCGAGCCCCGCCAAGCTCCAGACCGCCCCCAGACTCGCGGCGCCTCCGGCCGGGCCGAAGTAGCGCACCAGCAGCAGCGTCACCGTCAGCGTGGCGCCGCCGACACCTGCGCCCATCAGCAGCGCGAAAGCGTGGAGTGCCAGCGGATCGCGGCTGAACCCGAGGATCAGCATGCCCGCCGCGCAGGCCGCCAGCGTGACCGGCAGCATCCGGCGAGGGCCGACCTTGTCGGAAAAATGCCCGAGCAGCCCGGTCACCAACGCGCTCGCGATGCCCTCGACCCCGAGCAACCGCGCGGCGAGCTCGCTCGTCAGCCCCTGCCCGACCAGATGCGCGGGCGCGACGCTGGCCACGGTGACGAGGCAGATCTGGCTGGCAACGATGCCGGTCGCCAGCAGCACGAAGACCGGCGAGCGCAGCACCCGGCTCAGCCCGCGCAGCCAGTTGCCTTCGCCACCGGGCGTCTCGATCACAGGCGGATCGCGCAGGCAGACGGCGCAGAACACCGCGTTGACCGCGCAGAGCAGCACAACCGCAAGGCTGTACCCGCGCCAGCCATCCGCCTCGATCAGCGCCTGTGCTCCCGGCGGTCCGAGCGCGTTGCCCAGCATCGCGACCATCATGTAGATGCCGATCAGTCGCGGCGCGCGCGGCCCCGCCCAGCCGGACACCAGGTAGACGCCCGGCGTGTTTGCGCTCAGCGAAAAGCCGACCCCCGCCATCAGCGCGCCGAGGTAGAGCTGCGCTAGGCTCGCCGTGCCCCACAGAACCAGGAAGGCGCAGCCGAGCACCACCTGCCCGGCCACGACCGTTCGGCTCGCCCCGATCCAGCGGATCAGCACCACGGGCATCGGCGCTCCCGCGCAGGCGCCCAGCACTACGAGGGTATAGGCCGCGCCGGTGTCGGTGGCCGACCATCCGAGGTCCCGCCCCATCGCGAACAGTGCGAGCCCGAACGCCGCGAAGACCACCGCCTGTGCCAGCACCAGCGCGCTCGACACCGCCGTGACCACCGCCAGTTCACGGCCGCGCCCCGGCATGGCGGCGGAGGCCGGCGTCAAAGCGGTACGTCGCCCATGATCTGCACGCGGAAGCCCGAGCGGGTCTGCGGGAAGTAATCCCAGATCGCCGAGTGCTGGGCGCAGCGGTTGTCCCAGAACGCGATCGAGTGCGGCTGCCACGAGAAGCGGCACTGGAACATCGGCGCCTGAACGTGCTGGAACAGGTAGCCGAGCAGCGCGTCGCTTTCCGCGCGCGGGATGCCCTCGATGTAAGTGGTGAAGCCCTTGTTCACGTAGATCGCCTTGCGCCCGGTCCATGGATGGGTGCGGATCACCGGATGACTTGTGCGCGGCAGCGTCATGCCCTCGGGCGTGATGCCGCCGAAGCCGACCACGGCGTCGTGCATCGCATTCAGCCCCTCGAGGTGCGCCTTCATCCGGTCGGACAGCGCGTCGTATGCCGCGTACATGTTCGAGAACACGGTATCGCCGCCGACCGGGGGCACGGTGTGGAGATAGAGCACCGACCCCAGCGGCGGCTCGGGGTCGCAGCTCATGTCCGAGTGCCAGTCCTCGCCCGCGACGAAAGTGGAATCGGCGTCGGCGTGGATGATCGTCGCTTCGGGATAGCCGGGCGCCTGCCACGGCTTGGTGCTGGGCGCGATGTGGATGCCCCCGAAGTACTTCGAGAAGCGGATGTGCGCCTCGTGGTCGAGCGGCTGGTCGCGGAAGAAGATCACCAGCCGGTCCTCGAGCGCGCGGTGCAGTTCCGCCACCACGAGGTCCGACAGCGGCTGCGTCAGGTCCACGCCCGAAACGGTGCCGCCGATGCCGGGGGTGAGCGGCGTGACCGTGATTGCCGAGTATTCCACTTGCGTGCGTCCCTTCGTGTGTTTCAGCCGATCGGCCATTCGCTGACGAGCGGCAGGCCGGAGCGGCCGAGCACCGCCTGAGCCGCCGCCTGCCCCTCGGCATAAAGCGCGTCCTCGTCGATCAGGGTGCAGCGGTAGTCGTCCACCACCCGCACGCCGTCCACCCACACCGAATGCACGCCTCGCCCGTCGGCCGAGGAAATCAACTGCTCGACCGGGTTGTTGAGCGGGCACCATTCGGGCCGCCGCATGTCGTGGGCGACGATGTCCGCCTTCATGCCCACGGCGAGCGCGCCCATCGTGTCGGACAGGCCGAGCACCTTGGCGCCGTTCAGCGTGCCCATCTCTAGCGCCTCGTGCGCGGGGAACAGCGAGCGGTCCTCGCGCGCATCGCGGAACAGCGAGGCCATGAGCGCCATCACCCGCATCATGTCGTGGTTGTCCGCCCCGTCCGTGCCGAGCGCGAGGTTGACGCCCGCCTTCGCCATTTCCGGGAACAGGCCGCGATGCGTGACGCCGTAGCCGCTGCGCAGCGAGGCGTCGGGGCAGTGCGTGACGTTGGTGCCGCTCGCCGCGACCAACTCCGCCTCGTGCGCGTCAATGTGGACCATGTGGACGAGGTTGAGGTGCGGCCCCAGCACGCCGATGTCGGAAAGATGCTCCACCGCGCGGCGGCCGGTATTGGCGAGATACCATTCGGAATCGCCGCCCACCGGGCTCATGTGCGCCGACACCCGGGTGCCGGTACGTTTGGCGAGATCGGTGACGCTGCGCCAGAGTTCATCGGTCGCGGTCATGTGGCCGATGAGGTTGGGCCAGGCGGCAATGCGGCGCCCGTCCTGCGGGTAGCTTTCGAGGTCGGCTTCGAGCGCGGCCAGCGCCTCGCGGGTGAGCGCCTCGGCATCGGCGGAGGGGTCCCAGGCGCGGTCCTCGGTCCAGCGGCCGGTGCGGGCGCGGATGCCGGTGCTCTCGATCGCGGCCATGACCTCGTCAAAGGCGATGATCGTGCCGGCTTCCAGGAACGTCGTCGTGCCGGTGCGCAGCATCGCGGCTATGGCCAGCTTCGCGGCGACGATCTGTTCGGCCGGCGAGTGGTCTTTATAGAGCGGGATGACCCAGCGGCCCAAGGTCTCGTCGAACGGCAGGTCGCCGGGGATGAAGCCGCGGATCAGCGTCTCGGTGATATGGACGTGGCAGTTCACGAAGCCCGGCGTCAGCACGAACCGCGAGCCGTCGATCACCTCGCGCGCATCGATCCCGGCGAGGTCGGCGCTCTTGCCCACCGCGACGATGGTGTCGCCGGCGATGGCGACCGCTCCGTCCCGGATGATGCGGCGCTGCGCATCCACCGTGATGAGGCAAGCGCCGGTGATGAGTGTGTCTGCCTGCATGCGTCCCCGCCCGTCCTTGTGCCTGCACTCTAGCGCAGAGCCGGGCGGCGGCTTGTGCGAAAACGGCGCAATTGTTGACGGACGGGCCTCGAAAGCCGCGAAGGCTCAGCCCGCCGGCGGCACCGGTACCGCGCAGAGCCCCTTGTCGATCAACTGCCGCGCCGCGCGGAACAAGAGCGGCTCGTTACCCGCAGCGCTGATGAGCTGGATGCCGAGCGGCATCGCGAAGTTGCCCGCCAGCGGCAGCACCAGCGCGGGCAGGCCCATCAGGCTGATCGGCTGGGTGTAGATGCCGAGGTGGCTGCGCGCCGGGATCGACTTGCCCTCGAAGGTCATCACCGGGTCGGCGATCAGCGGCGCGAAGCCGGGCGCGGCGGGAGTGAAGAGGACGTCGGCCAGCTCGAACTGGCGGCGCAGGCGCGCCTGGATCCAGCTCCGGAAGCGCTGGGCGGCAAGGTAGTCGTCGCTCGGAAGCAGCAGCCCGGCCAGCAGCCGTTCGCGGACCGGCGGCTCGAACTGCATGGGATCGGCCTCGAGCGCGGGGCGGTGCAGGCTCGCCCCCTCCGCGGCGATGATGACCGAGGCGGCGGCGCGGGCGATCTCGGAGTGCGGCAACTCGAAGCCCACACGACCGAGACGCGCCCAGAAGGCGTCGAGCGGGCCGCGCATTTCCTCGGAGATATTGTCGTCGAACCAGCTCATCAGGCGGCCGAAGGAAATCTCGCCGCGCAGCGTGTCCGAGCGTTCGGGCGCGCCTTCGCGCAGGATCGTACGCACCAGCGCAAGGTCGTCGAGGTCGCGGCCCAGCGCGCCGACCACGTCGAGGCTCTCGACGAAAGGATAGACGCCGTCACGCGGCAAATCGCCGTATGTGGGCTTGAGGCCGATCACGCCGGTGAGCCCGGCGGGCACACGCAGCGAGCCGTTGGTGTCGAAGGCGAGGCTGATCGGCACGGTCCCCGTCGCCACCGCCACGGCCGAGCCGCCCGCCGCGCCGCCGGCGACGCGCGCCGGGTCGTGCGGGTTGCGGGTGGTGCCGTAGTGGGCGTTCATGGTGACGAAGCCGTAGCCTAGCTCGTCCATGTTCTGCGTACCGACGAGCACCGCGCCTGCCGCTTCGAGCAGGGCGATGGCCTTGGCGTCACGGCTGGCGAAAGCGGCATTGCGGCGCGTGCGCGAGCCCGCCGTGGTGATCTCTCCGGCCACGTCGAACAGGTCCGCCACGCCGAACGGCACGCCCGCCAGCGGTCCGGGATCGAGCCCGGCCTCCACCAGCTTGTCGACCGAGGCGGCGCGCAGCAGCGCCCGCTTGCGCAGCAGCCGGGTGAAACCGCTGCGCTCGGCCCCGAGAGCCTCGGCATGGTCGAGCGCATCGCGGCACAGATCGACGGCGGTGGTGGCACCGCTGCGCACCTGCGCCGCCATGGCGATTGCGGTCAGGGGAAGGCTCATGCTCACGCCTCGAAGCGCATGGCGCTCGCGCTGCGCGGGTCGAGGGCGAAGGCGCGCAGAGTGGCGACGTGGTCCTGCAGGACGATCAGATTGGACAGCACGCCCGGCACGCACTCGGCGGGCGCGGACACGCCGGCTTCGGCCATGCGCGTGCGCACGCTGTCCTCGGTGGGACGAGCGGCCTTTCCGCCTGCCGCCTCTGCCTGCGTCACCGCCATCTCCTCTCGCGCGCCGAACAACAGCGGCCACCCTTACAACCTTGCGGAACGGCGGCAAGGGCTTCGAGGCGCGAGAGAGCTGTTCGGTCAGCCGAAGCGGAAAGCCGAAATGTCTGCCATCATGACGTTGTCGCCGAACACCTTGGTCCCGGGCGAATCCCCGCCCGCGCCCGCCGCGACCATGAGCGGCAGCAGGTGTTCCTCGCGCGGGTGAGAAAGGCGGCCGGCCGGAGCCTCGGCCCAATGCGTCAGGTTGGCGTCACGTTCTGCCGGAGCGGCTTCGACCGCGCCCGTCAGCCACTGGTCGAACACCGCCGAGGGGCGGGTTGCCGAGGGCGTACGGAAACCGCGCATGTTGTGATAGCTCATGCCCGAACCAACGATGAGGATGCCCTCCTCGCGCAGCGGCGCCAGCGCGCGGCCGGCAGCGATGTGCTCGGCGGGGTCGAGGTCCGCCTTGAGCGAGAGCGGCACGACCGGGATCGACGCCTCGGGGTCGATCAGCAGGAACGGCACGAAGACGCCGTGGTCGAACCCGCGCGAAGGGTCGGTACGCGCTGGCAGGCCCGCCTGGGTGAGCAGCGAGACGATGCGCTCGGCCAACTGCGGCGCGCCGGGCGCGGGGTACTTCAGCTCGTAGGTATGCGGGGGGAAACCGTAGTAGTCGTAGATCATCCCCGGCTCGACCGCGGCAGAGGCGGTGAAGGCCGGCTCCTCCCAGTGGCCCGAGACGACGACGATGCCCTTGGGTTTCTCCGGCAGCGTCGAGACGAGGGCGCGCAGCCACGCCTCGGTCTTGTCCCAGGTGTCGGCCGGGCCGCCCATCGCCGACCAATCCATGAAGAAGCAGGGCCCGCCGCCGTGCGGGATGAAGAAGGTTGGCATCTGTGTGTCGGAAGCCGCCATCCCGGCCGTCTGAGCATTCATCGCAGCGAATCGTCCCTTGTTGAATCCCGGTCGTTTTCCCGGCGGCGTCTCTCTGGTGAGCCCCGCAAGGTGTGGGCATCAAGTTCGGATTGCCGATGCGCGCATGCAAGGGCGCATACTTGATACGGCGCGAAGGATTTGTTGCAGCGCAGTGATAATCGCTTGGGATCAGGGCCGCGCGGGGATTTACTCCATGAAATTCGGATTTTGGAGACCCAGATGCCCACCGCTTCCCGGGACCGTGCCGCCACTCAACTTGCCATAGCCGCCACCATGGGCAACCTGGTCTGCACCACGGCCGCCATCAGCGCGACCTTCGGTACGTTCCTCGTTCCGATCACCCAGGACCTGGGATGGTCCCGCGCGGCAGTCTCGGGCGTGCTCGGCCTCATCGCGATCCTGGCCGCGCTGAGCTATCCGCTGATCGGGCGGACTATGGACCGGATCGGCGCGCGGCCGATGGTGCTGGCGGGCAACGTGGCACTCGGCGTGCTCATCATGAGCCTGTCGCAGACGACCGGGAACATCTGGCTGTTCTACGCCCAGTTCGGCGCGATCGGCCTGGCGGGGGCGACCTGCGCCTCCCCGATGATCGCCAAGGTCGTCTCCAACTGGTTCGACAAGCGCCGCGGCCTGATGCTGGGCGTTACGGCAGGCGTGGGCAACGGTGTGGGCGCCACGGTCATGCCGATCGTCGCGGGCATATTGCTGCCGCTGATCGGCTGGCGCGCGACTTACGGCGCGATCGGGCTGATCGTGATCGTCGTCGGCTTCCCGCTGATGTGGCTGTGGCTGCACGACACCCCGGCCCGCGTCCCGCGCGCCGCGCCGCAGGCCGAGCCCGCGCCCGTGATGGAAGGCATGACCTTGCGCGAGGCGGCCTCGACCCGTCACTTCTGGGTCCTGCTGATCGCGGTGGCGAGCGGCGGCGGCGGCATGACGGCTGTGTTCACCCACGTCGTCCCGATGATGACCGACCGCGGCTTCGGCCTCGGCGAGGCGACCGCCACGATTGCGACCTTCGCGCTCGTCACCGCCGCATGGCAGGTGGTGACCGGCGGTCTGCTCGACCGCTTCCGCACGCCGCTGCTGGTGGTGCCGATGTACGGCGCGGCGATGGCGGGCCTTGCCCTGCTCCAGTTCGGCCAGGGCAGCGTCGCCATGAGCGCGGCGGGTGTGCTGCTCGGCATCGGCATGGGCGCGGAATACGGCGCGCTTTCGTACTTCTGCTCGCGATACTTCGGGCTCAAGCACTTCGGCTCGATCAACTCGGTGCTCTACTCCGCCGTGATCCTCGCGCAGGGGCTGACCCCGGCGGCTATGGACCTGAGCTACGGGAGCACCGGCTCCTACGACCAGGCATCGACCGCGATCATCGCGGTGCTGGGCGTGGGAATGGCGCTGCTGTTCCTGCTCCCCGGCATCGGCGCGGATGGACGCACCCGGTCGCGCCGCCCGGTCGCCGAGCCCAGCGGCGAGATGGCGCTGGCGGCGGGCTAGGAAGGCGCAGCCGCCGAAGTCGCGTAGGCCCGGACGCGGTCGATCGAGGACAGGCTTTCGGCGGTCCACCGGTCGAACGCATCGACGAGGACGGGGCGCACTTCGACATAGTCGCCGGGCCGCTCGGAAAACGCTACGTAACCAAGCTCCGCTGCTCTGGTGAGGACGTTCTTGACGTGAGTTCGCGACATGCCGCCCCGCTGCGCCGCGTGGGAGTAGAAGCCGGACGACGTGCGGTTTCCGGCCCTGCCGCGGATAGACTGCATCAGGATCATCAGCACGCGAAAACCCACCGATTCCTGTACAAAATAGTCCATCGGCGGATTGGCGCTCATGATCTCGTTGGCGATGTCGAGCGTCTTCAGCCCGGCAAGGCGGAAGGCGCGCTGGTAGCCGTGATCGTGGTCGAGCGCGGGGCGGTAATCCTCTTCGGGCCGCAGCAGGGCGAGCGGGCGGTGGAACACCTCGATCCAGTCGCAGTCGGCGGCGATGGCGCGCGGCGTGGCGCGCAGCATGCGGGCGCGGCCGTCGTGCGGTGCTGGCACGCTCTCGAGCAGGCCCTCGTGGCGCAGATTGGTCGCGAGGTCGATGATGCGCCGGCCCGGGGCGATGCCCATCGTCGGCAGGACGTCGTTCAGGACCTACATCGGTACGCCGCCGGCTTCATCCGCCGGGTCGCGCATGGCATCGAGCGAGACGATCAGCATGAAGGTCACCCCGCGGTCGTACTCGACGAGGCCGCGTAGCCGCCAATCGTCGAGATAGAGCCCGGCCAGCCCATCTATCAACGCGGCCTTTGCATCGTCGAAGCGTGGATGCGCACGCACTCCATCGACCGTGATATGGTCCGCGCCGGGATCCCCGGCCCTCCAGTCCTGCTGCATGCCCCCGTGTCGCCCCCGTAGATATCGAACGGCTGTCCCGCGATCGAATGGGAAAGCCGGCAGCCGCAACTCTCGTGTCAGGGAATCGCGCCTGGCGGCATCCACCCACGCTCGCCGCCAAGGGACTTCGGCCTTGCCGATGTTAACCATCGCTTGGACCAAGTCGCAACGAAATTCGCAATGATTTCAGCGACAAATGGTTAAATCGAGTAGGGGGGGCGCCTTACGGCGCCCC
>NZ_AKKE01000032.1 GCF_000281975.1 Novosphingobium sp. AP12 | reverse complement strand
GCAGGCCAGCCGTGGGCAGCGGCATCGACATAGACGTCGTATGTGCCGCGCGCCACCCGGCCAAGCTTGGTGCGGGCGCGGCGACGGCCTTCGTTCCAGCGCCCGTCGCTGTCGGTGCCGGAATAGTGCTCGACGATGCCGTAGCCGTCGATCGACTGCCCGGTGGCGCGATCGACGAGATTGTAGTCGAGGTCCACCCAGCGGTTGTCGAAGTCCCTGGCGCGGGCCGTGATGTCGACGAATTGCCAGGGGCGTTTCACAGCGATCGTGCCGATCTTCACGCCCTCGCGGGTGCTGCCGAAAGGCACATCGATGGTGCCCGCGGCGCGGTCGACCGGGCCGGAGATCAGGACCATCGCCAGCAGCAACGCCACCATGGCGGCGAAGGCGAGGCCGAACATCGCCGGCAGGTCATCGACATCGCGCCGGGGCGGTGGATCCGCGCGAGGCGCCGCGCGGCGGCGCGGCCCCGCCGGGTCTTTCAGGGCAAAGGCGGTCTCGATGATCGCGCTATCAATGGGCACCAACACGGTCCAGTTGGCCTCGCCCACGCCCTCCTCGCACGACAGGACATGCTCGCCGCGCCCGAACATGAGGGCGAACACCTCGTCGCCCTGCCGCACGCGCCAGTAGAATTCGCCGAGGACCTCGTCGGTCACGGTCCGTTCGGGTTCACCCTCGCAAGAATAGGACTGTCCGCCCCAGGTGACGGTGCCGCTGTGCCTATTGCCCTCCGGCCGGCCGAGCAACATCGTGCCGAATTGCCACTCGCCTTCGGTGAATACCAGCCAGCGATAGCCGGCGTAAGGGTTGAACAGCAGGTACTCATCCCAGGTATAGTTGCCATCGCTGCGCCGCAGGGCGCCCACCGTTTCCCATTCGGTCGCCATCAGCGTGCCGCGCCGGCCGAGGGGCAGTTTGAAACCCGCGGCGGCGCGGCTGTGCGCCTCGATAAGGGCCACCTCGGGCCGCGAGACGTCGAGCATCGAGCTGCAGTAGCGACAGGCCAGATTCACTGAAAAGCCCGCCGCGCGCACCTCCAGCGAGCCGCCGCAGTTGGGGCAGGCGATGGTCCGAACCGCGCTCACCGCAGGACTTCCGGAAAGGCCCAACCCTCGATCGCGCGCAGGTTGCCCGGTGCGAGACCGGCAAGCTCGCTGTAATAGCCCAGCCATGCGCTCGTCCCGCGTTCGTCGCGCTGGAGACTCAGGGCTTCGGCGTGGGGGCCGCGAAAGTCGATGCTGGTCATCGCGCGTCCGGGCAGGGTTACGAACGGCAGGTCACCTTCGCTGCCCAGGCACCGCGCCTCCTTGCAATCGACTGCACGAAGCGTGACGCCGTCCACCACGATTTCATCGCCGATGACGATCTTCCCGCCTTCCGCGAAACCGAGGGCGAGCGGCAAGTCGAGCAGGTCCGCGCGGTCGGTGCTCAGCATGAACGCGCCCATCGCCTCGCCCAGCCAGCGGTGCGCGCCGTCGTCGCCGTGAAGCAGCCATTCGTTCCACGATCCGTCGTCCCAGCCCCAGCGCACGCGGCCAACCACCGTCAGGTGCAGTCCCTCGACCAGCAACGTCGTGCCGAGTTGGATCGGCGAGACGTCGAACGGAAGGACCGCGACCTTGCCTATCTGTTCCACCGTCAGCCCTTCGCGCAGCAATAGCGACTGGCACTGCGCGCAGGTCGTGTACGGGAGCGCCGCGCTGCGCACCGGCAGGCCGGCACCGCACGAAGGACAATTGGTCACGCCGACTTCCCCAGATGCCGCGTGTCAGCGAATGCGGGCGAGGAGTTCGGCCTTCTTTGCGTCGAACTCCTCCTGACTGAGCGCGCCCAGCGTCACCAGCTTGTGCAGCTTCTCGATCATCGCCACGGGGTCTTCCGTTGGGGCTCCCGCCAGACCGGGAGCGGTCGTACCCAGCCCTTGCGCCATCGCGCCACCGAGCGCCGTCGCAGCCGCCACGCCCGCGCCGATGCCGGCGATCGATCCGCCGTCCTGGCTCGCCGCCGCCTCGATCGCCTCGGCCGCCTGGAAACGGGTGTAGTCGCCCAGATCCCCCAACACGCGCATCGACGAGCCCTTGTCGAGATGGGCCTGGACGGCGTCGGGCAGCGAGATGCTCTCGACGTAGAAGCTCAGGCACTCGATGCCCCACTGCGCAAAGGCCTTGTCCACCTCCCCGCGGATACGGTCCGACAGCGCCTGCTGGTTTGCCGCAAGGTCGAGGAAGGCGACGCGGCTCCCCCCAAGCGCGGTCGCGATCGCGGCTTGGATCGCTGCGCGCAACTGCGGCTCGAGCGAGGCCACGCTCACTTCGCCCAACGTGCCGACGACGCGCGCGACGAAGCTCTCGACATCATTCACCCGGAATGAATAGGACCCGAACGCGCGCAGCCGCAGTGCTCCGAACTCCACATCGCGCACCGTGATCGGCTGGGCGGTGCCCCACTTGAGGCCGTGCTGTTCCTTGCGCGACAGAAACACGACGTCCGACTTGAACGGCGAGCGGAAGGCCTTGTCCCAGTTCATCAGGTTGGACAAGATGGGCATGTTCGCCGTGTCCAGGCGGTGCAGGCCTGGTTCGAAGACGTCGGCGATCAAGCCCTCGTTGACGAAGATCGCGGCCTGCCCCTCGCGCACAGTCAACTGCGCGCCGTTCTGGATTTCCCGATCCGCGAACGGGACGCGCCACGCGAGGTCGCCAGGCGCCTCAAGCCAATCGATGACGTCGACGAATTGCTTTCTGAGAAAATCGAACATGTCGCCCCCGCACCCATACCGCACATCGGTCTGGCTTCTTAGGGAACAGGACAGGGCTAGGGCAAGTCGGACATTTTCTTGATTTCCACGTTCAACTCCGCCGCTCAACGAAAGCTCGGCGTTCGCCAAGCAGATGATTGGGTCGACGATGGCACTTCAAGTGAAATCGCATGGCCGTCCTTCCGAGCGCGAGAAAGTGACACAAGACCTAACCGACCGGCAATTCCGTTGACATGAACGAGCCATACCGCTGCGATCTCCAGCTGCCTCCAGGACACCATGCACCGCATCGCACTTTCCGTTCTAGCCGCTGTCGCCGCGTTCAGTTTCGCAAGTTATGCGCACGGCGAAACGCTGCACGACGGGCAGGCTTGGGTAAACCTGACGGTCATGGGCGGCGTCTCGGGAGACGCTGTCTACTTCCTGGAGGTCCAACCACGGATGGGCGACGATTTCTCCCGGCTTGACACACTGCTATTGCGCGGCGCGGCCGGGTGGAAGGTTTCGCCCACCCTAACGCTCTATCAAGGCTATGCGCATGTGATCACCCCGGTCGATGGCGGGCGAGACATCAACGAGGACCGCACCTTCCAGCAGCTTAACCTCGCATTGGGCAAGCCACTGGGTGGCGATCTGTCTTCGCGCACCCGGGTCGAACAGCGTTGGCGTTCAAACGGGGGCGACATGGGCTGGCGTTTGCGGGAAATGGTGCGCTACGAACGCCCGCTTCGAATGGGCAGCGACGCCGTGAACGCTCTGGTCTATGCCGAGGCGTTCTTGGCGCTGAACGATACCGACTGGGGCGCGAGGGGCGGTTTCGACCAGCTACGCAGCTTCATCGGCACAGAAGTTGGTCTGGCGGGGGCGTCAACGCTCGAACTGGGCTACCTTAACCAGACTGTGAACCAGACTGGTGGCCACATCCGAATGAATCACGCCGCCTCGATCACGCTGTTCTATCGTCAGTGAAGCCGAGACGGCTCTTAGCGCACCGCGTCATAGTCATTCTCATCTCCTGCAGCCGCTGCGACCTCAATCCAGCCGTATGCCAATTGCTGAAGCATGGTGGGTTGCACATTATCGTCAATGGCGCCGCATGCTTAGCGAACAAACGCAAGCCGCGTTCGATCAAGGTGTATTGCCCGTTGCACCAGGACGGGCCGGATCTTCTTTCCGGTATCCTCTTCCTTGAGCTGAAGATGACAGCTTCAATAACAGGCGGTCGGGAGATCGACGCGAGAATCGCCGACACCGACCATCGGCTGACGCAAGCACCCCGCCCCTCCATGAAGTCCGCCCTCATATCGGTCGTTCCCGAGCCAAAATGAGGCGAGCCGATTCGAGCCCTTCGTTCCTTGCCTTAAAGGGGTACTTACTTTCCGTTCCAATCGGCTTACTTCTACAACCGCTAACGGGGTAAGCGGACGATGACGGTATAGTTCCTGATCGCCCAAAGGATCACTTTGATCTGATGGGCAAGGCTATCTGGTGGTAAACATGGCAACATGGCGAGCCTGAAGGAGGCGTCTATTGCGGCGGCTGACGGCGCGCGATCATATGTTGCGCGCGCAAAGTCCAGGACCGCCCGCATGGCCCGTGACCGGCCCCGGATGCCTGAGTTTCCCCAACGTCTTGGTCTCGATTCGCCGGATTACTGATGGATGCTGTGTAACTGGTCAGCCCTGTGGCAACCTGTCTGGTGCAACTCTAGTTGTCACCAAGCGGGGTTGAGGGTCAATCGATCGTGGGCCCGTTGCCCATCAAGGCGCCGCCAACCGGCAACCTGGAGCCCCAGGCAACAAGCCGCTTGAGCAACCGATCGCGCAGGCCGGGCTGCTTCGATGCGAGGTTGATCGCCTCTGACGGGTCCGCCTCGAGATCGTAGAGTTGGACTTCGCTGCCGTCAGGCTCGGCAAGCAGCTTCCACTTGCCGTCACGAACCGCAAGGTGCGGCGCCCGGTCCGCCGCCTTGAACGGCCCACGCGGCTGTTGGCTGGCCTTGGGTGCGCCGAACGACCAGAAGATGGCGGGGCGCTTTTTGATCGCGCTGCCTTGCAGCACAGGCGAAAGGTCCATGCCGGCAAGCGAGCCGGGTGTGCGGACGCCGGCGAGCGAAGTCAGTGTGGGCAGGAGGTCCACGCCTTGCCCGACGGTGCGCTCGTCGCGGTAGCCAGCCTTCACGTGGCCGGGCCATGAGACGATCAGCGGCTGCCGGATGCCCCCTTCGTAGAGGCTCCCCTTCCGGCCGCGCAAGGCGAGTACGCTGCCCGGGGCGGTCCCACCGTCCTTGTAGTAGCGCTGCAGGGCGGAAGGTCCGTTGTCCGATGTCACGACGATCACCGTGTTGTCGAACTGGCCCACGTCCTTGAGCCGGTCGAACAGGTTGCCCAGCGCGCGGTCCATCTTGACGATCGTCGCCAGGTAGCGGTCGTCGTCGGGGTCGGCGCCCTTGCCCTTGACGGCCTGGAGCTGTGTCTCGTCAGGCGCCCAAGGATCGTGGACGTCGTTCAGCCAGAGCTGCACGAACCACGGCCTGTCCCTGTGCCGACCTGCGAAGTCCAGCGTCCGCGATGCATAAAGCTGCGTGAGGTTGGTCTTCACGTCGTAGAAGAACGGCCCCTGCCCCAGCGCAGCGGACTGGTCCGCGAGGCCGCGCTCTTCGTCCGCCACGAGGACCCGCGGGCCCAGCCCCTCGAACGTCGTCAGGCTCTCGTCGAAGCCATAGGCGGTGGGCCACGGCGCATCGCCTATGTCGCGGCCCCCGCCCATATGCCACTTGCCGAAGTGCCCCGTCGCATAACCGGCATCGTGCAGCACACGGGCGATGTTGGGCACCTTCGGGTCGAGCCAGTCGGCCTGCCCAAACGTCGCATTGGCGGCACGGTCGTTGATGAAGGTGGCAAAGCCCAGTTCACCCGGGAACCGCCCGGTGAAGAACCCCGCCCGCGACGGCGAACAGATCGGCGCCGCGTCGTAGAAGCGCGTGAGCAGGACGCCCTGCCCGGCGAGCCGGTCGAGATTGGGCGTCGCGATCTTGCGATTGCCCATGACGGACAGGTCCGCAAATCCCATGTCGTCGACGAGGATGAACAGGATGTTCGGCCGAGCATCGGCGCGCGCCGGAACCGGGGCTTGCGGGGCCGGCCGCGGCGCCGCGTTCGCCGCCGGGCCGGCCAGTGCGCTCGAAATCAGCGCCGCGCCAAGGGCGGCCCGCACGAAACCTCGAGAAAGTGATGCCATCGTCATGCTCCTAGCTCCGGTCATATCCGCACCCGGACGCCCAGCGAATAGGTCGTCTCGTCGTAGAATCCCTCGAACGTCGCGAACGACTGGCCCAGGTAGTCGCGCGTCTTGTTGCGCAGGATGTTGGTGCCGCCGAAATCGACGCGGATGGCCTCGTTGATGTCGTAGCCGATATTGAAATCGAGGCGCCCAGCCGAGCGGACGTAGCTGAGCAGTGTCGGCACGAACACACGGCCCGCGTCCGCCGCGTCGATCGGCCGGACCGAGATCGAGCCGGTCTGGTCGCTGTCGAAATACTTCGACCGGTAGGTGTAGACCAACCGGCCACTGATCCCGAACTTCTCGTAGAGCAGGCCGGCGGTGTAGTTGTACTTCGACACGCCCTGCAGCGGATTGCCGGCTAGCGGATCATCGCCGCCGATCTTCGAATCCGCCAGCGTGAAGGCGCCCTGCACGCCGACACCCGACAGGGCGCCCGGCAGGAAGTCCAGGAAGTACTGGCCACTCAGCTCGATGCCCTTGAGCGTCGCTCCGCCAAGGTTACGCGGGCGGGTGACGCTGTAGTCCACGCCGCCGATGGTCTCCGTCGCGGCGCCGTTGATGACGCGGTCCGTGATCCTCCGATAGTACCCGGCGAGCGAGACGTAGCCGCTGGGGAAGTAGTACTCGAGCGTCGCGTCGTAGCTGTCGGACTTCTGTTCCTTGAGGTCCGGATTGCCGGCCGTGCCCGAACTCTGGACGAAGGGGTTGTTCGACAGGCTGAGCGTCACGGTGGGATTGAGGTCGGCGAATTCCGGGCGGCGGATCGACTTGGTGAAGCCGAGCCGCGCCTGGAGCCCGTTGTCCAGCTTGAGCCGCGCGGTGACCGTGGGAAGGAAGTCCTCGTCGGTCGCGTCGGCCGAGACCGGCACATACGTCAGCGCAGCGCCCGTGCCGGAGGCGCGGAAGGTGGTGATGGTGCGGTCGGTACGCACGAAGCGGCCGCCGATGACGCCGTCGATCTGTGCGGTATCGCCCAGCGGGATGAGGTATTCCGCCTGCGCATAAGCGGAGATGGTGTCCTCGCTGGCGTTGAACTGACGGTCTTTCTGGAAATCGGCACGCCCGGTCGGCAGGCCGACGTAACTGCGCAGCGCATCCTGTCCCCGGCTCGACAGCAGGAAGTCGGGACTGGGCACGTAGAACGCGCTGCCGCCGTTGATCCCCGGCGCCGGCGAGCCGATCGAGAGGAAGTCATCCGGCAGACCTGTGGCCGACACCTTCACCGCCCGCGCCTCGGTCGCAGTGCCGATGTTGCCACCGGGGACCGCAGTGTTGAGCGTGACCTGGTACGAATCCGCCGCACGGGACGCATAACGCACGCCGACCTTGAGCTTCGAGAGCAGTCCGGCCAGCTCGCGCTCGGCATCGGCGCGCACGGCGAACAGGTCGCCCTTGGTCGTCCCGAACTGCTGCTGGAAGCTGTTGCGGATATAGAGGTTGTCGGTGCTCCGCAGCGCATCACCGGGCACCGTGAACTGAGCGATCCCGTCTACGTCCGGGGTCATGGTCAGGCTGGCAAGCCGCTGGCCGATGTCGGCGACGATCAGCGTCCGATCCGAGCGCGAGGTCTGGTAGGCGAGATCGAGGTCGGCCTTCCAGCCGTCCCGGTCGAAGCGCAGTCCGCCCGCGATCTGCTTGTTGGCCTGCACGATGTCGCGCGCCTGCGTGGTCTGGTTGACGACGACGTTGCTGAACGTCGCGCTCTTGAGGTAGCACAGGTTCTGCACAGTATAGGGTTGCAGCGTCTGCACCCCGGCGGCATCGGTCTGGATCGTCGGGTTCTGCCCCGCCGCCGTGACCCGCGCCTGGAAACAGTCCCCGCTGGACTGCGCGCCGGACATCTTCACGTTGGTCGTGAAAGGCTGCACGTTGGCCCCGTAGTGGGCGCCCCGGTCGTGCGAGCGGGTGTAGAGGCCGTCCACGTAGACTTCGAGGGAGGGGCTGGCCTGCCATTGCAGCGCGGCGTTGAACTGCGTGCGCTTGAGCACACCTTCCTCGGGGAAGTTCTGGAGGATGTTTGGGACGAGGTAGCCCGGTGTGTTAAGCGGCGTCGACGCCGAACTGCGCAGCCCGCTCAGGATGGTCTGGTCGCGCTCGTAGCTGGAACGCGACCAGGTGCCGTTCACCAGCAGGCCAATTTCGCCGATCGGGGTGTCCCAGCGATCGGTCAGGAGAGCACCGAACTGAGGGTCGGCCTTGTCGGAACGCTTGCCGTAGTTGCCGCGCGCGGAGAAAACGGCGGTGGGCTTGTTGAACGAGAACGGCTTGTTGAGGGCGAGGTCGATGACCCCGGCCAGTCCGCCTTCGATGAGGTCGGGGGTCTGCGACTTGTAGACGTCGATGCGCGCCAGGGCTTCTGCTGGAACGTCCTGCAGGTCCAGTCGGCGGCCGGTGGTGGTGAACACCTCGCGCCCGTTCACCGTGGTCAGGACGTCGGGCAATCCGCGCACGCGCACGTCACCTAGTTCGTTGTTTCGGTTCACCGAAACCTGGATGCCCGGCACGCGCTGCAGCGCCGCGGCCGTGGTGGGGTCGGGGAGCTTGCCGATATCCTGCGCGACGATCGAATCCACGACCTGAAGCGCGTTCTTCTTGATCGTGGCGGCGCGTTCCAGCGACCCACGAATGCCGGTCACCACAATCGCGGGCCCCTCCAGCGTCGCTGTATCGCCAGCCGGCGGCGCGGCTTCCTGCGCACCTGCGGCAGAGGCCATGCTGAACAGGACGATGCCGAGCGCCGACGCACCCTGCTTACCGGGAAAAACGAAACGAGATGACATGGATACCCCTGGACCTGACTGTTTTTTCTGGTGTCGTTTGGTCGAGTGATCCCGTCCCAAAAAATGCACTCTATCAACTAAGTAGAGAATGGCAGCCAAGATTGGCTAGGTCGCTCCAAAGCCGCGCTATGCCGAGGCGGTCGTGGCGATTCTTCACCTGATGGGAAGTTAAGGCGGTCTCACCGGGTGGATCGCGCCACGCCGCCATCACGAGGCAGATCGAGCCGCCTGTTCCGCGGGCAACGCCTCTATCGCCCGGCTTCGCGTGGAGCCCCCCGGGGCAGCATCGCCTCAGGCCGCGAGCGCATAGAGACGGCAATGTTCGAGGTAGCCGCTTTCATGACGCCCCGCCAACGCGACCACGCTCTCCCATAACCAGGAAGGAGCGTCGATCGCGGAGCGCCGGTCCGCTTCCAGATGCCGCAGCCATTCCTGCCGCGTCGCCTCGTCCATTTGCCGCGCATGGGCCTTGCCCACCACGAACGCGAGGTAACGGGCTGCCTTGGCCGCCTGCTTCTCGCTGAACTGGCCGATCTCCAGCTTGAGATCCTGGGGCGCAAGTTCCCGGATGAAAAGCGACTTGCCCATCATCTCGACCGGGATCATCCTCTCGCCCAGATGAGGGGAAAGCGCGCGGGCGGCCTGCAGCACGCGGTGCGCATTGTCGGCGGGCATGGTTGCACTCGCATAAGCCGGGGCGATCGGATCGACAGCCTCCTTGATGTCCACAAGCGCGTAAGCCGGGCGCTCCTTGTCATTCCTGATCTCGATCAGCACGGCATAGCGCAGCAGGCCCAGCGAACTACACCCTTTCAGCCAGTAGGCGCCGTCGACCATTCGCACCGATCGATCCGCATCGTGTTTTTCGAAGGCCAGGATGCGTTCGGTCACCTCGGGCCGCTCGAACAGGCGGCGAAGCGCCTCGTTTTCGTCTTCGGCAAGCGGCCAGAATTTGCGTCCGAGCGGAATCTTGGGAGTGTCGCCGTCCAGTCGTTCCCTGGCAAGATGGCGCCAGCGCCGGGTCCATGCCTTGCGGCGAACAGTTCGGACGGCGTCGGGTTCGTCTCCGGGGTCGCCGTCCCTTGGGTTCGCCATGGCGGCGGCGTATCCCTCGGCCATTTCCTCCATCATCCGCGCCGTCGTTACGCCGGGGAGGTCGGAGCCTCGCGCCGCCGTGGCGAGGGACAGGCCCAGTCGCACCAGGTCATGCGCGGGATTGCCGATGACGGCCTGATCGAGATCGCGTATCTGCACCGCGATGCGCCCATCGCCGCTGGCGATCGGACCAAGGTTGCCAAGATGGCAATCCCCGCAGATCCAGACCGAAGGGCCTTGGGGCAAGCGGTGCGCTGCTGGCGAGGCCGCCAGCCATTCGTAGAACTTGGCGGTATTGCCGCGCACGTAAGCGTGTGCCGACCGCGCCATCTTAAGCGTCCGGGTGGCTTCGAGCGTCTTGGCGCGATCTGCGGTGATGGGCATCGGCATGTGGCGGCAAGGATCCTCGCTGGGTTGTCGCAGCACTAACGCTTGTCCGGCCACTTTGTGACGAAGCATTGCCAAACAAGTAGGTCCGTGCAGCAAGCCCGCCGCCCTGCGGCAGTTCCCCGCGGAGAATGGCGGGTCGGAAATATCTTTCACCGCCGCAGCAAGGACCTCGTGCGGCAGGTGACTACGAACAGTGTCGGTGTCTGGAACTTTGAACGCGGGCAGGCGCTTGTGGGAAAAAGGACGGTACGCAATGGCAACGATCAGAATCGAAACAGTGGCAGATGCGGCGAGCGGACAGGTGTTCGCAGAAATATACAGGGATGATAGTCCTGCACCCATTATGAAGTCGGAAGCCGCCTTCGCTTCGCATGAGGATCTCGTCGAGCAGGTCCTGGAAATGCTTCGCACGCAGTTTCCCGACCACTTCCCGTTCGTGGAAGATCCGACGATCGGGGTCTAGCGCCATGTCGGCCTGCGCCGCTCGGGCCCAACGCCGCCGACCCACCTGCACCCGAACCCACTCCACGATCGGGGCGGGCGTTCGCCCACGACAACGGAGGCCGATCGGCATGGCGGACCGGGCGCGAGCGCATCTTTGGAATTCAACATGCTCGGACGACGGACAGGGCGCATCGATCCATTGCCATCGCCGCACGCCAGCGCTCGCCTCGCTGTCGTGGGCGAGCGCCGGGTGTCGCCGTCAGACGGTGCGGATGGTTCCGCCGTCGATGACGAACTCGGCGCCGTGGATCGCAGCGGCCCGGTCGGCCGCGAGATAGGCGATAAGGTCGGCCACCTCTTCGGGTTCGGCTCCCCGCCCGATCGAGATTCCGCCGAGGGCATCGAGCACAGACTGACGCGCGTCTTCGGTCGTGCCGCCATTCGCTGCCTGAAGCATTCCGAGAAAGTCTCCCGCGGCCTCCGTCATGATCCAGCCAGGAGAGACGACGTTGACCCGCACGCCCTTGGGGCCGAGTTCCTTCGAGATCGACTTGCTGTAGGTCCTCAACGCAGCCTTGGCAGCGGCATAGCCGGTCGTAGACTCAGGCAGCGGCAAGACGGACTGGATCGAGGTAACGTGAACCACGACGCCCGCGCCCCGCTCGATCATCTGCGGGATCAGCAGGCGGTCGAGCCGGACGGTCGCCAGCAAGTTCAGATTCAGCTCGGCGAGCCAGTGCTCGTCAGTCAACGCGACAAAGCCGCCGGCGGGCGAAGCCGAGC
>NZ_AKKE01000031.1 GCF_000281975.1 Novosphingobium sp. AP12 | reverse complement strand
GCGAGGCGGTTCCGGCGGCGATGGAAGCGTGGGACAGGGCGATCCGCGCATGACCGCGCCGCGCGACCTTGTCGGCTACGGCCGGACCCCTCCCGACCCGCAGTGGCCGGGCGGCGCGCGCGTGGCCGTGCAGTTCGTCATCAACTACGAGGAAGGCGCGGAGAATTCCGTCCTCAACGGCGACAAGGGCTCCGAGGCGTTCCTGTCGGAGATGGTTGGCGCGGGCAGCCACGCCGACCGGGCGATGGCGATGGAGAGCCTCTACGAATACGGCAGCCGCGCCGGCTTCTGGCGTCTCCACCGCCTCTTCACCGAGCGCGGGCTTCCCGTCACCGTGTTCGGCGTGGCGAAGGCCATGGAGATGAACCCGGAGGCGGTGGACGCCATGCTCGCCGCCGACTGGGAGATCGCGAGCCACGGATTCCGCTGGATCGACTACCAATACGTCGCCGATGAGGTGGAACGCGACCACATCGCGCAGGCCATCGCCCTCCACGAAAAGCTCACCGGCGCCCGCCCGCTCGGCTGGTATCAGGGCCGCACCTCGCCCAACACCGCGCGGCTGGTGGCCGAGGAGGGTGGCTTCCTCTACGACGCCGACAGCTACGCCGACGACCTGCCCTACTGGGACACGCGCCACGGCAAGCCGCAGCTGATCGTGCCTTATACGCTCGATGTGAACGACATGAAGATCGTCGCGCTCAACGGCTTCACCGAGGGCGAGCAGTTCTTCCGCCACATGCGCGACACCTTCGACCAGCTGCGCGAAGAGGGCGGGCGGATGATGTCGATAGGCCTTCACGCCCGGATCGCCGGCAAGCCCGGCCGTGCGCGCTGGGTAGCCCGTTTCCTCGACCACGTGATGCAGAGCGGCGATGCCTGGGTGGCCCGGCGCATCGACATCGCCCGGCACTGGATGGAGGTGCATCCTCATGCAGGTTAACGACCCGGTTCTGCTCGCGGAGGTCACCCACGCCTTCCATTCCTACGAGCTGGCGCTGATGGCGGACGATGTCGCGGCGATGGACGCGCTGTTCCACGATGCGGCCACGACCAACCGCTACGGCGTGGGCGAAGTGCTCTACGGGATCGAGGAAATCCGCGCGTTCCGCAAAGGGCGGGGCGGCTCGCCGCACCGCAAGCTCGGGCGCGTGGCGATCACCGTTTATGGCGACAGCTTCGCCACTGCCGACGCCGAATTCTTCCGCGAAGGCTCCGACCGCCGGGGCCGCCAGACGCAATCGTGGGTGCGGTTCACCGATGGCTGGAAGGTCGTCTCCGCCCATGTCAGCCTTGAGGGGAGCACATCGTGACCGCCCTGTTCGAACACAGTCCCTGGGTCGAGGAGCGCGCCGACGCTCGCGCTTCCAGTGGAGATCGCCATGCCGACCTGATGGCGGTGATGCATGAGGCCAGCCCCGAGGAACAGCTCGCCCTGATCCGCGCGCACCCGGAACTTGCAGGGAAAGCGGCGATCGACAGGACGCTCACCGACGCCAGCGCCGCCGAACAGGCCAGCGCCGGGCTCGACCGCCTGACGCAAGGCGAGTTCGATCAGTTCCACACCCTGAACGCCGCCTACCGCGAGCGGTTCGGCTTCCCCTTCATCATCTGCGTGCGCCTGACCGACAAGGCTGGTATCCTTGCCGCCATGGAACGCCGCCTCGGCAACGAGCGCGAGGCGGAAATCGCGAAGGCACTGGAGCAGATCGGCGAGATCGTGCGCCTGCGGCTCGAGGATCAGAAATGAGCGACGTGATCGGCTTTCCGGCTCTGGAGGCGCGGCTGGCCCGCGACCTCGACCTCATCGGTTTCTACCGCCCCGAATGGGTGCGCCGGCGCCGCTTCGAGGGCGAGCCGGTGCTCGACGTCGCGGTGATCGGCGGCGGGCAGTGCGGGCTTTCCGCCGCCTTCGGCCTGCGCCGCGAGGGCGTATCGAACGTCGTGGTCTTCGACGAGAACGACGCCGGCTACGAAGGGCCCTGGGAAACCTACGCGCGCATGGTCACGCTGCGCACACCCAAACATCTCAACCCGATCGACTTCGGCGTCCCCTCGCTGACCTACCGCGCCTGGTGGGAAGCGCAGCACGGGGCGGCGGGGTGGGAAGCGGTCGACAAGATCGCGCGCGGCGACTGGATGGAATACCTGCGCTGGTATCGCCGCGTGCTCGACCTGCCGGTGGAGAACGGCGCAAGGCTCGCCCGTATCGAGCCGCTGCCCGAAGCGGGCCTCCACCGCCTGCATTTCGAGGGCCGCGCTCCGGTGCTCGCGCGCAAGGTCGTGCTGGCGACCGGCATCCAGGGCGGCGGCGAGTGGCATACGCCCGCGATGGTGCGCGACAACCTGCCCAAGTCGCTCTGGGCGCACACCAGCGAGCCGATCGACTTCGCGAATCTCCACGGCAAGCGCATCGCGGTGCTGGGAGGCGGGGCATCGGCCTTCGACAACGCGAACTACGCACTGACGCAAGGCGTGGCGGCGGCGGAAGTGTTCATGCGCCGCAAGGAACTGCCGCGCATCAACCCGATCCGCTTCATGGAGGGCGTCGGCTTCACTGCCCGCTACCCCGCGCTTGACGATGTGACGAAGTACGCGGCGATGGACGCTTTCCTTGGTCACAACCAGCCGCCGACCAACGATACTTTCGAGCGCGCGGCGGCCTGGCCGGGCTTTGCACTGCACCTAGGCGCACCCTGGCTCGACGTTGCCCAGCATGAAGGCATCGTGCGAGTCACCAGCCCGCATGGCTACCACGACTACGACTTCGTGGTCATCTCCACCGGCCTGCTGAGCGATCCCGGCCTGCGTCCCGAACTCTCGGGCGTGGCCGATCTCATCGCGCGCTGGGGTGACCGCGTGACCCCGGCCGGCAAGCGCAATGCCCTGATCGACGCGCACCCCTACCTCGGCAATGCCTTCGAGTTCCTCCCCCGCGAGGGCGTCGATGGCGCCCCGCTGCACGGGCTGTTCGCCTTCAACTACTCCGCGCTGGTGAGCCTCGGGCTTTCCGCTTCGGCGCTGTCGGGCCTGCACAACGCCCTGCCGCGCCTCATCAAGGGCGTCGCTGACCAGCTGTTCCTCGACGACCGCGACGTGCTGGTCGAGGATTTCCTTGCCTACGACGAACACGAATTCCTGGGGCAATGGCCCCAGCAGGAAACAGTATGAGCACTCTCTCCACCCACGTCCTGGACACGACTCACGGCAGCCCCGCCGCCGGCATTTCCATCGTACTCACCACCGAACTGGGCACCGTCCTGTTCGAGGGCGAGACCAATGCCGACGGCCGCTGCCCCGGCGTGCCCGAACTGCCCACCGGCACCTACCGCCTGACCTTCGCGGTCGCCGCCTACTTCCGCGCGCGCGGCGTGCACCTGTCCGAACCGCCGTTTCTCGACCGCGTCGCGATCGACTTCGGCATCGCCGACCCCTCGGGCCATTACCATGTGCCGCTGCTGGTCTCGCCGTTCGGCTACTCGACCTACCGGGGGAGCTGACTTGAGCGTTCGTTTCCTCCTCGACGGCGAACTGGTGGACCTGGGCGAAGTCGACCCCACCGCCGCTCTGCTCGACCATCTGCGCTACACGATGCGCCGTACCGGCACCAAGGAAGGCTGCGCAGAGGGAGACTGCGGGGCCTGCACGGTCCTCGTCGGCTCGCTCGAGGGGGAGGACATCGGCTGGCGCGCGGTCAATTCGTGCATCCAGTTCCTGCCGATGGTGAACGGCAAGGCGCTGATGACGGTCGAGAGCCTCAAGGCCGATGACGGCGCGCTCTGCCCGTTGCAGGACGTCATGGCCGCGAACGGCAGCTCGCAATGCGGGTTCTGCACGCCGGGCTTCGTGATGTCGCTCCACGGCCGGACCATCGGCGCGAAGGGCTGCGATCTGCCTGTGGCGGACGTGATCGCGGGCAACCTGTGCCGCTGCACCGGCTACGGCCCGATCCTCGAAGCGGGCGAGAATGCCGAGCCTCACCTCCACGACGATGCCGCGCTGATGGAAGGACTAAAGGCGCTCACCGTGGAGGCCGCCTCGGGCGAATGGCAGGGCCTCCGCTGGTTCGCCCCGCGCTCGTCCGACGAACTCGCCGCGCTGCTGGCGGAGCATCCCGACGCGCGGCTCGTGGCGGGCGCCACCGACGTTGGCCTATGGGTGACCAAGGGCCTGCGGACGCTCGGCACCGTGATCTTCCTCGGCGACGTGGCCGACCTCGCGAGGATCGAGGAAACGGAGGAAGCCCTGACCCTCGGTGCCGGCGTGCGCTATGCCGACGCCCACGCCGCGATGGCGCGCCTGCACCCGGACCTTGGCGAACTGGTCCGCCGCATCGGCGGCCTGCAGGTCCGCAACGCCGGAACCATCGGCGGCAACATCGCCAATGGTTCGCCCATCGGCGACGGCCCGCCCGCGCTCATTGCGCTGGGCGCCGAGCTGACGCTGCGCAGCGCCTCGGGCCGCCGGACGATGCCGCTGGAGGACTACTTCCTCGCCTACGGGAAGCAGGACCGCCGACCCGGCGAGTTCGTCGAATCCGTGCGCATCCCGCGTCCCGCCATCGATGCGGTGATCCACATCGCCAAGCTCTCCCGCCGCTTCGACAGCGACATTTCGGCGGTGTGCGGCGCCTTTGCGCTCTCTGTGAGCGAGGGCACCATCACCGCCGCTCGTGTCGCTTTCGGCGGGATGGCCGCCACTCCCAAGCGTGCCGAGGCCTGCGAGGCGGCGCTGACCGGCCAGCCCTTCGCCGAGACCACTATCGCCGCCGCCGCCGAGGCACTCAAATCCGACTTCGACCCGCTCACCGATGTACGCGGCAGTTCCGCCTACCGCGTCGAGACGGCCGCCAACCTCCTGCACCGCCTCTGGCTGCGCGAGCAGGGCACCGCGATCTCGGTGTTGAACGTGGAGGTCGGGGCATGACGGTTTTCGTTCACGCGGAGGCGCGGAGGCGCGGAGGAAGAACGGAAGATACGATGCACGCAGAGACGCGAAGGCGCAGAGGAGTCGCGCCGCGCCGCAGGCTTACTCTGCTGTCTGACGCTGCGGCATACGCGCCGCTGAACCGGGAGGCGGCTTCGCCGCGACCGCTCCATCTCTGCGCCCCTGCGTCTCTGCGTGCATCCCATCCTTCTCTTCTCCGCGTCTTCGCGTTTCCGCGTGAAACCCGGACCAGGACCGCACCCCATGGCTGAGCGCGATCCCGCCTGGAAGGTGCTGCCTAAGCCCTCGCACCCGCACGATAGTGCGCGCCTCCACGTCAGCGGCGAGGCGCGCTATGCTGACGACATGGGCGAACCGGCGGACACGCTCCATCTCGCCTTCGGCCAGTCCGCCGAGGCGCGCGCGCGTATCCTGTCGATGGATCTTTCCTCAGTGCGCGCCTCGCCCGGCGTGGTCGCGGTCTTCACTGCCGCCGACATTCCCGGGGCCAACGACGTCGCACCCGTCGCGGGCGACGACCAGCTCCTCGCGGACGGTCAGGTGCTGTGCCACGGGCAGGCGGTGTTCCTCGTCGCCGCCACCAGCCAGCGCGCCGCACGCATCGCCGCCCGGCTCGGCAAGGTCGAGTACGAACCGCTCCCCGCCGCCATCACCATCGCCGATGCGAGGGCTGCGGGTTCGCACATCGAGCCCGTCCAGTGCATGTCGCGCGGCGATGCGTCCGGCGCCCTCGGAACTGCGCCCCACCGTCTCACCGGCAGCTTCGAGATGGGCGGGCAGGACCACTTCTATCTCGAAGGCCAGGTCGCCGTCGCCACGCCGGGGGAGGACGGGCAGGTCCATGTCCTCAGCTCCACCCAGCACCCCAGCGAGGTCCAGCACCTGATCGCGCACATGCTTCACTTGTCCTCGGCCGACGTGACGGTCGAGGTGCGGCGTATGGGCGGCGCGTTCGGCGGCAAGGAGACGCAGGCCGCGCTCTTCGCCGGAGCCGCCGCGCTGGTCGCGCACCGCACCGGGCGCCCCGCCAAGTTCCGCTGCGACCGTGACGACGACATGGTCATGACCGGCAAGCGCCACGAATTCGAGGTCCGCTACGAAGTCGGCTTCGACGGCGAGGGGCATCTGCTGGCGCTGTCGCTGCACCTCGCCTCGCGCTGCGGGTCGACGGTGGACCTCTCGCCCGCGATCAACGACCGCGCGATGTTCCATGCCGACAACTGCTACTTCCTGCCGAACGTCGATGTCGTTTCCGAGCGGCTGAAGACCAACACTGTCTCGGCCACCGCGTTCCGGGGCTTCGGCGGGCCGCAGGGCATGCTGGCGATCGAGCGCGTGATCGACGATGTCGCAGCCCACCTCGGCGTGGACCCGCTCGACGTGCGGATCGCCAATCTCTATGGCCCCGGCCGCGACACCACGCCTTACGAAATGGTCGTGGCCGACAACATCGCGCCGCAGATCATCGCCCGCCTGCGCAAGACTGCGCGCTACGACGAGCGCGCCAAGGCGGTGGAGGCGTTCAATGCCGCCAACCCGGTGCTCAAGAAGGGCATCGCGCTCACCCCTGTGAAGTTCGGCATCAGCTTCACCACCACCCACCTCAACCAGGCGGGCGCGCTGGTGCACGTCTATGCCGACGGCTCGATCCAGGTGAACCACGGCGGCACAGAGATGGGGCAGGGGCTCTACGTCAAGGTCGCGCAGGTCGTGGCGGACGTCTTCGCCGTTCCCCTGAGCGACGTGCGCATCACCGCGACGCGCACCGACAAGGTGCCCAACACCTCGGCGACGGCGGCCAGTTCGGGCGCGGACCTCAACGGCATGGCGGCCTACAACGCGGCCACCACGATCCGCGAGCGGCTGACCGAATTCCTAGCCCGCACTTACGGCTGCGGCGAGGACGGCGTCCATTTCACCCCCGGCGGCGTGCTGGTCGGGTCGGAGACGCTGACCTTCGGGCAGGTCGCGCGCAAGGCGCATCTCGGGCGCATATCGCTGTCCTCGACCGGCTACTACGCGACACCGGGGATCGACTACGACCGTTCGGTCTTCAAGGGCCGCCCGTTCTACTACTTCGCCTATGGCGCATCCGTCAGCGAAGTGGTGATCGACACGCTCACCGGTGAGCACCGGGTGCTGGCGGTGGACATCCTCCACGACGTCGGCCGCTCGCTCAACCCGGTGGTCGACAAGGGGCAGATCGAGGGCGGCTTCCTGCAGGGTCAGGGCTGGCTGACCACGGAGGAACTGGTCTACGACGCGAAGGGCCGCCTGCTCACGCACAGCCCGGCGACCTACAAGATCCCCACCGCCTCCGACCGCCCGAAGCACTTCACCATAGACCTGTGGGACGGCGAGAACGTGGAGCCTACCATCAACCGCTCCAAGGCCGTGGGCGAGCCGCCGTTCATGCTGGCCAACTCGGTGTTCTCGGCGCTGAACCGCGCGGTTGCCGCCACGGTTCCCGGAAAGCGCGCGATCCCGCCGCTCGACGCGCCCGCCACGCCGGAGAAGATACTCAAGGCCATCGCTGGGCACAGGGCCCAAGACGGTGCCAGCTCATGAGCCAGTGGATCGGCTGGCTGCGGCGGCTGGACAAGGAAACGCCGACCGCCATGGTCTCGGTGGTCGCCAGCGAGGGCTCGGCCCCGCGCGGCGCGGGTACGCGGATGCTGGTAACGGCCGGGGGGCAGGAAGGCACCATCGGGGGCGGGCAGCTCGAATACCGCGCCGTCGAGCAGGCGCGCGCGATGCTCGATCATGCGCCGGGGACGTGGCGGGTGCAGGACTATCCGCTCGGGCCGTTGCTCGGCCAGTGCTGCGGAGGGCGGGTGCGGCTGCTGGTCGAGCGGCTCGACCCGGCGGCGCTCGACTGGCTGCACGACGCGGAGCCCGGGCGCATGCTCGCGACGACATTCGAGGCCGATACCGTTGCGCGCCGGATATTCGAGCGCGAGACCGCGACGCGGCAGTCCGCGCGCGGCGACCGCCCCGAGCCCGGCACCCGCATGGTCGAGCCGGTGGGCGAGCGGCCGCGCCCGGTCTATCTGTTCGGCGCCGGCCACGTCGGCCAGGCCATCGCTCGGCATATGACCGGCCTGCCGCTCCAGCTCGCCTGGTTCGACACCCGGCCCGAGCAGGGCGGGATCGACGGCGTCACCGTCGTCGCCGAGGAGGACATCGCCCATTGCGTCGAGGAAGCCCCGGCGGATGCGGCGATCCTGATCCTCACGCACGACCATCCGCTGGACTATCACCTGACGCTGGCGGCGCTGGGGCGGGCGGAGCCGGCCGCTTTCGTCGGCCTGATCGGCTCGTCCACCAAGATCGCCCGCTTCAAGTCGCGGCTGGCGGCGGACGGCGTCTTGCCCGAGGCACTGGCGCGAATGACGGCGCCGATCGGCATGCCGGGCGTGATCGGCAAGGAGCCCGACGTGATCGCCATTTCGGTATGCGCGCAGCTGCTGACCTTGAGGGGCAAATGAAGTCACGATCGACGATGCCTGCCCGCGCCGGCGCGCGCGCATGATCCACGCTTACCGCGCCGAACTCCTGTCGGTTGCCCACGACCCGCGCGATGCGGGCCCCGAAGCGGTGCGCCACGAGCCCGATGGCCTGCTCGTCGTCAAGGACGGCGTGGTCGTCGCACGCGGCGCTTTCGAAACGCTCGCCCCGCAATTCGCCGAGGTCGAGGTCGAGCACCTTCCCGGCCTCGTCGTCCCGGGCTTCGTCGATGCCCACGTCCACTACCCCCAGACCGACCGCATCGCCTCCTACGGCGAACAGCTGCTCGACTGGCTCGACAAGCATATCTTCCCGGCTGAAAAAGCTTTCGTCGACAAGGTCCACGCCGACGAGGTCGCCGCTTTCTTCCTGGGCGAACTGCTGAAGAACGGCACGACCAGCGCACTGGTCTACCCCACCGTCCACGAACAGTCGGTCGATGCGCTGTTCGAGGCGGCGCTGGAGCGGCGCATGCGCATCGTCTCGGGCAAGGTTCTGATGGACCTCGGGCCAGACGGCCTGAACGACACCGTCGCCTCCGGCCGCGCGGCAAGCGAAGCGCTGATCCGCCGCTGGCGGGGACGCGGTCGCCTCGGATATGCGGTGACGCCGCGCTTCGCGCTCGCCTCCAGCGACGCGCAGCTGGCGGACGCAGGCGCGCTGCTGGCCGAGCATCCCGAAGTGCTGATGCACACGCACCTTGCCGAGAACGTCCACGAAGTCGCTGCCGTCGCCGCGCGGTTCCCCGATGCGGCGGACTACCTCGACGCCTATGACCGCTTCGGCCTCGTCACTCCGCGTTCGGTCTTCGCGCATGGCATCCACCTGCCGGAACGCTCGTGCGCGCGGCTGCACGAGAGCGGGGCGGGGATCGCGGTCTGCCCCTCGTCGAACCTGTTCCTCGGGTCCGGGCATTTCAATTTCGGGCAGGCGGACCGGCACCGCTTGCGCCTCGGCCTCGGAACCGACGTGGGGGCGGGGACTTCGTTCTCGATGCTCCGCACCGCCGGGCTCGCCTATCAGGCGGCGCTGGCCCGAGAAGACCGGCTCAACCCGTTCCGCGCGCTTTACCTTGCCACGGCAGGAAGCGCGGCGCTGCTGCACATTGAGGACCGTGTCGGCGCGCTGGAAGCGGGGCAGGAGGCCGACTTCGTGGTGCTCGACTGCGCCTCCACGCCGCTGCTGGCCCGCCGCACCGCAGGCGCCGACCTTGCCACGCGCCTCTTCGCCCTCCAGATACTGGGCGACGAGCGCGCCATTGCCCGGACTTATGTCATGGGCGAATGCGCGTGGAAAAGGACCCCATGACCGATCTCTCCCAGTTCATCGGCGGCCTGCCCAAGGCCGAACTCCACCTCCACATCGAGGGCAGCCTCGAGCCCGAACTGATGTTCGCGCTGGCGCAGCGCAACCACGTCGCCATCCCCTACGCCTCGGTTGAGGAGGTGCGCGCGGCCTATGACTTCTCCAACCTGCAGGACTTCCTCGACATCTACTACGCGGGCGCCGACGTGCTGCGTAAGCGCCAGGATTTCCACGACCTCGCCATGGCCTACTTCACGCGGGCGGCGGCGGACGGGGTGGTCCATGCCGAGATCATGTTCGATCCGCAGACCCACACCGACCGCGGCATCGCCTTCGAAGAGGTCATCGAGGGCCTGCTTTCCGGGATGCGCTTGGCCGAAACCGAACTGGGCCTGACATCCAGCCTCATCCTCTCGTTCCTGCGTCACCTGTCGGAAGAGGCCGCCTTCGAGACGCTGCGGGCCGCCGGGCCGTGGCTGGACCGGATCACGGCGGTGGGCCTTGACAGTTCCGAGGTTGGCCATCCGCCGGAGAAGTTCGCCCGCGTCTTCGCCGCCGCGCGTGCGCAAGGCCTGAAGATCACCGCCCACGCCGGCGAGGAAGGACCGCCTGCCTACGTCCACGAGGCACTGGACTTGCTTGGCGTCGACCGCATCGACCACGGCAACCGTGCTCTGGAAGATCCGGCGCTCATCGAACGGCTGGTGGCCGAGGGCATGACGCTCACCGTCTGCCCACTTTCGAATCACAAGCTCTGCGTGGTCGACGACATGGCCGACCACCCGCTCGACCGGATGCTGGCGCTCGGGCTCAAGGTGACGGTGAACTCGGACGATCCGGCGTATTTCGGCGGCTATGTGGCCGACAACTACCGCGCCGTGGCCAAGGCGAGGGGACTGTCCCGCAACGACCTCGTGACGCTGGCGCGCAACAGCTTCACCGGCTCGTTCCTGCCGCCGGAGGCTGTTGCGGCGCATCTCGAAAGGCTGGACGCCTACGCGGGAGGCTGATGTCCCCGTCGTCCCCGGCTCGACCGGGGACGCCGGACAGTCAAACGTCCCGCGCGCCCAGCCAGTGTTCGTTCTCCGGCGGCGTGTAGTTGATGATGCGATCGATCATCGTCTCCGGGTCCTTCTCGACGATCAGCATCGAGCGGTGGCGGGGCTGGAGGAAGCCTTCGTCGACCACGTTGTCGATAAACTGGCGCAGCCCCGAATAGAACCCGCCGATGTCGAGCAGGCCGACCGGCTTGTTGTGATAGCCCAGCTGCGACCAGCACCACGCCTCGAACATCTCCTCGAAGGTGCCGATGCCGCCGGGCAGGGTGACGAAGCCGTCCGAGAGGTTCGCCATCATCGCCTTGCGCTCGTGCATGGTCTTGACAACGTGAAGCTCGGTGATGCCCTGGTGGTCGTGCTCGCGTGCGCGCAGGGCCTCGGGGATGACGCCGATGACTTCGCCGCCCGCCGCGCAGACGGTGTCGGCGATCACGCCCATGAGGCCGACCATGCCGCCGCCGTAGACGAGGCCGATGCCCCTGTTCGCCAGCAGGGTGCCGAACTGCTCGGCGGCTTCGCGGTACACGGGGCTGTTGCCGGCGGAGGAGCCGAGATAGACGCAGATACGCATGGAAATAGGTCCTTAGGCGAGCCGCTCGGGGACCGAACGCGCCTCTTCGACGATGGCGTCCTTGGTGCCGACCGATTCCCATGGGAACACGAACCAGCGCTTGTCCTCATCGCGGTCGATCGCATCGACCCAGAGTTCGGCGACGGCCTTGGAGCGGGTGTTGGTGATGAGCACCGCGAACTGCAGGTTCTCCGGCGCGCAGCCGTTGTCGCCGAGCAGGCTGCGGATGTACTCGATGGTGCCGCCGCTGTCGTTGATGTCGTCGACGAACAGCAGGCGCTTGCCCTCGGCACTCATGCCCGCGACCTTGCCGAGCAGTTCGTCGGCGAAACCGGGGACCTTGGAGGAATGGTCGATCGACAGCATCGGCAGTTCAAGCTGGTGCGAGATGTAGACCGCCGGTACCAGGCCGCCGCGGCCGACGCCGATGATGAACTCGGGCTTCCAGTCGCCTTCGGCGATCTTGCGCGACAGCACGCGGACCTTGGCGAGGAAGTCCTCGTAGTATTCGAGGTAGTGCAGTTCGGGTTCGGCGCTGTGGCTCATCTCTCGCGAATCCTGTGCGGGCGATGTGGGGAAGCCCTTGCCGATATATTCTGAGGGCCCCGAGGGCAATCGCCGTGCGTCGTCACTCCCCGGTTTGCATGCGCAGCCCCATCGAATCGGGGTAGCTGAGCTGCGCGAAGCCGATTTCGATCTCCGACAGCACGATGCCGGCGGCATAGGACGGGGTGCGCGCGGCATTGGTGCAGAGCGCCAGCGTCATCGGCCGCAGCAGCGCGTCCGAGATGCGTGTGAAGGACAGCAGCCCCGCCTGGACCTCCGCAATCACGTCGAGCGAAGAGAGGATGCCGATGCCGACGCCTTCCTGCACCAGCGAGGTGATCATTTGGATGTTGTCCGAGGTCGCCTTGCGGTCCACCTCCATGCCCGTCGCGCCCATCAGGACGGCGATCTGCTGGCCGACGGCGAGCGGCTCCGCGGGAACGATCAGCGGCGTGCCGCTGGCGGCGGAGAAGCGCGCCTCGGCCTTTTCGCCGAGCGGATGGCCGGCGGGGGAGACGAAGCCGAGCACCACCTCCACGAAGGCGCGTACCGTCAGGTCGCGGTAGGTCTGCGGCTCGAACAGGATGCCGAAGTCCACTTCACCCGAGGTCACCGCCTTGCGCACCTCGTCGTTGCCGAGGACCCGCACGCCCACGGTGATGCCGGGATAGCGCTCCTGGATCGCGCGGATGGCGGCGGGGATATGGCCCTTCGCCAGTGCATCGATGATCGCCATCTCGACGTGGCCGCGCTTGAGGCCGCGCAGGTCCTCGATCTGGGCGCGGATGTCGACCATGCTCTTCTGCCAGCGATTGCCGGCGCCCATCATGATTTCGCCCGCCGCCGTGAGCCGCAGGCCGGTGGGCAGGCGTTCGAACAACGGCGTGCCGATGTCCGCCTCGACGTTGAGGATCTGGCGCGCGATCGCCGAGGCCGAGACGTTGAGCTCGTCCGCCGCCTTGCGGATCGAGCCGTGGCGGCCGACGGCCATGAAGTATCTCAGGAAACGGGAGAAGGCGGGCATGATGGGTTTTCGGGACCTGCTCTAATTTTTGCAACGCTGCGTGGGATTCATTGCGTTTGCTCGTCGGGAGTCAAGTGCCTTACCACGAGGGCAATACCGAAAGGTGCGATCCGAACGGCGCGCGTTGCTTCGACCTCTCCCCGAGGCGGCGCGCGCCCAAGGACCCGCACTTTCGGACGGGGGCGCACTTTTCGACGGGTTTCCACCGGCCCGTCGGCTGGGCGCCCCCGATGCGGGGTTCAGGGTAAAACATGACTGCAATTCGATCTCGGCGCCCCAAGTGGGCCGGTTTGCGCGCGCTCGCCTGGGTGATCGCGGCGGGCGTCCTGCTGCCCGCAGCGGCTGCCCATGCCGACGCAGCGAGCGAGGCGGCGGCGTCGGCGTTGATCGACAAGGTCTCGGGCAATCCCGCGCAGTTGCGCGTGGTGCTCCAGGCGATGCCCAAGGGCGGGGACCTGCACAACCACCTCGGCGGCTCTGTCTATGCCGAGGATTTCCTCAAGGTCGCGGCCGCAAAAGGCATGTGCGCGGACGAGGCTATCTCGCGCATCGTGCCGGGGCCGTGCCCCGCCGAGCGCCAGATCGCGGCCATGGCGGTCGCCGATCCGTTCACTTATGCCAGGCTGATCGACGCGATTTCCACGCGCGGTTTCCAGAAGGGAATCGGGCCGGACCTCGTCTCGGGCCACAGCCAGTTCTTCTCCAGCTTCGGCAAGTTCAGCCCCGCGTTTCCGGGCGAAACGCCGCGCTGGCTCGCCGACGCCTACGCCAGCGCCGGGCGCAACAACCTCGTCTACCTCGAGCTGATGTACAATCCCGACCGGCTGTCGAAGTACATGGCGGAGGCGGCCGACGAACCCCTCGACGCCTCGATGCTCGCCGCGTCGTACAAGCGCGAGTTGCCCGCGCTGGAAGCCCTGCTTGGCGACACGATGGCCGACGTCACCCGCAACGACGCGGAGGCCCGCAAGCGCCTCGGCTGCGGGACGAAGGCGGCGCGCACCGGCTGCGACGTGGCGGTGCGCTACCTCTATTCCGGCATGCGCGGCGTGGCGCCGGCGATGGCCTGGCGCTCGCTACTTGCGGGCTTCGCGCTGGTGCACAGGGACCCGCGCTTCGTGGGCGTCAACATCGTCATGCCCGAGGACGATCCGGTCGCGCTGCGCGACTACGACCTGCACATGGCGATGTTCCGTTTCCTCGAGGCGAAGTATCCCGATGTGAAGGTCACCATGCACGCGGGCGAACTGGCGCTCGGCCTTGTCCCGCCGCTCGACCTCGAGGACCACATCGCCAAGGCGATCGGCGCGGGGGCGAAGCGGATCGGCCACGGCGTCGACATCGCCTATGAAAAGGCCGCGCCCGAAACGCTGGCCCGCATGGCTCGAGAGGGCATCGCGGTCGAGATCAACCTTACCAGCAACGCGGTCATCCTCGGCGTCGAGGGCGGCGAGCATCCGCTGCATCTCTACCGCGCGATGGGCGTGCCGGTGACGCTCTCGACCGACGACGAGGGCGTGCTGCGCTCGGACATGAGCAACGAGTACGTGCGCGCGGTGACCCAGCAGGGCCTCCACTACGGCGACCTCAAGGAGATGACGCGCGCCGGCCTCGAATATGCCTTCGTGCCCGGCGCGAGCCTGTGGCGCGGCCATAGCTTCGGACAGCCGGTGGAGCCCTGCGCGGCTTCACTGGCGGACGCGAAGTGCGGCGCGTTCCTTTCCGGCAACGAGAAAGCGCGGCTTCAGGCTCGCCTCGAAAGCAATCTCGACGCCTTCGAGCAGGGGCTCGGCCGGTTCGAAACAAAACAGGGGTCAAAGGGAGACTAAGTTTCAATACCACTTCGCGGACGCCAAAATCAGTGCAATGATGCGCCGCAATATAGAATGGATCGTGGGGAGAGGAGGACACAAAAACCAGCTCACGGCGGGCGGGCGACTTGCCTGTTTCGACCGTATTCAGGGGGCATAACATGATGGATATGATCAGGTTCAATACGCGCAAGTTCAGGCGTCCCGCCATTGCGGCCGCCACTGCGCTTCTTTGCTGCACCGCAATGACGCCCGCCTACGCCCAGGCCGCCGCCGATGAACAGGCGACCGACGCCGACGGTAACGAAATCGTCGTCACCGGCTCGCTCGGCGCGCTTCCCGTCGAGGGCGTGGGCTCTGTGTTCGGCTTCGACAAGACCGTGACGGAGACGCCGCGCTCGGTGTCGACGATCAGCTCGGAGCAGATGGAACGCTTCGGCATCACCGACATCTACGACCTCGTCGCGCAGTCGCCGGGTACGTTCACCAACTCGTTCTTCGGCGTCGGCGGCGCTCTCGACATCCGCGGCACGCCGGGCGAAGTCTACTTCCGCGGCGTTCGCCGCCTCGACAACCCGGGCAACTACCCGACCCCGATCGCCGCGGCCGAGCGCATCGACATCGTGCGCGGCCCCGCATCCCCGATCTACGGCCCGTCGAAGACCGGCGGCTACATGAACTTCGTGCCCAAGTCCGCGCGCGTGCAGGGCGGCTCGTACATGTCGAGCCCCGAAGGCAAGATCAGCTTCACCGGCGGCAGCTGGGACAAGGCCGACATCGCCGCCGAAGTGCGCGGTCCCGGCAAGATCGGCACGCAGGAATTCGGCTACAGCCTCTACGCCGAGGTCGAGAATTCGGGCAGCTACTACGAGAACATGTCCACCAAGCAGACCATCCTGCAGGGCGCGTTCGATACCGACATCACGCCCAACCTTCGGCTTGAATTCGGCGGCATGTACCAGAACTACAAGGGCCAGCAGAACGGCGGCTGGAACCGCCTGACGCAGGACCTCGTCGACAACGGCAACTACATCACCGGCGCCGCGCAGTCGCTCGACACCAATGGCGACGGCCAGATGTCGGTCGAGGAAATCAACGCGGCGGTCCCCGGCGGCCTGTCGATCTTCGGCGGCTTCGCCTGCGGCGGCAGCCCGTTCGCGGCTTCCGTCACCGACGCCTGCTTCACCAGCTCGCCGAACAATAAGCTCAACCTTACTAACGTCGGCACTGCCAAGCTGAGCCGCAAGAAGACCCTGACCGGCAAGGACGACCGCCTCGACAACAAGGCGACCACGCTTTACGCCGACCTCATCTGGACGGGGCCGGGCGACATCGAAATCAAGAACCAGATGTTCTACGACAGCTACGAGAACATCAACGAGAACAGCTACGGCTTCTCGCAGTTCCATGATTCCTATGTGTTCGAAGACAAGATCGTCGTCTCGAAGACCTTCGACACCGATGCCGGCAAGTTCGCATTCCAGCTCTCGCCCTCCATCCGTTACACCAACTTCAAGCACGCGGAAGACTTCAACTACGAATACTTCCACCGTGTCGACCTGACCGTCGGCTACACTCCCGCCAGCAACCGCCTCCTGTCGACCGAGTGCAACTGCAACTACGACACGTACGTCAAGGGCCACTACACCGACCTCGGCTTCGCCGGCCTCGTCGACCTGGATTTCAAGTTCGGTCTCGATGTGACGCTGGGCGCGCGCTACGACACCATCAAGGGCGTTTCCAACTTCCAGGAAGCGTACATGGAGGCGCCCAAGGACATCTCGGGAGCCAAGGACACCGACGGCGCCTGGTCGTGGTCGGCGAGCGCGAACTACAAGCTGCCCTTCGGCCTCATCCCCTATGCCACGGCGGCTCGCCAGTCGGTCGTGATCGCCGGGCAGGGCGCCGAAATCGACCCGTTCAACCTTGCGGGCGGAACCTGGATCACCGCCTCCAAGCTCTACGAGGCGGGCATCAAGGGCAGCTGGCTGGACGACCACCTCTACGCGGCGGTCTCGGTCTACAAGCAGAAGCGCACTGACTACAGCTCGCAGTCGATGACCGTGAACCAGGCGGTCGAGACCAAGGGCCTCGAGGCCGAGTTCCGCTGGGCGGTGGACGACCACCTCCTGCTGACCGGCGGCTACACCCGCACCAAGGTCTGGAACCTGACCGCGATCGAGGAAGGCTCGACCTTCAGCTTCTTCGGCATCGAGGATCTCGTCAACGTCACCAACCCGGCGCTCTACCTCGGCGGCCAGCCGATCGGCCTGATCCCGATCAACGACAAGGGCGACGCCCGCCGCGCCGGCATCCCGACCAACCTGTACTCGCTGACCGCGACCTATGCCTTCGACAACGGGGTCGCCTTCGCAGGCAGCATGGTCTCGGTGGACTCGGTTTATTCCGGCGCCTCGCAGGTCGTGCAGCTGCCGTCCTACACCAAGTTCGACGCCTCGATCTCCTACGAGACCGGGCCGTGGGTGTTCCGCGGCGTGGTCAAGAACCTGACCAACGAGAAGTACTTCCGCGCGAACTTCACCGAACTGTTCGGCTCGACGATCGTGCTTCCGGAGCTGCCGCGCAGCTTCCAGGGTACGGTTTCGTACAAGTTCTGACGTGAATGAAGGGGAGCGCCGGCCCAGGCTGGCGCTCCCCGATTTCCGCTGCCATTTGCGGCGGACCAAGGTTTTTGAAAGGTTTTCCATGCGCTTCCAGACGCTCGCCACCCTTCTCGCGGGCGCCATGCTGTCCATCGCCGCGCCTGCCTTCGCTGCGGATGCCCCGGCGCCCCCCTCCATCGCGGACTGCGAGCCCGGCGGCCCCTGCGCCACTCCGCTGCCGGTCAAGGTGGTGATCGTCTCGCTGTTCGAGATCGGCAAGGACGAGGGCGACGTCGCCGGCGAGTTCCAGCTCTGGAAGGCGCGCCGCGGGTTGACCCAGCGCATTGCCTTCCCGCAGGGCTTCCACGACCTCTACTACAACCCCGAGACGCAGGTCCTCGGCGTCGTGACCGGCGTGGGCACTGCCCGCTCGACCGCGGCGACCATGGCACTCGGCCTCGACCAGCGCTTCGACCTTTCGCAGTCCTACTGGCTGGTCGCAGGCATCGCCGGCATCGACCCCGAGGACGCCTCGATCGGGTCGGTCGCCTGGGCGCGCTACGCCATCGACGGCGACCTCGCCCACGAGATCGACGCGCGGGAGATCCCGGCCGACTGGAAGACGGGCTATTTCCCTCGCGGCACCAAGGGCCCGAACGACACGACCTCCAAGCCCAGCCCCGAAGATGGGGAGATGTTCGCCGTCAATCCGACCCTGGAGAAGTGGGCCTTCAACCTCACCAAGGACATCGAACTGCCCGACAGTCCGGCCATCGCCGCCGAGCGCGCCAAGTTCACCGACTATCCCCACGCGCAGGAACCGCCGTTCGTGCTCGAGGGCGACACGCTTTCGGCCATGACCTTCTGGCACGGCGAGAAGCTGACCGACTGGGCCAACGACTGGACCCGCTACTGGACCGGAGGCAAGGGCGAGTTCGTGACCTCCGCCATGGAGGACACCGGCGTGATGCAGGCGATGACCTATCTCGACGCCGCCGGCCGCGTCGACCGCGACCGGGTGCTGGTGCTGCGCGCCGGCTCCAACTTCACCATGCCCCCGCCGGGCGTCGATGCCGCGACCTACCTTCTGCGCGAAAACGAAGGCTATGCCGGGCTCGAGGCGGCGGTGGAGAACCTCTACATCGTGGGCTCCAAGGTAGTCGACGAACTGCTCGGCAACTGGGACCGCTACAAGAACGCGACGCCCTGATGGTTCGCAGAAGGGCCTGCTTGTTCTGCAGCGAGAGGCGGACCTGTCCGTGAAACTGCTCCGCCACGCCGACGTGCTGGTCTGCATGGACGATGCGCGCCGCGAGATCGCCGACGGAGCGATCGCCTGGCAGGACGGCGTCATCGTCGCGGTCGGCACCTCGCAGGAACTCGCCCACTTCGCCGAGGACGCGAACGAGGTGATCGATGCCAAGGGCTGCGTCGTTACCCCGGGCCTCGTCAACACCCACCACCACCTGTACCAGACGCTGACCCGCGCGCTGCCGGGGGCGATCAACGTCTCGCTGTTCGGCTGGCTCAAGCGGCTCTACCCGATCTGGGCGCGCTACACGCCCGAGGACGTCTTCGCCGCCACGCAGCTCGGCCTCGCCGAACTGGCGCTGTCGGGCTGCACGATGAGCTCGGACCACCACTACCTCTATCCGCCGGGCGTGACGCTCGACGATTCGATCCACGCGGCGCAGGAAGTGGGCCTACGCTTCCACGCCACGCGCGGGAGCATGAGCGTGGGGGAAAGCAAGGGCGGCCTGCCCCCCGACAGCGTGGTCGAGGAGGAAGCGGCCATCTTCGCCGACACCATCCGCGTCATCGACCGCTTCCACGACCCGCGCGACGGCGCCATGCTGCGCGTCGCGGTGGCGCCTTGCTCGCCTTTCTCGGTGAGCACCGACCTCATGCGCGATGCCGCGCTGCTGGCGCGCGACAAGGGCGTGATGCTCCACACCCACCTCGCCGAGGACGCTGACGATGTCGCCTTCTCGCTCGAGCGCTTCGGCTGCCGGCCAGGCCAGTATGCCGAGGACCTCGGGTGGACCGGGCCGGACGTGTGGCACGCCCACTGCGTCCAGCTCGACGCCGCCGAGATCGACCTTTTCGCCCGCACCAAGACCGGCGTGGCGCATTGCCCCTGCTCGAACTGCCGGCTTGGTTCGGGGATAGCGCCCCTGCGCGCCATGCTCGACGCCGGGGTTCCGGTGGGCCTCGGCGTCGATGGTTCGGCCTCCAACGATTCCGGCCACCTGCTCGCCGAGGCGCGGCAGGCGATGCTGCTCCAGCGCGTGACCCACGGCGCCGACAGCTTCGACCCACGCGAGGCGCTCCACCTCGCCACGCGCGGTGGGGCGCAGGTGCTCGGCCGCAGCGACGTGGGCTCGCTGGAGGTAGGCAAGCGCGCCGACCTCGTCATCTGGGACATGGCGGACGTGGCCTCCACCGGCGCCTGGGACAAGGTCGCGGGCCTCGTGCTCGCCCCGCCGACGCAGGCGCGCGACGTCTTCGTCGAGGGCCGCGCGGTCGTGCGGGGCGGTGACCTGGTGCAGGTGCGCCGCGCCGAAGTGCTGCGCGCCGCCAATCGCTCGCTCGAACGCCTCAAGACTTTCGCCTGACAGGAAATCCGCGATGACCGCCCTGATCGCTCCCGAAATCGCCCACGCATCTGAGCCGAGGACCGCCACCATCGCTCCGGCACAGGCCCGCGATCCAAACTGGTTCCCCGGCCTCGCCGTCGCGGTGCCGCTGGGCGTCCAGCACGTCCTCGCCATGTTCGTGAGCAACATGACCCCCGCCATCATCGTCGCGGGGGCGGGGGGCTTCGGGTTCGGGTCGGCGGACCCGTCGCAGATGATCTACATGATCCAGATGGCGATGCTGTTCGCCGGGATCGCGAGTCTGCTCCAGACGATCGGCATCGGCCCCGTCGGCGCGCGGTTGCCGCTCGTGCAGGGGACCAGCTTCGCCTACATCCCGATCATGATCCCGATTGTGGCGGGCAGGGGCGTCGAGGCGATGGCCGCGCTGACCACCGCCGCGCTGCTGGGCGGAGTGCTCCACGCGGCCTTGAGCGTCTTCGTCGGCCGCATCCGCTTCGCGCTGCCGCCGCTGATCACCGGGCTCGTGGTACTGATGATCGGGCTGTCCTTGATGCGGATCGGCATCCAGTACGCGGCGGGCGGGGTTCCGGCGGTAGGCACACCGGCCTTCGGAGCGTGGCAGTCGTGGCTGCTGGCGGGCGTGGTCGTGGTGGTGACGCTGGGGCTCAACTTCTTCGCGCGCGGGATCTGGTCGACCGCCGCCGTGCTCCTCGGCCTGCTGGCAGGTTACGGGGTGGCGCTGGCGATGGGGCGGATCGACTTTTCGCCGGTCGCCTCGGCGGGGCTCGTCATGCTGCCGATGCCGTTCCACTTCGGCTTCGCGATCTCGGCCTCGGCGATCCTGGGGTTCTGCCTGACCGGCTTCGTCTCCTCGATCGAGACCATCGGCGACGTCGACGCCATCTGCGAGGGCAATGCAGGGCGCCCGGCGACGGACCGTGAGCTTCAGGGCGCGGTCGCGGCAGACGGCGTGGGCACTGCGCTCGCTGCCGTGTTCGGAGCCATGCCCAACACCACCTTCAGCCAGAACGTCGGCCTGATCGCGATCACCGGTGTCATGAGCCGCCATGTCGTGACGGTAGGCGCGCTGTTCCTCATCGCCTGCGGGTTGCTGCCCAAGGTCGGCGCGGTGATCACCACGATCCCGATCGAAGTGCTGGGCGGCGGCGTGATCGTGATGTTCGGGATGGTCGCCTCGGCCGCGACCTCGATGCTCTCTGGCGTCGAGTGGACCCAGCGCAACATGCTGATCTTCGGCGTCTCGCTGTCGCTGGCGCTGGGGTTGCAGCTGGAGCCGACGGCGCTCCAGCATGTGCCCGAGACCGCGCGCGTGCTGCTGGGTTCGGGAGTGATGCCGGCGGCGGTCTGCGCCGTGCTGCTCAACCTGCTGGTGCCGGGACGGACCGGCGCGCGTTAGTTGAACTGGAAGCCCTTGGACACCGCCCAGGCGACGGCAACGGCGATGACGATGCCGACAAGTGCCAGCACCGGTGACCAGCGCAGATCGGCAGTGGTCTCGCCTTCCTCGGCGGCGCGGCGGCCGGTGATCATCGCGCGCACGAGGTTCTGGCGCTTCCACACGAGGTAGAACGCCACGGCCAGCACATGCAGGCCCACGAGGGCGAGGATGCCGTTGAACACGGTTTCGTGAAGGTCGGCGGCGGCCTCGCTCTGTTCGAACGAGACGTAAGTCGCCAGCGGGCCGGACTCGATGCCGTCGACGTCGCTGGCGAACAGGCCCGCGCCCACCATCAGCGCGATCACCGCGAGCATGGCGACGACGCTCCAGCCGCCGAGCGGGTTGTGCCCGTCGGCCAGGTGCCCCTTGCGGCTACCGAGGCCCTTCACATAGGCGAGCACCGCGCCCGGCCCGCGCACGAAGCTGGAGAAGCGCGCGGTGCGGGGGCCGGCGAAGCCCCAGAACACGCGGAACACCAGCAGCGCGAGGATCGCGTAGCCCGAGAGACGGTGGTTATCCATGTCGTGCTGCTCGCCGCTCCACCACGAGAATGCGATGAGCCCGACCAGCAGCCAGTGGAACAGGCGAATGGTAGGGTCCCAGATGCGGGTGGTGGAAGCGGCGGGCTTGCTCATGGATCAGTTGTCCGCGCGGAACTGCTTGTGGCACGAGCCGCAGGTGCCGCCCACGGCCTTGAACTGCGCGGTGACGGCATCGACGTTGCCGGTGTTCGCGGCGACGACCATCTTGTCGGCCTGGGCGATATAGGCCTTCATCTGGCCGTCGAATACAGTGCGGTTGGTCCAGATTGCGGGCAGCGCGTCGGTCTTGACGCCTGCGGAAGCGCCGCTGCCGTTGGGGAACAGCTTGGCCTGCGCGCGTCCGGTGGCGGCGAGGGTCTTGGCGGCGGCGACGGCTTCGGCCTTGGAGATCGCGCCGCTGGAGATCTGGTCCTTCAGGACCTTCATCGCGCCGCCCATCTTCTTGAAGTTGGCCTGGCGGGTGGTGACGGCGGTGGCGGCGGGGGATGCGGCGATCGCCATCGTGCTGGTGGCGACGACGAGCGCGGCGGACATGCCGAGAGCGGCAAGGGAAAGGCTTTTCGAAAGCGTCATGGTTTTGTCGATCCCGTTCGGTTTGTGTGAATCAAGGATGGTTACTGGCTAACACGGGCGGGGCCTTTTGACCAAAGACTTGATCGTAGACCGCTTTTACAGTCGCAAGGCCGCCCTCGGCCATCTGCGCGGGCGTGGTGCCCTTCTTGTTGGCAAGGTCGGGGCGGGCGCCGTGGGTCGCCAGGACGCGGAGCATCGCCGGCAGTTCCGGGGCCATCCCGCCGCCGAGCAGGAGATGCAGCGCCGTCGTGCCCTTGGCGTCGGCGACATTGGCGCCGGGCGCGAGGGCGAGGGCTTCCGCGAGAGCGGCAGCGCTGTGGCCCGACGCAGCGGCGAGGACGACGTTGACGCCGTTCTCGGCGACGAAGGCCGGGTTCGCCCCGCCCGCGACGAGGCGCTTCATCACCGCGACCTGCCCGTGCTGGGCGGCGACCAGCAGCGGCGGCGTGGGCGGCACGGGCGGCGGCGGCATGCCGAAGTTCGCCTCGGTCACCCACTTGATGCGCGAGGGGCCGGTAAGTCCGTTGGCGTCGGCGCCCTTGGCGAGGAGGACGGAAACCAGCGCTTCGTCGCCCCCGGCGGCCGCGGCGTGAAGCATTTGCTCGCCGTTGCGGTCGCGTTCGGCGAGGTCGACACCGCCGCGCTCGACGAGCATCTGCGCGGCGCGCCAGTTCTTCTGGTACATGGCGAGCTGCGCGGCGCTGGTGTTCTCCGGTCCGCGATGGGAAGCGTCGGCGCCTGCGTCCAGCAAGGCGCGCGTGGCCTCGCCCGAGCCGCTGGCGATGGCGAAGAACAGCGGGGTGAAGCCTTCGGCCGTCACGCGGTTCACCTTGGCACCGGCCTTGAGCAGCAGGCCGATCGCCTCGACATGGCCCGCCGAGGCAGCCCACATCAGCGACGTCTGCCCGCGCGAGTCGGGAGCGTCGACCTTGGCGCCCTTGGCCAGCATCTTGGCAACGGTGTTCGCCGTGGAATAGCGGGCGCAGACGGCTAGCGGCGTGGAGCCGTCGGGGCCGGCCTTGCGCACGTCGGCGCGGGCGTCGAGCAGCTGGGCGACGATGCCTTCGTTGCCGCGCTCGCAGGCGAGGGCGAGGGGGGTGAGGCCCTCGGCGTCGGCGGTGTTCGGTTTCGCGCCGTTTGCCAGCAGCAGCGCGACCATCGCCGGCTCCTGCGTCTCGATCGCGCGGGCGAGGGGGCTTTCGCCGTAGGCCAGCGGCTCGTTCGGGCTGGTCCCGGCCTTGAGCGCAGCCTCGGTCCCTGCGAGGTCGCTGGCGGTGATGGCTTCGGCCAGAGTGTCTGTCTGCGCGTAGGCTGGGGCGCTGACGAGCGCGAGCAAAACCACGCCGAGGGCTTTGGAGTACGCACCACCTCGACACGAACGGGACTGGGGTGCGTGATCTTGGTCAGGCATCGGTCAGTTCCCGCAGCGGGCCGGTGCTGTCGCCGAACTTGGCCGTCGGCACATCCAGCGCGTTCAGGCCCGCGAGCATCAGGTTCGACATGCTAGTGCCCTTTTCGACCCGGACGTGCCGCCCGCCCTTTACCAGGCCGCCGGCGACGACCACCGGCAGGTCCATGAAGTCATGCTCGTTGGAATCGCCGAAGGCCGAGCCCCGGATCACCAGCGTGCGGTCGAGCAGCGAGCCCTCGCCGTCGCGCGTGTCCTTCATGCGCTGGAGGTAATGGGCGAAGAACTCCATGTGGTAGCGGTTGATCTTCGCGAGGCTCGCCATCTTGTCGGGGTTGTTGCCGTGGTGGCTGAGCATGTGGTGCGAATCCGGCACGCCGATCTCGGGATAGGTGCGGTTCGACAGCTCGCGCCCGATCATGAAGGTGCCCACGCGGGTGATGTCGGCCTGCATGGCGAGGACCTGCAGGTCGATCATCAGCTTCACGTGCTCGGCGAAATCGTCGGGGATGCCGGCGGGTTGCTGGAGGTCGGCGGCCTGCGCGGTGGCGGGCGAGACGGCGCTGCGCTGGATGCGCTTCTCGATCGCGCGGGTCGCGTCGAGGTATTCGTCGAGCTTGTGGCGGTCCGCCATGCCGAGCTGGGTGGAGAGGCGCCGGGTGTCCTCCATCACGAAGTCGAGGATCGAGGACTGGCGGCGCAGCTGGGCGAGGCGGCCCGCTTCATCGGTGTCACCGTCGCCGAACAGGCGCTCGAACACCGCTCGCGGGTTGGCCTCGACCGGCAGCGGCACGGTCGGGGTGAGCCAGGAGATGCCGTTGGTGTAGGCGCAGGAATAGTTGATGTCGCACGAGCCCAGCAGGCTCGCCTGGTCGATGCCCAGTTCAAGCGAGGCGAGCGGGGTGGCATCCCCAAGGTGCGCGGCGAAGACCTGGTCCATCGACACGCCAGCACGGATGTCCGGGCCCTCGGTCTGCCGGGCGTGGGCACCGGTGAGGAACGCGGGGCACGAGCGGCCGTGGCCGGCTGGTCTGTCGCCCATGGCGGCGGCCTGTGGGTGACCGAGGCCGCTGATCACGGCGATCTGCGCGCGGTGCGGCGCGAGCGGCTCCAGCGTCGGCGGCAGGACGAAATCGGCGCCGGTCGCGGTGGGCTGGAAGCCGGGCATGGTCATGCCGTTCGGCGAGTAGAACACCTGGAGCCGCTTGGGCCGCGCGCCCACGTCGGCGGCGGCGCTGCTCGGCATCATCGCTTCGAGGAAAGGCAGCGCCATCGTGGCGCCGAGCCCGCGCAGTATGGTGCGGCGGGAGAGGGCGGGGCGGATCACTCTCACTTGCGGAGGCTCCTTTGGGCAGGCTGGGCAAACGCCGCCTTGTAGCGTTCCGGCACCCGGCGCAGGGTGAAGGCGGGGCTGGTGGCGATGCCGTGCACGATAGTCTGGATGCGGTATTGGTCGGCGGCCGCGTCTGCCGAGATGGCGCGCACCGCCGGCATGTCGTTGGCGTTCAGGCCGCGGGCGAGGGCGTAGGTCATCAGCCGCTCGGTGAAGGCGCGGGTGAACTCGTCCCTGCGGTCCATCAGCACGCGCTGGAGGCCGGTGATGCCTTCGAACTTGGCGCCGTCCGGCAGCGTCGCCATCGCGTCGATCGACTGGCCGGCGTCGACCGTGCGCCACGCGCCGACGGCGTCGAAGTTCTCGAGGCTGAAGCCGAGCGGGTCCATCTTGACGTGACAGGCGGCGCAGGTTGGGTTGATGCGGTGCAGCTCGAGCTGCTGGCGCGCGGTGAGCTGGCGGCCGTCGTGCTCGGTCTTGAGCGCGGGGATGTCCGGCGGCGGCGGCGGCGGGGCGGCGGCGAGCATGTTGTCGAGGATCCACTTGCCGCGCTTCACGACGCTGGTGTGGTTGCCGTAGGACGTGACGGTGAGGATGCTCGCCTGCCCCAGCAGCCCGCCGCGATGCCAGGCCGGGTCGAGGCTGACGCGGCGGAAGGCGGGGCCGGAGACGCCGGGGATGCCGTAGTGCTCGGCGAGGCGCTGGTTGAGGAAGGTGTAGTCGGCCGAAATGAAGTCGAGCACCGGGCGATTGGCGCGCAGCACGTCGGCGAAGAACATCTCTGTCTCGGTCGCCATTGCGCTCTTGAGGCGGGTGTCGAACTGCGGGAACACCTCGATGTCGGGCCGCTGCTGGTCGAGGTTGCGCAGGTAGAGCCACTGTCCGGCGAAGTTGGTGGTCAGCGCCCGCGCGCGCGGGTCGGCGAGCATCCGCGCGATCTCGGCGTTCATCACGGCGGGCTGGGCGAGCTTGCCCTGTTCGGCGAGGGTCAGCAGGCGGTCGTCGGGGATCGAACTCCACAGGAACAGCGACAGGCGCGTGGCGAGTTCGAGGTCGGAGACGCGCGCGACGCTGCCGGGCATCGCGCCTTGCGGATCGCGCTCGACCACGAAGAGGAACTCGGGCGAGACGAGGATGGCCTCCAGCGCCGCTTCGACGCCGTGCTCGAAGTCGGACGCTTTCCGCTCCTCGGCGTAGATGCGCATCAATGGGGCAATGTCGAAGCTGCCGACCGGCCGGCGCCACGCGCGGCGGGCGAGGGCGGTGACGATGCGGGAGGCGCAGGCGTCCTCCTCGCTGGCCTTGCGCGGGGCGCAGAGGAACACGGCGCGGCGGCTGGGGGTGTCGGGCACGCCTTTGGCGTCGAACGGGCCGGCGACGTCGACCTGGAGGATGTCTCGCGGGAAGGTCTGCTGCGCATAGCGCGCGTGCATGCGGTAGCTGGGCACGCTCAGCGTCCGCGCCAGCTTGCCGTCCACCCACACGTCGAGCGGGAGCAGCTTGGGCGCATCGAGCGGCACCGGCACTTTGTCGAGGTCGTTGCGCAGCACCTGCACCTTCTCGGACGGCGCGAGGGTGCGGCGGAACGACAGCGCGACGAGGTGCGAGCCGGCCTTCATCGGGACCCGGAGCGAGACCTTGTCCTCCGCCATGCGGTCGGTCTCGTTGTTGCTGTTCGAATTGAGCCAGGCGGCGATCTCGTAGGTGCCGTCGTGGCGCGCGTAGTAGCGCTGGGCGTAGCCGCCGCGCGAGGCGAGCGGGAGGTTGGCGCCGGCGCGCTCGTTCCAGGCGGGGACGCCCGAGTTCTTGACCGAGCCGTCCTTGGGCACCTGCCAGGTGGTGACGATCTCGCGCCGGCTGGTCAGCCCGGTCGCCATGCGGCCGACCTTGCCGGCGACCGCGACGTAGCGCTCCATCAGCGTGGGCGAGACGCTGAGAACGTCGGAGATGTTGTCGAAGCCGAAGCCGGAGTTGTCGGCCGGCAGCTCGCGGCTGAAATCGACGTCGAGGGAGAGCAGGTCGCGTACCGCGTTGGCGTATTCGACGCGGTTGAGGCGGCGGATCGTGGCGCGGCCCGGATCGGGGTTGGCGGCGAGGTAGCCTGCGCGCGAGGTGTCGAGCCAGCCCACGAAGGCGGCGCGCATTTCGGGGGCGGGCTGGGTCTTGCCGTGGGGCGGCATTTCACCGGCGGCGACGCGGCGCAGGATCTTCTCCCAGGCGTCGGCATTGCGGCCGGTGCGCAGGTCGTCTGCCTTGAGGTCCTCCACCGAGAGGTCGGCGACCTTGTCGATGTCGTTATGGCAGCGCGAGCAGTATTCGCCGAGCATCGGCTCGACGAAGGCGGCCTGCTGCGGGCGCGTCATGCCGGCCTGCGCGTTGACCGGCGCGCCGTCCTGCGCGGCGGCGTAGACGGTGGCGGCGGTGACCAGCGCGCTCAAAACAAGCGCGCTTCTACCGAGATTCGAATGCCTTGAAAGGCTCATGATGTATGCCCGACCCCTGTGCCGGACCGCTGCATTGTGCGGTTCCGGTGCCTCGCCGCAGCGAGGTTCCTGTCGGGATTTTGCCCTATCGGCGGGGGGTGTTGCCGTCCATTGCCATTAACCGGACGCAGCGCTGCATTTATTAGAGCGGGTCATGCCGCGGCCGTCGTCCCGGGCTCGATCCGGGACGACGATTCCCTCAGAGCGAGCCGATCGCCAGGAAGCGGTCTTCGCGCTGGCGGACCAGCTGGGGGCCACTGAGCGCACCCAGCGCGTCCAGTTCATGCCCCAGCGCATCGGCCAGCGCGCGGGCGGTGGCGGCAGGGTCGCGGTGGGCGCCGCCGGTGGGCTCGGGCACGACGGCGTCGATCACCTTGAGGCCGAGGAGGTCCTGCGCCGTCACCTTCATGGCGGTGGCCGCCTCGGCTGCCTTGTCGGAGGTGCGCCACAGGATCGAGGACGCGCCCTCGGGCGAGATCACCGAGTAGATCGCGTGCTCGAGCATCAGGACCTTGTTTGCCGCCGCGATGGCGATCGCGCCGCCCGAGCCGCCTTCGCCGACGATCGCGGCGACCATCGGCACTTCGAGCGCGAGACAGGCCTCGGTCGAGCGGGCGATGGCCTCGGCCTGGCCGCGCTCCTCCGCCTCGATGCCGGGGAAGGCGCCGGCGGTGTCGACGAGGGTGACGACCGGCAGGCCGAACTTGCTCGCCAGCTCCATCAGGCGGATCGCCTTGCGGTAGCCCTCCGGCTTGGCCGAGCCGAAGTTGTGCTTGATGCGGCTGGGGGTGTCGTGGCCCTTCTCGTGGCCGATGACCACGACCTTGCGGCCGTCCAGCGTGGCGAGACCGCCGACGATCGCCTCGTCCTCGCCGTAGACCCGGTCGCCGGCCAGCGGCACGAAGTCGGTGAAGATGAGCCGGATGTAGTCGAGGAAGTGCGGGCGCTGCGGGTGGCGGGCGACCTGCGTCTTCTGCCAGGGCGTGAGCTTGGCATAAGTCGCGACGAGCATGCCGGAGCTCTTCTTCTCCAGCTTGCCGATCTCGCTCTCGATGTCGAGGTCGCTGCCGCTGGCGGTCGCGCGCAGTTCGGCGATGCGCGCTTCCAGCTCGGCGATCGGCTTTTCGAAGTCCAGGAACGAAATCATGGCAGTCCAGTCAGTCTTGTTTCAGCTCAGTGGGCCGCGCGCTTGGCGAGCCACTCTTCCAGCCACTTGATCGTGTAGTCGCCGGTCTGGAACTCGGGGTCTTCCAGCAGGGCCTGGTGCAGCGGGATCGACGTCTTGACGCCGTCGATCACCATCTCCTCCAGCGCGCGCTTGAGGCGCATGATGGCGCCGTTGCGGCTGCGGCCCGAGACGATCAGCTTGCCGATCATCGAATCGTAGTACGGCGGCACCCGGTAGCCCGCGTAGAGGCCCGAATCGACGCGCACGTTCATGCCGCCGGCGGCGTGGTAGTTGGTCACGAGGCCCGGCGAGGGCGCGAAGGTCCAGGGGTCTTCCGCGTTGATGCGGCACTCGATCGCGTGGCCCTTGAACTCGATCTCGTCCTGCGTGAAGGCGAGGCCCTGGCCGTCGGCGATGCGGATCTGCTCGCGCACGAGGTCGACGCCGGTGATGGCCTCGGTCACCGGATGCTCCACCTGCAGGCGGGTGTTCATCTCGATGAAGTAGAACTCGCCGTTCTCCCAGAGGAACTCGATGGTGCCGGCGCCGCGATAGGCCATGTCGGCCATGGCCTTGGCGACGATGCCGCCCATGCGGTCGCGTTCCTCGGGGGTGATGACCGGCGAGGGAGCTTCTTCCAGCACCTTCTGGTGGCGGCGCTGGAGCGAGCAGTCGCGCTCGCCCAGGTGGACCGCCGCGCCGTTGCCGTCACCGAAGATCTGGAACTCGATGTGGCGCGGATTGCCGAGGTACTTTTCCATGTAGACGGTGGCGTCGCCGAAAGCGGCCTTCGCCTCCGAACGGGCTTGGCCCATCTGGCTTTCGAGTTCCTCGGCGTTGTTGACGACCTTCATGCCGCGGCCGCCGCCGCCCGAAGCGGCTTTGATGATGACCGGGTAGCCGATCGTCGCCGCCAGCGCGCGCGCCTCGTCGAAGTCCTCGATCGCACCGTCCGAGCCGGGGACCAGCGGGAGGCCCAGCGCGCCCGCGGTGCGCTTGGCCTCGACCTTGTCGCCCATCGTGCGGATGTGCTCGGGCTTGGGGCCGACCCACTTCAGGCCGTGCGCCTCGACGATCTCGGCGAAGCGGGCGTTCTCGGAGAGGAAGCCGTAGCCGGGGTGGATCGCGTCGGCCTGCGTGATCTCGGCGGCCGAGATGATCGCGGCGACGTTGAGGTAGCTGTCCTTCGCGGCGGGCGGGCCGATGCAGACCGCGTGGTCTGCCAGGCGCACGTGCATGGCGTCGGCGTCGGCGGTGGAGTGCACCGCGACGGTCTCGATGCCCATCTCGCGCGCGGCGCGGTGGATGCGCAGCGCGATTTCGCCGCGGTTGGCAATCAGGAGGCGCTTGATGGCCATGTCAGTCCCGTTCTCAGCCGATCACGACGAGCGGCTGGTCGAACTCGACCGGCTGCTGGTTGTCGACGAGGATCGCGGTCACGGTGCCCGACTTGGGCGCGGTGATCTGGTTCATGACCTTCATGGCCTCGACGATCAGCAGGACGTCGCCCTGCTTGACGGCCTTGCCCAACGAGATGAAGTTCGGCGCGCTGGGCTCTGCGGCGAGGTAGACGGTGCCGACCATCGGCGACTTGACCGCATCGACCGGGGCGGCGGCAGGCGCGGCCTCGGCGGCGACCGGAGCGGCTGCTGCGGGGGCAGCGGCTGCGGCAGGCGCGAACGCGGGCGCGGCGGCCATCTGCTGAATCATCTGGCGCGAGACGCGGATCTTGGCGCCGCCGTCCTCGACCTCGATTTCGGACAGGCCGGTTTCGGCGAGCAGTTCGGCGAGTTCGCGAACCAGGGCGCTATCGATATTCACGCGACTTCCTTTCGTGCAAGGTATCCGAGCAGCATGGCCAGCGTGCCTTTGAGGTCCTTGCGATGGACCACCATGTCGACCATGCCGTGGGCATGGAGGTACTCGGCGCGCTGGAAGCCGTCGGGGAGTTTTTCTCGGATCGTGTCCTGGATCACGCGCTGGCCGGCGAAGCCGATGAGCGCGCCGGGCTCCGCGATCTGCACGTCGCCGAGCATGGCGTAGCTGGCGGTGACGCCGCCGGTCGTGGGATCGGTCAGGACGACGATGTAGGGCAGGCCGGCCGCCGCGAGGCGGCGGGTGGCGACCGTGGTCTTGGGCATCTGCATGAGCGAGAGGATGCCCTCCTGCATGCGCGCGCCGCCCGCCGCCGTGCAGATGACGTAGGCGCAGTTCTCGGCGATGGCTTTCTCGACGCCCGCCACGAAAGCGGCGCCCACGGCCATGCCCATCGAGCCGCCCATGAAGGCGAAGTCCTGCACACCGAGCACCGCCTTGGCGCCCTCGATTGTGCCGAGCGCGTTGGTCAGCGCGTCAGGATAGGGATTGGCCGCGCGGGCGGCCTTGAGGCGGTCGGGATACTTCTTGGTATCCCGGAAATTCAGCGGGTTCTCGGGTACCTTCGGCGTCGGCAGGACCGAGTAGCCGGCGTCGAGCAGCTGGTCGAAGCGCGCCTTGGCGCCGATGCGGCCGTGATGCTCGCACTTCGGGCAGACCGAGAGGTTGGCCTCGAAGTCCTTGGCGTAGAGCATTTCGCCGCAGCTCGGGCATTTCATCCAGAGCGTGTCCGGCGTATCGCGTTTCGAAAGGTTCGAAAGCGAATTGCGTACCTTGTCGAGCCAGCTCATTACGGTTTCGTACCAATCCTGCAGATAATAGGGCGACGGGACTCCGCCGATTAACCTTTTTCAGGCCCAGCTTTCGTTGCCAGGCAAGGTCCCGAGCACGTCCGGCAGGCGACCCCGGTTGCCCCTTTTCAAGGTGCCGGCGCCGGTACGAGGCGCGCCCATTAGAGGAATCCGCGCGAGGGCCGCAAGGCAAAATGGGTGCGCCTGTGGGCAAGTCGGGCGAGAAGGCATCGCCGGGGCGTAGCGTTGGGGCGATGCGATCGAACGGATTGGATGCAGAAATATGGTGCAATGGCGCCGTATTTCGATAAACACGCATGTATTGTATACATGTGGCGCCGGCTGCCCGGTAAGCGGTAGTGGCATATTTTAACCCTCCTACCCCCGTCATCCCGGCGAAGGCCGGGACCCAGCCCGGCAAATGACGTCGCTTCGCGGCTTTTTCCTTCGCCGGGATGACGGGGCGGGCAGGGGGATCGCGTCGAGCGCTCTTCGGAAACCATCGTCGTCTCCGCACAGGCGGGGACGACGATGCCTTGCCATCCTTTGCGTTATCTCCGAGATGCAGACGGCATCACAGGAGCACGGCAAGCTGGACACCGCACCCCATCCCGGAGCGCACCGCATCCCCGCACTGCGCTCCGACTACACCGGCGCCCCCGGTGAGCCGCGCGCCTTGTCGGTCCCGGTCGAGTCCCCCGTCGCGATCGAGACCAACGGCATCGCCTACGCCGTGATGATGGCGACCCCGCTCGATCTCGCCGATTTCGTCACCGGCTTCCTCATGGCCGAGGGGCTGGCGCTGGTGGGCGAGGTCGGCGAAGTGGCCATACACGCCACCGATCACGACGAATGGGGCACCGGCTACGTCGCCCGGGTGAACCTTCCGCCCGAGCGCCTTGGCCCGATCCTGGAGCGCGCGCGGCGGCGGGTGGGGGACAGCTCCTGCGGCATCTGCGGGATCGAGGGCGTGGAGGCGGCGCTGCGGCCGCTCCCCCCGCTGACCCGCCGTTCGCAGGCCGGGCCTCCGGCGATCCGCCGCGCGCTCGAGGCGATGCGCGAGGGGCAGGGGCTGGGCCGCGAGACCCGGGCCACCCACGCCGCCGCCTTTTGCGACGAGGATGGCGCGGTGCTGATGCTGCGCGAGGACGTGGGCCGCCACAACGCGCTCGACAAGCTGATCGGCGGGCTGGCGCGCCAGGATATCGAGCCAAGTCAGGGTTTTGTCGTGATGACCTCGCGCTGTTCCTACGAACTGGTGGAGAAAACCGTGCGGGCAGGTTGTCCGTTGCTGGTGACGATTTCCGCGCCCACCGACCTTGCCGTCCGGCGCGCGCGGGCAGCTGGACTGGCGCTGGCGGTGGTGGCGAGGGACGATTCCATGCTCATGGTCGATCCCGGTCCGCCGTTCGTCGAGGAATGAGGGGAAGGAAGGTCCGGTTTTCCTTGTAGTCGGACCACCCCGCTCATAGATTTCGGGACTACCGGGTTTTTCACGAGGATTTGGCTTAAAATGGCAACCACTGCCACCGATACCGCGACCGAACTGAAGCTGACGCCGCCCGATCCGGTGCCGACCGTCCAGCCCGAGCGCGCGGCCGGGCTCGTGCCCGTGGGCGACGAGGCGAAGACCAAGCTGCAGGTCCGCGTGGAGGAATTCGTCGCCGACCTCGTCTCGCAGGACGCCAGCTCGCCCGAGTTCGGCCGCCGCGTCGACCAGCTCACCAACATGGGCCGCAAGGAGATCGCCGAGGCATCGGGCCATTCCAACCGCTTCCTCGACCGCCCCGTCCGCGCCATGGGCAAGGACGAGGGCGTCGGCGCCGACCTTGCCGAACTGCGCCGCACCGTCGAAGCGCTCGATCCCGGCCGCCAGGGCAACCTGATGGCGCCGCGCAAGCTGTTCGGGGTGATCCCGTTCGGCAACAAGCTGCGCAACTACTTCGACAGCTATTCCAGCTCGCAGAGCCACATCAGCGCCATCCTCGCCCGCCTGCAGGGCGGCAAGGACGAGCTGCTGATGGACAACGCCGCCATCGACGTGGAGCGCCAGAACCTCTGGGCCGCGCTCGGCAAGCTGGAACAGATGATCTTCATGTCCCGCGCGCTCGACACCGCGCTGGAGGAGAAGGCCGAAGACCTCGACCACAGTGACCCGGCCAAGGCCAAGGCGCTGCGGGAAAGCGCGCTGTTCTACGTCCGCCAGCGCACTCAGGACCTGCTGACGCAGCTGGCCGTGTCGGTGCAGGGCTACCTCGCGCTCGACCTCGTGAAGAAGAACAACATCGAGCTGGTGAAGGGCGTCGACCGCGCTTCCACCACCACTGTCGGCGCGCTGCGCACGGCAGTCACGGTGGCGCAGGCGATGATGAACCAGAAGCTGGTGCTCGAACAGATCACCGCGCTCAACACCACCACCGCCAGCATCATCGACGCCACCGGCCAGATGCTGAAAGACAACACCGCGCGCATCCACGAGCAGGCGGCGAACTCGACGATCCCGCTGGAGACGCTGAGCCGCGCCTTCCAGAACATCTACGACACGATGGACTCGATCGACACCTTCAAGATGAAGGCGCTCGATTCGATGAAGCAGACCGTCACCGCGCTCGAAGGCGAAGTCGGCAAGTCCAAGGCCTACATCGCCCGCGCGCAGGGCCAGTCCGAGGGACTGACGGCAGGCGACGGCGCCGGCGCGAAATCGCTGCTGGAGGCACTGGACTAAAACGCGATGGCGCAGGTTCCGGCAAGAGTTTCGCAGGAGATCGTGCGCGCCGCCCGGCGGCAGCGCTCGATCCGGCTCTACAACGCCCGCAAGGAGCAGTGGCGGCATCGCGGCCGCCGCCTGCGCCGCGCGTTCCTGGCGATGGCGGGCATCTACATCGCCGCGCTGGTGGCGGCGCTGGCGCTCGGCGGCATCGGTTTCATGGCGAGCCTGCTGACGTTCCTGCTGGGCCTCGCGGTCTTCACGGTGCTGTCGATCTACCCGGCGACGCCGCGCACCCATGTGGACGACCTCGGCAGCGCCAGCCTGACCGAACTGGCGGGCTCGACCGAGCTGTGGCTGGAAGGCCGGCGCCGCGCTCTGCCCAACGCGGCGGTGGACGCGGTCGACATGATCGGCGTGCGGCTCGAACAGCTGGCCCCGCAGCTCGCCACGCTCGACGAGCGCGGCCCCGCCGCGCGCGAGGTGCGCAAGCTGCTCGCCGAACACCTGCCCGAGATGGTGAGCAGCTACACCCGCATCCCGCCCGCGCTTCGCGGCAGGCCGGGCAGCGGCGGCACCAGCCCGTCCGAGCAGCTGGTCGATGGCCTGTCGGTCATCGCCGACCAGATCGAGGCGATGAGCGAGGACCTCTCGCAGGGCGACGTCGACGCGCTGGCGACGCGGCGCCGTTTCCTCGAAGTGAAGTACCTGGATCACGAGTGACGGCAGGTCTTTAGGCGCGCCCTTGCCGGGAGCGCGCGCAGGATTTTCCTACATCGATGGAAGCCGCTAGGTTCGCGTCGGCTCTTTCCACCGTCGATAAACCGCGTCCCTTGGCGGCTTCATACACCCTTCGCCGGCGCATGGGTTTCATCAACTTGCGTTTGCCGCAACCAAGATCGCCACGGCGGCGCGCGCCTCCCGCCGCCTCGTGATATCCCTCCCGAAAACAACCGGGAGAGACCAAGATGGCGGGCGAGACGTACAAGATCCTGCTGTTCATGAAGCGCCGCCCCGACATCTCGGTTGAGGCCTTCCGCGACTACTACGAACACCACCACGCCCCGCTCGCCGAGAAATACTCGAGCGGGGTGAGCCGTTACATCCGCCGCTACATCGACCCCCAGCCGCACCCCGAAACCGGCGCTTTCACCGATGGCGCCGACGTGATCACCGAACTGTGGTTCGAGGACGAGAAGGTCTACCGCGGCACGCTGGCCTACATCACCACCAGCCTGATGCCGGACGAGATCGTGGCCGACGAGAAGAACCTGTTCGACCGTGCTTCCTTCCGCATCGCCACGGTGGTGGAACGCGAATCGGATTTCGGCAAGGAGTGAGTCGGGCCTACCAGCGCAGCCCTTCTTCCTTCGGCTTCCACGCGATCGGGCGTTCGTAGGACGGGTCTTCCTTGCTCCACTGGGGTTTCAGGAACCCCTTCACCGCATCCGAGAAGACCCAGCTGGGATCGGCGTCGGCGGTCATCTCGATGGTGCAGCGGCGGACCGCGATCCGCCACTCGCCGCCGCGCTTCTCCAGCTGGTCGAGGTAGCGGCCGAAGGCGATCGAGGTCTTGCTCGAATCCTTCCAGAACAGCCCGCCGACGACGTAGCTCTCGCAGTAGGCGGTATCGCCGTCGATCTCGCACAGGTGGTTGGTGATGTTGTGGCTGGTCATGTGGAAGGCGCCGCGATGCCCGGCATTGGCGCGTTCGGGATAGTCGGGCGAGAAGGTGACGACCGCGCCATGCTCGTCCACGCCGTCGTCCCACCAGCACGAGGCGATCTGGTCCACGTCCTGCCGGTCGCGCGCGCGGCACTCGCGCACGATGCAGTCGTGGATGTCCTGCCGGTCCTTGAGGTGGGCCACGGCGGCGCGCAGGTCGTCGAGTTCGCTCATTGTCGTCCTATCCCTTCATGGAAAGCAGCCCGATAATCCCTCCGTCGACCCGGATGTCGGTGCCGCTGATGTAGGAGGCGGCGGGGGAGCACAGGAATTCGGCGACCGAGGCGATCTCGTCGCCGTGGCCCATGCGCTGCTGGGGCACCATGGTGATGAGCCCGCGAAGCTGGGCGTTCTCCTCCGCCTCGGCGCGGCCCATGGGCGTATCGATGAAGCCGGGCGCGATCGAGGCGATGCGCAGGGACCGTGCGCCGAAAGCGGGGGCCTCGCGCTCGACGAAGTTGATCACGGCGCGCTTGGAAATCGCGTAGCTCATGCCCGGATTGTCCATGAAGCCGGCGATGCCCTCGTCGTTGCCGGTCTGCACGAAGTCGCGGATCGAGGTCAGCAGGGCGGGGTCGGCCAGCATGTAGGCCGAGACCGACGAGATCAGCACCGCGCAGCCGCCGGCCTCGAAACGCGGCAGCAGCGCGGCGACCAGGCGCTCGGTCGCGTGGTAGTTGACCGCGAAGATGCGGCGCGCGTCGCTCATCGTGGGCGAAAGCCCGGCGGTATGGACCAGCGCGTAGAGCGGTGCGTCGCCCAGCGCGGCGATCACCTGCGCCGGATAGTCCTCGGCGGCGATGTCGGCTGCCAGGATATCGACCCTGCCCGCAGCGGGGCGCAGTTCCTCGGCCAACGCTTCGAGACGCTCCGCATCGAGGTCGCACAGCAGGAGAGGGCGGCCCTGCGCGGCGAAGCGCTGGGCGGCGGGGCGGCCCATGCCGCCGGCGGCGCCGGTGATGACGACAGTTCCTGAAGGGACGGTGCTCATGCTCTCTCCTTGGCTCCTTCGCGCCGTTTCAGGCGCGGACCCGCGGGTGCTAACGCGGCGGCCGGCGCCGGGCCAGCCGGCGGAGCGCTGCATCGCCGGGGCGGCTGCCCGGCATCAGCCGAGGTCGAAGCGGGTCGGCGCGATCTTGACGCCCGCTACCGCCGAGCGCCCGCGCTGGAGCGTTGATGTGCCCGACAGCGCCCGCCCGGTCCTCAGGCAGTCGCCCGCATCGGCGGGGACCAGGGTGATGTAGAAGTCGCGCCCGTCCGCTCCGCCGAAACGGACCTGCGTGGTCGCGCCGGGCGGCGTGGGCACCGGATCCAGTTCCTCGCCATGCGGTGTCACGCGGCGGATGATGCCGGGTGAGTAGACGCCGGGTATCCAGATCGTGTCCTCGACGTCGAGCGCCAATCCGTCGCAGTCGTCGCGGTCGAGCAATACGCGCTTGTTGGTGAGAGCCAGGTCCGGCGTCACGTCCCAGGCGAGCCCTTGGCCGAACGTCTCGGAGCAGTAGAACTGCGCGAGGCGCGGGTTGTAGGCGATGCCGTTGGTGAAGCGCAGCCCGCTTGCGAGGCGGATGGTGTGCCCGTCGCGGGTCAGGCGCCACAGCTCGGTCGGGCCGGTGACGCGCGCAGCGATGACGCTCTCGATGTCGAGCGTGCCGAAGAACATCCCGCCTTCGCCGTCGGGCCACATCTCGTTGATGCCGTTGACGGGCTGGCCGTCCAGCGTGTCGATCAGCCAGCCCGAGGCGCCGGTTTCGGGGTTGTTCCAGCGCACGCCGCCCTGGCCGCTCGACAGCACGGCGCCGTCGGCGTTGATCATGATGCCGCCGGTCCACATTCGCTCGGGGTCGAGCACGCCGGCGGGTGTGCCGTCCGGCTTAACGCCGTGGACGCCGCCGCCGACGACGTCGCTGTACCAGATGACGTCGCGCTCATGATCGACGGCGAGGCCTTCGAGGTACATGCCGCTGGCAAGCGCGGTGTATTCCCCCGGCGACAGCTGGGACATGGCTACCTCTCCTCGGTGCGCGGCATGTTTGCGCCGCGTTCGTCACTATAGTAGCAATCAGAACTCGAAGGGCGAGAGGGGCCGGAGAGGCAACGCCGTGGCGGTATCGCCGCCAGGCAAAAAATAAGATCCATGGTCGCTCATAAGCGCTTGCATCGAAGGCCGTCCCGGAGTTCAATCCGCGTCAAATGATGCAAGTGGCCAACCGGCGGCCGCCTGCGCGCAGAGAGCTTGGGGAGAACCGGGAATGCAGATGACAGGCGAGCAGCGCATTGCCGCCCCGCGCCAGAAGGTGTGGGAAGCGCTCAACGATCCTGCGGTGCTGGCCCAGTGCATCCCTGGCTGCCAGAGCCTCGAGCGCGACGGCGACGACCGTTTCCTGGCCGTCGCGGAAGTGAAGATCGGCCCCATCGGCGCGCGCTTCAAGGGTAACGTCCAGCTCTCGGACATCGATGGGCCGAACGGCTATACGATCACCGGCACCGGCAACGGCGGCATCGCCGGCTCGGCCAAAGGCGGGGCGAAGGTGCGGCTCTCCGACGTGGACGGCGGTTCGACGCTGGTGTCCTACGATGTCGATGCGGAAGTCGGCGGGCGCATGGCGCAGCTCGGCGGGCCGATCATCGATGCGACCGCCAAGAACCTCGCGGGCAAGTTCTTCGCCAAGTTCGGTGACGTGGTGGGCGGTAACGTGCCCGGCGCTGCGGCGTCGGTCGCCGGCAAGGTCGCGGCTGCGTCGTCCGCAAGCGCCGCCACGGTGCCGGTCGTAGCGATCGCACCCTCGCCCCCCGCACCGCTCTGGGGCTGGGTGGCCGCCGTGGTGCTGGCGATCGTCGTCGGCTTCCTGCTCGGACAGGTCGATTCCACGATGATCACGCTGGCCGTGCTGGTGCTGCTGGTTGTCACCGCCGCCTCCGCCTACGAGGCCGGGCGCCGGGGGTGCGGCACATGAAGCCCGCTCCGTTCGACTACGTCCGCCCCGCCAGCGTCGGGGAGGCCTGCCGCGTGCTCGCCGAGTCCGGGGGCGGCGCCACCGTCATCGCCGGTGGACAGACGTTGATGCCGCTGCTCAACCTGCGCATGAGCCAGCCGTTCGTGCTGGTGGACATCAACGGCATTCCTGAACTGAAGGGCGTCTCGCGCGTGGAAGGCGGCACCCGCGTCGGCCCGGCCACGCGGCAGGCCGACGCGCTGGAGGACGAGACGCTGGCACGCCACCTTCCCGCCTTCATAACCGCGCTCGGCCATGTCGGGCATTACCAGACGCGCAATCGCGGCACGATCGGCGGCTCGGTCGCGCTGGGCGAGCCGGCGGCGGAAATGCCCGCGACCGCCGTGTCCCTGGGTGCGACGATCGAGATCACCTCGTCCGCACGCACCCGCAGCGTACCGGCGGACGAGTTCTACGTCGGCCCTTACATGACCGTGCTCGAACCCGATGAACTGGTCACCGGCATCGTCTATCCCGACTGGCCCGACGGGCACCTCGTGCTGTTCCGCGAAGTCGCGCAGCGGGCGGGCGACTTCGCGCTCGTCGGCCTTGTCGGCGCGCTGGCGCTTGAGGGCGGGGCGATCACCCGCGCCGGGATCGCATGGTTCGGCATGGGGCCGACGCCGATCCGCGCGCGGCAGGCGGAAGCGGCGCTCGTCGGCGCCTCGCTCGCCGGGATTGACGCCGAGGCGGTGGCCCGCGCCGCCGTCGCCGATACCGCGCCGTTCGACGACCACCACGCCAGTGCCGAATACCGCCGCACCGTCGGCGCGCGGATCTTCGCGCGCGCGCTTCGCGAAACGCTGGACCTCAGGAGCGCCGCATGAGCGAACACGCCATCGAACTCACCGTCAACGGCCACTGCCACGCCACCCGGGTCGAGGCACGCACCAGCCTCGGCGAATTCCTGCGTGACGGGCTGGGCTACACCGGCACCCACCTCGCCTGCGAGCACGGGGTCTGCGGCGCCTGCACCGTCATGATCGACGGGCGGGCGATGCGCTCGTGCCTGATGCTGGCGGTCCAGGCCGACGGCGCCGAAGTCACCACGGTCGAGGGGCTGGCCGAGGCGGACGGCACGCTCCACCCGGTGCAGCAGGCGCTGAAGGACAACTTCGGGCTGCAGTGCGGCTTCTGCACGCCGGGCGTCGCCATCACCATGGCCTGCGTCACGCGCGACAATGCGGGCGTGGAGGCACCCCGGATGGAGGACGCGCTCACCACCGCCATGTCGGGCCACATCTGCCGCTGCACCGGCTACCAGGGCATCCGCCGCGCGATCCGCCAGCTTGCGGGAGCCTCGACATGAACGTGCAGGCGAAAAGCGTCGGCGCCGTCCGCTACGTCGGCACTCGCCAGCCGCGCAAGGAGGATGCCCGCCTGCTCACCGGGCGCGGCCAGTTCACCGACGACGTGCGCATGCCCGGCATGCTCCACATCGCCTTCGTCCGCTCCGCCGTCGCGCGCGGACGGATCGTCTCGATCGATCTCGACGCCGCGCGAGAGATGCCGGGCGTGCAGGCGATCTACACCCAGGCCGACCTTGCCGCCGTGCCGGTGCAGATGCTCAGCTTCTTCTTCACCAACATCGAATCGCCGGTGACGCTGCTGGCCGACGGCCGCGTCGCCTGCGTCGGTGATCCCATCGCCATGGTCATCGCCGAAAGCCGTGCACAGGCGGAGGACGCCGTCTCGCTGGTGGAAGTGGTGGTCGAGGAGGAAACGCCGCTCGTCACCATCGCCGACGCGAAGACCGGCGCCCCCGTCCACCCAGACCGCGACGACAACATCGCCGCCGAAATGGGCGACGAGGACGCGCTGGAAGCGATCCAGCCACTGCTCGACGGCGCGGCGCACGTCGTCTCCACCCGCATCCGTCACCAGCGCATCGCCCCGTCGCCGATGGAGGGCCGCGCCTGCGCTGCCTCCCCGGACGGTGCGGAGGAAATGACGGTGTGGATGGGCTGCCAGAGCCCGCACCTCGCCGCGCGCTATCTCGCGCAGGCGCTGGGCATGCCGACCGGCGCGATCCGCGTCGTCGCGCGGGACGTGGGCGGCGGCTTCGGCCTCAAGAACATCCCCTGGCGCGAGGAAGTGGCGGTGGTCGTCGCCGCCAAGCTGCTGCGCCGCCCGGTCAAGTGGATCGAGGACCGCTTCGAATCGCTCACCGCCTCCAGCCACGCGCGCGAACAGGACGTCTCGCTAAGCCTCGCGCTCGACGAAGGGGGCCGCTTCCAGGCCGCCTGGTGCGACTATGCCTGCAACAACGGCGCCTGGCCGATGGGCGAGGACGCGAACATCGCCGTCCACATGTTCATGTGGCCCGCCTACAAGCTGCCCGCCTACGGCTTCATCACGCGCGGCTGGTACACCAACACCATGGGCCTCGGCGGCTATCGCGGGCCATGGGCGATGGAATCGCTGGTGCGCGAGACACTGCTCGAAAAAGCAGCCCGCAAGATCGGCATCGACCCGGTCGAACTGCGCCGCCGCAACCTGGTCTACCTGACCGACCAGCCGCACACCTCCAGCATGGGCATCCCGGTCGAGGACATCACTCCAGGCGAGTGCCTCGAAAAGCTGATGGCGAACATCGACTACGCCGGTTTCCGCCGCGAACAGGCCGAGGCGCGAAAGGAAGGCCGCGACCTTGGCATCGGCTTTGCGACCTACATCGAGCCGACCGGATCGGCAGGCTCGATGGCGCCAATGACAGGCGAGACGGTGCAGCTGCGCATCGAGCCTACCGGCAAGGTCGTCGCCATGCTTTCCACCCATTCGCAGGGCCACGGCACGGCGACGACGATGGCGCAGGTCATCGCCGAGCAGCTGGGTGTCGCTTACGAGGATATCGCGGTCTACGAGGGGGACAGCGCGATCGGCGCTTTCTCCCCGGGCGCCGCCGGCAGCCGACAGGGGGTCATTGCCGGCGGCGCCACCTGGCGCGCGGCGGAAATGCTGGCGGACAAGGTCAAGGTGGTAGCCGCCCACCTCTCCAACGCCAGCGTGGAGACGGTGACGATCGAAGGCGGCATGGTCCACATCGCGGGCGCGCCGGAAATGTCGCGCTCGATCCGCGAGATCGCCGAGATCGCCTATGGCGAGCCCGGCCGTCTGCCCGAGGGCGCGGCCACCGGGCTTGAGGCGCAGTACCGCTACCAGCCGCCGCCGATGACCATGACCAGCGCCGCGCACTGCTGCATGGTGGAGGTCAGCGCGGAGACCGGCTTCGTGAAGATCCTGCGCTGGATCAGCGCCGAGGACTGCGGCACCGTTATCAACCCCGGTGTCGTCGAGGGCCAGATCGCGGGGGGGCTCGCGCAGGCGATCGGGCAGGTGCTGCTGGAAGACATGCCCTACGACGCGCGTGGCAATCCGCTGGCGGCGACGTTCAAGGACTACCTCATGCCCTCGATCTCCGACGTGCCGGACTTCGAGTATCTCCACGCCAACACCCCTTCACAGACTATCGGCGGCATGCGCGGCGTGGGCGAGGGCGGAGCGATCGTCGGCCCGCCGACGCTCGTCAACGCCATCGCCGATGCGCTCGCCCCCTTCGGCGAGATCGACGAGCTGGTGCTGCCGCTCACCCCCGCGCGCGTGCTCGACGTGATCGAGCAGCGTGACGTCTCGGGCACGCGCGCGCATCTGGACGGAGCCGATGTCGCCGCAGTGGTGGAGGAAACGAATCCGGCGGAAGTTGTCGCTCCGGTCATGGCCGCCGGGATCGACGGCGACTGGAACATGGTGCTCAAGACGCCGATGGGACCGCAGGAGATGGTCGCGCACTTCGATGCCGACGGCGCTGTGGTTTCCGGCTATCTCCAGGCGCCCGAGGGGCGGCAGGACTTCTCCGGCGGGACGCTTTCGGGCAGCCAGGTGAAGTTCGAGATGAAGGTCGAGAAGCCTATGAAGATCACGCTCAAGTACGACCTTCAGTTCGACGGGGACACCGTCTCGGGCAAGTGCAAGATGGGCATGTTCGGTTCGGCCACGGTGACCGGCGAGCGGGTCTGAGCCCTCAGCTGCTCGCGTCCTTCACCGTTTCCATCGCCACGAAAGTGGAGGTGCTGGCGACATGCGGCAGGCTGGAAATCTTCTCACCCAGAACCACGCGGTAACGGCGGATGTCGGCGGTGCGCACTTTGAGCAGGTAGTCGAAGCTGCTCGCGATCATGTGGCATTCCTCGACCTCGGGAATGCGCCGTACCGCGCGGTTGAACTCGGTGAGCGCCGCCTCGCGCGTGTCGGACAGCTTGACCTCGGCGAAGGCGACGTGGTCGAGCCCGAGGCTGGCCGGATCGACTGCGGCCCGGAAACCCCGGATCACCCCGTTTTCGACCAGCCGCCGCAGCCGCACCTGGCACGGCGTCTTCGACATGCCGACCGCCTTGGCGAGGTCGGTCACGGTGATCCGACCGTCCACTCTCAGGACCGCGATGATTTTGCGGTCGAGTTCGTCCAGTTCGACCGGTTCTCTGGTCTTGGTCATGCAGATCGCCTTGAGATGCCCTCGATATAAATCGAATCGATCATCTGAGTGCCGCTGAAAAGTCTGATCGACAAGAACAAATCGGTTAGATTTTTGCCATGACCACGCAGCCGCCCTTCGCCGCCTTCGCCCCCGCCATCCGCGACCTGTCGCCGCTTCGTCGCGCCATCGCCGATGCTCGCCGCCGGGACGAGGCCGAATGCCTCGCGCCGCTGCTGGATCAGGCTACTTTGCCGCAAGGCATGCGCGATGCGGTGCGGGCGACGGCCACGGCGCTCGTCACCACCTTGCGCGCCAATCACAAGGGCACCGGGGTCGAAGGGCTCGTGCAGGAATACGCGCTCTCCAGTCAGGAAGGCGTCGCGCTGATGTGCCTCGCCGAAGCGCTGCTGCGCATTCCCGACAACGCCACCCGCGACGCCCTGATCCGCGACAAGATCGCCGACGGCGACTGGAGCGGGCACCTGGGCGGCGGCAAGTCGCTGTTCGTCAACGCCGCGACCTGGGGGCTGGTGGTCACCGGCAAGCTGGTCGGTTCGGTCGATGACAAGGGCCTCGGCGCCGCGCTCACCCGCCTGATCGCGCGCGCGGGCGAGCCCGTGATCCGCCGCGGGGTCGACCTCGCCATGCGCATGATGGGCGAGCAGTTCGTCACCGGCGAGACCATCGACGAGGCCGTCCGGCGCGCACGCGAGCTGGAAGCGAAGGGCTTCCGCTACAGCTACGACATGCTGGGCGAGGCCGCGACCACCGCTGCCGACGCAGCGCGCTATTACGCGGATTACGAGAACGCCATCGACGCCATCGGCAGGGCGTCAGCGGGCAAGGGCATCTACGATGGGCCGGGCATCTCGATCAAGCTCTCGGCCCTCCACCCGCGCTATTCCCGCGCGCAGGCGGCCCGCGTCATGGGCGAGCTGCTGCCCATGGTGAAGGCGCTGGCGGTGATGGCCAAGGGCTACGACATCGGCTTCAACATCGACGCCGAGGAGGCCGACCGCCTCGAACTCTCGCTCGACCTGCTGGAAAGTCTGGCGCTCGACCCCGACCTTGCCGGATGGAACGGTCTCGGCTTCGTGATCCAGGCTTACGGCAAGCGCTGCCCGTTCGTGATCGACTGGATCGTCGATCTCGCCCGCCGCGCTGACAGGCGCATCATGGTGCGCCTCGTCAAGGGCGCCTACTGGGACGCGGAGATCAAGCGCGCGCAGGTGGACGGGCTGGCCGACTTCCCGGTCTACACCCGCAAGGTCCACACCGATGTCGCCTATGTCGCCTGCGCAAGCAAGCTGCTCGCCGCGCCCGACGCGGTGTTCCCCCAGTTCGCCACCCACAACGCGCAGACGCTCGCGACGATCTACCAGCTGGCCCGGCCGGACTTTGCGGTGGGCCAGTACGAGTTCCAGTGCCTCCACGGCATGGGGGAGCCGCTCTATTCGCAGGTCGTCGGAAAGGACAAGCTGGACCGTCCCTGCCGCATCTACGCGCCGGTCGGCACGCATGAGACGTTGCTCGCCTATCTCGTGCGTCGCCTGCTGGAGAACGGCGCGAACTCTTCGTTCGTCAACCGCATCGCCGACCCCACGGTGCCCGTGGCCGAGATGGTGGCGGACCCGGTCGAGGTTGTGCGCGCGATGCCATGCCCCGGAGCGCGGCACGACCTGATCGCAGCGCCGGCGGGGCTCTACGCCGATCGCCGAAACTCGGCTGGCATCGACCTGACCGACGAACGCGCGCTGACCGCACTGACGCAGGCGCTCGAGGCATCGGCCAGGACCGACTGGAGGGCGCGTCCCGCAGGTGGCGAAGGACATGGGCTGCCGGTGCGCAATCCCGCCGATCACCGCGACGTCGTGGGCACCGTGCTCGAACTCGCGCCAGACGATGCGGCGGCTGCGGTTAGCCGTGCTGCTAACAGCGGATGGTCGCAGGTCCCGGTCGCGACTCGCGCCGCGATGCTCGAATCCGCCGCCGATCTCATGCAGGAGCGCATGGGCGCGCTGATGGGGCTGGCCATTCGCGAGGCCGGCAAGTCCGCCGCCAACGCCATTGCCGAAGTGCGCGAGGCCATCGACTTCCTGCGCTACTACGCACAGCAGGCCCGGGACACGCTAGGTGCCGCCCATGTACCGCTAGGGCCTGCCGTCTGCATCAGCCCGTGGAACTTCCCGCTGGCGATCTTCACCGGGCAGGTCTGCGCGGCGCTGGTCGCCGGCAACCCGGTGCTCGCCAAGCCTGCCGAGGAAACCCCGCTGATCGCCGCCGAGGCCGTGCGTATTCTTCACGAAGCGGGCGTTCCCGCGGACGCGCTGCAACTGATGCCGGGCGCCGGAGAACTGGGCGCAGCGTTGGTAGCAGCGCCCGAGGTGGCGGCCGTCATGTTCACCGGTTCGACCGAAGTGGCGCGCCTGATCCAGCGCCGGCTCGCCTCGCGGGTATCGGCGGACGGCCGCCCGATCCCGCTGATCGCGGAGACCGGCGGCCAGAACGCGATGATCGTCGACAGCTCCGCGCTGGCCGAGCAGGTCGTCGCCGACGTCATCGCCTCGGCCTTCGACAGCGCCGGCCAGCGCTGTTCGGCCCTGCGGGTGCTCTGCCTGCAGGAGGACGTGGCCGACCGCACGTTGGCGATGCTCAAGGGCGCGCTGGCCGAGCTGCGCGTCGGCAATCCGGACCGCCTCGCCGTCGACATAGGCCCGGTCATTACCACCGAGGCGCAAGGCAACATCGTCCGCCACATCGAATCGATGCGCGAACGCGGCTTTGGCGTGGAGCAGGTAACGCTGGGCGAGGACGCCGCGCTCGGCACCTTCGTGGCGCCCACCATCATCGAGCTCGGCTCGGTCGCAGACCTGGAACGCGAGGTGTTCGGCCCTGTGCTCCACGTCGTGCGTTTCCGCCGCGACGACCTCGGCGGTCTGATCGATGCGATCAACGCCACCGGCTACGGCCTGACGTTCGGCCTCCACACGCGGCTCGACGAGACGGTGACGCGCGTGACCGCGCAGGTGCGGGCAGGCAATCTGTACGTCAACCGCAACACGATCGGCGCGGTTGTGGGCGTCCAGCCGTTCGGCGGGCGGGGGCTTTCCGGCACTGGACCCAAGGCCGGCGGGCCGCTCTACCTCGGGCGGCTGGTCAAGGAAGCGCCCGAGGCGCTGCCGTCCGGCATGGCGCCCCCGGCGCTCACGGCATTCGCGGATTGGCTGGACGGGCAGGGCGAAGACTCCGGCGTGGCCCGTAAGCTGGGTGCGTCTTCGGCGCTGGGCACCGCATTGGTGCTGCCGGGGCCGGTAGGGGAACTGAACCACTATGCGCTCCATCCGCGGGGGCGCATCCTGCTTCGACCGGCGACGCGGGCAGGGCTGCTTGGCCAGATTGCCGCCGTACTGGCGACTGGCAACAGCGCTGCGATCGAGGGCATGGAGATGCCGGAGGGGCTGCCTGCCGCCGTGATCGAAGCACTGCGCGGTGATCCGGCCCAGCCGTTCGCGGCCTGCCTCGTCGAAGGCGCAGGAGAGGCCGTTCGAGCCGCCTGCGAGCATGTCGCTGGCCTCTTGGGGCCTATCGTGCCCGTCCATGCCTGGGACGGACGCGGCGCCGGGCCGGGCTGTGCATGGCTGCTCGAGGAGGTGTCGACGTCGATAAACACAACCGCGGCGGGAGGAAATGCCAGCCTGATGATGATAGGCTGACAAACGTTTGTAGCGATTAGGAAATGTCGGAATAGGGCCGGGCTGGTTGCAGAAATGCCATCTCAAGGATGGCTCGACCCGCCCGATTCGTGCAACTCTAGGGCCGAATCGACGTTGGCACCGTTACGACCTCACTGCATCACCCAACCACCGAGGGCAGGAGTAGACGAGATGGCCAGGATGATCATCGATGCCGCTACCAGCCTCGACGGCTTTTGGGCCGACGCACGCGGGCGCTGCGTATTCTCCCCAAGCGACCTTGACGGCGCCGGGTTGTCGGGCCGTCTCTCCGACGTCTGCGGGGCCGTGGTGATGAGCCGCCGGTCCTTCGAGCTATCCGAGGACACCGGCTGGATCGGCGAGGCCTATGCCGCCCAGACGCCGGTATTCGTCGTGACGGACGCGCCGCCGCCGGATGGTCGGCGCTTCCGGTTCGTCGATAGTTATGCCGCCGCATTCGCCGCCGCTGCGGCGGCTGCC
>NZ_AKKE01000030.1 GCF_000281975.1 Novosphingobium sp. AP12 | reverse complement strand
CCCCCCCCCCGCCGTTGTGGCGGTTCCGCCACAACACGGCCAGGGCCAGGACAGGAGCACCGATCAGCGCGGCACTGGCGGCGCTGGTGGCGGGCGCAGCGGCTTGGACGGGAACTCGGCCGTCAGCAATTACAAAGGCCGAGTTTACCAGCACCTCCTGCGTTATCGACAGACCAACACGATAGGCTCGGGCAAAGTGCTCGTCGCATTCATCGTCGAACCGGACGGCTCCGCGCGCAACATCAGCGTTACCCGTAGTTCGGGCTCGTCGCGTTTCGATCGCGAGGCCGTGCAACTGGTTCGCCGCGCCGTGCCCTTGCCCTCGCCGCCAGACGGCGTCTCACACAGCTTCACATTCGAAATCTCCGGACAATGACCGCATCGCTCAAAGGGGACTACCGAGCATGATCGCAACGCAACCCATCCGCACCCGCTCGCTGGGGCTCGCAGCACTGCTGTGGGCGGTCTGGCCCGGTATGGCATCTGCCCATACCTCGTATCTGCTGCCCAAGGTCTTCTCGGCGAACACCGAGCGCATGGTGACCGTGGAATCGGCATTTGCCGAAAAGTTCTTCCATCCCGAAGTGCCGGTCGATTCCAAGGACTACCACGTCGTCCTGCCTGATGGATCGAACGGGGAGTTCCAGTCGATTACGCCGCTCAAACAGTTGGTCATGCTAGAGGCCGCGCTCGATCAGGACGGCACCTATCGTTTCAGCACCGGCGTGCGCCTCGGCCGCATCGGCAAGAGCGCGCTTATCGGTGGCCAATGGCGCTCGGTTCCGGGCGAGGTGCCGAAGGAAGCGACCCAGGTCCGCACCAGCCAGACCGAGACGGTCGCGGATACCTACGTGTCGAAGAAGAAGGCGACCCGCGCGCCGGTGGACGTGGCGATCGGCCGCCTGCAGATCCGCCCGGTCACCCACCCCAGCGAAGTCTACCTCGACAAGCCCTTCGAGTTGCAGGTCCTGTTCGACGGTAAGCCCATGCCCGGGCAGGAACTCGTCCTCGACCGCGGCGGAGCGGACTACGAGGAAGCGGTTGTTCACCGTCAGGTGACGACCGACACCAAAGGCGGTGCAGTCCTTCGCTTCGACCGCCCCGGCGTCTACGTATTGATGGCCCGCCACCGCGCCGACGCGCCCGCGGGCTCGGGCACGGACGAGCGCAGCTACACCACATCGCTCACCTTCCAGGTCGAAGAATGAGCCGCTTTTACCAAACGGAGAATATCATGACCAAGTCCAAGTTCACCGCCGGCATGCTTGGCATCGTCCTCGCCTGCGCCGCCGGACAGACGGCGTTCGCTCAGGAAGCCCCCGGAGCAGCCGACCACGGCGAGCCGGAACGCCGCGCCGCGCCTGGTCACGGCAAGGATGCTTTCGCGGGCGAGAACGATACCGACCACGACGGCCGCGTAACCTCCGCTGAGTTTACCGCCTCCCGTACCGCGAAGTACCGCGCGTTCGACCTCGACGGTGATGGCAAGGTGAGCGAAGCCGACTATGTGGGCGAATTTTCCAGCCGCTTCGGCAAGGGCGCCAAAGCGCCTGAAGGCCAGCTCAAGCAGGCCCACGTCCGCTTCGGCGTGCTCGACACCGACAAGGACGGCAACCTGACGCTCGCGGAATTCAACGCGTCGGGCGAGCGGATGTTCAGGAAGCTCGATAGCAATGGCGACGGCGTCGTCGATGCTTCGGACATCTCGGGCTCATACTGATCCAAGTGCGGCCGCGACGGTTTGCGGGACGCTATCGCCGCATTCGTCCCGCAAACGAAGCGGTCGCTCGTATGCATGCCGCGGCCGATCGCGGAAGACATAGATGTGGTTGATGGCTTTAATGAACGGTGACCATCTAGCGAGATGGTTTCGTTTGCGACAGCACTTGTCCAAACCGGCACCGGTAGGTGGTAACGCCGGGTCGTTGGCATAGGTGCCCGCGCTTGAAAGGTCAGGAATGAAACGGATCTGGTCGATGCTCCCGGTCGCCGCGATCTGCGTGTGGTCGCCCTCCAGCGCAGCAGAGCTGGAGAAGCAGGTCATCACCGTTCCCGGCTTCGCCAACTTCGCGGAGATCGATCCCAAGGACGACACCGTCTGGATCAACAACCAGAGCCGCGTCGAGCACTGGTCCACCAAGGGCAAGCTCGGGCAGATCGTCATGGGCAAGCCCTGCGGAGCAATGGTCATCGTCGACCGCGATCTCTGGGCCGCGGACTGCAGCAATGGGACGCTCAACAGGATAGATACCAATTCGCTCAAGATAACTGCCGCCATCAAGACCGGTCTCGCCAGTCCGGGCGAGTTCAACGTGGCCTATGGCGCAGGATCGCTATGGGTGCCGAGCGACACCAAGGGCGTGATCAGCCGAGTCGATCCGAAAACACTGAAAGTCATCGCCACCATCAAGGTCGATCCCGACAGCTGGTATCTGGTCTTCGGCTACGGCATGCTCTGGGCAGCCAGCAGCACCCATGGCAGCCTACAACGGATCGATCCGGCCACTAACTCCGTCACGCACAAGACCGCCACGGGCAGCGAACCCGGCTTTCTGGCCGCCGGAGAAGGCGGCGTGTGGGTGCAGGAACAAGGTGACGGCACGGTTGCCCGCGTCGATCCCACCAGCGGCGAAGTGAACGGGCGTGTCAAGGTTGGCGACAAGCTCAAGTGGGGCGAAGTCACAGCCGGCGGTGGCAAGATCTGGCTGCGCACGACCGAGGACCAGATGTTCGTGGTCATCGACCCGAAGACGCTCGAGATCCAGGCACGCATCGGAGACCAGATCGGCAGCGGAGCGCTGCGTTATGTCGATGCCGGGCTCTGGACGACCGAGCACGACATAGACACGATGACGTGGTGGCCTCATCCGGAGACCATCGGCAACTGAGCGAACTATGGCTTCCAAGGACATTGCCGATACGGAGACGAACAGGCTGATCGCTCTCGGCCTGTCCTTGCTGAAGGACGGCAAGCCAGCGGACCTCCTGCGGGCGTTCGAACTGGCATGTCCCGCGGGGCTGATGGACGCGCGGCTCCATGCTCAGGTGGCCTATGCCCATGCAGCGCTTGGACATGTGGGACCAGCTCTTGCCGCGGCCGATCTGGCGATGCCGTCGGTGTCGCAACTCTGGGCGCTCGACCTGGTTGGCAACACGTACACCCGCTGCCACAAGCCCGATCGCGCCCACGAGGCGTTTTCGCGCGCCCATAAGCTTGCGCCTGAACGGCCGGGCGTGTTGTTCAACCTAGCGACGACCGCTGGGTTTCTCGGCCTTTCGGATGAGGCCGAGTGGGCCTACGATCGGATCATAACTATTGCGCCGGGCCATGCGGAGGCCTGGCACAATCGCTCCCTCCTCCGGCGCCAGACGCAGCGGGCCAACCACGTCTCCCAATTGAGATCTGCAATCGGCAGCGGTGCCATGCCCTGGCAGAGCGAAGTGTTCCTGCGTTACGCGCTTGGCAAGGAACTGGAGGATCTTGGCGATCGCGACAGCGCCTTCGCGGAGATCGCGCGAGGTGCCGCTCTCCGTCGGCGCCATATGCGTTATGCGATCTCCGAAGATGTCGAGGCCATGGAACGTATCACCGAGGTCCACAATGCGGATTGGTGCGCGCCTGCCCGGGGAGCACGGTCGGGCGGTGGGCCGATCTTCGTCATTGGCATGCCGCGCTCCGGCTCCACCCTGCTGGAACGGATGCTGGGACGGCATTCGCACGTACAACCCCTGGGTGAATTGCCCTACTTCGGGCAGGCGCTGGTCGGCGCGTTCCGCGCGCAGTTCGGGCGCATGCCTTCGAGTAAAAGCGAACTGGTCGATTGCAGCGCTTACCTCGATCCGTCCATGATCGGCGAAAGATATCTCGGCGCGGTCCAGCCGCTGCGCGACGCAAAGCCGCGGTTCACCGACAAGTTGCCGATGAACTTCCTGTACGGCGGCGTCATAGCGCGCGCGCTGCCGGACGCGGTGCTGATCCACATCAGGCGCCGCCCGCTCGACCTGTGCTTCGCGATCTACAAGACGCTGTTTCGCGATGCCTATCCTTTCTCCTACGACTTGACGGAGATCGGCGCGTACCACCGAGCCTATCAGGCGCTGATGAAGCACTGGCGGGCCGCCCTTGGCGAGCAGCTTATCGAGATAGACTACGAAGACTTGGTTGCGGCGCCGCGCGAAAACTTTGAAGTGCTGCTGTCCCGCCTTGGCGTTGCGTCTGAAGATGCCTGCCTCAGCCCGCAGGACGATCGCGGCGGCGTGATGACCGCCAGCGCGGCGCAGGTCCGCCAGCCGATCCATTCGGCCTCCGTCGGATCGGCGGAGCGCTACGCCCGGCACCTCGGCCCCTTGCGCGCGTCGCTGAGGCTCTGACGCGGCATTAGGGAACGCCGCCGCCAGGCCAGGGCATAGACCACTTTCATGCCTTGCATGAAATATCACTTCCTAGCGCGATGGCCCGGAATCGGGGACAAATCGATACCGGGTTGATCTCGTCCATCAGGCGATGATCCAGAGCCCGCTCGATAGACCTCAGGCAACAACCCGGATCGCGAATGCACGAACACGTCCTTCCTCTCGTCGATATCTCCAGACTGGGCAGCGACAACCTCGAAGACCGCTTGGTTGTGGCCCGCGATCTGGACCGCGCCTGCGTGGAGGCTGGGTTCCTCTATATCCGGGGCTCGCAGTTCGACGGCGATTTGTTCCGCCGTCTCGTGGAGCGGGCGAAGACCTACTTCGCGCTCGGCGAGAGCGCGAAGATGGAGAGCTACATCGGCCTTTCCGAAAACCACAGTGGCTACGTGCCCGTTGGCGAGGAACAGTTCGGTGGCGGGACTTCCGATCTCAAGGAAGCCTACGACGTCAACATCGACTATCCGCACGCCGAGGGTCGCCGCCCGCTCCTCGGCCCGAATATCTGGCCTAAGATGCCCGGATTTCGCGAGGATGTGCTGGCGTATTATCAGCACATCAGGACCATCGGCCACCAGCTGTTCGATGCCTTCGCGCTCGCCCTGGGCCTCGACGAGGACCATTTCCGCGCGCACCTCCAGAACCCGCCGAGCCAGCTGCGCCTTATCCACTATCCCCATGACGCGGAAGCCGAGGACCGACCGGGAATCGGCGCCCATACCGACTACGAATGCTTCACGCTCCTCTTCGCCACCGCCGCTGGACTGCAGGTCGTCAATAAGGACGGCGAATGGGTCGACGTGCCGCTGGTCGAAGGCGCGATGATCATGAACATCAGCGACATGATGGAGATCATGTCCAACGGCCGCTACGTTGCGACCAAGCACCGCGTCAGGAAGGTCAAGGAAGAGCGTTACTCCTTCCCGCTGTTCTTCTCCTGCGATTACGATCACGTGATCGAGCCGATCAGGACCAACGAGGCACCGCGCTATCAGCCGCTGAAGGGCGGTGAGCATCTATACAACCAGACGGCGCAGACCTTCGCCTACCTCAAGAGGCGCGTCGCCAGCGGCGAACTGATGCTCGACAATGCAGTGCCGCTCGACTCGTTCGGGCTGCAGGAAGCGGGAGTGCGGGCATGAACCTCGCCGCCCTTCTCGAACGGCTTCCCCGCAAGGGTATCGAAGACCTGGACTTTCCCCGCAACCTGCTCGGCACCTTCCGGCGCAAGAGCATCAGTTTCTGCACGGGCGCCACGGACGAGACCACGATCGTCTACTGGATCCAATCGAGATCCTTCAGCATTGACCTGCGCCTATCCGACGCTGCGACCACACCGCTGACCGAACGTCAGGGCTGGATTGGCGACACCCAGTGGGACGAGGCCGCGCGCCAGCTTTCGTGGCAGATCGAGCGCAGCTATCAGCCCCGGAACCAGTGGCCGGAGCCTGCCGTGCTCAGCTTCATCGGCAACTGCGTGCTCGAGTTCGCGCCGTCGGGCGCCTATGTCGAGGACTGGCGGCAGAAGTCGTCCAGCGGGCCATATCTCGGGCTACGGCTTGTCAGCATGATCAACGAAGCGACGGGCGAGGAATCTCCCCTCGATGGTGGTCTGGTGATCGCCGGCGAGCATGCCGCCTTCGCACAGTCCCGCCTGCCCGCGGTCGACGAGGCGCTGCGGGGCGTATCCAGCCTCGAGGATGCGCTGGCGGCAGGAACCGTGAGCGAAGCGGAGATCGAGAGCTACGAAGTGTCCGTCGCAATCGGCGGCCGCGCGATCACCTACAGCACGCAGCCGTGCCGTGTCGGCGAACTGATCGCGTCAGGAGACTTCTCCATCCGCTCGGACGGCAAGGTCGCGCAGGAGCGGATCGTGGGCGGCGAGCTTTGTGCGCTGCTTTACGAAGTGGACGTCTACGAGCCGGAATTCACTTTCGACACCCGGACCTCCTCCACCGAGGCGGCGCTCAACTGGCTGGAGGCCGAGAAATGCCACCTCGCCCGGCACGCGGTGCTGGTGAGTTGAGCCTGCCGGTGTCCACCCACGGCAGCGGTTCGCGCCCGGAATACAGGATGTCTCCAGCCATACCCGGAGGTTTTCGATGAGCAGCAATAACAACCAGGTCTACGATGTCGTCATCGCAACTGGGCCGAGACCGGCAGTTGCCAGCTTTCGCACCGACGCCGGCAGCGCCGCCCCATCCCGCGAGGACATGGACGGCGAGCGCCGCGTGCACCCGGTCAAGAAGACCATCTTCAAATACCTCCAACCCGCGATCCTGCTGGGCATCCTGGCATTCTGGTCACTCGCTCCGGACTCCGTGACCCACAATCCATGGGTCAGCGGCGGCGCCGGGACGGTCATCATGATCGCGACCATACTGCTGGAATTCGTCAATGAACGCCACGCGCACTGGCGCCTGACGGTGCGCGAGTTTCTGGAAGGCGCCTTCTACGTCGTGTGCAACCGCTACGTCTTCGGCGCGGTAGGGGCGGTCATCATCTATGACCCGTTGACCGCCTTCGTTCAGCGGTATGGACTGAGCATTGATATCGCCAAAGAGCTGCCGCTGGTCGTCCAGGTCGCGATGCTGATCTTCCTCTATGAATTCGTGCAATACTGGTTCCACCGGATGTTGCACAACCACCCGGTTCTCTGGGAGGTGCATGTACCGCATCATTACATCACCCAGATGAACACGATGAATTCGGCCGTGGGTAACTGGCTCGAAATCCTGTTCCTAGGCCTCACTCTCGGCGTGTTCTTCGAGATGCCGATCATCGCCGTCCTGTGTGCAGGCAATATCGGAAGCGCAGTGGCCCACTTCGCGCACTCGAACATCCGATTCGATCCGCCTCGTTGGTACTCGTTCTTTTTCACGACGATCGAGCATCACAGTCTCCACCATTCGCTGAACTACGAAGAGACGCGCTGCAACTTTGCGAACGGACTGATCCTGGTGGATCGCATGTTCGGCACCTATCGAGACGGCGAGGCCGTGCATGTCGGCCAGGACAATCAAAGGCGCTTGTCGATCTGGGAGCAGACCATCTGGCCCTTCCTGCCGTTCGTGGCCAAGTGGAAAGCTAAGCACGCCAAGTGACGCCGGCCCCAGGGCGGCAAAGCAACAACGCCCCTCCGGGAAATCTGAAAAGCCTGCAATGCGTCACCGTGCGCCGGTGACGCGATGGAGCGCCGCGCCGTGTCCGCGCCGGCGACCGACGGCTCTCGCCCTGTCGCCGCGCGGGCCGAAGAACCTAGGCGCCGATCGCCGAAGATGATTTCGACTGAAAAATATAACGAAAAAATCAATGACCTAAAGGGGTGAGGAGAAGCGATCAGTTTCTTCAACAGGGGGGTTTTACATGATGCTTGACCACAAACGACACCTCATGGTGCGCGCCAGCGCGCTGGCCTTGCTCGGTTCGATCACGATGCTCGCACCCTCGCAGTCCTGGGCGCAAGACGCCGGCCCGGCCGCTCCCGAAGATGCCGACGCGCCTGCGGGCGGACTGGGCGATATCGTAGTTACAGCGTCGCGCCGAGAGGCCACGACGCTGTCCACGCCGATCAACATCTCTGCGATCGGCGGCGATGAGCTTTCCAAGCGCGGCGTCACGAACTTCCAGGACCTCAGCCGCGCGGTCGCCGGCTTGGTCTACAACAGCGCGAGCATCCGCGACGGCGGCGCCAGCAGCTTCATCATCCACGGCCTCAACCTCGACGGCGTGAGCACCGGCGGCGAGCGTCCGCAGGCCACGGTAGCACCGGTGTCCGTCTACATTGGAGAGACGCCCGCTTTCGTAAACATCCACCTTGCGGACATCAGCCGCATCGAGGTGCTGCGCGGTCCGCAGGCGACGCTCTACGGCAACGCCTCGATCGCCGGCACCCTGCGCGTGCTGTTCAACGAGCCCGACCCGACCAAGGTTACCGTGGACGCCTCCGGCAACGTGGGCGCGACCGCGCATGCAGGGGGCCAGAACTACAGCTTCGACTCTGCCGTGAACTTGCCGATCACCTCCAACCTCGCAGTGCGCGTCGCCGGCGGCTACACCTTCGACCACGGCTTCATCGACGCACCGGCGTTCTATGCCCTCGAGTCAGACGGCAAGCCGGTACTGGCGGACCCGTCCGACCCCATTCACAGCCTGCCGGTTCCGAAATCGCGGAAGAATGTCAACGACAGCGAACTCTCTTATGTTCGCGGGATGCTGAAGTTCGAGGAGGGGCCCGTACGCCTCCTGGCCACTTACCAGCACCAGTACGAGCATTCGGATGGCCCCGACCAGGACAGCTATCCTGGCGGCCCCGCGCCGACCGCATTCTCGAGCGTGGGTGACGTCGGCGCTGTCCCGGCGTTCCAGAACGACAACTTCGACAACGTCTTCCCGCACGAGTTCGACGAATACGAGACAGGAGCCTTCATCGAGCAGCCCCTCACCCGAAAGGTGGACCTGGGATCGCTGGAAGCATCGTACGACTTCGGGTTCGCGACGCTGACCAGCGTCACCTCGGCTTACGAGACCGACAGTTCGGCAGTGAACGATAGTACGGCGGGCTACCAGAAGACGCTGGGCTACTTCTACGCGGGCTACCCCCGCATCCTCGTACCCAGCACCCGCGACTACAACGAGAAAGCCTTCATCCAGGAAGTACGACTGGTTTCCGCTTCCGACACGCCGCTGACCTACAGCCTCGGCGGGTTCTACATGAACCAGCGCAGCCATCTCACCAGCACCGACTACAACATGGGCTACGATGATTATCTGACGGCCCTGGGCGCATTTCACACGGGCACGGACGTCGGCTATATCTACGAACGCCAGATGCGCTTCACCGACCTCGCCGCGTTTGGAGAGCTGACGTATCATGTCACATCGGCCTGGCAGGTGACGGGCGGCGCCCGCGTGTTCCGCCAGAAGCTCGACATCACGGCGATAAACGCCTTGCCGATCTGCGGCTCCGCCTGTTCTCAGGACGGCCTGGATCCATTTGGCGTGACGTCCGCCACCGACCGGCAGAAGAAAACCAAGGTGCTGTTCAAGGTCAACACCTCGTACGAGTTCGGCAACCAGATGCTCGCCTACTTTACCTTCTCGCAAGGCGTGCGGCGCGGTGGGGCGAGCGGCATCCCGACCACAGGCACCTTCGCCGAGGACCCGGCCTTCCAATTCTACAACCCGGACTCGGTCGACAACTACGAGGTCGGATTGAAGGGCCGCGTCGGGCGCCAGTTCGAGTTCACCGCGGCGGCTTACTGGGTCGACTGGAAGAACCCGCAGGTCAACGTCAGCACGCCCAACGGCGGCTTCCCGGCCGGCGTCAACGGATCGACAGCCCGCTCGCTCGGCGTGGACCTCGAAGCGCACCTTCTCGTGACCGAGGAACTCAGCCTCAACGCTACCTATGGGTTCAACAATTCGAAGCTCACCGGTCCGATCGTGGTTGGCGGCAGGGACTACGGCGGCGACGGGGCCAAACTGCCCGGCACTCCGCACCATACCGCCAGCGTCTCGGCGAACTACGACAAGCCGCTGGCGAGCGGACTGATACTGAACGCCCAGGCCAACGTCAGCTACCGCAGCGGCATCTCGACCTCGCTCACGCCCCGTTCGAACGTCGATCTTCCCGGCTTTGCGATCGTTGGCGCATCGATCGGCATTAGCAAGGAAGCCTGGCGCCTCAGCCTTTACGGCGACAATCTGGCCGACGTTCGGGGCGTGCTGTCGGCGCAGAGCCTGCAATCGACCGACGTGCGCGGTATCAACAACCGCCTATCGCGCCCGCGCACCATCGGGTTACGGTTCAACGTCTTCTATCGTTGATGGGAGCCCTCGCTCCGCGGCCTTCGCTCACGACGGCCGCGGAGCGAGCGTTTCAGGGTGCGGCCCTCAGGCGCCGGATGATCTCGTCGAGGAAGAGTTGAGCCGCCGTATCGCGCGAAGGCGTGTGCCGGGCCAGCAGGTACATCTCGTAGGAAGGCGCGGTATCGTCCGGAAGGAGCGGCCACAACAGGCGCTGCCTCACCGCCTCGCCCGCGGCCATGACGGGCAGGAAGCCGATGCCCACGCCAAGCGTGATGAGCCGCAGCGCCTCGTGGATGTCCTCGGCGAGGCCATTGACCACCGTGCCCAGTTGATAGCGCTGGCGCAGCCGTGTCATCGTCTCGACCTCGTCCTCGCCGGTGAGAACGAAGCCCTCCTCGCGCAGATCGCCCAGCTTGGCTACCTTGTAGCCGAACAGCGGATGGGTCCGCGCGCAGTAGAGCTGCTGGGTTTCGGTGAACAGCGGCTCATACGTGAGCGCGCTGCGCACCCCGCTGTCGTAGCCGACGCCCAGTTCCGCTTCGCCCCGCTCCATGGCGTCCAGCACTTCGCGCCAGGGGGAAACCCGGATTTCGATGCGGATGGAGGGGTGGCGGCGATGGATGCTGGCGATGGTCTCGTCGAACTCGGGCGAAATGATCGACGAGACCACCTGAATGCGCGCGAGCCCTTCCACCTGCTTCACGGCCTGGGCGATCTGATGCGGCGCCATGCGCGCCGCTTCGAACATGTCCTCGCAGATCAGGAACAGCGCCCTGCCCGCCGTGGTAAGCTCGACACCGGATGCGCTGCGGCTCAGCAGACGCGCCCCCGCGTGGTCTTCAAGACGCTTCAGCGCGGCACTGATGGTGGGCTGCTGACGGTTCAGCCGGCGCGCCGCAGCGCCGATGCCTCCGGCCTTCACGATATCGACGAACAGCCGAAGGAGGTTCCAGTCCACATGCGCGGCAAAATTGGGATTGATGCGGATCGGATCGGTCATGCAGTTCGCACTCAAGGAAAGCTCGGTTTCACAGGCCCGTGGCGGCCAGCTTCATGTAGGTCGGGTCGAAGCGCAGCAGCACCCTGGCCTTGTCACCCAGGACCTTCCCGCCCGGGAACGCGATGCCGATCGCGTCGATGGAACTGGCCGAGGGTCCGAACAGTCCCTTCGAGAAGCTGAACTGGCGCACCCTGTCTGTCACCATGACGAGGTCCGCGCTCTCCATGTAGGTCGCCGCATCATGGGGCTTCAGGTAGAAATACGTCGTCTTGAGCTGCTCTTCGAGGCTATCGGGCGTGGTGCCTGCGCCGCTCGCCATCTGTTCGACGAACATTTTCGCCGGCGCGCCGCCTGCCTGCATGACGGCCATGGTTTCATACCAGATACCCGCCAGCGCCTTGCCGAGATCCGGGTTGACCTGCAGCACCTCGGTGCTGACGTTCATGACGTCGAGAATTTCGTTCGGAATCTGCGAGCTGTTGAACACCTCCACGGCGCCTGGCTCCTTGCGGATCTGCGCGAGTTGCGGGTTCCACGCCGCGACCGCCGTCACCTCAGGCGCCGCGAAGGAGGAAATCATGTCCGCGTCGCCCGTGTTCACGGTCTTGACGTCGGCCAGCTTCATGCCCGCCTGCTCGAGCGCGCGGGCCAGCAGGTAGTGCGATACGGAAAGCTCGACGAGGTTCACCGAGCGGCCGGCAATATCTCGGACCGAGCGGCCGTTCTTGAGCACGATGCCGTCGTTGCCGTTGGAATAGTCGCCGATAATAATGACGCTGGTGTCGCGGCCTCCAGCGGCCGGGATCGTCAGGGCATCCATGGTGGTGGCTAGCACACCGTCAAGCTTGCCCGCAGTGTACTGGTTGATGGACTCGATGTAGTCGTTCACCTGCACGAGATTGATGATGATGCCATATTTCCTGGCCCACTTCTCGACGATCCCGGCCTTGCCCGCATAGTACCAGGGCATGAAACCCGTGTAGATGGACCATCCGATCGCGAACTCGGTCTTCTTGCCGGAGCCGGCGGCCGCATCGCTTCCCGTGCCGCTCTTGCCACAAGCCGACATCGCGACAGCCATGGCCGTCGCGCTGCCGGCCCGGATCACGTCCCGCCGGTTCCAAACCCCTGCTCGCGCCATGCTTCACCCCACTGTCACTCGTGCAGAGCAAGCTACCAAGTGGCGATCATATCGGTAGGCGGAATTAATTTCTAAAAGTCATACCCTGGACCTATGCCCCGCCTCCGACGGCCACCTTCTCACGCCGTCAAAGCTGCCTTTGCCGACAGATCGCAAATATTTCAGCGGCCGATTCCGCAAGCTGTACGACTTGCCCTTTCCCTGCCGATGGAGTCATTGCCGCGACGCAATGCATGTCTGTCGATCCGACGTGATTAATGATCATTCACCTATCTTGACCCAAGCCCTCACCCGAATAGTGCTAGCGACTTATGGGGGATCTACCGGCGGGGGCTTGGTGCGGTATGGTGTTTCGTTGGCTGCTGTCGCGCTTGCGTGATGCCCTGAGAAGGAGCTCGACCTGTCCGGATGGTCAAGGGGACTGCCGGGGCTTCGAGTGCGAGGAGTGCCGTCTCAACAAGGCGCTTTGAGACCGAACTTGTCATCACCCCGCCTGTACCGGGGGACGGGCTTCTGCGCTGAAGGGCGCAGAAACCCGGTTTGCATGCTGGTCAGGCAGGCGCGCGCTGCGGGCGGTTTGCGATCAGGTTGTCCACGACCGAAGGGTCAGCCAGCGTCGAGGTGTCGCCGAGGTTGGAGACGTCGTTCTCGCCGATCTTGCGCAGGATGCGGCGCATGATCTTGCCGGAGCGGGTCTTGGGCAGGCCCGGCGCGAATTGGATGACGTCCGGCGTCGCGATCGGGCCGATCTCGTGGCGGACCCAGGCGATCAGCTCCTTGCGCAGTGCCTCGTCGGGCTCGACCTCGGCATTGGTAGTTATGAAGGCGTAGATGCCCTGCCCCTTGATGTCGTGCGGCATGCCGACGACGGCCGCCTCGGCGACCTTCGGATGAGCGACGAGCGCGCTTTCGACCTCGGCGGTGCCCATGCGGTGGCCCGAGACGTTGATGACGTCGTCGATACGGCCGGTGATCCAGTAGTACCCGTCCTCGTCGCGGCGGCAGCCGTCACCGGTGAAGTAGGTGCCCTTGTACGTGCTGAAATAGGTCTGGAAGAAGCGGTCGTGATCGCCCCACACCGTGCGCATCTGCCCCGGCCAGCTGTCGGTTATGACGAGACTGCCATTGCCGGGGCCTTCGATCTCCTTGCCGTCGGCATCGAGCAATTTCAGCTGCACACCGAACATCGGCCGCGTCGCCGAGCCGGGCTTGAGCGCGGTGGCGCCGGGAAGCGGGGTGATCATGATGCCACCGGTTTCCGTCTGCCACCAAGTGTCGACGATCGGGCAGCGGCCGTCACCCACCACATCGTGATACCAGCCCCATGCCTCGGGATTGATCGGCTCGCCCACTGAGCCGAGCAGGCGCAGCGATTGGCGCGAGGTCTTCTTCACCCAGTCGTCCCCCTCGCGCATGAGGGCGCGCAGCGCGGTCGGGGCGCCGTAGAAGATCTCGACGCCGAACTTGTCGACCACCTGCCAGAAGCGGCTCGGGTCGGGGAAGTTGGGTACGCCTTCGAACATCACCGTCGTCGCGCCGTTCATCAGCGGGCCGTAGACGACGTAGGAGTGGCCGGTGACCCAACCGATGTCGGCGGCGCACCAGAAGACCTGGCCGGGGCGATAGTCGAAAACATACTCGTGCGTCATCGAGGCCCAGACCGAGTAGCCCCCGGTCGTGTGCAGCACGCCCTTCGGCTTGCCGGTGGAGCCCGAGGTATAGAGGATGAACAGCGGGTCCTCCGCGTTCATCTCCACCGGCTCGCAGTCGGCCGACTGTTCGGCGGCGGCGGAGGCCCAGTCCACGTCGCGGCCCTCGACCATCGGCACGTGGGCGCCGGTGTGCGAGAGGACGATCACCGTATCGGCGCAGGCGCAACGGCCCAGCGCCTCGTCGACGTTGGCCTTGAGAGGGATCTTCTTGCCGCCGCGCAGGCCCTCGTCGGCGGTCAGGATCACGCGGCTGTCGCAGTCGGTGATGCGGCCCGCGAGCGCGTCGGGCGAGAAGCCGGCGAAGACGATCGAGTGGATTGCCCCGATCCGCGCGCAGGCGAGCATGGCGACCGCGGCCTCGGGCACCATCGGCAGGTAGATGGTGACGCGCTCGCCCTTTTTGACGCCCTTGGCCCTGAGCAGGTTGGCGAAGCGGCAGACCGCCTCGTGCAGTTCGCGGTAGGTGATGCGGCGGTCCGGATTCTTCGGATCGTCGGGTTCCCAGAGGATGGCGATGTCGTCGCCGTGCGCGTCCAAATGCCGGTCGAGGCAGTTGGCCGAGAGGTTGAGCGTGCCGTCGGTGAACCACGAGATACCGAAGTCCTCCTCGTGGAAGCTGGTCTGCTTGACCGCGCTGAACGGCTTGATCCAGTCGATCCGCTGCGCTTCCTGGCGCCAGAAACCTTCGGGATCGGCGACCGAGCTTTCGTACATCTCGTGGTAGCGGGCCTCGTCGATCAGGGCGTTTTCGGCCCAGTCGGCGGGGACGGGATATACGGCCTCGGCCATCGGTAACTCCTCTCGAATGCGGTTCGGGCGTGCCGACCTTTGCACCGAACATGGCGGGGCTTGTGATCCGGATCAAGGCATCTCGGGCAATCGAGGTCTAGCGAATCGGCGGGACGGTGATCCGACCCTGGTGGTGCTCGCGCGGCAATTCCGGTGAATGCTAACGCCATGGTAACTCTTTGGGGGCCAAGCGTGGCTTCCATCCGAGGAGATATCCGTGCAGCACGACAGGACCACCACGCGCGCCAGCGTCGAGATCCTGTGCGAGGTGCGCCAAGGCACGCGCCCGTGGAAGGCAGCGCGGCTGGAGGACCTGTCCGAGGGCGGCTTCCGCATCGCCCGGCTGCCCGACGCGCGCCCCGAAGTGCCGCTGCGCATCCGCATTCCCGGCCTCCACCTCCTGAGTGCGCGCATCTGCTGGGTCCGTGACGGCGCCGTCGGTTGCGAGTTCGCCGAGCCGCTGCACGTCGCGGTGTTCGAGCATATCGTCCGTGCCGCGGGCTAGGTAGCTCCCCCTCGCTGAGGCTCGACCGGCCGCAAGGCGACACAGGTTTACACGGTTTACACAGTCCTGGGGGCAAAATGCCGGCCGGGAGCCATAATGTGTCGCCTTGGGCGGGCACGGTAATGCCGCGCGGTCGAGGTCATGGCGGAGGACTTGCCGGGTCATGCGCCGAGCATACGGCAGCCTCATGGATGTAGGAAAGCGGACTGTCCCGACCGCACCACCGCGATCGGGACGCCGGCCGGGGCTAGGTCTTTGGCATCAGGCTTTCGACCACCTGATCGATCGAGAAGCTGGCGGCCTTGGCCCTTGGCGGGAACTCCTTGAAGCTCTGGAGCCATTGCCCCAGCAGCGGCGGGGCCATGTAGAGCAGGTGATTGTTCTCCAGGAACCAGTCGTTGTACTTGATGCTGTCCTCACCCCGCTCGAAGGGATCGGAGCGCAGGTCGAAGAACTTGGGAATACGCATGGTCGAAAGAGGCTCGCGCCAGGCCTGCAGCCCCTCGGCGCGCTGTTCCGAGAACACGACTTTGAAGTGATCCATGCGGATCGCCATGCAGTCGCCGTCGTCGCTCCAGTAGATGAAGCCCCGCCGCGGTGACTCCTCTTCCTCGCCGGAGAGGAACGGCAGCAGGTTGAAACCGTCGAGATGGACCTTGTAGGTCTTCCCGCCCATCTCGTAGCCCTTCTTGACCTTCGCGACGAGGTCGGGCTCCCCATTGGCGGCGGCGAACGTCGGGATGAAGTCCTGCAGGGAGGCGATGTCGTTGATGAGCCGGCCAGGTTCGATGACGCCCGGCCAGCGCATCACGCAGGGCACGCGCCAGCCGCCTTCCCAGTTGGTGTCCTTCTCGCCCCGGAACGGCGTGGCGCCGCCATCGGGCCAGGTACAGACTTCCGCGCCGTTGTCCGTGGTGAAGACGACGATGGTGTCGTCGGCAATGCCGAGGTCATCGAGTTTCTGGAGCAATTCCCCCACGTAGCCGTCCAGTTCGACCATGCCGTCGGGATAGACGCCGAGCCCGGTCTTGCCCTTCGATTCCGGCTTCAGATGCGTGAAGACGTGCATTCTCGTAGGGTTGAAGTAGCAGAACCACGGCGCGTCTTCCTTGCTCTTTCGGTCGATGAAATCGAGCGCGGCGGCCGTGAACTCCTCGTCCACCGTTTCCATGCGTTCCTTGGGAAGCGGGCCGGTGTTCTCGATCGTCTGCTTGCCAACCTTGCCGAACTGCTCGTCGACGGTGGCATCGTCCACGTCCGTGGCCTTGCATTTCAGGACGCCGCGAGGGCCGTATTTTTTGCGGAATTCGGGATCCTTCGGGTAGTTGTCGTAGTAGGGCTCTTCCTCGGCGTTGAGATGATAGAGATTGCCGAAGAACTCGTCGAAACCGTGGACGGTCGGCAGGTGCTCGTTACGGTCGCCCAGGTGGTTCTTTCCGAACTGTCCGGTCGCGTATCCCAGGTGTTTCATGAACTCGCCGACCGAAGGGTCCTCGAAGCTGAGGCCGAGAGTCGCGCCCGGCATGCCGACCTTGGTCAGCCCGGTGCGGATCGGCGACTGGCCGGTGATGAAGGCCGCGCGGCCGGCCGTGCAGCTTTGCTGGCCGTAGAAGTCGGTGAACTGCGCGCCCTCGCGGCCGATCCGGTCGATGTTGGGCGTGCGGTAGCCCATCACGCCCAGATTGTAGGCGCTGACGTTGAACCAGCCAATGTCGTCGGCCATGATGAAAAGGATATTGGGCTTTCCGTTCGGCATCCTGACCTCCTGCATGTGAAGTCAGACTGAAGGTCGCTGCGCTGGCGCGACATAGGGGTAATCCCCTGAAACGAGACGATCGATTCCGTGGTTGACACCCCGCCGGCACTTCACCGCGCTCCCGGCGGAAAAAACCCCCGATATCCGCCGTCCAGGCCGCCTGAAAACGTGTCCGAACTCAGCCCGGAAATTGGGACCCCAACGAAAAAGGGCGGACCTCGCAGCCCGCCCTCTTCGTATCGTAATCGGAGCCGAGGCTCACATGTGCAGGGCGCGGCCGTAGGCGCTGAGCACCGACTCGTGCATCGTTTCCGAGATCGTCGGGTGTGGGAACACCGTGTTCATCAGTTCGGCCTCGGTGGTCTCGAGCGTCTTGCCCACGACGTAGCCCTGGATCATCTCGGTCACTTCCGCGCCGATCATGTGGGCGCCCAGCAGTTCGCCGGTCTTGGCGTCGAACACCGTCTTCACGAAGCCCTCGGGCTCCCCGAGCGCGATCGCCTTGCCGTTGCCGATGAACGGGAAAGTGCCGGCCTTGACCTCGTAGCCTTCTTCCCTGGCCTTCGCCTCGGTCAGGCCGACCGATGCGATCTGCGGGTGGCAGTAGGTGCAGCCCGGGATGTTGCGGCGGTCGAGCGGATGCGGGTGTACGTCCTTGTTGCCGAGTTCCTTGGCGATGGACTCGGCGGTGGTGACGCCCTCGTGGCTCGCCTTGTGCGCCAGCCACGGACCTTCGACGCAGTCGCCGATCGCCCAGACGCCGGCCACGTTGGTGCGGCCGTAGCCGTCGACCTTGACGTGGAAGCGCTTGTCCGGCTCGATGCCGAGTTCTTCGAGGCCGATGTTCTCGACGTTCGGCACGATGCCGATGGCGACGATGACGTGGCTGAACTCCTGCGTTTCCTCAGGCTTGCCCTTGGGCGTGATCTTGACCGAAACGCCGTTGTCGGAGGTGGTGATATCACCCGCCTTGGCGCCGGTGAGGATCTTGATGCCCTGCTTGGTCAGCGCCTTCTCGAGGAAGGCCGAGACGTCGGCGTCCTCGACCGGTACGACGCGGTCCATCATCTCGACGACCGTCACGTCGACGCCCATGTCGTTGTAGAAGCTGGCGAACTCGATGCCGATCGCGCCCGAACCCAGGACCAGCAGCTTGCTGGGCAGCTCCTTCGGGGTCATCGCGTGGCGGTAGGTCCAGATGCGGTTGCCGTCGGCCTTGGCCTTGGGCAGGTCGCGGGCGCGGGCGCCGGTGGCGATGATGATGTGCTTGGCTTCGAGGGTCTCGGTGCCCTTCTCGCCGGTCACTTCCAGCTTGCCGGGCGCGACCAGCTTGCCGGTGCCCATGTGCACGGTGATCTTGTTCTTCTTCATCAGGTGCGTGACGCCCTGGTTCAGCTGCTTGGCCACCCCGCGCGAGCGCTGGACCACGGCTTCGATGTCCGCCGTGATGTTGTCCGCCGCCAGGCCGTAGTTCTTGGCGTGCTTCATGTGGTGGAGCACTTCGGCCGAGCGCAGCAGCGCCTTGGTCGGGATGCAGCCCCAGTTGAGGCAGATGCCGCCCAGCAGCTCGCGCTCGACGATGGCGGTCTTCAGGCCGAGCTGCGAAGCGCGGATCGCCGCGACGTAGCCACCGGGGCCGGAACCGAGAACGATGACGTCGTAAGTATCAGCCACTGAATCAACTCTCCTGTTCGATTGCGCGGGGCCTGCCCGCATCGTCGATGGCAACGAAGGTGAAGACCGCTTCGGTCACTTTCACCTGATCTTCTTCATGCCGGTGGCGCCGCCAGGCCTCGATGGCGATGGTCATCGAGGAGCGCCCCACCTTGCGCAGGTTTCCATAGACGCTGACTTCGTCACCGACCTTGACCGGCGAGTGGAACTGCATGCCGTCCATCGCGATGGTGACCGCGCGGCCATGCGAGTGGCGCGCGGCGATCAGGCCGGCGCCCATGTCCATCAGGCTCATCAGCCAGCCACCGAAGATGTCGCCATAAGCATTGGCGTCGGCGGGCATGGCGGTGATGCGGATGACAGGTTCGCGGTATTCTTCCGCCATTCAATTCGCCTCGAGAGCGGCAGCCAGAGGCTGCGGACGATCGTCCGCGCCCAGCGCCACGAACGTGAAAATGCCGGTGGCGACCTCGACATGGTTCTCGCTCGCCCGCGCCCGGCCGAAGCCGCGCGTGGCGATCGTCATCGAGGTGCGCCCCGTCCTTGCGACCCGGGCATAGACGTTGAGTTCGTCGCCCACGACCATGACACCGGGAAAGGTGAAGTCGGTCGCGCCGACCACCACGGCCTTGAAGCCGGTGCGGCGGGTCACCAGCGAGGCGGCGCCCAGCGCGAGCTGGCTCATCAGCCAGCCCCCGAAAACGCCGCCGTAGGGATTGAGGTCGGTGGGCATCGCGGTCACGCGAATGACCAGTTCTCCGGCCTCAGGCTCCATCTCAGGCGACCATGCCCAGCGGGTTCTCGACGTATTCGCGGAACGCGGCCATCAGGCGCGCGCCGTCGGCGCCGTCAACGGCCCGGTGATCGAAGCTGCCAGTCGCGGTCATGATCGTCGCTACTCCCAGCTGCCCGTCTGGCATGACCCATGGACGCTTGTCGCCTGCCCCAATGGCGAGGATGGTCGACTGCGGCGGATTGATCACGGCGGTGAACTGCTTGATCCCCATCATCCCCATGTTGGAGATCGAGGCGGTGCCGCCCTGGTATTCCTCGGGCTTGAGCTTGCCTTCCTTGGCGCGCTTGCCGAGGTCCTTGGTCGCCTTGGCGATCGCCGAGAACGACTTCCCGTTGGCGTCCTGCACGATCGGGGTGATCAGGCCGCCCGGGATCGACACCGCGACCGAGACGTCGGCGCGGGAATACTTGATCAGTTCGCTGCCGGCGAACGACACGTTGCACTCGGGCACGTCGACCAGCGCGAGGCCCAGCGCCTTGATCAGCATGTCGTTGACCGAAACCTTGACGCCCTGCTTTTCCAGCGCGGCGTTGAGTTCGGCGCGCATCGCCATCAGCTTGTCGAGGCGGGTGTCGATGGTGAGGTAGATGTGCGGCGCTTCCTGCATCGACTGCGTGAGGCGGCGCGCGATGGTCTTGCGCATGCCCGAGAGCTTGTCGACGGTGTGCGGGATGCGGTCGTCGAGCAGCGCGCGGGTTTCCGCGGCCATCTCGACCGAAGCCGGCTTGGCGGGGGCGGCAGCGGTGTCGTTGGCGGCGGCGGGCGCGGCCGACTTGGGCTTTGCCGTGCCGGGCTGCGCGCCTTCGACGTCGGCCTTGACGATACGGCCGTTGGGGCCGGTGCCGGTCAGCGCTTCGAGGTCTACGCCCTTGGCGGTGGCGATGCGCTTGGCGAGCGGGGACGCGATCACGCGGCTCTCCTGGTTGGATGCGGTCTTGGCGGCGGGAGCGGCGGCAGGCGCCGGTTCGGCGGGCTTGGCCTCGGCCTTGGGCGCCTCTTCCTTAGGAGTCTCTTGCTTCGGAGCCTCTTCCTTCGGCGTTTCAGCCTTGGCGGGTTCCTCGGCCTTGGGAGCGGCCTCGATCGCGGAAGCGTCCTCGCCTTCTTCGACGAGCACGGCGATCACGGTGCCGACCTTGACGCCTTCGGTGCCTTCGGCGACGCTGATCTTGCCGATTACGCCTTCGTCGACGGCTTCGAACTCCATCGTGGCCTTGTCGGTCTCGATCTCGGCCATGATGTCGCCGGAAGAAACCGTGTCACCTTCCTTCACCAGCCACTTGGCCAGTTTGCCTTCTTCCATCGTGGGAGACAGGGCGGGCATCTTGATCTCGATGGGCATGGAAACTATCGCGTTCCTTGTTGTCCGGGGGAGGTCGGAAAAAAGAGATTTGGCCCTTCCTTGGACAACTTGACGCTTGCGCACAAGCACCGTGCAGTTTCTTTTTTCGCAACGGTGGTGGCTTGCGTTGCAGCCTTCGCGTATCGATAAGCCCGATGGAGAGGGAACAGCCAATGCGCGTCTATCTGGTGATTGTCGACGAGAGCGACGAGGCGCTGGTCGCGCTGCAGTTCGCGGCGCGGCGCGCGGCCAAGACCGATGGCGCCCTGCACCTGCTCGCGCTCGTCCCGCCCCAGCCCTTCAACGCCTTCGCCGGGGTCCAGGCCACCATCGAGGAAGAGGCCCGCGCCCGCGCCGAGACGCTGGTGACAGCGGCTGCGGGCAACCTTTTGTCACAGGGCGCGAAGATGCCGGTGATCTCCGTCCGCGTCGGCGAGGACATCAAGGTTGTGCGCAAATACCTCGAGGAACACCCCGAGGTCTCCGCGCTGGTGCTCGGCGCCGCGCGCGAAGGCGGGCCGGGTCCGCTGGTGTCGCACTTCACAGGCGCGGGCATGGCGCACATGACCTGCCCGGTGTTCGTGGTGCCCGGCGGGCTGGATGCCGAGGCGATCGAGCGGTTCAGCTGACAAGACGTCATCCCAGCGAAAGCTGGGATCGCTAGCCGGGCCGAACCCACTCTTCGGCGAGGTTCTGCCTAAAGACTCGCCAGCGGTCCCAGCTTTCGCTGGGACGACGTCTTAACTATCGAAAGCTCAACGCTTGCCCTTGCCCTTGTGGCGGATATTCGCCGGCCGGCCGCGCTTGCCGACGAGGTGGTTGCCGCGCTTGGCGAAGGCGGTCTGCGGACGCCCGCGCGGCTCGATGCGTCCGGAGCCTTCCTCCAGCTCGAACTTGAGCGCGCCAGTCAGCGGGTTCGCCTCGGCGAGACGCAGGCGCAGGACCTGCCCCACGGCATATTTCGTTCCGGTCTGCTCGCCGACGAGGACGCGCGCCTTCTCGTCGTAGCCGAAACGCTCGTCGCCCAGCGTCGAGACCGGGACCAGCCCGTCGCCGCCGAGCCTGAGGATCGTGGCGAAGAAGCCGAACTTCTGGACGCCGGTGATGCGGCAGTCGAACACTTCGCCCACGCGGGCCGATAGCCAGGCCGCGACGTAGCGGTCGATGGTGTCGCGCTCGGCTTCCATGGCGCGGCGCTCGGCGGCGCTGATCGCCTCGCTGACCCGGCCGAGGTCGCCCTTGTCGCGCTCGGACAGACCCGAGGTCGCCGGAATGTCGCCCTTGGGTTTCGGCTGCTCCAGCCCGTAGGCATCGACCAGCGCGCGGTGGACCAGAAGGTCGGCATAGCGGCGGATCGGCGAGGTGAAGTGCGCGTAGGAACCCAGCGCCAGCCCGAAGTGGCCCGCATTGCTCGGCCCGTAATACGCCTGCGTCTGGCTGCGCAGGACGGCCTCCATGATGAGCGCCTTCTCCGTCTCGTCGGCGATGTCCTTGAGCATGCGGTTGAACAGACCCGGCGTGATGACCTGCCCCATCGCCAGCTTCTTGCCGAAGGTCGCGAGGTAGTCCTTGAGCGCCATCAGCTTCTCGCGGCTCGGCGTTTCGTGGACGCGGTAGACCACGGGTGCGACCTTGGCCTCGAGCGCCTTGGCGGCCGCCACGTTGGCGGCGATCATGAAGTCTTCTACCACGCGGTGCGCATCGAGCCGCTCGCGGATGGCGATCTCGGCGATGCGGCCCTGCTCGTCCAGCCTGACGCGGCGTTCGGGCAGTTCCAGTTCCAGCGGATCGCGTGCTTTGCGGGCTGCTGCCAGCGCATGCCAGGCGGACCACAGATGCTTCAGGTGCTCCTCGGCCCGGTCCTCGTCGATCCGCGCCTGCGCATCTTCATAGGCGATGACCTCGTGGATGCGCACCAGCGCGCGGGTGAAGCGCCAGTCGGTGACGCGGCCCTCGGCGTCGATCCTGATGTGGCAGGCCATCGCCGCGCGGTCTTCGCCCGAGCGCAGCGAGCACACATCGGCGCTCAGCACTTCGGGCAGCATCGGCACGACGCGGTCGGGGAAGTAGACCGAGTTGCCGCGCTTGCGCGCCTCGCGGTCGACCTCGCCGCCCGGGCGCACGTAGAACGAGACGTCGGCGATGGCGATCAGGGCGTCGAAACCGCCCTGCCCGTCGGGCTGCGCCCAGATCGCGTCGTCGTGGTCGCGCGCGTCGGAGGGGTCGATGGCGACGATCGGCAGGTGGCGCAGGTCCTCGCGCTTCTCGTGGCTGAGCGGCAGCTTGGCCGCCAACTGCGCCTCGTCCAGCGTCTCCTGCCCGAAGTGGTTCGGGATGCCGTGCTTGTGGATGGCGATGAGGCTGAACGCGCGCGGCGCCAGCGGCTCGCCCAGCACCTGCACGACCTTGACCGAGGGCCGCGCCGACTTGCCGATCGGCTCGCCCAGCACCAGTTCGCCCGGCTTGGCGCCGGCGAGGTCAGAAATCGGCGATGAATTGCGGATGCGCTTGTCCACCGGGGCCAGCCAGGGCTTGCCTGCGGTGTCCATCTCGACCACGCCGAGCACCTGGTCGGCGCTCAGCTCCAGCTTCTTCATCGGATAGCCGCGCCACCCGCCGTCGCTCTCCTCGGTCCGCGCAAGCACCCGGTCGCCCTTGCGGAGCGCCGAGCCCCGATGCTTACCAGGCCCCTTTTCGATCAGCCGAATGCGCGGCGGCGGGGTGGCGTCATCGGGCTGCCAGGTGTCGGGCACGGCGATCGCCTCTCCCTCGTCGATGTCGACCACGCGCAGCACGGTGACGCGCGGCACGCCGCCCATCTTGTGGAAGGCGGTGCGCTTGCCGTCGATGAGGCCTTCCTCGGCCATGTCCTTGAGCAGCGCTTTCAGCTGGATCTTCTCAGCCCCCTGAAGGCCGAAATGACGCGAAATCTCGCGCTTGCCCGCCGGCTCGGTCGAGGCCTGGATGAATTCGAGGATCTGCTTGCGCGTGGGCAAGCCGGGGGCGGGACGGTTCTTCAGAGGCATCGGCCAGCAATGGGGCCGACAGCGCGCTAATGCAATGGGCGCCGCCGGCTGTGCGCAATGAACAGCCGGCGGCTCATCCGATCAATAGGACCGGGCTACGTAGATCTTCTCGACCGCGGCGCGTCCGGTGAAAATGCAGCTTCCGGTCGCGGGGTCCCCGCCGAGTGGGGTGTTGCGCATGGTCAGCTTGAGCGCCTTCAGCTTCTGCACCACTGCTTCCAGCTCTTCGCCGGTCGGGCGGGCCCATTCGACCTCGACCCAGCCCGGATAGCGCTTGTCGTCGGCGAAGGCGGCGGCGAGTTCGTCGAAACTCGCGGCCGAGGAGATGTTGACATGACGGCGCGCCTTGGCCTCAGCGTAGAGCGAGGTCTGGATGTCCTCGATCTCGGCCGAGGCGCGGGCAACGAAATCGTCCTTGGCCATGCCGATGAAGTTGGCCTTGGCGGCCTCGCTCCACAGGCGGTCGCGGCGCAGCATCGAGACCTGGCCGCCGGCGGCATCGCGCCCGCCGATCTCGAGGATCAGCGGCACACCCTTCTTCACCCAGGCCCAGCGCTTCTGCGTGGCCTTGCCCGGGCGCTTGTCGAGCAGCACGCGCACCGGCTCGCCCAGCGCTGACAAGCCGGCGAGCGACTTGCGCAGGTCCTCGCAGTAGGCGAGCAGCGCGTCGTCTTCGGGCGTTTCGCGCAGCATCGGCAGGATCACGATCTGCTGCGGCGCGACGCGGGGCGGCACGCGCAGCCCGTCGTCGTCGCCGTGCACCATGATAAGGCCGCCGATCATGCGGGTCGAAGTGCCCCAGCTGGTCGTGTGCGCATATTGCTGCGCACCCTCGCGGTCCTGGTAGGTGATGCCCGCCGCATGCGCGAAGCCGGTGCCTAAGTAGTGCGAAGTGCCCGCCTGGAGAGCCTTGCCGTCCTGCATCATCGCCTCGATCGAGTAGGTGGCGACCGCGCCGGGGAAGCGCTCGTTCTCGGGCTTTTCACCGGCGATCACAGGCATCGCCAGCTCGTCCTCGGCGAAATCGCGGTACATCTCCAGCGCGCGCAGCGTCTCGGTCATGGCGTCGTCGCGGTCGGCGTGGGCGGTGTGGCCTTCCTGCCAGAGGAACTCGCTGGTGCGCAGGAACATGCGCGTGCGCATTTCCCACCGCACGACGTTGGCCCACTGATTGACCATCAGCGGCAGGTCGCGCCACGACTGCACCCAGCGCGCCATGGCCTGGCCGATCACCGTCTCCGAGGTGGGACGCACGATCAGCGGCTCTTCCAGCTTCGCTTCGGGATCGGGCACCAGGCCACCCTTGCCGTCGCCGATCAGGCGGTGATGCGTGACGACCGCCATCTCCTTGGCGAAGCCCTCGACGTGCTCGGCCTCCTTCGCGAAGTAGGAAAGCGGGATGAACAGCGGGAAGTAGCAGTTCTGGACCCCGGCCGCCTTGATGCGGTCGTCCATCAGGCGCTGGATGCGCTCCCATACGCCGTAGCCCCACGGCTTGATGACCATGCAGCCGCGGACGCCCGATTCCTCGGCCATCTCGGCTTCGGAAACGACTTCCTGATACCACTGGGCAAAATCGTCCTCCCGCTTGGTGGAGAGGGCGTGGCGGATGGCGGGCGTCTGACCGGTCTTCTGATTCATGGCAGCGCTGTTAGCGGCACTTGCGCCAAGGTTCAAACGCCACAAATACTATTCGATCAGGTCGGCGAGGTCCTCGGGGAAGAAAGGTTCCTCCAGCGCGGCAAGTTCGGCTCGGTCGAACCAGCGCCAGCTGCGCATCACTTCGCGTTCGAGCGCGGTGTGGCCGCCGGTGTCGATGCCCTCCGGGTCGGCGCCGAGCGGCAGGCGCACCCGGAAGTAGCGCTCGTCTGCGATGACGGGCACGCCCTCGATGGTGATGAATTCGGCGAGCTTGCTGGCGATCTCGGGCCCGGGGTCGGCGGCGAGGCCGGTTTCCTCGAGCAGTTCGCGCCGGGCCGCGTCCTCGTAACTTTCGCCGGGATCGACGGCCCCGCCCGGCGTGCACCAGAACGGCGGACGGTCGGGCGGATCGAAGCGGAAAAGCAGCACCCGGCCGGCATCGTCGGTGAGGACGATGCGCGAGGCCGGGCGGGGGATACGCACCGTCATCGCTACGATCCCGCGATCCGCTTACTTGCCCAGCGCGTCGAGCCGCTTCTGGATGTCCGCCATCTGGTCGCGCAGCGCGGACAGGTCGCCGGGGTCCGACGCGGGCGGCGTCGCCGTGGGAGCCTTGGCATCGGCCGCCTTTTCGGCGCCGGGCATGAACGCGGAAGACGCCGCGCGGAACATCGCCATGTTCTGCTCGGCCAGCTTGGCGAGCGGGTTGTTGCCCAGGCTGTCCTCGAACGCCTTGGCGAGCTTCGACTGGTTGGCGCGGAAGTTCTCCATCGACGCTTCCAGGTAATGCGGGATCAGCGACTGCATCGAATTGCCGTACATGCTGATCAGTTCGCGCAGGAAGTTCACCGGGAGCATCTGCTCGCCGTTGGATTCTTCCTCCATGATGATCTGGGTCAGGATCGTATGGGTGATGTCCGCGCCGGTCTTGGCGTCGAGGACCTTGTAGTCCACCCCTTCGCGGGTCATCTTGGAGAGGTGGTCCAGCGTGATGTAGCTCGACGAGCGGGTGTTGTAGAGCCGCCGGTTCGCGTACTTCTTGATGATTACGGTGTTGTCGTCGTTAGACGCCGTCTCAGCCATTTCCTGTCCCCAGTCCTGCGGATGGTTAAGCTACCATTCCGTCATATCGCATTGCAACACAATTTGCTGCGCAGCAAAAGAGAGAAATGTCAGAAACTCCGGGATAATCCTCAATTTTCAGCGCCCGAAGCGCCGTCCGAGCAACGTCAGAAGCTCATATTGGGAAAGTCCGGTCGCGATGGAACTTTCGGGCAATGCGTAGTCGGCAGCGACCCAGTCGCCTTCACCGATTTCCGGCGCATGGGTCAGGTCGATGACGGTGAGGTCCATGCTTATCCGGCCCAGCACCGGCAGGACCTGCCCTCCCGCAAGGAACCGCCCCTTGCCCGACCAGCACCGCAGATAGCCGTCGGCATAGCCCAGCGCGATCGTGCCGACGCGCATCGGCGCGGACGCGGTGAAGGTTGCGTTGTAGCCGATCGTCTCGCCCGCCGGGACCTCGCGCACCTGCAGGATAGCCGCCTCGGGTCGCGCGACCTGCCGCAGCACAGCCGCCATTTCGGGACGCGGAACGCCGCCGTAGAGCGCGATTCCCGGCCGCGTGAGATCGCCGTGATAGCTCGCTCCCAAAGCGATCCCGGCGCTGTTGGCTAGGCTGGCCCGGACGTGCGGGATCACCGTGCGCGCATGGACCCAGCCTAGGCGCTGGCGTTCGTTGAGCGCAGTATCGTCCTCCGCGGAAACGAGGTGCGAGATCAGCACGTCGATCTCCAGGCCGGCCAGTACCGGATCGCCCAGTTCGGTCATGGCGACGCCAAGGCGGTTCATGCCGGTATCGACCATCAGGTCGCATGGGCCTCCCCCCGCCTGCAGCCAGCGGCGCGCCTGTTCGAGCGAGTTGATCACCGGCTTGATCCCCGCTGCGCGTGCGAAGGCGGCGTCGGCGTGGGTCACCGGGCCATGCAGCACCGAGAGCGAAAGCGGTCCTGCCGAAGCAAGGACTGCGGGCGCTTCGGACCAGTGGGCGACGAAAAAGTCGCGGCATCCCGCAGCATGGAGCACGGGCACGACCTGCGCCGCGCCCAGCCCATAGCCGTCCGCCTTGACCGCTGCACCCGCGCGTGCCGCACCGGACATGCGGTTGAGCGCATGCCAGTTGGACGTGAGGGCATCAGTGTCGAGGCCGAGCCGAAGCGCCGGCGGGGGAACGTCAGGAAGCATCGTCACCTTGGTCATGGGGCGGGCCGCCCGCCCGCGCCATAGCGTCATCGGCGCGGCAAGGGCAACTCAGTCCGGCGCCAGCGCCTGGCATGCCGCATTCCACGGCAGCAACACCGCCCCGTGGCGCGCAGGATAGTCGCGCGCGGCGGCGATGGTTTCCAGGCCCGGCCAGTCGGGCAATTCGCCGTCCCCTGAGAGCCATGCCGCGATGGCATCGCGCGCCCGCACGATTCGAGCGGCATCCGCGCCCGCCGCAGCGGAAGCGAAGATCGCCGCCGAAGCCTGACCGATGGCGCAGGCCTGGCTGCGCACGCCGATGCGCTCGACCGTGCCGTCGGCGCTGGTCGAGAGCCCCAGCACGATCGTGCTGCCACAGCTCTTCGACCGTGCCTCTCCGCGCAGGGGAAGGGCATCGGATAGCGGATAGCGCGCCAGTTCGATCGCGAGGCCGAGCACGTCGGGGGTGTAGAGGACCGTGGTCGCCATACCGATCAGTTCGCGTCCCGCGCCGATTCGGCGGCAGCGGCCTCGCGGCGGCGCTCGGCGATGACCTGGACCAGCGCCTCGCTGCTCGCGTTGACGAAGGGATAAGTTCGAGCTTGGGTGATCCATTCGGGCCGGCCGCCGACACCCCAGATGGTGTCGTAGCCCAGGACCAGCACCGAGAAGCCGAGCACGATGATGATCACGCCCTTGACGCCGCCGAAACCGAAGCCGAGCACGCGGTCGATCGGCCCCAGCACCGAGGCGCGGCTCTTGCCGCCAGCCCACTTCGCGACGAGCTTTACGAGTGCGAAGGGTATGCCCAGGCACAGCGCGAAGGCCAGCACTGCCGCGCCGGACTCCGAGCCGATGTGCGGCTCGAGCCATGCGGTGGTCGGCGCGTGCAGCATGCGGATCGCGAAGATCGCGAACACCCAGGCGGCCAGCGCCAGGATTTCCTGCACGAACCCGCGCATGAAGCCGGTAATTGCGCCCAGCCCGACGAAGAGCAGGACGGCGATGTCGAAGCCAGTCATAGACTAACTGGATTAGGCATCCGACAGGATGTGGTCAACGAGGTTGGGCAGCATCGCCAATCCGCTGAAGCGCAGGCCCTTCTCGGGCGGCGGCCCACCCGACGGCCCGAAGGCGCGGTTGAAGCCGAGCTTCGCCGATTCGCGCTGACGGATCGAACCGTGCGCCACCGGGCGAATCTCTCCCGCGAGTGACACTTCACCGAACCACACGGCATCCTTCGGCAGCGGCTTGTCTCCCAGCGCCGAGACCAGCGCGGCCGCCACCGCGAGGTCGGCGGCGGGATCGCTCAGCCGGTAGCCGCCCGCGACATTGAGATAGACTTCGCAGGTCGAGAAATTGAGCCCGCAGCGCGCTTCCAGCACCGCCAGCAGCATCGACATGCGCCCCGAATCCCAGCCGACGACGGCGCGGCGCGGGGTCGCTCCGCTCTGCAGCCGGACGATCAGTGCCTGGATCTCGACGAGGACCGGCCGTGTGCCTTCCATGGCAGGGAACACGGCGCTGCCCGCCATCTCCTCCTCGCGCCCGGAAAGGAACAGCAGCGAGGGGTTGCCGACTTCGGCAAGACCGGCGCCTTCCATGGCGAAAACGCCGATCTCGTCCACCGGGCCGAAGCGGTTCTTGAGACTGCGCAAGATACGGTACTGGTGGCTACGCTCGCCCTCGAAGCTCATCACCACGTCGACCATGTGTTCGAGCACGCGCGGGCCGGCGATCGTGCCGTCCTTGGTGACATGCCCGACGAGGACGAGGGTTACACCATTTTCCTTGGCGTAGCGGATCAGTTCGAACGCGCAGCCGCGGACCTGGCTGACCGTACCGGGCGCTCCCTCGATCTGGTCGGAATGCATGGTCTGGATCGAATCGATCACCAGCAGCGCCGGCGGGTCCATCATGCCCAGCGTCGTCAGGATATCGCGCACCGAAGTGGCCGCCGCGAGCTGGATCGGGGCTTTGGTCAGGCCAAGGCGGTCGGCACGGAGGCGCACCTGCCCCGCCGCTTCCTCGCCGCTGACGTAGACCGACAGCCCGCCGGAATTGGCGACATGTGCGGAAACCTGCAGCAGCAGCGTCGATTTGCCGATGCCCGGGTCGCCGCCCATCAGGATGGCCGAGCCGGGCACGAAGCCGCCGCCCAGCGCGCGGTCGAACTCGGCGATGCCGCTGGGGCGGCGCTTGGGAATTTCGCCTGGCTTGTCGAGCGGGGTGAAGTGGATCGGCCGCCCGCCCGTCGACAGGTCGTGCTTGGCGGAGAACGCGGTCTGCGGCACGTCCTCCGCCAGCGTGTTCCACTCCGCGCAATCGGGGCATTGCCCCTGCCAGCGGGTGGAGACGCCTCCGCAGGCCTGGCAGACATATCGACGCTTGGGCTTTGCCATGCACGATCGACTATAGGGAACGGAAGCAGAACGCAATTGGCATTCGCATGTGATTGCCAATGTTTCATCCTTCCGCCAAACTACGTGCATGCAGCAAAAAGAACTGCGGATCGCGCTGGTCTGCTACGGGGGCGTCAGCCTTGCCGTCTACATGCACGGCGTCACCAAAGAGCTTTGGAAAGCGCTCCAGGCGAGCCGGGCGTTTTCCTCGGGCGAGGACGGGCTTAGCGGTACTCCCGAAGTCTATCTCGACCTGCTGCGCCGGCTGGAGAGCGGCGGCAACTTGCGGCTGCGTATCCTGACCGACATCGTCGCTGGCGCCAGCGCGGGCGGCATCAACTCGATCTTCCTCGCGCAGGCGATCCACTCCGGGCAATCGCTGGAGCCGCTGACCGACCTGTGGCTGGAGACCGCCGACGTCGACATGCTGCTCGATCCCGAGGCGCGGCCCGGTTCGCGCGCGGCGAAGTTCTGGGCGAGCCCGATCGTCACCTACCTGCTCCACCGTCCCGGCAACGCGGTGAGCGCCACGGTCGCGCCCGAGACACGAGCCGAAGTGCGCGAGAAGCTGTCGCGCCTGATCCGTTCGCGCTGGTTCGAGCCGCCGTTCAGCGGCATCGGCTTCTCGCGCCTGCTGTACCGGGCGCTGAACTCGATGGCCGAGGCACCGGCGGGCAAGCCGCTGCTGCCGCCGGAGCATCCGCTCGACCTCTTCGTCACGGCGACCGACTTCAAGGGGCACCTCGAGACGCTGCGGCTGCACTCGCCCGAACTGGTGCTGGAGAGCGAGCATCGCCTGACCTTCGGCTTCCACGCCGCCACCGCGCGAGAAGGCGGCAAGGCGCTGGCCGCGATCCCCGAACTCGTGCTCGCCGCGCGGGCTTCCGCCAGCTTCCCGGGCGCTTTCCCGCCGCTCAGGATCGAGGAGATCGACCGGCTCGTCGCGGAACAGTCTGCCGCGTGGCCCAAGCGCGATGCCTTCCTGGCGCGGGTGATGCCCGAGCATGCGCGGCGCGGCGAACTCGATAGCGTATCGCTGATCGACGGCTCGGTGCTGGTCAACGCGCCCTTCGCCGATGCCATGGCGGTGCTGCGCGACCGCCCGGCAACGCGCGAGATCGACCGCCGCTTCGTCTACATCGACCCCACGCCTGACCACCTCGGCGCGGAGATGCGGCGCGATCCCGGGCTGCCAGGGTTCTTTTCGGTGATCTTCGGCTCGCTCTCCTCGATCCCGCGTGAGCAGCCGATCCGCGATAACCTGGAGACGCTCGCCCGCCAGTCGCGCGAGATGGCGACGCTGCGCGAGATCGTCGTCGCCATGCGGCCACAGATCGAGGAGGCGGTCGACAAGCTGTTCGGCCATACCCTGTTCCTCGACCGGCCGACGGCGAAGCGCCTGGCTGCATGGCGGGCCAAAGCACAGGCGGCGGCGTTCGAGCAGGCCGGATATGCCTACCACGGCTATGCGCAGGTCAAGTTCAGCGGCCTCGTCGCGATGCTTTCGCGCATGGTGATGGAGGCGGCGCCGGAACTGGACCTGCCCTCGCCTGAGCCGGTGCGGGCGCGACTGATAGCGCATCTCGCGTCGAGCGGCATCGAGCGCGCGCAGGGTCTGCGCAGCGCCAACTCGCCAGCGATGATCAGCTTCTTCCGCGCGCACGACCTTGCCTTCCGCGTGCGCCGGTTACGGCTTCTCGCGCGCCGGGTGACGCTGGAGTGGGAGACCGAGGCCGGTGTCACCGAGCAGGACCGTGACGGAGCACGCACCGCGATTTATGCTGCGCTCGCGCTTTACATCGAACGCGAGCCGCTGGCGGCTCTCGGCGAGGATTTTGCAGGCCTGGCGCGGTCGTTCTTCGAGGACCCACAGGCAGCGATCACGCACATCGAACAGACCCGCAGCCTTGCCGACACCGATGCCAAGGTGGACGAACTGCTGGCCCAGGCGCTTTCGGCCATGCCGCAGGCGCTGCGGCGCCGAGTGCTGCTCGCCTACCTGGGTTTCCCCTTCTACGACACCGTCACCCTGCCCTTGCTGCGCGGCGAGGGTTTGAACGAGTTCGACCCCGTGCTGGTCGACCGCATCTCGCCCGAGGACTGCCATGCGATCCGCCGGGGCGGCAGCGGGGGCACGCTGCGGGGCAACGAGTTCTACAACTTCGGCGCTTTCTTCAGCCGCGCCTACCGCGAGAACGACTATCTCTGGGGCCGCCTCCACGGCGCGGAGCGGGTGATGGACATGATCGCCTCGACCCTGTCACCCGAGCACGCGATGCCGGGCGCGGAACTGCTGGGGTTCAAACGGCGCGCGTTCCTGGCGATTCTCGACGAGGAGCAGGACCGCCTGCGCGCCGATCCGGGGCTGGTGGCGCATATTCGCCGCGAGGTGTTGGCGGCGGAGGGTATGCCGGACATGATCCGGGATCGCTGGCGGGTGTGACGAAGGAAGAGAGTCGATCGTCTTCATTCGCCGCTCTCGCGGCGGCACGGTTCCGCTTCCCTGGGCCACGCGGAGCGAAAGCGGGATCCCCGCCTACGCAGCGATGCCGTGGAAAGGCATGAGCCGATGATGTGCGGCGACCCACCGTCGCCGCACATCATCTCGCGTCATTCCTTCAGGTCGTTCCAGGCGTCCTTCAAGCGGTCGAAGAAGCCCTTGGAGCCCGGGCACTCGTCCCCGGTCTCGGTAGCCTGCAGTTCGCGCAGCAATTCCTTCTGCCGCGCGGAGAGCTTGGTCGGCGTCTCGACCGAAATCTCGACGACGAGATCGCCGCGGCCGCGTCCCTGCAGCACCGGCATGCCGGCGCCGCGCTTGCGCAGCTGCTTGCCCGACTGGATGCCGACGGGGATGTCGACCGTGATCGGATCGCCGTCGATGCCGGGGATCTCGATCGAGCCGCCCAGCGCCGCCGTGGTGAAGGTGATCGGTACGCGGGTGAGCAGCGTCGTGCCCTCGCGCTCGAACACCCGGTTCGGTTTCACGTGGAGGAAGATATAGAGGTCGCCCGGAGGCGCACCGAAGGGTCCGGCCTCGCCCTTGCCGGAAAGGCGGATGCGGGTGCCCGAATCGACGCCCGGCGGGATGTCGACCTGCAGCGTCTGCGCCTTGTCGACCCGGCCTTCGCCGCCACAGGAACGGCACGGCTTCTCGATCACCTCGCCCCGGCCATGGCAGGTCGGGCAAGTGCGTTCGACCACGAAGAAGCCCTGCTGCGCGCGCACCTTGCCGTGGCCGGCGCACATGTTGCAGTTGCGCTTGCTGGTGCCCGGCTCCGCGCCGGTGCCGTGGCACGGCTCGCACCCCTGCGAGACTTCGATGGTGATCTCGGTGCTCTTGCCACGGAACGCCTCGTCGAGGCTGACTTCCATGTCGTAGCGCAAATCCGCACCGCGGCGCGCCTGTTGGCGGCCGCCGCCACCGAAGGCGCTGCCGAAGATCGATTCGAAGATGTCGCCGATGTCGCCGAATTCGGCTCCCTGCCCGCCGCCACCGCCGCCGCCCATGCCTTGCTGGAAGGCGGCATGGCCGTAGCGATCGTAGGCGGCGCGCTTCTGCGGGTCCTTGAGGCAGTCGTAAGCCTCGCTGATCTGCTTGAAGCGCGCTTCGGAATCGTCGCAGCCCGGATTCTTGTCCGGGTGATAACGCATGGCCAGACGGCGATAGGACGACTTGATGACCTTGTCGTCGGCACCGCGCTCGACCTCGAGCAGTTCGTAATAGTCTATTTCAGTAGCTGACACGTGATTCTTCCCCGCCGGAATACTCTAACCGCCACCGGCGCGAATTGCACCGGTGGCGGTCAGGGTTTTCATCAGGACTGGTCAGCCCTTGTTGTCGTCGACTTCCGAGAACTCGGCGTCGACCACGTCGTCGTCACCGGCCGGAGCCGCGTTCGGAGCGGCGGCCGAAGCCTGCTCCTTCTCGTAGATGGACTGGCCCATCTTCATCGCGACCTGGGTCAGTTCCTGGGCCTTGGCGTTGATCTCGGCGGCGTCGTCACCGGCAAGGGCGGTCTTGGTCGCGGCGATCGCGGCTTCGACTTCGTCCTTGAGCGCGGCGTCGATCTTGTCGCCGTTCTCCGCGATCTGCTGCTCCGTCGCGTGGACGAGGCTGTCGGCCTGATTGCGGGCCTCGGCCGATTCGCGGCGCTTCTTGTCCTCTTCGGCGAACTTCTCGGCGTCACGGACCATCTGGTCGATGTCGCTGTCCGAAAGGCCGCCCGAGGCCTGGATGCGGATCTGCTGTTCCTTGCCCGTGCCCTTGTCCTTGGCGGACACGTTCACGAGGCCGTTGGCGTCGATGTCGAAGGTCACTTCGATCTGCGGGACGCCCCTGCGCGACGGCGGGATGCCGACGAGGTCGAACTGGCCGAGCAGCTTGTTGTCCTGCGCCATCTCGCGCTCGCCCTGGAACACGCGGATCGTCACCGCCTGCTGGTTGTCCTCGGCGGTCGAGTAGACCTGGCTCTTCTTGGTCGGGATCGTCGTGTTGCGGTCGATCATCTTGGTCATGATGCCGCCCAGCGTCTCGATGCCGAGCGACAGCGGGGTCACGTCGAGCAGCAGCACGTCCTTGACGTCGCCCTGGAGGACGCCGGCCTGGATCGCCGCGCCCATGGCGACGACTTCGTCAGGGTTCACGCCGGTGTGCGGTTCCTTGCCGAAGAACTCCTTCACGACTTCGCGCACCTTGGGCATGCGGGTCATGCCGCCGACGAGCACGACTTCGTCGATGTCCTTGGCCGAGAGGCCGGCATCGGCGATCGCCTTGCGGCAGGGCTCGAGCGTGCGCTGGATGAGGTCGGCGACCATGCGCTCCAGGTCCGAACGGGTGACCGTCTCGACGAGGTGCAGCGGGGTCGTCGCGCCGCCTTCCATGCGGGCGGTGATGAAGGGCAGGTTGATCTCGGTCGTCGCGGTGGACGACAGCTCGATCTTCGCCTTCTCGGCCGCTTCCTTGAGGCGCTGCAGAGCGAGCTTGTCGGTCCGCAGGTCCATGTTCTCCTTGGCCTTGAACTTGTCCGCCAGCCATTCGACCAGCTTGGAGTCGAAGTCCTCGCCGCCCAGGAAGGTATCGCCGTTGGTCGACTTCACCTCGAACACGCCGTCGCCGATCTCGAGGACCGAGACGTCGAAGGTGCCGCCGCCAAGGTCGTAGACTGCGATGGTCTTGCCGTCCTGCTTGTCGAGGCCGTAGGCCAGCGCCGCCGCGGTCGGCTCGTTGATGATGCGCAGCACTTCAAGGCCGGCGATCTGACCGGCGTCCTTGGTCGCCTGGCGCTGCGCGTCGTTGAAGTAGGCAGGCACGGTGATGACGGCCTGGGTCACGGTCTCGCCGAGGTACGATTCGGCGGTTTCCTTCATCTTTTGCAGGATGAAGGCCGAGATCTGCGACGGGCTGTAGTCTTCGCCGCCGGCATTGACCCATGCGTCGCCGTTCTTGCCCTTGACGATGGTGTAAGGGACCAGCTCGGTGTCCTTCTTGGTCACCGGGTCGTCGAAGCGGCGGCCGATGAGGCGCTTCACCGCGAAAATCGTGTTGTCGCCGTTGGTCACGGCCTGGCGCTTTGCCGGCTGCCCGATCAGGCGCTCACCATCCTTGGTGAAGGCGACGATCGAGGGCGTCGTGCGCGCGCCTTCGGAATTCTCGATGACCTTGGGCTTGCCGCCGTCCATGACAGCGATGCAGCTGTTGGTCGTACCCAGATCGATACCAATTACTTTTGCCATTATCCCCATTCCTCACGTCAAGTGGTTGACACCGCACGGATCGCCTCCCTTCCACAAGGCAAGGCGGCTTGCACGGCTCGATGACGTTCCAAGTCGTCGAGCCGCGATATAGGGGTGGTTTTGCTTGGAACAAGACTGCGCGAATGGCATTAGGCGAGCGATTTTTCCCCAGGCTGGCGGTCACACCGCCTGAAGGGGCATGAGAAGGAAATGCCGGCCGTGAAATTTGCCCCCCCGATCGCCCTGCTCGCCTCTGTCGCCATGTTCGCGGCACTGGGCGGCTGCGGCAAGGAGCCCGACAGCCCCACCGAATCGAACGAGGCCACCCTCTCAGGCCCCGATGCCAAGCCGGGTCTGGCGGCGAGCGACGGGAAGCTGGTCCTGCCCGTCATCGCGGGACGACCGGCGGCGGTCTACTTCACCGTCCGCAACGATGGCGCCGAGCCGGTGACGCTGGCCGGCGTCCACGTCTCGGGCGCGGGCAAGGCGGAGATGCACGAGAGCAAGGGCGGCTCGATGGCGGCCGTCGCCTCGCTACCGATCGACCCCGGCGCCTCGGTGGTCTTCGCGCCGGGCGGGCTGCACGTCATGGTGTTCGAGCTTGCCGATACGCTCAAGCCCGGCGGCAATGCGGAACTGACGCTGACGTTCTCCGACGGAGACAAGCTGTCCATGCCGCTCCGCGTCGAGGCCATGGGCGGCAGCGGGGATCACGACATGGAAGGGATGCACCACTGACCGCCCCCGGCGGCGAGCGGGCACTGACGCCGGGCGAGGCCGACCTCGTCCGCTCCGTCTTCGGCGAGGCGATCGACTGCGCGCCGGTGCGGGTGAAGCGGCGGCGCTGGTTTCCGTTCCAGCCGGTCGGCACCGTGATGGCGCCCTGCGGGCACCTGCATTTCCACCCGCGCACGTCCCTATATGAAGACGATTTTTCGCAGGCCAGCATCGGCTTGCAGGGGCTGTTCGTGCACGAGATGACGCATGTATGGCAGACGCAGAACAGAGGGCGCTGGTATCTCCCGCTCATGCGGCACCCGTTTTGCAGCTACGACTATGCGTTGCGGCCAGGTTGGACGCTCTCGCGCTACGGCATCGAGCAGCAGGCGGAGATCGTGCGACACATCTTCCTGCTTCGCGCCGGCATTCACGTCGCCGGTGCCCCGCCGCTGGAGAGCTATCGGGGCATCGTCCCGTTCACTGCAGAAGCAATGCCCTGAAAAAGGGCGAGGCGCGGGCGATATTTCGTCCCGCGCCTCAATTGCGACCCTATTAGTAAGCGGTGTCAGATCAGCAATCGCGATCCCAATAGCGGTCGCCGTTGCGGTCATAGCGGTAGCAACCCTTGTCGCCATCCTTCTTGACCTGCGAGCCTGCCAGCGCACCGGCCGCAGCGCCGATCGCAGCGCCCGTACCAACGTCACCGCCGGCGATCGCGCCAACGCCCGCGCCCAGCGCAGCGCCGCCAAGCGCGCCTTCACCGCCGTAGTTGCTCCCGCA
>NZ_AKKE01000029.1 GCF_000281975.1 Novosphingobium sp. AP12 | reverse complement strand
TGGCGGGACGCCACGGCCGCCGCAATGCCCTGCTGGGCGCCAGCGCTCTGTGCGCAGCCGCCTATTTCAGTTGGCTGTTCATCCCGGCCGAGCATCCCGAGCCCTATGTCCACATTTGCGCTCTGCTTTCGGGGATTGCGACCGGCGGCGTTTTCCTTGGTCTCTACACCGTGCTAACCGACACGATGGACTATTCCCGCCATGCCCAGGGCGAAAACCGCGCCGGCATGCTGGCCGGAATCTTCGTGATGGTCGAAAAGGGTACGGCGGCCTTCGGCACCTTCGTGTTCAGCATGGCTATGGCCTGGGTGGGCTTTGTATCTTCGACCGGCGACGGCGCGAGCACGCAGCCCCCGGCTGTGCGCGTGGGCATCATGATCGCGCTGTCGCTGGTGCCAGCCCTGGCCGCCGTGGCCGCCGCGCTGATCATGATGCGCTACCGCCTACCGGGAGAGCCCCTTTCGCCTTCGGGCAAGCCTGACGTCAACGGGCCGGAGCCTCGACACGGCAGCGCTATATTGGAGACAGCTGTGCCGTAATACCCATGAATACCCAAATACTACATGACGGCGGGCCACCGATGGGTGGCCCGCCTATTTGTGTTCTCGCTATTCTTAACATATCCGACCTACGGATATAGGTAACTAGACATTATATTTGGGAACCAATCACGACATCATGATGCCTCGAGGACAATATAACTTGAGGGAATTATCCATGACCGATCGGCCGAGATGTTTTTACGTGACCGGAAGCGCTATCGCTGCCGCGCTCGTCCTCGCATCAAGCCCTGCATTGGCACAGCAGGCGGAAGACAGCGAAAACAGCAACACCATCGTCGTCACTGCCAAGAACCGTAAGGAAAACCTGCAGGACGTGCCGCTGGCGATCACCGCGCTCAGCAGCCAGGATCTCGCCAGCGCGCAGATCCGCGATGCCCGCGACCTCCAGAAGATCACGCCGAACCTCAGCCTCTTCGCCGGGTCGGGCCGTAACGACCCATCCGCCTACTCACTGCGCGGACTTGCCCCCAACACTTCGGACGAGCGCTACCAAGGCATCTCGATCTTCATCGACGGCGTGGCGCTGTCGGGCCAGCTCGCTTCGCTGGATCTCGAGAACCTGCAGCGCGTCGAAGTCATCAAGGGGCCCCAGAGCGCCACGTTCGGCCGCGCGACCTACAGCGGTGCGATCAACTATGTCACCGCCGACCCCTCGGGCGACACTATCGCTGGTTTCGTCAAGGCGCGCGGAAGCCTGACCAACAGCGCTCCGGAAGCTAGCTATTACGTGGGCGGCACCATCACCGCGCCGATCGTGCAGGACGCGTTGTGGCTATCGGTTTCTGGCTCACTGATGCAGAACGGCGCCTTCGCCAAGTCGGTAGACGACCGGGCGCCGATCGGACGCGAGCGAACGCAGGTCGCCTCCGGCACGCTGTTCTTCAAGCCGGACGAAACCTTCTCGATCAAGCTGCGTGGAATGTACCAGCACGACCGCGATTCCTCGCCGTCGCAGGTCGCCGAGCATCCGCGCGAATGGCTGAACGCAGGCGTGCCGGTTTCGCCCTTCGCGCGCGGCAACGGCTCGTTCTTCCCCTCTTACCTTCCCAGCGGTGATCTCGATTCCATCGGCACTCAGGGCGCCACCGGATACGGCCGCGACCGCTACTTCGCCAGCGCCGTCGTCACCAAGCAACTGGGCGACTACGAACTGAGCTACCGGGGCGGCTACTTCAAGGAATCGCGCTGGGCCAACGTGGCAACGGTGCCGCGCGCGGTCAAGCCGGGGCAGGACCCGGTCTTCGGGGACCTGGTGACCAACGGCACCGTCACCGTGCGCAGTTCGGTGCTCGGCACCTTCCCCTCGACCGAGACGTTCGAGAACACGAGCCACCAGGTCATGCTCCTCTCACCGGGTGACAAGTCCTTCCGCTGGAGGGCGGGGCTTTACTACTTCTGGGAAAACGATCTATCGGCCTTCACCGGCTACGGCACGCCTGCAAACCCCAAGGGCGTGACCCGCAACGACAACCTTACCAACATCGCGGTTCTCGGCGGATTCGACTGGGATTTCACCGACAAGCTGACGCTCAGCGGCGAAGGCCGGTATGCGCGTGAGAAGGTGTCGTCGCCTGCCTGCCCAAGCTGCGCATTCTATCCCACCGCCACGGATTTCAGTAACAAATCGAACGACTTCAGCCCTCGCGTGACCCTGAGCTACAAGGTTACAGGCGAGAACATGGTCTATGCGCTGTTCTCGAAGGGCGTGAAGAGCGCTCGCTTCAGCTTCGTCAACGTCGCCGGAACTTTCGTCGGCCTGGCTGCGGATCCCGAAAAGCTGTTCAACTATGAAATCGGCAGCAAGAATTCGTTCTTCGACGATCGCCTGACACTCAACCTCGCAGCCTTCTACGACGAAGTGAAGGACCAGCAACTGGTCTCCACGCAAGAGCGCACGGTCAACGGCAACACCGTCAACATCGCCACGGTCGGAAACGTCGGCGCCTCTACCATCCTTGGTTTCGAAGGCGAAGCCAGCCTGAAGGTGACGCCGCGTCTGACCCTGCGGGGTTCGGTCGGCTATGCCCACCAGGAATTCACCGCCAAGAACCCCATCATCATCAGCGCCAGCTCGACATACGGCTTCCCGCCCAGTGGGAACAATTCCGTCGTGCTCGACGGCTTGACCCAGGCCAACGTGCCGGACTGGAACGGCTTCATCGGCGGCGAGTACAAGCTGCCGGAAGTGGGTGGTTTCTCACCGACCCTGCGCCTGGACGGGGCCTATCGCGGAAGCTGGTACGCCAACCTCGCCAACACCGTGAAGGGCCGCTCGGCCTGGACAATGGACACGCGGATCAACTTCGCCAGCGACATGATCGACTTCTCTCTGTTTGGCCGCAATATCCTCAACAACCAGCGCCCGACCGGCTCGGGTCTCGCCGGTGCCACGGCCACCTGTATCTTCGTGGAGCGTGACACGGCCACCTACGGCTCGAACCAGCAGTGCCTCTACGCCTCGGTTCCCCGCCCCGCCGAATGGGGCATGGAAGCCACGCTGCGGTTCTAAACCACTCCGGAAGTGATTCGAAATCGGCCCGGTAGGAACTTTCCTGCCGGGCCTTTTCTTTTTCTCCGGCCTCCCCGCCCGGAAGTCTCGACGAAATGTCCGGACACGACCCCTGCCGCATGGACTTTTCCGCAGGGCCGCGACATTCAGGTCCCGCATCGTCATGTCCGACCTGCGGTGATCCCCGGTGATAACCGACCTGCAAGGACATAGCTCCTGCATCCCTGATGCGTCGGATGCAGATCGCGCCGCAGGCAGGGAAAAATCCCGTCTTCTACCCACGGGCAGGTGCCGCACGAAGTCGACGTAGAGCGACCCGGTGACGGAAGGCAAGGTTCAGGTTCAAGTGGAGTTTTTATATGAAAAAGTCTGTCACGCGGGTGCTGCTGGTCGCAACGGCACTCACCACGCTTCCGACAATAGCCATGGCGCAGGACGCACCGCAGGACACGGACACCGCCTTCGGAGACATCGTGGTCAGCGCCCAGCGCATCGACCAGCGTCTTCAAGATGTTCCGATCTCGGTCACCGCGATCACCGCCGACGAGATCGAGACCCGTCAGGTCCTTTCACCGACCGACATCGGCCGCCTCGCGCCCAACGTGAACCTTAGCTCGGTCACCGGCGGCAGCGCCGGCCTCACCGCCTATATTCGTGGCGGCGGCGTCACCGACGGCGGCTACATCATGTCGGAGCCCGAGGTCGCACTCTACGTCAACGATGTCTATAATGCCCGCATGCAAGCCGCTCTGCTCGACTTCGCCGAGATCGAGCGGATCGAAGTCCTGCGCGGGCCCCAGGGCGTGCTCTACGGCCGTAATGCCGCGGCGGGTGCGATCAACATCATCACCAAGCAGCCGGCCGACACTCTCACCGGCAACGTCCAGGTCGGCTACGGCACCTGGAACGAGCGCCGTGCGAAAGGCTACCTTTCGGTGCCGATCAGCAAGGACGGCAAGTGGGCCTTCTCCCTCAACGGGATCGTTCGTGCCCGCGACGGCGGTCGTCAGTACAACGCGACACTCGATCGCAAGGTGGGTAAGGAAGACTTCCAGGGCGGCCAGTTCGACCTCGCTTACAAGGGTGATGCGATCAAGGGCAGGCTTAACCTGTTCTACGTCCACCTCAATAGCGACGGACAGTGGGCCAGCAACACGGTAACCAACGACGAGGGCAAGATCGTGCCGCTCTCGGGCTCCTACCGGACCGTGCTCTCGCCCTTCCCCTCTTATACCACGGTCACGCAGAAAGGCGGATCACTGCGCCTCTCGGCCGACTATCCGGGCGGTACGATCACCTCCATCACTGCCTACTCGCGCCTGAAGGACAGGTGGGGAGAGGACTTTTCGGGCGGCGTCTATCCGGCGATGATCGGTAGCCCCGGCGAAGCGCCGCTATCGCTTTTCGAGCGCGAAAGCCGATCGAAGTCCTGGCAGATCAGTCAGGAAACCCAGTTCGCCGGCGAGCTAGCGGACGATCTCGTGAATTATGTCGCAGGGCTCTACTACTTTCACGAGCAGGGCGATCAGGACATGAACTCCACGATCTTCTTCGCGCCTTCGTCAACGCGGTTCCATGCAGCAACCGATGCCTGGGCAGGCTATGGCCAGTTGACCTTCAACGCTACCGACCAGCTCTCAATCGTTGCGGGCGGACGTTATACGCTGGAGGACAAGAACCTCAACGCCACGCTGGCGGGCACGCCCGCGATAAGCCGCGACCACTACGAAAAGTTCACGCCGAAGTTCGGGATCAACTTCAAGCCCTCGCGCGATGTTCTGTTCTATGGGTCATACACTGTCGGCTTCAAGTCGGGCGGCTATAACGGCCTGGCCTCCACCGCCGAGCAACTCGCAACCGCTTACAAACCCGAAACCACCAAAGCATGGGAAGCGGGCGTCAAGGCAGACATCGGCCGCACCCTGCGCGGTTCGCTCGCCGGATTCCTCAACAAGATCATCGACCGGCAGGAAACGGTGAATCTCAACGACGGCGGCTTCCTGGTCGAGAACTACAACGTCAGGATCGCGGGCATCGAAGCCGAACTGGCATGGCGCCCGGTGACCGGCCTTCAGGTCTGGGGCAACGGTTCGGTCAACTGGGGCAAGTACCTTTCCACCGACTCTGTCGTAGCCTCTGTCATAGACAACGACCCGCCCTCGCTGCCCAAATACCAGGGAACCATTGGCGTTGACTACTCACTTCCAATGGGACCGGGAACGGCCAAGATCGGCGCGGACGCCGCATTCCGCGACCAGTACTATTCTACGCCGGACAATCTGGAGGTCGGCCACGTGGAAGCCACGCAGTTGGTCAATGCCTATTTCGGTTACGATGTAGGGCCCTGGACCTTCCAGGTCGCCGGCAAGAACCTCTTCAACCAGACCTATTGGACGACCGGCTTCGGGTTCTCCGTCATCAACCCGCGCATCATGGCCAATCCGCGTACGGTGCTCGCCACGGCAAAGTACAGCTTCTAGCGACGCGAAAGTCGGGCTCCTCCGCGACAGGGGAGCCCGGCTTCATGAGTTGGAGCGTGGATCCGGGAGTTCAGGCAATGCAGTCAGGTCGCTTTTACGGGCTGAACGTCGTCGTAACCGGGGGACGCGGCGGCATCGGGGCCGCCATCGTTTCAAGTTTCGCGCAGGAAGGTGCATCCGTCGTCAGCGCAGATATTTCCTGCGAGGACGAGGAGCCGCACAACGCTTCCGGTTCTCCGGGCGTGATCGAGCGCCGGCTCGACGTCAGTGACGAAACGGGCTGGAAGCACATGTTCGAGTTCGTCGAGGCCCGGTTTGGAGCGCTCGACGTTCTCGTCAATAATGCTGGCATCTATTCACCAAACATTGCATTCGAAGACATGCCCCTCGATGTCTGGCAGCGCCACTTCGCCATCAATTCCGATGGCACCTTCCTGGGCTGCAAGCACGCTATTCTGCACATGAAGGAGCGCGGGCGCGGTTCGATCGTGAACATAGGTTCGGGCATGTCCATCACGGCCAACCCGAACGGCGCCGCCTACAGCGCCTCGAAGGCCGCAGCCCTGATGACCACGCGAACGGCCGCACGCGCCGCCGGCCGGTACGGTATCACCGTCAACGCGGTGCTGCCGGGCGCCGTGCAGACCACGATGCTGATGGGCAATCTCCGGGACGAGGAAACGGAGAACGATTTCCTCCGACGTATGGAGAGCTTCAGCCCGTTGGGCCGCCTTGCTTCATCCCTCGATATCGCCCGCGCCGTCCTGTTCCTCGCTGACCCCGCCAATCGCGCGATTTCGGGTATTCATCTGCCCGTAGATGGAGGAAACATCCCCGGGGCATGACGGCCGTTCCGATCATCGCCGGAAGACCGCATCGTGCATTTTTTGGATCACAAGCTTTTCGCTGGCGCGCTACGATCAGGGCTGACTGAGGTTGGGGCTGATCTCTGGACGATCTCAGCTGCCCCCGAGTGGGGGCACAGAGTCGCACGCATCGCTCTACGCCACGCGCCGCTGCCGAACTCGATGCGATAGTCGCTGGACCGTGCGGACCGACGCGGGTCGCTTTATTGATGTTCTGCTGGAGATAATTGTCGAGCCAAGCGCCAGTCACGCACCATGCCGGAGCCGCATCCCAGACCCTGAACGCCGTACGCCCCGCGAGGCTGTGCCTGCGGAGTTGGGGTTAAGCTGGGGGTTAAGTGCTTGGTTGCGTGGGCGCGCAGGCCCAGACGATGGAAGAACGCGCGCGCACTGCTACGACAGCCGCGCAGACCAAGACCGGCACGAGCGACGCGCTGCGCGAGAATTACGTGACGCCCGGCATCAGCGGCCAGGCGATCTCGACAATCGACAGTTCCGCAACGCTCACGCCGTCGCTGAGCTGCCAGAAGTCAGCGAGCCTGCTCCAGGTCCTCATCCAGCCCAGCGCCACCGGCGACATCACGATGCTTCGGATATCGCAGGACACGGATTCCGACGGCAGCTTCGACATCTCGAACACGCTGGCCCAGCAGTTTTCGGGCATCTGCGCCAACGGGGTGATCTCTTGCGATCCCGGGACATGGAGCCAGTGCCACCATTTCCGTTGGGACATCGCCGCCGACCGCGCCGCCAGGCTGACAGAAGTCGAGATGCCCAAGCTTGCCGGATGCTACTGTATCAACAACAGTTGCGGCACCAATCTGGTCTGGGGTAACCTCGCCGAAGTGCTGAAGGACATCGGCGGCGGCATCGTCGGTGCCCTGACGACCAGCGATCCCAGGATGGGCGTGGCGCAGGCGCAAGTCAGCGGGCCGGTGATCGACTATATCGGCGCGCAGGCGACGGCGTGTACCGCGAACTCTTCGGTCAGTCAGACGGCCTACCGGGCCAGTCCGGCCGCAATCCAGAGCGATGCCACCACGCTGGCCACATCGAGCAGCGTGTTTCAGGCACTGGCGGCATCGCCGGCAGGCACGGGCAAGGCGGAGCAGGTCAGAAATTGCGCAATCGAACAGCACGTCACGGTCTTTGATCCCTCGATCGACGACATCGTCAGCCGCACTTCAGGAGGCCATTCCGAGGTGCGCTCGGGCAGCACCGCGATCGACTTTCTCATGGGGTCGCCTGCCGACAACAGCCTGAGCGGAGGGCAATGCAGCCTCTTCGATTTCAGGATGATCCTGCACGTCAGCGACCCGACGCGGATCACCCGGCGCGGCTGCCTGAGTATTTCGCGGACGACTGGGCCCAGGTCCGGATGATGGCGCGCTCGTCGCGTCCAGTCCGAATGCCTGGACGACGACCGGCCTGCCGCCCGGCAAGTGAGAAGAAAGATACCTTCTACGCCTATCCCGATCTCGACCTCCTGCCTTATCTCACGCAGGGCGATCACGAGATCTGGCTGCGCGTTGCGGTTGCGCAAGGCGGCGAAGCCTTCGCCAAAGTCCACGTGGAGGTCGACGATGCCTGTGCCACCAGCGAGCAGCTGATCGACCAATGTGCGGGCTATGCCTCCGACACCCAGTGCCGCCTGGTATCGGAGGAGGTCGACGGCGTCGCAACGTTCAACAAGGGCGTACAGACTGGCCTGAAGCCCCTGACACAGGCCCGGCAGTTCGGTGCGGATCGTTGCGCGGTGTCCGTGACCCGCGACTTCTTCGAGCGGGCGCGCAGCTACGGCTGCGTTGTCGATACCGGAAATATCGCCGCGCCCGATCTCTCGCGCGGCGCCTATATCATCGATCATTCCACCGAGACGATGCTGGCCGACCAGGTCCGCCATCCGGATGGCAGCACTGCGCAGACAACGTCTGCATTCTCGCTTCCCGATCACGGCTCGGTCGCGGCCTGCGAACCGGTCTGCAAGACCCGGGCACCCCGGGTCAACACGGCCGCGTCGCCTGCCGGCGTCATGGCCGCGCAGCAGAACGACCCTGTGCGTTGGGACACCTTCTTCCAAGTCTGCGGCGCGGCAAACGTATGCCCGGCAGGCGAAGGCGAGGAAATCGTCGCCGCATGCGGGTGCCTCGACGATTTTCCCGAAGCGGTGGTCATGATGCAGTCGGTCAGGCTCGCCGGTGCCGACACGACCTGCACAAGCGTAGCGCCATGACGTCGCATCCCTTCCGCGCCGCCCTGCTGGTAGTGGGCCTCCTTGCTGCAATCGGTCTCGCGCCGCCTGTTCAGGCGCAGCAGGTCTGCGCGAGCGACCTCGATGGCAACGGTGATGCGGCGGATGCTGGCGAAACCGCGAGTTGCCTCGCGACCGTCGCGGGAGGATGGCAATGCCCTATCCAGCAGACGGCGTGCACGGTTTCGCAGGCAGGTGTCTTCGCCTGTCCGCTGGGAAGCCAGTATTCGTGCGAGACACCGGCAGCCGGCGGCGCGCCGACCTGCTCTCCCAGTGCCTGCATCGACACCCAGGCAAACCCCGTCGAGGACGAGGGCGTAGTCGACGATCCAGGCGTGCCCGCCGACGGGACGATTGATGCTGACGGCAATTGCACCGCCAATATTCAGATCTTCTCGGGACGGGGCATGCGTTGCCGGCCGGCGGGGCTCAAGACGACCTTCCAGAACTGCTGCAAGGACAAGGGCGAGATCATCAAGGACGGCATGTGCTCGTCGCTGACATCGCTCTCGACCAAGATCGCCGTCGCCAAGGGCGTCTTCACTGGCACGAAAGCGGCCTACACCGCCTTCGGGCGTCAATGCCATTATTGCCGGCATCGACCCGACCTCGATCGCGATCAGCCTGGCGATCAATTTCATGATCGAGGTCCTGCTCCAGGGCTGCGACCAGCAGGACATGGAGGTGGGCATGCTGCGCGGGTCAGGCATGTGCCACGAAGTGGGCAGCTATTGCAGCTCGAAGATCCTGGGCATTTGCGTGCAGAAAGCGCGCGGCCACTGCTGCTTCAACACCAAGCTCGGCCGCATCATCCAGGAGCAGGGTAGGCCCCAGCTGAAGGCGTTCAACGCGATCGGATGGGGCACCCCCCGAAGCCCTGCGTGCCGCGGCTTCACCGCCGAGGAATTCCAGGCGCTCGATTTCAGCAAGATGGATCTGTCTGAATACTATGCGGACATCGAGATGCGCACTTCCGGCGAGATCCAAGTCGACATGAAGGAACGGATCGATGCCCACTGCAGGTGTTCGGACACTGACATGCGCAAGGCAATGGCACTTGCGGTCGCTGCGCTCGTCGCCGTGCCGGGTCATGGCAACGCCCAAGCCCCAGACCGAGCCCAAGCCCAGGTCGAGCGCGGCGCTGCAAAACGAAAGATCCAGGCACAAGGCGACGACGCCATGGAACGGGTGAGACGCGCGATCGAGGCGCGCAAGCCCGGCGCCGATGCACCGATGCCCGCTCTGCCAGCGAACCCCGACGCCGTGACATCACGCCGGGCATTCGACGCGCTGCGCACGCGCGGCAAGACGCCCGACATCGACCAGCGCGCCAGGACAGCTCTCGAGCAGGGCCGCCGCGATGTCGCGAATGACCGTGATGCGATGGTGAGACGGCTGAACCAGGCGTTTGGCATCGAGGCACCCGAGACCGCCGCGCTCGCGCGCGCCGCCCTGCCTGCAACCCCACCGGGGTGCGTGCCGGTGCTGTTCGTGTCCTCGTCGATGCCGATCGCGACGTTACGCACATACGCCGCGCAGCTCGAAAAGGCGCGGGGCGTGATGGCGTTGCGGGGCATGCCCGGCGGCCTTAGCAAGATCGCCCCCCTGGCAAAGCTGTCCGCTCAGATATTGCGCCTCGATCCCGGCTGTGACGGCCCGGCCTGCGCAATGCGCGACGTTCAGCTGATCGTCGATCCGATCGTGTTTCGCCAGCATGGCGTGGCCCGGGTTCCGGCTCTCGCGATGATCCCCAGCAACCCGACACTTCCCTATTGTGAACGTGAGGATGAGAGCCCGCGCAGCGCGCATCTGGTCCTGGGCGATGCCGCGCTTTCGGGAATGGTCGAGGAATTCGCCCGCCTGGGCGGCAAAGAGGAGGTGCGCGATGCTCAGGCACGCCTGGAAATTCGCTAGGACCGCATGGCCCGAGATCAAGCTGTTGCCGCTTCGCGCAGGCGTCGCCCTGGGTGCCTCGGGCCTCGGCCAGCCGCCCCGGCCAGGGCAGCTCTTCAAGGCCTACTGCATCGTCCTTCCGGTGGGCCTACTGACGTGGTGGGCCATACCCCAGGTCACCTGAGTAATGAGCCCTTCGATCGATGCCTGGGCGGTCCGTGCAGATCCTGGACCGATCCGGCGCGGCGACCTCGTCTCATTCATGCTGGTCCATCCTCTGGCTGGCCCCACGCCCGTCCCCGTGACCAAATATGCAATGTGCCTTCCCGGCGACCGGCTGCAGATGACCGAAAAGCGCTCGATGTGGCCCGGTGGCAAGGATGGCTGGTACTACTGCAACGGGCACCTGATCGCGATAAGCAAGCCGGTTGGACGTGGCGGGGTGCGCCTGGAACATTACGTTCCGCATCAGCCAATAATACCCGAAGGCTTCATCTTCGTCGGCTCGCACCATCACATCGGTTGCGACAGCTATTACGGGCCGGTCGCGATCCCGCGGCTGACCCGAATGGGGCGGGTGCTGTGAGACCACGGTCCATCATCGCACTGACCGCGCTGGTCTCGGCGTGCTGCGCGACCGACGCCCTCGCCGCGCCACCGCCGACGGTACAGCAAGATCGCTTGAAACTTGGGTACTGGTGGTACGCGCCTGATCCCGAACCAGCTGAGCCTGCGCCAAATGAGGTACTGGCCAAACCCGTCATTCCGCCATCTGCCGAGCTTGCGCGCCTTTCTCCGCCACAGATCCGCAAGCTCATCGAACAGCAGCGCGACTATGCAGCGACAGTGCTTAGTGTGGATGCCGTCGCCGATTTCTGGTGACTGGAGGATTTCGCCCGCCGCAAGGCGCGGGCGTTCGCCGGCGTGACCCAGATCGCCATGCTGCAGCATCCCGAACTCAATTCCAGATCCGCCAATCCCATGGTCGGCGATGCGCGTAACCAGTTGCTCGCTCACAAGGACGATGTTCGGCGCCAGTACCTGCGCTGCCAGGCGGGTGAATTCGCGCTGGTGATGTTCAGCCGGACGAGCTGCGGCTACTGCCGGGTCCAGTGGCCGATCGTCCAGCGCTTTCAGGACGACATGGGCTAGCAGGTCACACTGATGGATCTCGACCGGCGCCCGGACTCGGCAGCCGGTTCGGCATCGAGATGACGCCCACGACCATGATCATCCGCCGCGCCAGCCAGCAGCGGATGGTCATCGCCAGCGGCGTCGAGGCTTATCCCGCCCTCGCGCAGATGGCGTATCAGGCGGTCCGCCTGCTGCGCGGCGATATCCGCCCCGAACAGTTCATGACCGGCCCGCGCGAAGACGACAGATTCTTCGATGCCCTGGGCAACGGACCGGTGTCGGCAAACGATCCCAACGGGGCCGCCGCGGGGATCGTCGATGCGAGCCTGGGAGCGGGACGATGAGGGCGGCGCCTAAGACCGCACCTGGAACACCCTGCCCCCTCATACGCCGCTGCGCGTCAGGCGGGGATTCGCGCCGCCTCGCCGCGCTGCACGAGCAGGCGCACTGCCTTCTGGTCGAAACTCACGAAAGTCTCGCCGCCAAGCCATTGCCCTTCGTGAGCGATCACCCCATCGGCAAAGTCACCGCCGGCGTCGAGCATAGCAAGCCCGGCCTCGACGGCCTGGCGGTCGAGGCGCACGTTTTCAGCTTCCAGGAGGACCCGCACCGCACCTGCTATACCGGTGGCGGGCAGTTTGTAGAGGCGGGCGAGCACCCAGCAGAACTCGCAGAGCGATGGGAGCGCGATAGCGACGATCTCCGCCTCGCGCATCAGCTTCTGTGCCAACAGGCCCTGCACCGGGTCGTCGAGCGTCGCGGCGCGCACGAGGATGTTGGTATCGGCGGTGATCTTCACAGCTCGCCGGCCCAGCCTTGTTCGATCGCCGCATTCATGTCCTCGATCGAAACCGCCGGCTGGCCCTCGCGGCGGAGCGCCCCGAAGAAGCCTTCGATGCTGCCCGAAGGGCGTGTCGCGCGGATCCGCACTTCGCCGCCAGGTGCCTTCTCGAACGTGATCCGGTCGCCCGGATGGACACCGAGGTGCTGGAGCAAATCCTTGCGCAGCGTGATCTGCCCCTTGGTCGAAATCGTCAGCCCGTTCATCGCCCGAGTCCTTTCGTCGATAAATGTAAGTAGGATTTCCCTTACTGACAAGTCGCCTGCCGCTCAGGGGATAACGGGCCAGACCCGGCGGCGCGATGTCAACTTCACCAGAGCAATCTGTCTTCAGCGGTCGGCCGCGTTGATGAGATGTGGCCTGGCAAACCTGGACACCGGGATAAGTGGATTTTCTGCCTGACGGCGGCCAGGATGGCCGCCTGACAGGAGTAGAGATGAGCAAACGCCCCCATAGGAATCACAGCCCGGCCTTCAAAGCGAAGGTGGCGTTGGCCGCCGTGAAGGGCGAGAAGACGCTGGCGGAGCTGGCGCAGTTATATGATGTGCACCCGAACCAGATCACGACGTGGCGCACGCAGCTTCTGGAAGGAGCCGCCGGCGTGTTCGGGAACGAGGCGCGTAGCGAGGGGTCGGATCCCATCCGCAACGCCTTTGAAGACCTCAGAAAGCTCTTCCATCCGCAGGCGGGCGGCATCCCACAGTTCATCTGTCAAGATACGCAACTGCGGCACCTCCTTAGGAATCCATGGCCATGACACTCGCTTCCCAGTCGATGGGTTCTTTATGAACTTCTGCCGATTCCAAACAAGGACACCCACATAGAGTTTGTTCTGTAGAATTCCCGTCCTGCGCGCCCGGTGCCCGCGTATGGTTGTGTCAGACCACTGTTTGCCGAACGGTCCAGGTATGCACTCACGATTGAGATCGGTCGCAATTGCTCGCGGGCTTTTTCCGCTAGAGAACTCCCGGAAGATCTGATGTATGACAAGCGCTTCGGCCTCATTTATCGATCTCTCCCCTCGGATCAGCTCACCATTGCCATCCACCCTTTTGGCGACGTCGTAGCCGTAGCAAATACCCCCGCCCGACTTGCCTTTTTCAACTCGACCGCGAAGCCCTCGATGGGTCTTTTTCGCAAGGTCCTTGAGGAACAGCGCATTCATCGTCCCCTTCAGGCCGACGGGTAGTTCCGTAGTTTCGCCTTCCGCGATCGTGACCAGCTTTGCCCCAGCGAACTGAAAGTGCTTGTACAACGTTGGCACATCCGCCTGATCGCGGGAAATGCGATCAAGTGCTTCAGCCAGAATTGTATCGAACTTTCCCAACTGCGCGTCTTGCAGCAAAGATTGAATCCCAGGGCGTAAGATTACTGATGCACCCGAGATTGCGGCATCATGGTAGGTCTCAATAATCCGCCAGCCTTCCCGGGAAGCTTGATTACGACAGATGGCGAACTGTTTTCGATCGAAGTATGACTTTGTATATCGCTTGAATATCGAGCGTAGAGTGCAGTTCGGGTCACTATAGATCTCCAGTCATCAGGGTAGACGCGCTGCGATGGATCAGCTTGCAAATGTGTTCGATACCGATCTGAAGTTCGGCGGCAGTTTGAGGTAAACGTCCATCTCGATGTATCGGTACCATCGGGGTTTCGCCGCGAATTACGGGGTCCGAAAATCCTGACAACCATCCTTTCCACTTCTCCTCTCCTATACCGGATGGGAGGCTTGGATTGTCGCTGTTACGCGCACTCTGACTCACATAAGACGTGGCTGGCGAATGGATCGCTGCTACTTCTAAGCCGCTCGATCTGTCCATGGGTGGCATTTCTCTGCTTTTCGGTTGCAATGCCACGCACGCAATGGCGAGCCCAAATGGGCGGAAATCCAGGCCACCCTTCGCAATCATTCAGGTCGGTTTCTAGCGGAACGATCTCGTTTTGGCCCTTAGATCGCCTCGCCATATCCTCACGCGCGATGTGCCTATCGATCGCTTCGGCTATCCGACGGATGCGCGCGTCCAAATCATCCATCGCGTTCTGGCCGCCCGGCCTATCCTGGCCAACAGGCGAGGTCACTTGGTTTGGTCCTGATCCGCGTGGTCAGTTTCAAGCGGCAATGACTGGGGCGAGACGACAGTCGCGAGATGAAATACCGCTCCGCCAAATCTGGAAACCAGGCGTTGCGCTACACTCTTGCGGTATCGCAGTTGCCGCTCGGGGGTCGGGCTGTGGTATACGCCTACAGCTTTCCAGTAGTCATGGGTCACTCTGAGCCCGGACAGGAATATCCATTTCGCCGCTTGCACATTGAAGCAGGGGTCATGGATCAGCCATTTGCGGACTAATGCGGGTTCGCGGCCAACGAGCGACGATAAACGGGCGACCCACGAACTGTTCACCTGAAGAGGGCCGAGATCGTGCGTGCCGTTCGTGTTCGCAATTTCTGCGCCGATCCACCCGGCCTCCTGATCGCGAAGTCCCCACAGGGTCCTCTCAAGCCAGGCTCTGCCACCGGCCGCCTGTTGAATGCACTGCGCAAGGCGAGCTTCGTGGTGGTCAGAGGGTGAAGCACGTCCTTCAGCGTGGCTGACTGACACCAAGAGCGAGGCGAGTGGGAGCAATCGGCGGAGGGTCGGATCAACGATCATGTCCACCTCCATGGTCATGGCTGGAGACGTGGTGAGGCTCAGGCGGGGACCGGGAAACGGACTGCTTTCGCGCGGCGTTTTCGTGCTCGTCTCCTTTGAGCGAACTCCGGTCAAGCAGCGAGACGATCCATCGATCGATAGAGCTCGCCGCCGATTGCGCCCGCCCGGCAATGTACGACGCGAGGCCGTCAGCCTTGGCTAATTTCGGCTGAGATTGGGCCGCCGAGAGACCGTCCATGCGCCCCTCCCGCTCGATGCGTTGCTCGTCGCGCAGCCGATCCCAGCGATCGCCATGGAGGGCGGTGCGCCCTTTCACGCGGTCTTTCTCGATCCGGCCCAGACCCTGCAGGGCGGACGTCTTTTCGCCGGATCGCACCTTTAATCTATCGACCAGTCTGTCGCGGTCCTCTGTCCAGAGACTCGCGCCAAACCGGGCGCGGGTGATGGCGGTATAATAATTCTGCATCATCTCGAAGATGGAGGCTGCCACCAATTTCCTGAACTCGATCCAGGTGAACGACTGCCGCCTCGCCAATCGCATGGTCCAGATAACCAAGGGCGACGACAACATGTCCGGCATCATCGAGGAGATGACGGGTTATCGTTCGGTCAAGCAGGGCTTCGCCAAGAGCTACCAGCAGAGCCGTGAGAAGATCGAGGCGAACAGTAACAACCCGACCGAGGACCTCAAGGACGCGCTTGCCAATTGCCCGCCGGAGGTGACCGACATTTTCCGGACCGGCTCGCTCCTTGCCCATGCCGCTTCGCGCGTCGGAGCGGGCGACTGGGCGAGTGTGATGCGGGCCCGGGTTGGTGATGTCTACATGCGCTGGGATCCAACGGACAAAGTTCCCCTCTTCACAGCAATCCCGCAGTGCGCAGGCCAAGATACCGAAAGCGCGCAGGATTTTCTGGCGGGACGGGTGCAGCGCCGTTCGATCAACCTGCCGCCGACAGCCGCGGACTGCGGGCCTGACGGTGCGGGCCGCGGCGCCCTTGTCCTGGCGCGCGAGCGTATGCAGTCGATCGCAGTCAAGATCCGCACCCGCGCCGCCCTTTCGAGCGAAGAGCGGCAGTTCGTTGCGAACGTGCGGACCTTGCCGGTCTACCGCATGCTCGAATGGGGCGTGCGCCAGGGCGTGGTCGATTCCGTGATCGCCGATACCGACGAGCTGGTGGCGCTTACGCTCGCCTATCAGATGCTGAACGACCTCACCCGCACGATCGACTACGCAGTGACCAATGCTGAACGGGGCGCGACGATTTCGGGTTCCGCCGACGCGGGCGTTGCCAACGTGTGCCAGACACGCATCTTGACCAAAGGGATCGAGCAGCTCCGGGACCTGCGCGACGAAGTGCAGCGCCAGCGCGCACAGATGCGGCAGAGCTACATGGCCGCGCTGGACCAGGCGAACCTCTCCACCAGCTATGCCGGTCTCCTGCGAGAGCGCGATCGTGACGCGCGCGACGCCGCCGGCGCCGCTGCGCGCAGCCAGTAGGTTCGTGCGTCATGCGCCAGTTGGTTAAGCTCTCCGCCGCCCTCCCCGCGCTGCTTCTCGCTTCGCCCGCCTTGGCGGTCGATACCAGCTTCCACACCTATGACGGGTTCGCCGAGACGGTCGAGGCATTCCGCCTGGTCTCGATGATCTTCGGCGACCCCCGCTATGAGACGCTGGTGATGATCGTCGCCACCGTAGGGATAGGGCTTGGCGCCATTATCGCGAGCGTGCGCGGCACCGGCATGGGGCTTGTCGCCTTCGGCTTCCAGATCCTCATCGGTGTCGGTCTCTTTGTTGGGCTCGTCGCGACGACGGGTACGGTCCATGTCTATGACCGGGTCCGCAATGCCTATCAACCGGTGGGCGGGGTCCCGAACCTGCTGGTGCTCGTCGCCGGCGCGACGAACATGATGGAACGGGCCCTGGTCGAAACGATCGACGACAACACGCTCGATCCCAATGCCAAAATCGAGTTCGGCGCGGGCGGGCACAGCTTCGACCTGTTCCTGAACGCGGTGTCGCCGCGCGGGCCGATGACCGACATCTTTACCGACGCGACGATCAAGGACTACGTCCGGCAATGCTATCCGGTCGCCCGGGTATCGGCCGCCTACGGGGTCGATGACGACAAGCTCTTTCGCACTGCGAGCGATTTGCCGAGCGCCTTTGCGGCGATGGCCGGCCCTGCGACCTTCGCGACCGTTTACACGGCGGCAGACAAGGGCGGCACTACGGTCAGCTGCAGCGATGCCTGGACACACATTTCGGATCGTTTGTCAGATCCCAGCCTATTCGAAGACTACACCCGGCAGGTCTGCGCGCGCACCGGTTACGACATCGGCAATGGCCAGCAGATGACCCGCTGCCGCCAGCGGCTGGGAGAAATGGGCCAGATGATGCTGGGCCATCCGCTCAGCGCACAGGCGCTCATGACCCATGTGCTGCTGGGGGGCAGCGTGGGCGATGTCCTGTTCGAGGATTCGCCTGCCAGCGCAGCGCGGGTGATGGCCAACCGAGCGATCGTATCGAACGGCCTGGCCACAATGTCGGTGGCCAACGAGTGGATGCCGACGATCCGGGCGACGGTGTTCGGGATCATGCTGTTCATGATCCCGATCGCCCTCCTGTTCATTCTGACGCCGATCAACCTGCGCGTGGCCAGCTTCGCTATCGGCATGTTCGTGTTCGTCGCCCTTTGGGGAGTGATAGACGCCGGGATCTACCAGCTTACCCTCGGCCGTGCGGTTGCAACGATGGAGGAGCTTCGCTCGAACGCGCTTGCGGCCAATGCGTGGTTTCTTGCGCCTTCTGCGGCCATGAAGGCGCTCGCAATCTTCGGCAGTTTCAGGACCGCGGCCGCCGGCCTGGCCGGCGCCTTTGTGTTCACGGTCTTTCGCTTCAGCGGCAACATGTTCACTGCATTCACCTCAGGTTCGCTGGGTATCGCCGGTCAGGGCAGTGCTGCCGCGGCGCCAATGGCGACTATGGAAGGTCAGGCCTCCGCCCTGGAAGCCCAGGCCTCTGCAATGGGCACGCGATCTCGCGCCGCGGCAGCCTCGAGCTTTGGCGACTTCGGCGAGCGATCGAGCTTCGCCGCTAATCGGACGTATGGCGAGGCGGGGCATATTCTGGGCGAGCGTCCCGGCACGCAGGGCAATACCGCCTTCGCGCTGGGCGGCCTCGAGGGCTCCCGCCAACTCGGCAGCCTGGCCCCTGCTCTTAACGGCCGCGACCTCGCCGACCCTCAGGTCGCGCGCGCCGTCCAGGCCAATGCGGCGACCAGTGCTATCCATCAGTTCGCGGAGAAGGACGCCCTGCGCAGTCTTGGCACCGCTTATTTCGGAGAAGGGGAAGCCGGGGAAAAGGCTTTCGCCGCCTTCGGCCAGAACCTGGTCCAGTGGCGAGCGTTCGGAGACGAACGCGCGTACGACATGATGATGCAGTCGGCGACGCGGCATTTCGAGCGGGCCGGCTATTCGGGGAGCGATGCCAGGCTGAAGGCCTCGGGCATCATTGGCGAAGCGCAGTCGGACCCGACATTCGCGAAGCTCATCGCCAACACCTGGGATCAGGAACAGATGCTGGCAAACGACCTGACCTCCGCGCAAGTGCAGGTCGGCGCCATGGAAGGACGGCGCGATTATGCCGGCGACAATGTGGCGGGAGTCGAACGGGCCAATGTCGCGACCGAACAGGGATGGCGCAGCGGCAGCAACCAGGGCCAACGCGAGGCTGCCGGCATGCTCGGTCTTTCGGTCGACGAAACCTCGCGCCGCATCGGGTTCATCAACGCGCTTTCGGGCGAGGCGCGAAGCAGCGCGATCAGCCAGCTTGGGAAGGCCACGGGGCGCAACGAGGCTCAGGTACTCGCCGCGCTCGAGCATTACACGGCGGCGACCCAGGTCGGCACTGCGGACGGGGCAACGGCCGAAGCGCGCCGGGAAGGCACCAGTGTTTATGGGCGAACGCGCGAGGCGGCCGGCTACGACTTTGCCGAACGATCGGGCAAGCTCGATGCCCAGCGCGAAGTCGGCACCAGCGGAACGCGAAGCGCGGCGCGGATCGGCGAGCAGCGCCGCCAATCGGAGAATTTCGGTTTTGCCGAAGGGGCAGCTGCTGCGGGCGTCTCCACACGTCAGGCCGCCCGGCTCGACAGCTTCATCCAGGCCCTTAGCAAAACGTCCGGAAACCAGATCGACATGGCTGAAGGCGGACCGGAGGGTATCGCCGATCGCGCACGGAACGAGCGCCTCACAGGGATTGTCGATCGCGAGCGGCTGACCCGCATGCAGGGGCTGCTGGCCGAAAAGGGCATCAACCTGTCGAAGCGCCAGATCGCCATGGACCAGAACGGCGACCTCGGCCTCAACCTGACGCCCGAAACCGCAGCAGCCATGTGGAAAGCGGGCCTCATCAACGAAAGCCAGCTTGGCGCGATCGCCAATGGGGGACATGCTCGGCTAAGCTTCGCGCACAACGACCTCCTGGTCTCCAGCGGCACGGATTTCGCCCGATCGGCGCGCAGCGATACCAGCACACGCTTCGAAGCCGGCAAGCAGGCCGGCCCAGACACGATCGAGCATTTCATGGGCGGCGGCGCCGAAGGCCAGGCGATGCTCGCCAACTGGCTTCGCGGCGGCTTCGAAATGGACCGCAAGGGCGAGTGGCGATTGAAACCCCAGGTCGCCGATACGCTCCAGCGCGATGTTCAGGCGATCATGACCCAGACCGGATGGGAGCGAACATTGTCCCGATCAGCGCAGGATCAAGCCACGATGGGGACAAACATTGGCCTTAATCTGGGCAAGTCGGTCACCGTATCAGAAACGGAATCATCAGGAGGCCGCGGTGCCACCTCCAGCCGAGGCCAACGACGCTCGGATGTTCCCTTCGAGAAAAAGGATCAGATAAAGTCTGGAAATTTCGGCGCCAATCTGGGGTTTGAAAGCCGCGACGTCGGAGTGCTGAGCGAGAACGCTCAATCCACAATGGATATCGTGAACTATGACGTTCGAAATTCAATAGCCGCAGCAGAACTGGCCGCAGCGCGTAGCAGAGATCCCGCCGCATCGTTCTCGCGTGAACTGTCGACGCGGATTCTAGGGAATGAGGGCATGCGCAACCGCTACCTCCAAGACGCCAACAACGGACGGGCAACATTTGACGTCACCGGACCGTTGACATCCCTGGAACAGAACTCGGTCCTCTCGAAAGGAACGTTCTCAACCGATGTTCACGGAAGTGCCGCCGACGGAGACAGCAACTTCAAAAAGCATCAGGAATGACGATTCCTGTGCGGATCGATGTACGATCCATTGTTCGGGTTGTTGGGATTTCCAACCCACAGCCCCCCAGATCGGGGATCATATATGTTGGTTCCCCTTCTCATCTCAGCCATGAAGCGCATGTGATCTTGGTGGGCGAGCTCGGCCATGAGGCCCTCCTCTTCCTCATCCGTCAGCGACCTTCCCTCGCCCTGACCGACAAAGCTGTCCATCCACTCACGGACAAAACCGGCGCCCAGCACGAGAAGGGCCGTCATCGGCAGGAACAGAACATTTAGGAAGCCCGCCAGCGCACCGCTGTAGAAATCTGCGAGGAACTCGCTCACGTTCGAAGCTGCAAGCCCGGTCCACCAGACAGGGATCGCAGCCCACCACAGTTTCGCATACCAAGGCTTCCACAACCAAGCCGACAGCGCCGGGCGAGGACGGTCTTGATGAGCCATGTCGTGTTCGATGGTAGCGGCCACCGGTGAAATCCTTTCGGATCTCAATTACCATCCAACGCCCATTTTGTCACGTTCGAAAACACAAGGCATCTTGTCCTTTTTGTCTAATTCCGTATTCTATCGACAGAAAGGACGATAATGGCAACGTACGCACGGTCGGCTGGACGGCACCCTGCACTTCCCGGAAACCTGGCCCCCAACGACACACTCCGCCGCAAGGCACTGGAAAAGCTGACGCTCGCAATCGCTAGGGCAGTCGAGTCCGCGAGCGACGATACACTGGCGGATATCGTCGGAACTGAAGACCTGCGCCATGCCCTCACGATCGCCCCACGGGATATTGCGCCAGAATCCTCTGCGGATCTTGCAGCGATCAAGGCTGCGCGCGAGAAGACCGCTCGTTTCCGCGACGACATGGCAAGCCGCGCAGGTGGTATGCTAGAACGCGCAGACGTCGCCGAGATGCTGGGCGTCAGTGTAGCTGCAATCGAAAAGCAGCGGCAACGCCGCCAAGTATTGGGCGTCCTTTACGGTAACGAAATCCGCTATCCGGCCGCCCAGTTCGTGGCCGGCGCGACTGTCGCGAACCTCAAGCAGTTGCTCGAGGCTCTCGGCGACTCCGACCCGTGGGAGCAGCTTATGCTGCTCACGACGCCAGTCTCGGGATATGGGCCGGAACAGGAAACCCCGTTGCAGATCCTTGCTCGCAAGCCCGGTGCAGAAACGCTGAAGCAAGTCGTCGCGCTCGTGACAGGCTGGGCAGCCTGACGCGTCATGGCCGTAACCTTGATGCGCCGTATCGGCGCAGGCGTACATCTGCACCGATACCATCGCGCCATTCACAGTCCGATTTTCTTTGGTCCGAGTGGCCCCAATCCGGCCAACCGGTTCGACTCCCCGGACGGCAGCTACAGGATCCTATATGCTGCGCGATCCATCGAGACGGCGTTTGGTGAGACGTTCGTGCGCGCTCCGGCCAATCCTTACATACTCTCGACAACGATCGATGCACGGGTTCGAAGCGAGCTCGTGACAACCCGGGCACTCAGGCTTTATACGCTTGTGGATGCCGGGGTCTCCACGCACGGTTTCTCCTTCACTGATCTCCATGGCGACGCCTACACGCGCACTTGGGAGATTAGCGGGCATATCCAGGAGACGACGAGCGCCGATGGGATCCTCTACACCTCGCGCTTCAATAATCAGCGGTGCGTTGCGTTGTTCGAGCGCGCCTCCGATGCGATAGCGGTCTCGGCCGTGACCGCCGTTCCTATTTCACCATCCGAAGCGGAACGGTTGGCTGCCCAATTCGGCAAGACGTATGTGGAACCCTGACACTTCGCGCGGCATTGCGCCGTGCCAGCCCAACTTGTTCAAAGTTTAAGCCAACATGTCTGAAATCCTTCTGTTCAAGCACGGTGATTTCATTCAGGCTGAACCGAAAGCCCCCTCCCCTACCCGAGCCGCTCAATCGATAAAGCCATGAAAAACAGCCTTGATCACCTTCCTTCGAAAAAGCAGCGCGACCTGGACCGGATCGTCCAGATCCTGTTCGAGGAATTCGAGGACGCGCACGGTAGCCCTACAGGGGAACGTAAGCTCGGACGCATCCTCAAAATCATTCTGTTCGGATCCTATGCGACAGGCCGGTGGGTGCATGAGCCGCACACAAAAAGAGGCTATCAGTCGGATTACGACCTGCTCATCATCGTCAATCAGAAGGAACTCACCGACCGGGTCGATTACTGGTCGAATGCCGAGGATCGCCTCGACCGCGCATGGTCAGTTACACGAGAAATCAGCGCGCCGGTGAACTTCATCGTCCATACGCTTCAGGAAGTGAACGATGGCCTGGCCCATGGCCGGTATTTCTTCATGGATGTCGCGCGCGATGGCATTGTGCTCTATCAGCTCGACGATAGCGAATTGCACGCGCCCAAGCCGAAGACCCCGCAGGCCGCTTACGATATGGCGGCAGCGTACTTCGACAAGTGGTTCAAGCTCGCTGTTTCGGCTCAAATGGGCTTCAAGTTTTTCCATATCAACGAGCAGTACGAAGATGCAGCCTTCAATTTGCAGCAGGCATGCGAGCGGCTCTACTACTGCGTGCTACTAGTCTACACCTTCTACACTCCTTACGTTCACAACATCAAATATCTGAGAACACAGGCGGAGAAACTCTCACCTCGGCTGATCGAAGCGTGGCCCCGGCCGGCGCGCAAAAAAGAGGCGATGTTCCAGAAGCTGAAGGACGCGTATGTCAAATCCCGCCACTCCGACCATTTCAAGGTGACGGAAGAGGAGTTTAGCTGGCTCTCGGAGAGGGTCGAGATGCTTGGCGAAATCGTAAACGAGCTCTGCCAAGCCCGACTTGCGGAATTGAAGGCCGCGATCTGAAGCTAGGCGGCGGCCATTGCGGTATCACCTTTCGAAGGTGGGCCTAAAGGCAGCCCTGCTGCCGCCGGCCGTGTAGGGTGTGCTGAAGATTAGGCACTGAACACCTCGCCTGTTGGTTGGTCCGCTTTCTGGGAAACTGGCGGATTACCGGGCTTCCCGTGGGGAAATTTAGCCCGGCGGGCGTCTGATGGCCAGCGATGAAATCGCTGATTGAGACCAAAAACGGTCTCTGGTACGCAAATAGCCACCATTCTATCGTCAGCAGCGGTTCCCGCGATCAGGACCCGCGCGGACCTTGCGGCCTGCGAGTCTGCTTCCAGCGTTTGCGTCTCAGGTCTCCTCGGGGCGGACGAGTCCTTAATCTGGCCCGCCCGCCCCATTTTCTCAGGCGGCCTCCCAAACCCGGTTGAGAACCTGCGCCGCCATTGCCGATTTGTCTTGCGGCAGGAACCGCCCGTAATGCTTCGCAACCGTGTCCGGGGTATCCTGGATACCATAACTGGCCTGCTCGTAAGATCCGGTCTGTTTCAGGATATGGGTCGCCAGGACATCCCTGACGTTATGGGGGCCATGCGGCAGCAGGCCCCTGATCGCACCGCGCCCCGTGTATGGATTGAAGACCCCGTAACGCTGGGTAATGAGGCGCCACGCCTCGTAAAAGGTGTTTTGATCGTAGGCCGCATCGCGGCTCGTGGCCTTCGCCGATTTAACAAAGAACGTGCCGGGGTCATCGGCGCCATTCAGGAGCAGCGCGCGGTCCTGCCGGAGGTACATGTCGATGTGGTCGTAGAGGCCGCCAAGGTCCGGTAATACGAGACGAAACGGCTTACCGGAAAAGAACGAGGAGTGCGCGTTCTTGAATGCGGCCGAAGGCACCAGGACCTCCCAGCCCTGATCGCGATCGCTCCATCGAAGCTCGCCTCGTTTGAGCGTTTCCAGCTGCCTTTCCGTGCGTGACTGTTGGGCCTTCGGACAGACCATGAGCTGACGCAAATTCTTCTGCCGCAGGCCCAGATGCAGGCCGAGCCGTAGAATGAGATAGGACCGGGTGACCTCCGCCGCCGCGCGGGGATGACGGCGGGCGTCGGGTCTGTGTTTCAGCACCTCCTCGGCGATCTTCAGATACTCCGCAACCGGACTGGGGGCTTCCAGAATTGGGAGGATTGGCTCGAATGGATCACGATGGACGCGTGCCACGCGTTCGACTTCCTTCACCCTCGTCAACACATGGACGTGCAGTCGCTCGCAGGCCCCTCCCCAATCGCTTTTGGCCACGGCCACGTCGTCTTCCGAGACCAGCCCCGCGATCGGAGCGAGCCGATTGGCCAGCTCCGGATGCTGACGGATCCACCCGGTTTCCGACCGGACCATCGCCATCGCATTGCGGAGCATGTCGGCCTCCCAGAGCGTGAAGAATCCGCGCCGCTGCTCGCGCCACTGGACGTACCAATCCCACACCCTGGGAAAGATCAGTAGCGCGAAACTCAGCTGGCCGAGAGGCACTCCCAATCCCGCCACCGCGCCCTTGGGTGATGCCGCCAGCGCCCCGAACATCAGACCGAAATGCTCGATTTTCTGTGCCGTCGTTTCCCCGCCCCAAACGCCCGAGCGCTGGAACCCGACATCGGTGAGCGTGGCGGTCTTGAAGCGGATCAATTCGCGCATTTCCGCAAGAAGCTGTGGGGGCGCATCCGGCCCTCCCCTGCCCGCTTCCGCAGCGACTTCGAGGCCATCGTTCGCCGGCTGGTTTCGAACGGCCTGGGCCCTCCTGCCGGTCAAAGCCGGGAAGCGGACACCGTAGCGATCTCTCATCGCCTTGGCCTGGTAGCGTCGGTAATCCGTCGCTCCCGATATGACGACGGTGCGGATCCAATCGAGGATCTCCGCTTGCTCGCGCCGGGAGCGTTCGGCGAAGTCGTCGGGGAGATGCCAGGCCAGCCGCCGTTGCTCGGCTTTGGAGATTCCATCGATGCCGGCAAGCTGGCTCACTCGGCGCGAGTGGGGCAGTTTAGCTTTGAAGTAGCCGGCCGGCAGCCGGTAGCGTCCTTCGATGCGTGCCAGGATCAGAAGGCTGTCCGCGCTCCCGGGGCTGCGCTTACCGGCAAGCCAGGATTTGAGGGTCGAGGAGGTGAACTTTTCGCCGGTGTGCACGAGAGCCTTATGAAGCTGATAGTAGCTTTCGCCATGGCGCTTTATGTGCAGGTTTAGTGCCTCGGGAAAGCCGGGCGGATCGATCCATTCGCTTGACAGCGGTGTGGGTTTTTCAATCACGGGCACAGGCTTGCGGCCGCGTCTGCGAGAAGGGTTTTCGGTCCCGTCGCGGCACACGCGGCGTGAGTTCGAAGGCATCGAAATTTGTTTCCGTTTTCTGCTTGACTGAGACCGGGCAGGACAGCCCGGCGCCAGCGCAGTGCTACGGTTTCGGCACGCATTTCAAGCCGGGCTGCGCAAGTTGGGGGGGACAGGGTTTGGGACTTTCCGGTCAGTCCGCTTTGGCGTGGAGCGAGTGAGATAACGGACATTCTAATGTCTACTTTCCTACCCCCTTCTTGATCGTTTCGGGCGAGGTAGGCGATGGCGAAGATTTGGCTTCCCCAGCAGCTGTAACCACAAGATCGAACGCGGCGATCACCTGGCCAGCAAACTTGATTGTCGTATCTGCGCTAAATGCCAGCAATCCGTCGCTGCAGTTCAACTAGGCGCGGATCGCCCTTCAAATCGGCGATTCTGGCTAGTTTTTCAACAAGTTGTTGAACGCCGTACGGCCAGTCACCTGCGCGCACGGGCAATATCGCTGACATGACGGCCAAATACTCTTCCGGATTTACAGCGACGGTCTCGTCTTGCGACCGCATCCACCACAGTCCCAACGGGGCTGCGTTAGCAACCCTAGTCAGAAGTGGAAGGATCGCCTCGGTTAAGATTGAGACATGCTCTCCCCCAGTTAGAGCGATTTGCGCGAGAGCCGACATCGCACCGCCCGATCGGACGAAACTCTGCCGCGGCCAGACCTCTTCAAGAAACGCCAGCTTATCGGCGAGCGGATTGGGCGCGGGAGGATCAGCCGTAGCATCCTCGTTCCAACGCATCAGTTGATTGAGCGCCATCACGCGATCGGCATCGCTGGCCGTCATTAGCGCCGCTTTCAAATCTTCGCTCGAAAGCAGCCGGCTTCCACTGTCATCGTGCTGGCGCCACGCCGACAATAGAATGCCAACGATCCGCCGATAGCCGCGCGGCAGTGCTCTGTCCTCGACGGATGCGGCCTGCGGATCATGGGCGATGAGCCTGCGCAACGCGTCGACCAGGCGATGCGCGAAATCTGAGGCGTGGTTGATGCCGAAGTCATGCTCGTCGTCGCCATTAGCCGATTCGAACGGGCGCAGCATGAAATATGGTTCGCTGCGAAGTCGCGTCTCCAATGCGACAGCAAGCGTCAAATTGCTTCGTAAACCCTCGACATATCGGCGGAGCCATTCATCGGGAACCTCGACCTCAGGGTAGGTCGGGTAATGGACTTCCCAAGAAAGGACGTTGTCGCTGGACGCAGTCGGATCAACTGGTACGTCCGTCCAAGAGCGTCGTACCGCCAGTCGGGGTTCGGTTGCTTCGAATAGGCGCTGCATATACCATTCCGACCAACCTCCGGAGGCAGTGGCGGAAGAAACGACGCCGTAGGCGGCGAGATCGTGCCCGCCATATCGCAGGTTGTTCTTTCGCTTCGCATCGACCAGGTCACGCCAAGTCTGTCGCAACGCCGCATCGGCAGTTGGCGTTTCGAACGTTCGTTCGATCGCCTCACTGAGCGCGGGGTGGAGATGATGCTGTCCGGCGGCCCACCACATGGCGAATGGCTGTTCGGCAACTCCGCCGAGCCAGTTGGATAAAATGAACTGCCGCGAAGAAAGTTGATGTGGATCCTGGGCGCTTCCGCCGCGCATGCTTGATCGTGGTATCGAGCTGTTCGGGTAGGTGTCGGTGGGCAGCGGCTCGAGCGCCGACCACGCGCCATCAGGTAGTGCCCGATCGCTTCTAGGATTTTGCGGGTTGCTCGGAGACGGTAGCAGATCGCTGTCGAGACCGAACTGCGCGAATGGATCGATCGCCGTCCCTTTTGGATCGATCAGCCGATCCCTCGGCGTGGCGTACCGGATCGCTGGATCGAATACACCCAGCCATTGCGCGGGCGGCGTCGGCTTTGCGGCGAGAAAAGCACGAGCGCCTACTTGGGACGATACTAATTGCGCAATCTGACCACGTTCGAAAGGATTCAGCGACCCCGGCGGCTGTGACGCGAGTTCGGCGATACTATTATGCCAGGCTTCCGGATCACGAGCGCGTTTCGCCCAGAGTGTGATCGTCGACCAAAGTTGGTCGAAGCGGTCAAACGGAATGGCGGTAACACCCTTCTGCATCCATAGCGTGGAGGCGGCCTTCGCGGTGCCGCTTTGGAAGGCGTACAAGCGATCACCGGCATAGTTTGGCCGCAACGCTTCGAGCAAGTATTTCAACGGTGGGTCGTCCGCAGAATACCCGACGAAGACAATGCGAAACCGCTCGATCAGCGCCTGCATAAAGCGCGTTGCCCAGCCGTCAGAAAGATAGGCTCGGCCGAAATCGGCCGATGAGAGAACAAACTCTTCGCTGTCGATATCGTCGTACGCGTCATTGACCTTGCCGTGCAGGTGCACGATCCCGCGAAACCCTGCCCCCTTCGACGGATTGGGAAACAGGGGAGGAACAAGACAATCGAGCGGCGTTGACGCAGCGGCCTCGAACAGCAAATCGAAATTGGTCGTTACCAACCGCGTGACGCCGTCTGGTCCTCTTGAAAGGTCTAGAAGCGACCGATGCGCATCAAGAATGGCAGTCTCAGGAGGTTTAACTGCCTTTGAGACCGCGCGCCGTACATTCTGCACGGGAAAGTCACGCTCAAGCAGTCCGAAAATCTGATCCGTGGCGACGACACTTCCCACACCATCGATTGCCGGGAGGTTTTGTGCGATATCCAAGACTTGGGCGGCCGTGCTCTCGCTCGCAACGCCGAGTTCGGTGATCACGCGCTGGGCGAGCTGGGGGAAGGTCGGTCCGCCTGCCTGATGCAAGGACACGCCAGATCCACAAAAAATATGACTTGGCCGTCATCCCGCGCATCGAGCAGGTCGCCGGGAATATCTGGTCCGTCCGCAGTAAACCGCATGCCGCCTTCACTCCACTTCCGCAGCCTACCGTAGGTCGATTGTCTGCTCCAGTCGATTTCTTGACCGACGGTCAATTACTCAATTTTCGGCGCAGCTCGCCGGTCTCTTACAACCAGCAGACAGTCGGCAGTCAGCCCCAAACAGAAAAGCAGTCCGACCGCTCCCGGGGGCCGGAAATCGGCGGCTACGCGTCTGAGAAGGCACGGGTTTGTGGTCTGCGCAACGCCTTGGGTTGGGACATTGCTGCCGTTCGAAGCAGCTGCACGGAACGACGGCTTCTGGCAAATTGCTGTAGATGAGAATGGCGCTCAGGATTGCTCCCGCGCTGCTCGCTGAGTGCCAGCTTTCCAAGCGATGACTGCGCCCAGGCTTGCGATCATTGCCCCGCCGACGAAAGCAGCAGAGAGGCCCGACGCGAATTGGTCAGGCGTCGCTACAGCGGCATAAATGGACGTGATGACCGCGATACCGAGCGCACCGCCAATCTGCTGGTCCATTTGCAGAAGCCCAGATACCGCACCGGCATGCTCTTCAGGCACGCCATGCATGATGGCGACCGTACCCGGCGCAAAGATCAAGGCGACGCCGATGGCATGGATCAAAAGAGGGACGAGGACGGCCGGAAAATAGCGGCTGTCAGCCGCCAGAAAAGCAAAGCCCAGCATGCTGAGAGCGACGACCAGACTGCCGGAGATAAGCAGGGCACGAGACCCAAACCTTGCAATCAATCGTGGCGCAAAACGACTGATCATCGCTACAGCCAGCGTGAGAGGCAGATAGCCCAGGCCTGCTGCAAATGGCGTCCAGCCAAGCACGCGCTGAAGATACTGGACCAGCATGAAAAGCATGGCGAAATGCATGCCGACGATCACCGCCATCACCGTAAGCGCTGCAAGGCGTGACCGGTCCTGCAGCAGGCTGAGGTTGAGTAGCGGGTTGGGATGAACCCGCTCGGTCTGTATGAAGAGGCCCAAAAGCAGTGCGGCAGCGACAAACGAGAATAGCGTGCCAACCGCCGCCCAACCGTTGTCGGCTGCGCTGATAAACCCATAGGTAAGTGCGCCGGATGCAATCGTCCCGGTGAGCGCTCCGACATAGTCGAGTCGAGATCGCCTTGGATGGGTTTCGGCGACAAGCCGTCCGATCGCGATGACAACCAATACGCCGACTGGCACATTGATGAGTAAGGCCCAGCGCCATGACAGGAGCTCGGTCAGGACTCCTCCTAGGATCAAGCCTGCGGATGCCCCTGTCGATGAGACGGCAATGAACATCGAGAGGCCTTTCGCCTGCTCTGCTTCATTGCGTGCCATGACCATTACCAACGCCAGGACGCTTGGCGCCGCCAGCGCCGCGCCGCCTCCTTGAAAGACCCGCGCCATGATCAGGACCCACGGCTCCTGCGCGATACCGCCAAGCAGCGACGCGGCGACAAATACAGTCAGTCCCATGCGGAATGCCCGCACTTGGCCAATCATGTCCCCGAGACGCCCTCCCAGCAGGAGCAGGCCGCCAAAGGCGATACCAAAGGCGTTTATCACCCAGGTCAGCCCTGCGGCACTAAAGCCGAGATCGACTTGTATTCGTGGCAGCGCCACCACGACGATCATGAGGTCCATTGCGAGCATCAGCTGGGCCGCAAGGACCGTCCAGAGGGCAAGCGCGCGTCTGCGCGACGTGAAAGCCGCGCTTCCACGAAGGAGGCCTGACATGGGTATCTTCCTGATAAGCTGGAGACGCGATCGGACAGATCGCGTGAATGAGCGCCTGGCCGGATCGCCAGGCGCTCGATTTATGAAGTAGTCATCTGCACCTATGTTGTCAGTCAGACGCCGCGCGCGCCACCCGTGGAGCGGATGGATTCGCCGCTTATCCAGTGGCTGTCGTCCGATGCGAGGAAGACGGCCGTGCGGGCGATGTCGTCAGGCTCGCCAAAGCGGCCGAGTGGCGTCTCTGCCAGCAGCGTCTTGCCGAAATCACCGTCGAAGTTGCCATCGGTCGCAGGGGTATTGGTATAGCCCGGCCTGATGGCATTCACCCGGATGCCGCGCGGCCCCAGTTCGCGGGCCAAGCCGTAGGTCATGGTGTCGATGGCGCCCTTCGTTGCGGAATAGACCGTGGTGGCGGCGGACGGATGGGTGCTCAGGATCGAACTGACGTTGATGATGCTACCACCAGCATCGTTGAAATTCTTCAAGGCCTCACGCACCGCCAGGAAGGAGCCCAACACGTTGATGTTGAACTGCGTGTGGAAAGCCTCTTCGGTCACGTCCGCGACCATTTCGAAAACGGCGACGCCGGCATTGTTCACCAGCACGTCGATCTTGCCATGGTCGGCCGCGACCGCATCGAACATGCGCACGACATCTGCCGCCTTCGACATGTCGGCCTGCATGGCAACGGCCTTGCCGCCGGCTGCCTCGATCGACTTGACGACGGCCTCGGCCTTGTCCTTGCCGTTGGCGTAATTGACGACGACCATCGCGCCCTCAGCCGCAAAGGCCTTGGCGATGCCGGCACCAATGCCGCTTGATGCGCCGGTCACGACGGCCAGTTTGTCATTCAATCTCATCGTTTCGTCCTTCTTGTAATGCAATCTTGTAAGAGCAGAGGGAGGTGTTCTCTCGCCGTTGCGATATTGGGCTAGTGCGGGCTCCACCCATGCCGCTTCTTCTCTGCTATTTGCCTATTCTTCTCACAGTCGCTTGTTTTCCGATGGTCCAGACGCCATCTGCCGCTCCATGATCGAGGCAATGAAAGAGTTGCGCACCATAGTGATGCGCGCCGGCAGCAGATGGACGGAAACCGGGCTTCCACGCGTGGCGATGGTCCGGGCCGAGGCTTGTTCGGATCAGGTCTATGAGCCGATGCTCCACCTGGTCCTGCAGGGGTCAAAGAGCCTTTCGATCGGGGACAAAATTCTCAGCTTCGAGGAAGCGAGCTATTTCGTCGTGCCTGTGGACGTGCCGGCCACGGGGGAAATCCAGGCCGAAGGGCCAGGCGAGCCGTATCTGGCCGTCAGCCTGACACTGGAGCCTGCCGCGATCGCGGCCATGCTGGCGGAGATGCAGGCAGGCGACACCGCGCCGCCGCCCTCCGGGTTCTCGGTATCGGTAGCAAGCCCGGAAATGATCGATGCCTGGTTGCGGCTCATGCGGCTGATGGACAGACCTCAGGAGGCTGCGATCCTGGCACCGATGATCGAGCGCGAGATATTGTTTCGAACGCTGATTGGCCCGCAAGGCGACAAACTGCGTGAGATTGCATCGTCGGACAGCCGGCTTTCGCAGATACGTCCGGCAATAGGCTGGATCCGGGATAACTTTGCCGAACCCATCCGCGCCGAGTCACTTGCCGAAATGACCAGCATGAGCGTCGCGGCCTTCTACCGGCACTTCAAGGCGGTCACCTCCATGGCGCCGATCCAATATCAGAAACGGCTGCGTTTGCTGACAGCGCGGCGCCTGCTGCTGTTCGAAGCCAAGGACGCAGGCTCGATCGCCCACTCCGTGGGATACGAGAGCGCTTCCCAGTTCAGCCGCGAATACGCGCGGATGTTCGGCCTGCCGCCGCGCCGTGATGCAGCCCGCTACAAGGTGCCGACCTCCTCCAGCGACCAGGACGTCAACGGCCCATTCTTGGCAGAAGCCGGTTTTTTATGACCTGGCGCTCCAGATGATTTCCTGACGTGCGATCATTCATCATCCGGAGCACCGATTGGGCGAATGTTATCCGCGCCAATGCGGAGGATAGGCCGCATCGTAGCCTGGTATGGTCTTGAGCCGATCCAGCCACGCGCTGATCGCAGGTTGGGTCTGACCGAGGTTGTCGAACCCGAGACCGAGTTCGACTGCCTCGGGCTTGGCGCCGAAGCGTCCGAGCATCTGGAGGATGGGCATAGCCGCGATGTCGGCAGCGGACACTGATTCACCAGCGAGATAGGGATGACGCTTTAGAATGTCCTCCAACCACGCCAAGCTGGTGGTGGCGACAACCGCAGCCACGCGGGCAGCTTCAGGATCCTTGATGGCTTCGCCATAGGAGATGGCGCGAACCACGCCTGTCTCGATCGGATCCCGAACGTAGTTCACAACCTCGAAGATGCGCTGCCAGATCAGGCCGGTCTCCACCGGTGTTTCTCCGAACAGGGCGGGGGTCGGATGGGCGCTTTCCAGGAACGCCATGATGGCTAGCGACTCTGCGATGACAACGCCGTCGGCGTTCAACACCGGCACCGTACCGCGCGGATTGAGCGCCAGGAACTCCGGCGTCTTGTGTTCCTTCCTGCCCGGATCAAGCCGGTGCGAAACATATTCGACACCCTTGTACTCCAGGGCGAGCATGGCGCGCCACGCATTGGGGCTGCCGCTTATCCAGTAGAAATCATAGGCCATTGGCTGTCCTTTCAAGGACGATCGGTGATCGCGGGCATCGCGGCGCACCGGTAGGTGTTGGTCGGCATCAGCAGGCCAAGGTAGCGATCATCGCTGGAATCCCTGCGATTTGCGCCGCCCTTCGACCTCAGACCAGTTCGGCGAGAGCCGAGGTATCGAAACGCATCATGCCCGCATAGTCGGCCGCCCGGACTTTGCGCACCCAGTTCGGATCGGTGATCAGCGCCCGTCCTACGGCGATCAGGTCGAACTCGTCCTTGTCCATTCGGCGGACGAGTTCGTCCAGGCCGGCCGGATCGGAACTCTCGCCGGAAAATGCGCTCACGACGTCGCGCGACAGTCCGACAGATCCGACGCTGATGGTCGCGGCTCCGGTCAGCTTTTTCGCCCAGCCCGCGAAATTGAGCCCTGCCTCCCCGTCCACTTCAGGGAACTCCGGTTCCCAGAACCGCCGCGTTGAGCAGTGCAGAATATCCGCGCCGGCTTCGACGAGCGGCGTCAGCCACTCGGTCATTTCGCCCGGAGTCTGCGCCAGTCGCGCCGCGTAATCCTGCCCCTTCCACTGGCTCAACCGCAAAATGATCGGGAAGTCCGGCCCGACCTCTTCGCGGACCGCCGCGACGATGTCGGCGGCGAACCGCGTGCGGTCACGCAGGGTCGCGCCGCCGTAACGGTCCGATCGGCGGTTGGTTTCGGACCAGAAGAACTGGTCTATCAGATAACCGTGGGCGCCATGCATTTCGACGGTGTCGAAGCCCAGGCGCCTGGCATGCCCGGCAGCCTTCGCGAATGCCGCGACGGTATCGGCAACCGCCTCCTCGCTCATCGCAGTACCGCGCGGAATGTGGGATGTGACAAGCCCTGACGGGCTCTCTGGAAGGATGGCCGGCTCCCAGTCGATCGCCGAACTCTTGACCGACCCCGCGTGCATGAACTGCGGGCCCATCCGCCCGCCGGCGGAATGAACTGTGTCGATGACGCTGCGCCAGCCTGCCAGCGCAGGCTTCCCGTAGAAGGACGGGACAGTCGGCTCATTTCCCGAACTGGGCCGATCGACCATCGCCGCCTCGCTGAGGATCAGGCCGACGCCGCCTTCCGCGCGGCGGCGATAGTAGTCGGCCTGGGCTTGTCCGGGAACGCCGTCGATCGCGAATGACCGGGTCATGGGGGCCATGACGATCCGGTTCGGGACGGTCAGCGATTTGAGCGCGAAGGGGCGAAACAGGGTATCGGTGGCAAGCATTTTCAGCTCCTCGTAGCGATTGAAATGGGAGCCGCCCCGGCAGCCTTTCGAAGACCACGGGGCAGCTCCGATCGTGGTCAGACCTGTGCCTGGCCACCGTCCGCGAAGATTTCAGTCCCGTTGACGAAACTCGAATCGTCCGACGCGAGGAAGAGCGCGGCCCGCGCGATTTCTTCCGGTTCGCCCACCCGGCCGAGCGGGATGCGGGTCGCGAGAAAATCGAGCATTCCCTGCTGATGTGCGGGGTCTTCCCCTGCGAACCCGAGCAGGAACGGCGTCTTGATCGGGCCGGGGCTCAGGACGTTGACGCGAACGCCGGCCTCCTTGAGGTCGAGAATCCAGCTTCGTGCCAGGTTGCGGACCGCAGCCTTGGAGGCGGAGTATACGCTAAACGCGGCAGCGCCTTCGATGCTGGCGCTGGAGCCGGTCAGGATGATCGACGATCCCTTGATGAGCAGCGGCAGGGCCTTCTGGACGGTGAAGATGACTGCCTTCACATTGCGACCGAAGATATCGTCGATATGCTCCTCGGTGATCTGGCCGAGAGGAAGCATGCCGCCACCGCCCGCATTGGCGAAAAGGGCATCGATCCGGCCCGCCTCGCGCCCGACCTGCTCGTAGAGGCGATCGAGATCGGCCACGTTCGATGAATCCGCCTGGATGGCGGTGACGTTGCCGCCGATTTCGGCCTGCGCCGCCTGCAGCGTGTCGAGGCTGCGGCCGGTGATGTAGACATGTGCGCCCTCGGCGGCGAACAGCTTGGCGGTTGCCAGGCCGATGCCGCTGGTGCCACCCGTGATGACAGCGATCTTGCCGTCGAGCCGATCCGACATGGTAATTCTCCGATTTGCTTGAAGGGCCGGCCCGGTTCGTCGGGCCCGCTCCCTGTCCTCCAGGTAGGGGGAAGCCGGGAGGTGCAGAAGCTCGTGGCGATGGAGACATTATCCATGTCGGTGGACGATGGGCCGCGACGCCTGGGCGGCGCGGGGCAAGCCGATTTCAATTCTGCTGCGCGAATATTTCCACGGCCCAATCGATGAACGCCCTCAGTTTTGCACTGGGATGCCGGGTGGCGGGATAGACCAGATGGATCGGCAGTGTCGGTTGGGCCCAGTCCTCTAAGACTGCCGTCAGGCGGCCCTGGGCCAAAGGCAGGTGCGCGCTGAATCCGAAAATCTGTCCGATCCCGAGCCCGGCGAGCAAGGCTGCCGTGTGTGCGGTGCTTTCGCTGATGCTCACTGCCGCCCTCGGGCTGATTTCGTAGGCCTCGTCTTCTTTGCTGTAATGCATCGGCAGTGATCGGCCGGTTTGCGGAAAGAGATAGGCGACCCCGAGATGGCCGGCCTCAAGCTCTTTGGGATGAGCCGGAACGCCGCGTGCCGCGAAATAGGCCGGGGTGGCGCAGGTGACGGAATGGAGGGTGCATAGACGCCTTGCGATAAGCGAGGTGTCGGCCAGGTCGCCTCCCCGGATGACGCAGTCCACGCCCTCGCCGATCAGGTCGACGGGGCGATCGCTAACGCCCAGCAACACGTCCACGTCGGGATAGCGCGCGCGGAAATCGGGCAGCCGGGGGATGATGAGCAGGTTGGCCAGCGATGACCCGACATCGACCCGCAGCCGCCCGCGCGGGTTCGACCGGGCATCGGCGGCGGCGGCGTCCATGTCATCGAGATCGGCAAGCAGCTTCAACGCATGCTTGCGGTATGCCTCGCCTTCCGGGGTGATGGTGAGCGCGCGGGTGCTGCGTTCGACCAGTTTCGTGCGTAAATGCTGCTCCAGATCCTGAAGCAGTTTGCTCACCGACGAGCGCGGCAGGTCGAGCGAATCCGCCGCTTTCGCAAAGGAACCCGCTTCGGTGATGCGGACGAAGACCCGAATGGCGAGAAGTTGATCCAACGAAAGGTCCTTTGGCGAAACGGAGCATGAAGCTGGCGATGGCATCGACCGAGATGGGCCGGGTTCCGGCGGCAGCGCCATGTGGGCTGACCATTCATCGAGGCGCCAGGGAAGCCTGCATTACATGCCAGCGTTCCCGTGGTCTACGATACCTGGCGGCTGAGCAACATCGGCGCCGGGCCATCCGCCCAGCGCGCGGAACAGAGCGATGGAGCTGGCTTCGCGCGTCTCCCTGATAGCTAGGAGCGCGAGTTCAGCGGCATAGTAGGCGCGTTCGGAATCCAACGTCACCAGGAATGGATCAAGTCCGGAACGGAACCGGGCCTGCGCCAGCGTATACGCCTCGCGAGCGGCATTCCTTTGAAGCTGCCGGGCATCGACTTCGCTGCCGAGTGTCTGCCGGCGCGCCAGGGCATCGGCGCTTTCGCGAAACCCGGATTGGATGGACCGTTCATAGCGGGCAAGCATAGCGCGCTTCTCGGCCTCGGCATATCGGATCCCACCTTTTGCCCGGCCCGCGTCGAAGATCGAGAACGAAGCCTGAGGGGTTACGGCCCAGTAATTACTCCCGCCCGCGAACAGCCCTCCGATGCCCGTGCTCAACGTGCCGAGCGCACCCACCAACGAAAGACTCGGAAAGAACGCGGCTCGGGCGGCGCCGATGTCCGCATTGGCGGCCTGCAACTCGTGCTCGGCCTGCTGAATATCCGGTCGGCTCAGCAGGACCGTGGAGGGTAATTCCCCAGGCAGGGTGCGCAAGGTGATCCCGGCAGTTGGGATACCATCGGGTAGCAGGTCGGCCGGTACAGGTGCACCGGCGATCAGGTCCAGGGCGTTGCGATCCTGCGCCACCGATGTCGTCAGGGCCTGCACCTGGGCACGCACATTTTCGTAGGCGGTGATGGCCTGCCGTACCTCGAGCGCCGATGCCGCGCCGGCGTCATGGCGGGCCAGCACGATGGCTTGCGTCACACCGAAGGCCTTCTGCGTCTCGATGGTGGTTCGGAGGCGATCCTGATCCGCACCGAGCCGGACGTAAAGGGTCGAGAGTTCCGCGATCAACGTCATCTGCACCGAGCTGCGGGCCATGTCGGTGGCAAGATATCGTTGCAGTGCGGCCTCGTTCTCATTGCGAAGGCGGCCGAACAGATCGATCTCCCAGGCATTTAGGCTTGCCCCCGCCGAATATGTATCAATGCGCCGGCTCCCGTCGCCGGCGGATGAGCCCGGCGCATTGCTCCCGATCGAACCGGCGGGGGTATCGGCGGACAGTCTCTGAAGATTGGCCTGGCCGCCCGCTGCAATCGTCGGGAACAAGTCCGCGCGTCGGATGCGATATTGCGCGCGCGCCATATCGACGTTCGCCAGGGCAAGACGCAGATCGCGATTGTTGGCGATCGCCATCGCGGCGAGCTGCCGCAAGCGCGGCTCGGCGATGAAGGTCTGCCAACCTGACGGCAGATCGGTTGTGGTGGCGGGGACCGGGGCAGTCTCCCTCGGTTCATCAGCCAGTGCCAGGGGGACCGGCATGGCCGGGCGACGATAATCCGGAGCCAGGCTGCAAGCGCTGACGCCAAGCGCCAGCAGGATCGCGGAGGAAATTCTGCGTCGCATGTCAGATCGGCTCCTGGCTTGGGTGGGGAGACGCAGGCACGGCAGGCGCGGATCGCTTTTGTCCGAACACCCGCTGCACCAACATGAAGAACACCGGCACGAAGAAGATCGTGAGGAAGGTGCCGGTCAGCATTCCGCCGATGACACCGCGACCGATCGCGTGCTGCGCCGCGGCGCCTGCTCCGGTTGAAAAGGCGAGCGGCAGTACGCCGAAGCCGAAAGCCAGGGATGTCATCAGGATCGGGCGAAGTCGCTGCTCGGCAGCTTCGCGGACGGCATCGAACGCGGTCTTGCCGGCCTGCATGTTCTCTTCGGCAAATTCCACGATGAGAATAGCGTTCTTGGCCGTGACGCCCACCGTGGTGATGAGCGCGACCTGGAAATAGATGTCGTTGGCAAGGCCCGTCAGCCAGGCGACCAGCAGGGCGCCGAAGATGCCGCAAGGCAGAACGAGAATGACAGCCAGCGGGACCGACCAGCTTTCATACAGGGCGACAAGACACAGGAACACGATCAGGATCGAGATGGTGTAGAGCATCGGCGCGCGTCCACTCGACAATGCCTCTTCGTAGGACTGCGCGGTCCAGCCAACATTGAACCCGGCCGGCAGCTTTGTCGCCAGGTCGTTCATCACGGTCATGGCAGAGCCGGTCGTCTGGCCCGCGCCGGGCGCACCGAGAATCTCGACCGAGGGTGTGCCGTTATAGCGCTCGAGCCGCATTGGACCGACGGCCCAGCTTGTCTTCGCGAAGGCCGAGAGCGGCGCCATCGCGCCGGATGCGCCGCGCACGTAGATCCGTTGCAGATCGTCCGGGGACCGGCGAAATGCCTCGTCGGCCTGCAGGAAGACCTTCTTCACACGGCCCTGATCGAGGAAGTCGTTGACGTACGATGATCCGAACAGGCTGGCGAGCGTGTCGTTGACGTCCGCCTGCGCGACCCCCAGGGCAGCGGCGCGCCTGGTATCCACCGCGATCTTGAGTTGCGGAGCATCCTCGATCCCATTCGGCCGTACCGCCATCAATCGAGGATCGTTGGCTGCAGCCGCGATCAGGGCGTTTCTGGCGGCAATGAGCTTTGCGTGCCCGTGGCCGACCTCGTCCATCAGCTCCAGATCGAACCCGGTCGTCTGGCCAAGATCCGGTGCTGCCGGCTGCGAGAACGAGAAGAACGAGCCCGCGCGATCTTTCGCCATGGCAGCATTGATCCGGCCGGCGATCGCAGCGGCGCTCTTGTCGCTTCCCTTTCTGTCCTCCCAATCCTTCAGGCGCAGCATCATGACGCCGGCGTTTTCTCCCTGGCCGCTGAAGCTGAAGCCGGTGGCGGTAAACACGGTCTCGACGTTGGCACTTTCCGTTCGGACGATATGCTGGCGGGCGCGCTCCAGCAGTGCGTCGGTCTGTTCGGCGCTGGCGTTCGCGGGCAGTGATACCAGCGCAAAGAGCGAGCCCTGATCCTCGTCGGGCAGGAACCCGGTGGGAAGCCGCACGAAGAGGAACACGAGCCCGGCGCACAGCAGGCCATACAGGACGAGCGAGCGCCCCCAACGACGCGATACGGTCCGGACAGCGCCATCATAGCGGTTGCGCCCACGATCGAAGGTGCGGTTGAACCATCCGAAAAAGCCCCGGCGTTCGGTATGCTCGGGGTTATGAGGTTTGAGCAGGCTGGCACACAGCGCGGGCGTCAAGATCAACGCGACCAGAACCGACAGCAGCATCGTCGTTGCGATCGTGATCGAGAACTGCCGGTAGATGACGCCTGTCGAACCGCTGAAGAACGCCATGGGCAGGAACACGGCGGAAAGCACCACCGCGATCCCGATCAACGCGCCGCTGATCTCTTGCATTGAAGCGCGCGCAGCTTGGGCCGGGCTCATGCCCTGCTCCTGGATCAGACGTTCCACATTCTCGACGACCACGATCGTATCGTCGACGAGCAGGCCGATGGCCAGGACCAGCCCGAACAGCGTGAGGGTGTTGATGGTGAAGCCGGTGACATAGAGCGCCGCAAGCGCACCGAGCAGCACGACGGGCACCGAGATCGCCGGGATGAGCGTCGCTCGCCAGCTCTGCAAGAACAGGAACATGACGAGGAAGACCAGCACGAAGGCTTCGCCGATCGTCTCGATCACCTTGATGATTGACCGGTCGACGAACACCGACGTGTCGAACGAATAGACGACTTTCACGTCGGACGGGAATTGCTGCGACAGCTGGCCCATGCGCGCCTTGATGCCGGCCATGGTGTCGAGCGAGTTGGCACCCGGCGCCAGTTTGACGAGCAGCGCGGCTGCGGGCTTCCCGTCCTGCCGGCTTTCGATGGCGTAGCTTTCGCCGCCCAGTTCTATGCGGGCGACATCGCGGAGCGACACGCTCGACTGATCGGGATTGACGCGCAGGACGATGCGCTCGAACTCCTTCGGGGTCGTGAGGCGGGACTGCGCACCGACGGTAACGTTTAGCGACTGGCCCCGCGCGACCGGACGCGCCCCAATCTGCCCGGCGGACACCTGCGCGTTCTGCGCCAAGATCGCGGCACGGACGTCCTGCACGCTGAGGTTGAGCGCCGACATCTTCAGCGGATCGAGCCAGACACGCATGGCATGCTGCGCGCCGAACAGGTTCAGCTGCCCCACGCCGGCAACGCGGCTGATCTGGTCCTTCACCCGCGAGCTGAGCAGATCGCCGAGATCAGTACTGTTGTGGGTGCCATCCGCCGACACGAGGGAGATGATGAGCAGGACGTAGTTGACCGCCTTGTCGACCTTGATCCCCTGCCGCTGGACCTCCGGCGGAAGCAGCGCGGTCGCCAGCTGCAGCTTGTTCTGCACCTGCACCTGGGCATCATTGGCCTTGATGCCCTGCTCGAAGGTGAGCGTGATGGTGGCGGTCCCGGATGCATCGCTCTTGGCGGCAATGTAGCGAAGACCATCCAGCCCGTTCATTTGCTGCTCGATGATCTGAGTAACCGTGGTTTCGAGCGTCTGAGCATCCGCGCCCGGATAAGTGGCGGTGATCTCAATGGCCGGGGCAGCAAGATCGGGGAACTGAGCGACCGGCAATGCGCGCAGCGCCAGAAGCCCCAGCAGCATGGTGATGATGGCGACAACCCAGGCAAGTTTGGGGCGGTCGATGAAATAAGTCGCGATCACTGGCTGGCCCCTTTCGATCCGGCCGCGCCGTTTCGTTGCGGAGGGACCGGTGTCACGACCTGGCCGGGCCTGGCCGTGGTCAATCCATCGACGACGATGCGATCGCCGGGCACCAGCCCGCGCGTCACCAGCCACCTGTCGCCCACGGCCCTGTCAGCCGTGACGGTACGTTGCTCCAGCGTGTTGTTGCTGCCGAGCACCAGCGCCCTGCCGTCACCCTTCTCGTCTCTCGTCACCGCGCCCTGCGGAACCAGGATCGCGCCGCGGCACGTTCCTTCGGGAAGCACGGTGCGCACCGTCATGCCCGGCAGAAGCCGACCGTCGGGATTGGCGAACAGGGCCCGCAAGGCGACCGCGCCGGTGGTCGGATCGACGATGGTTTCGGAAAATCGGATGCTGCCGGGCCGGGCGTAGGGACGCCCGTTGGGCAGGATCAATCTGACATTGGCGACATCGGAACCCGTTCGGCTCAGATCGCCCGCTTCATAGCTGTCCCGTAGATCGAGCATCTCGTCCGCCGACTGGCTGAGATCAACATAGACCTCGTCGGTGCGAGTGATCGTGGCCAGCGCGGTCGGCTGCCCCGCTTGCACCAGCGCGCCGACCGTCACGAAGGAACGTCCGATGCGGCCGGAGATCGGAGCGCGGATGCGGGTGAAGGCCAGGTTTATGCGGGCAGCGTCGAGAGCGCCTTGTTGCGCGCGCACGGATGCTTTCGTCTGCGCATAGGCGGCGCGGGCCGTCTCGACCTCCTGGCGGCTGACGGCGTCGAGCTTGACCAGATCGTCATAGCGGCCGGCTTGGGCACGGCGGGCCTCGATATTCGCCGTGGCTTCCGCCGTCCGGCCATCCGCCGTCGCGACCGCGGCGCGGTATGGTGCATCCTCGATCACATAGAGCAGCTGCCCCTTCCGGACGTAGGAGCCCTCTTCGAACAGTCGCTGGCGGATCACGCCGTCGATCTGCGGGCGAACCTCCGACACTTCGCGCGCCACGACCCTGCCGGGCAATTCGATCGATAAGGTGACCGGCTCTTCGCGTACCGCGATGACGCCGACGGCAGGCGGAAGCGGCGCAGGCGCCATGGCTGGCCCTGTGCGGAGCGCCAAATACAAGCCGGCAGCGATGATCGCGACGAGCGCCAGCACTATCAGGACCTTGCCTGTAGCGGGCCCGTGCCGGCTTGTCGGAGCAAACCTTCCCTCATCCATCAGCTGGGTGTCTACGTTCATATCGCTTCCCTGTGGGCGAGCAGGCGCGCTGCGCGACCGGGTGGTCCGCAGGACAATCATGCGAGGTAAAAAGATCCCATGGGCGCGG
>NZ_AKKE01000028.1 GCF_000281975.1 Novosphingobium sp. AP12 | reverse complement strand
TCAACACCCCTTTTCAAAAAAGCTTCACGAAACTTCCGGATTGGCACTTTTCTAAGGGTTTTCGGGTAGATCGCGGTCATGGTCCGCCTGTCTTGCCCGGTTTATGTCCATTTTGTGCGCGTCTCGCTCGCCATTCGGCACACCGACCATGCAGCCAGTCGCGCCTTGCCGCGTTCGCTGTCGCAGCAAGATTGCTTCGCCGGACTCAGGTGCTATCGCATTGTACGTGTCGATTAAGTTCAGAACAGGGGCCCGCTCGGGTCAGGCCGCTTTGCTCGCGCTCGTTCTCGCGAGCTCTGCATGCAGCGGTGCGGGACGCGAAGTGGCCAGCTCTCCGGCACCGACTTCTATGGAGTCGGTGGGCACCCCGTCCGCTCCAACAACGCGCGCATGGTGGCGGGAGGCCGGGGATCCTGTGCTCTCGACGCTCGTGCAGCAGGGGCTGGATAGTAGCGAGGACCTGACCTGCCAGGTTTCCGCCCTGCGCCGTTACGACCAAGAAACGGAGCAGGATGCCAAGCGTATCGGTGCCCGGCTCGGCCGCCTCCTTGGTGACAAGAGCGTTCACGCCGCTCCCCATGTGCGCGACGAAAGGGTGGAGCGCGTGGTCACCAGGCGCGCCCGGCTCGCCAGGCAGATCGCGCTGGCCTATGTCGATGTTCGGCGCCTGCAGCAGGACGTCGCGCTGCGCAGCGAATTGCGCGGTCAGTACAAGGACAATGCGGAGGTGGCGCAATTTCGGCGTGAGGCCGGACTCGCGTCCGCCATCGATGGATCTCTCGCCCGCTCGCAGGACGAGGTTGCGCAAGGCGAACTCGGCTTCGCGCAAGGCAGGCTCGATGATGCGATGACAGAACTCGCCCGTCTCGTGGGTGATACGCCGGAAGCGTTGGCGGCCCGGCTTGGTGCGTCTGCGCCCATTCCCAATCCGCCCGTAGACCCCCTAGCCATCGCCGCTCCCGACGACCCACGCCGCGCCGCCCTGGCCGACGGTGTGCTGCGTGAGGCCCGCCTGGCGCAGGCGCTCGAGGAATCGCGGCGGACGGTCAGGGATGCCCGCAATGCCTATCGCAGCGGAGCCGGCGGCTTTGCCACGCTTTATGTCGCGGAGGCGGCGACCACCGCCGTCGATCTCGCGCTGCTCGATGCGCGTGCCGGCCGGGTGACCGCGACGCTGGACCTGTGGTCGGGCCAGGACCAAGGCTGGGCGCGAGAGGGGCTCGCGCCGGTGGTTGCTCCCGTTCCGCCCGCTACGGACGAAACGATAACGGTGACCGCCGGCTGTGACTGAGCAAGACACGCATACCCCGCTCGACGCCCTGCTGGGCGCCGCGCCGCGCCACGTGCTGCGCCATTGGCTGAGCCTGCTGGTGCTCGCCATAGCGGCGCTGGCCGCGCTCACGTTCTTCGTGCGCTTCGTGACCGGCGAAGACTCTCCCTATTATTCCGCGCCCGTCGAGCGGGGCGACCTGACCCCGCTGGTGTCGGAGCGCGGACAGGTGCGCGGTTCGGGCGAGGTCACGGTCAACGCCGGGCTGACCGGGCGGATGACCTGGATTTCCGGCAAGACCGACGGAGAGGTCGAAAAGGGCGAGCTGCTTGCGGTGATCGACGCTGGACAGGTCGCCAACATGGTCGAGATCGACCGGTCGCGGCTCGCTGCGGCGCAGGCCGCGCTGGAAGGCGCACGGGTTTCCGCACAGGATGCAGGAGGCCGCCTCGCCCGCTTCGAGAGCGTGTGGAAGCGCTCGGGCGGACGCGCCCCTTCGCTCAACGAAATAGAGCGGGCCCGCGCCGAAGCGCGAAAGGCCGACCTTGGCGTTTCTGCGGCGCGCGCAGAGGTGGAGGCGGCGAAGCTCCAGCTCAAGGACGACCGCGCCAGGCAGGCCGGCTCCGAAGTACGCGCGCCGATCGCGGGAACGCTCGTCATGCGCCATGCCCAGCCCGGGCAGGTGGTGGCCGAGCAGCAGCCACTGTTCACGATCGCGGCGGGGATGGACCCGCTGACGGTGGAAGTGCCGCTTACCGGCCGGTCGGACGCACCGATCAAGGCCGGCACCCTGGCGCAGGTGCGTCTCGACGCCATGCCAGATACTCCGCAGTCGGCGACGCTGACACTCCTGCGTGTCACCCCGCCGCCCCAGTCCGCACCGCCCCGCGCCGTGTTCACGATCGAGCGGCCGGACCCCAAGGTCCGCCCCGGCATGGCGGCGACGGTGGAGATCGAGTTCCCGCAGCGCCGGAACGTCCTTCTCGTCCCCAACCCGGCGCTGCAGTTCGAACCCGCGACCGGCCAGAGCCACCGACGTGAGCGGATCTACGTGCTCGAGGACGGGGAGCCTCGCCGCGTCTACGTCAGCACCGGCAGCAGCGACGGCAAGCGCACGGAGGTGTTCGCAAACGGCCTTGAACCGGGCGATCAGGTGATCATCGGGTGGAGGGACGCGACGAGCGGAGCGGACAAGTCAGGCCGCTGAAAGGTTTGCAGTGCAACAATACCCCAGCCCGAGCGTATTGGGCATCGAGGTAAACTCGCCAGCAAGGGGTCCATTTTCTGAGTATCGACGCGCAGATGTCGCGCCGCATGGCGGTCAGGCTGTTCGCAGCGCTTGCAGCGGCAAGTGCTCTTCCCGGCGGAGTCCTCGCAGCGACCAGCGGCCGCCTCGGCGCCCCGGCCCCGTTCTCGTGGGACCGTCTGGTCGCACTTGCCCGTGCCCAGGCGCGCAAGGGTTACGTCGAAACCCCCGATTCACCGCGCGCCGCCGCCGACTATGACGCGGCCGTCAAGCTGACTTACGGCGACACGGAATCGGTCGCCGGCAATGTCCGCCTGTTCCCCGCCACCCGGAGCACCGCGCCCAAGCCCGTCCGCATCGCCATAGTCGAGGGCGGCCAGGCGCGCGAAATCGTCGATACCGCCGGCCTCTTCGTGGGCGATACCAACACCGACCCGGTCGGTTTCCGCGTCATGGATGCGACCGGCAAAAGCGACTGGCTCGCTTTCCAGGGCGCCAGCTACTTCCGCTCCTCCGGATCGCGCGACCAATATGGCCTTTCTGCGCGCGCCGTCGCCATCGACACGGGGCTGTCGAAGGGCGAGGAATTCCCCGCCTTCACCCACTTCTGGATCGAGCAGACCGGGCCGGACACGGTGCGCGTCCACGGCCTGCTCGATGGACCGAGCCTCACCGGCGCCTATGCCTTCGACTGCCGCAAGAGTGCGACCGGCGTGACCCAGGACGTCACCGCCGCGGTGTTCCTGCGCAACGACGTCGAGCAGCTCGGTCTCGCCGCCGCCTCCAGCATGTTCTGGTACGACCAGTCCAGCCCGCCCGCCAAGCGGGACTGGCGGCCCGAGATCCACGATTCCGATGGCCTCGCGATCTGGGCGGGCAATGGCGAGCGCATCTGGCGCCCGCTCGAGAACCCGCCAGTCGCAAAGCTGCATTCGCTGCGGGCGCAGTCGCCCAAGGGCTTCGGCCTGCTCCAGCGCGACCAGGCCTTCGACCATTACCAGGACGACGGCGTCTTCTACGACCGACGCCCCTCGCTCTGGGTCGAACCCAGGGGCGACTGGGGCGCGGGCGCGGTGTGCCTCTACGAAATGCCGACCGCGAACGAGACGATGGACAACATCGCCATGTTCTGGCGCGGCGATAAGCCAGCGAAGGCCGGCGAACGGCGCGACTTCGCTTATCGCCTGACCTGGACGTCGAAGGACCCGACCGCCGACGACGCCTCACGCTGCGTCGATGTCTATGACGGTCCCGGCGGGATTCCCGGCGCTCCGCCGGTCGCGGGCGTGCGTAAGTTCGTGTTCGATTTCGCCGGCCCTTCGCTCTCCGGCCTGACCCGCGACAGCGGCGTGACGCCGGAAACCGACCTGCCCAAGGGAGCCATTGTCTCCGCCGTCGCTTATCCCGTCGCACAGGCCGGCGCGCGGTGGCGCGTCATGCTCGACGTGAGGATCAAGGACTTGAGCCAGCCCCAGTTTCGTCTGTTCCTGAAACGCGGTGACACCGCGCTCAGCGAAACCGTGATCAAGGCGCTCGAATCATGAGCGTTACCCCTGTCCCAAGCCTGCCGATGCTGCCGGCCGAAGCGCTGATGGCGATGCCGGTGCAAAACCTCTACGGCAACCCGCCCGGCGCGCGTGAAGTGCTCACCAGCCCGCACGGCATGCTGGTCAAGCGCCTGCTGCTGCTGGCGCTGACGGCCGTGATCGGCCTCGCCGCCTCGAGCACGGTGCGCATGGAGCTGTCGCGCGACGGGCTCGACTGGGTCGAAGTCGTGCTGCTGCTGTTCTTCGTGCCGCTGTTCTGCTGGATCGCATTCGGCTTCGTCACTTCGACGATCGGTTTCCTCAAGCTCATCACCGGCGAACATCCGGGCTTCACCGCCCTGCCCAGCCCGGCGTCTAGCCTGCGCCACCGCACCGCCGTGCTGATGCCCGTCTACAACGAGGGCGTCGAGGAAGTCTTCGCCCGCGCCCGCGCCATGGCCCACTCGATCGCCGCCTCGGGCGGCGCGCCGTGGATCGACTTCTTTATTCTCAGCGACTCCAACCCCTTCCACGGCAAGCGCGAGGAAGCCGCTTGGCGCGAACTCGCCGAAGAAGCGCCGATCAAGGTCTACTACCGCCGCCGCGAGCAGAACACCGCGCGCAAGCCCGGTAATATCGCCGAATGGGTCCGCCGCTTCGGCGCTTCCTACGAATGCATGCTGATCCTCGACGCGGATTCGATGATGAGCGGCGACACCATCGTCGGCATGGCCTCGATCATGGAGGAACGTCCCTCGATCGGCCTGCTGCAGACGGTGCCGATGATCACCAATGCGCGCACGCTGTTCCAGCGCTGGATGCAGTTCGCGAGCGAAGCCTACGGGCCGATCGCCAGCGCCGGACTGCTGTGGTGGTCGGGCGCGGAATCGAACTTCTGGGGACACAACGCGATCGTGCGCACCCGCGCCTTCGCCGAATCCTGCGGCCTGCCCGAACTGCCCGGCAAGGCGCCGTTCGGCGGCCACATCCTCAGCCACGACATGCTCGAATCCGCGCTGCTGCGGCGGCGCGGCTGGGCCGTGCACATGGTCATGATCGGCGGCTCCTATGAGGAATTCCCGCCGACCATCGTCGACATGGCGATCCGCGACCGCCGCTGGATGCAGGGCAACCTGCAGCACCTCCAACTGCTCGGCGCCTCGGGCCTGCACTGGGCCAGCCGCCTGCACCTGCTCATCGGCGCTTCCGCCTACCTTACCTCGCCTGGCTGGCTGCTGCTGATCCTGACGATGATCGGCCAGGTCGCGACGCGCGATACCGGCGGTTTCGTCACTCTCGCCCCGCCGAGCGTCCTGATCCTGACGCTCGTCCTGCTGTTCGGCCCCAAGGCGATGGGCACGATCTGGATGCTCGCCGACCGCGATCGTCGGCGCAGCTTCGGCGGCGCGAGCGCGATCCTGCGCACCGTGCCGTTGGAAATCGCGCTTGGCATGCTGCTCGCCCCGATCACGATGGTCACGCAGACCAAGGCTCTGCTCGGCCTGCTGCTGGGCATCTCGGCCGGGTGGAACACCCAGTCGCGCGACGCCCGCCGAATCCCGGTGCGCGAGATCCTGCCGGACCTGCGCGAACACCTGCTGCTGGGCGCGGCACTGGCCGCCACCGCGTGGCTCGATCCTATGACGGCGCTGTGGCTCTCGCCCATCATCGTCGGCCTGATCGCCTCGCCCTGGCTCATCAGCACGTCGTCGAGCGAGGCGCTTGGCGACCGTGCGGCGGCGGCGAAGTTCTTCCGAGTGCCCGAGCCCGGCATCACCGAAACGCCGCGCCTGCCAAATCCCGAGCCGCTCACCCCGCTCAAGGATCAGGCGGTCGTCGAGGCCTGAGGCGCGAACAGCGCGGCCGCCGCCAGCGGGGCGGATGGGAAGTAGAAGTGCATGTAGCTCGCGGTGAGCGAGCCTTGCCGATAGATCGCCTCGCCCGCCCGGCCATCCGGGGTCGAGGCCCGGGCCGAGGGCGACAGCGGCGTTTCCAGCCGCGAATAATGGAAGGTGTGACCGCGCAAGATGCCGCCTTCCAGCTCGACTTGCTGCATGCCTAGCGCTGAAAGCCGGGGCTGCATGGTCACCTTGCCCGGCATCAGCCCGAGCATTTCGGCCCGCGTCCCCTTGCCATCATCCAGCGCCGTGCAGGTGTAAAGCATGCCTCCGCACTCTGCGAGGATCGGCTTTTCCGCCGCATGATGCGCCCGCATCGCCGCCAGCATCGGGGCGTTGGCCGCCAACTGTTCCACGTGTAACTCGGGGTAGCCGCCTGGCAGCCACAATGCGTCGCACTCCGGCAGGGCAGCATCTCGCAGCGGCGAAAAGAACGAAAGCCGGGCCCCTGCCCGCTCCAGCCAGGCGATATTGGCGGGGTAGAGGAAGGCGAACGCCTCATCCCGCGCCACGGCGATACGCTTGCCTTGAAGGCCCGAAACCGCGGCCTCGGCGCAGGCCGGAGCCGCAAAAGCGACGGGCGGCGGCAGCTGCAGCGCCGCGTCCGAAAGCAGCGCGGCGGCGCGGGACAGCCGCGCTTCGAGGTCGCCCACCTCCCTCGCCTGCACCAGCCCGAGATGGCGTTCGGGCAGCGCCACGCCGGCCTCGCGCCGCACGGCGCCAAGCCAGGTCACGCCCGCCGGCACGCTCCCTTCCAGCAGCTGCGCATGCCGCTCGCTGCCCACCTGGTTGGCGATCACCGCATGGAGGTCCAGCCCCGGCCGGTACGTTGCGAGACCATGGACGAGCGCCCCGAAGGTCTGCGCCATCGCCGATCCATCGACCACCGCCAGCACCGGCAACCCGAAGCGCTGCGCGAGGTCGGCGGCGCTGGGGTCGCCGTCGAACAGGCCCATGACGCCCTCGACGAGGATCAAGTCCGCCTCTCCCGCCGCCTCGTGGAGCAGCCTGCGGCACTCCGCCTCGCCGCACATGAACAGGTCGAGCTGGTGCACCGGTGCCCCGCTGGCCGCCTCCAGCACCATCGGGTCGAGGAAATCCGGGCCGCACTTGAACACCCGCACCCGCCGCCCGGCATCACGGTGGCGGCGGGCGAGCGCGGCGGTCACCAGCGTCTTGCCCTGCCCCGAGGCGGGGGCGGCGACCAGCAGCGCCGGGCAATGCCTGATATCATCATCTTTCATCGCCCCGGCACCTATTGGCACCGGCCCTCCCGCGCAAGCATCGGCCACTTGCGCCCTGGCTCTCCGCACGATAGTTGCCGCCCTTGCGACAGGTTCCCCGCGAGGGGATCAAAAGGGAACTCGGGTGAAAGCCCCGAGGCTGCCCCTGCAACTGTAAGCGGCGAGCCATCGGCCATTACGCCATTGGGACCCCCTAAGGTCCTGAGAAGGCGGCCGAATCGGCACTGACCCGTGAGCCAGGAGACCTGCCTGACGCAGTCGTTCTTCGACCGGACAGGGTGTGCCGGGCGAACGGGGGTCAATTCCTCGCGTGACGACAGCCACAGCCTCGTGGGCCCTCCGGCCTGCGGGGTCGATGCCGTCTGCTTGAAGGAAATACCAGTTGTATCATAGACTTACCGCCGTCGCTGTGCTCGCTCTCACCGCGAATCCCGCACTGGCCCGTGACGACACCGAAGCGTACCCGAACGACACCGAGAGCGACATGGGCGGCGGAAACGGCGCCGCGGACCGCATCGTCGTCACAGCGCTTCGCACCCCCGTCGCCGCGACCCGCGTCTCTTCGACTGTCACCGTGCTCGACGAGCCGGCGATCGTCGCGCTCCAGCCGGTCGCAGTGACCGACGCGCTGCTGCGCACGCCGGGCATCAGCTTGTCGCGCAACGGCGGCTACGGCACCACCACCTCGCTGCGCATCCGCGGCGCCGACGCCGGGCAGAGCGTCATGGTGATCGACGGCATGCGCCTGTCCGACCCTTCGTCCACCGCGGGCGGCTACGGCTTCTCCAATCTGCTGCTCGACGACATCGACCGGATCGAGATCCTGCGCGGTCCGCAGTCGATCCTGTGGGGCAGCGACGCGATCGGCGGCGTCGTCAACGTGCGCACCCGCCGCCCGACCGAGCCGCTCGAAGGCAGCGTCGCGGTGGAGGCCGGCACCCACGACACCGTCTCCGCCCGCGCCGGGGTGGGGGGCACGTCCGAGGCGATCGACTGGCGCCTCGCCGCCTCGCGCTTCACCACCGACGGTATCTCGGCCCGCTCGAACGGCACGGAGGCCGACGGCTACACCCGCACCGGCGCCAGCGGCACGGTCACGGTGCGCGTCGCGCCGGGCGTCAGCCTCGACCTGCGCGGCTACTGGTCGAAGTCCAACAACGACTTCGACGGCACCAGCGGCGACACCCTTGCCTATGGCCTGACGAAGGAATGGTCGGGCTATGCGGGGCTCAACTTCGCGCTGCTCGGCGGCAAGCTGGTCAACCGCGTGGCGTTCCTCCAGGGCGAGACCGACCGCGCCAACTATGATCCGGCCCGCAAGATTCGCCAGATCAGCTTCGACGCCCACGGCCGGGTCCGCCGCTACGAATATCAGGGCACCTACATCGCGTCCGATAGGATCCAGGCCGTGTTCGGGGCCGAGCGCGAGGAACAGCGGATGACCACCGCCTCGCCCGGCAACAACACCGTGCCCTACTTGCTGACGCCGACCAGCGTCGACACCAACAGCGTCTACGGCGAACTGCGCGTCACGCCCGTCACCGGCCTCACCGTCAACGGCGGCGCGCGCTATTCCGACCAGTCGCGCTTCGGGAGCAACACCGTGCTGAGCGCGGGCGCGGTCTACACCCCCAACGCGGGCGCCACGGTCCTGCGCGCCAGCTACTCGGAAGGCTACAAGGCCCCCTCGCTCTACCAGCTGTTCAGCATCTACGGCGTCGCCGAGCTTTCGCCCGAAAAGGCGAAGGGCTGGGAAGTCGCTGCCGAGCAGAACTTCGGAGAGGCGCTGCACCTCGGCGCGACCTGGTTCCAGCGCGATACCGACAACCTGATCGACTTCGCCTATTGCCCGACCTCAGGCGCGCAGCCCGCCATCTGCTATATCCCCGGCACCACGACCACGCGCTTCGGCTACTACGCCAACGTCAAGGCGGCCAAGGCGCGCGGGCTCGAGCTCTCCGCCTCGGGCAAGCTGGGCGTGCTGTTCGCGAACGGCAACTACAGCTGGATCGAGGCCGAGGACCGCACCCCCGGTGCCACCTATGGCCGCCAGCTCCAGCGCGTGCCGCGTCACCTCGCCAATGCGGAGGCCGGGATCGAGCTGCCAAAGGGGCTTCGCGCCAGCGTCGCGGCGCGCTACTCGGGGACAAGCTTCAACGCCGCCACCGGCACCGCCAAGCTCGACGACTACTGGCTGCTCGACCTGCGCGCGCAGTGGCAGGTTACGGACGGCCTGATCGTGCAGGCCCGCGCCGAGAACCTCACCGACAAGGACTACGAGACGGTTGCCGGCTACGGCACGCTGGGCCGCACCGTGACCTTCGGCATAAGGAGCCGCTTCTGATGCTCGAACCTGTCGCGCCCGGCCCTTCGGTCGTCGTCTGCAATACCTGCAAGCTCAGCGTGGAAGCGCGCGAGGACGACCAGGGCCGGCGCGGCGGGGCCTTGCTGGAACAGGCCATGCGCGAAGTGCAGGCCGCCGATCCGAAGCTGCAGGGGGTGGCTATCCAGGTCATGCCCTGCCTCTTCGCCTGCACCCGTTCCTGCACCGTCCACATCCGCGCGCCAGGCAAGGTCGGCTACGTGCTGGGCGACTTCGTGCCGGGCGAAGATGCCGCCCGCGCCATCCTCGAATATGCCGCCGCCCACGCCGCCAGCGAGGAGGGCCGCGTGCCGTTCCGCGAATGGCCGCAGGGCGTGAAGGGCCACTTCATCACCCGCACTCCGCCCGAAGGCTTCGTCTGCACATGATCCGCTTCGATGATCCCGCCGCCTTCGCTGCCGCGCTCGCCGCCCTGCCCGGGCCCGACGCCGCCAGCCGGGACGCCGCCTGGCACCGCCAGTCGCGGCTCACCAAGCCCGCCGGTTCGCTTGGGCGGCTGGAGGACATCGCGCTGTTCATGGCCGGATGGCAGGGCACCGGGCGCCCGCGCGCAGACCGGGTGCAGGCGGTCGTCTTCGCCGGCAACCACGGTGTCGCCGCGCAGGGGGTGAGCGCCTATCCCCCCGAAGTGACCGCGCAGATGGTCGCCAATTTCGAGGCCGGCGGCGCCGCGATCAACGCACTCACCCGCGCCTGCGGGGCGGAACTCTCGGTCGTCGCGCTCGATCTCGACCGCCCCACCGGCGACATCACCCGCGAGCCCGCGATGAGCGCGGCCGATTGCCTCGACGCTCTGAACACGGGCGCCGCCTCGCTGAAGGCGGGCACCCAGCTCCTCCTTGTCGGCGAGATGGGCATCGGCAACACCACGCCGGCCGCTGCCCTGTGCGCGCAGGAACTCGGCGGCGAGGCCGGCGCATGGGTCGGGCGCGGGACCGGGCTCGATGATAGGGGTCTTGCCCGCAAGGCGGCGGCGGTGGAAGCCGCGCTTGCGCTCCATGGCGCGGCCTGCACCGACGCCTTCGAGACCCTGCGCCGCCTCGGCGGGCGCGAGATCGCGGCGATGGCCGGCGCCATCCTCGCCGCCCGCCTCGCCCGCGTGCCGGTCCTGCTCGACGGCTTCATCGCTTCCGCCGCGATCCTGCCGCTGGCGCGGGACAATCCCGCCTTCACCGACCACTGCATCGCCGCGCACCGCTCCGCCGAGGCAGGCCACGGCCGGCTTCTCGAAGCGCTCGGCCTCGAACCGCTGCTGCGCCTCGGCCTCAGGCTCGGCGAAGCCAGCGGCGCCGCGCTTGCCGTGCCGATCGTGCAGGCCGCGCTCGCCGCGCACAACGAGATGGCGACGTTCGAGGAAGCGGCGGTGGCGGGAGCGCGATGAGCGGCTTCCTCGTCCACCTCATGCGCCACGGCGCGCCGGCGGTGCCCGGCCTGCTGCTCGGCCATCGCGACGATGCGCCGCTGCCCTCCGGCACCGCGCGCTGCGTGGACGGGGCGCTAGGCCTGGACTTCGCCCAGGTCGTCTCCTCCGACCTCGTCCGCGCGCTGGACCCGGCCATGGAGGTCGCCGAGGCGCGCAGGCTCCCCCACACCGTCGACCCGCGCTGGCGCGAACTCGATTTCGGCGCCTGGACCGGCCTCGCGCCGTCTCAGGTCGACCCCGCCGCCCACGCCCGCTTCTGGGACGACCCCGAAACCCACGCCCCGCCGGGCGGCGAGCGCTGGTCGCAGCTGCGCGGACGGGTGGGACAGGCGCTGTCGGCGCTGGACGGGCCAAGCCTCGTCGTCACCCATGCGGGCGCGATGCGGGCGGCGCTGTCGGTGTTGTTCCACATGGAACATCGGCAGGTCTGGGCCTTCGACCTTCCCTATTCCTGCGTGCTCTCGCTCCGCGTCTGGCCGGGCGAGGCCGCGCAGATCGTGGGACTGAAGGCGTGAAGCACCTCATTCTGGCCCTGCAGTTCCTCACTCGCCTCCCGCTCCCGCAGGTCGAGGCCGACCGCGAGGACTTCGCCGCCGCCATGCGCTGGTTTCCGGCGGCGGGACTGGCGGTGGGCATTGCGGTGGCCCTCCCATGGTGGCTCCTACAAATGCGCGACCCGTGGCTCGGCGCGCTGGCGGGCCTCACCGGCTGGGTGGCCATCACCGGAGCCCTCCACCTCGACGGCCTCGGCGACGTGGCCGACGGCGCGGGCGCGGCGCACGGCGGGCGCGAGCGACTGTCGGCGGTCATGGCCGACCCGCACGTCGGCAGCTTCGCGGTGGTGGTGATCGTGCTGCAGCTGATCGCCAAGCTGGTGCTGCTCCACGCGCTGCCCGCCGCGCACGTAGCCGCGCTGGTCGCGGTGCCCGTCCTTGCCCGCATCGCCCCGATCGCCTGGACGCTGTACCTGCCGCCTCTGCACGAGGGGCTCGGCGCCCGCTTCCGCTCCGGCGTGAGACCCATCCACCTCGCGCTCTGGAGCGTCATCGCCATCATCGCCTCCGCCACTCTGGCGCCGCCGCTGCTGGTGCTGTTCGTTGCCGTGCCGCTGTGGGGCTGGTGGCTGCGCAGCCGGCTCGGCGGGATTTCGGGCGACGGGCACGGCGCCGGGATCGAGCTGGTCGAGACCGTGCTGCTGGCCGCGCTGGTGCTGCTGCCATGACCTCGGCCTTCCTCCACCACGGCGGCCGCCTGGCCGAAGCCGCGCGCAGGTTCGGCGGCGAGCCGGGGGACTGGCTCGACCTCTCGACAGGCCTCAACCCCGTGCCCTGGCCCCTCGACAGGGCCCCCGCCACCGACTGGACCGCGCTGCCCGACCCCGACGCCCTCGCCGCGCTGGAAGCCGAGGCCGCGCGCCACTTCGGCGCCGACGCGGCGCTCACTTGCGCCGTGCCCGGCAGCGAGACGGCGCTGCGCCTGCTCGCCGGGATGCTGGACCGCCCCGGCCGCGCGCTCGTCCCCGCCTACCGCACCCATGCCGAGGCTTTCGCCCGGTCCCGCCCGATCGCCTTCGCGCAGGTCCCGCAGGACGGCGAAGTCGTCGTCCTCGCCAACCCGAACAACCCCGACGGCCTGCTGCGCGCGCCGGGCGATATCCTGGGTTGGCACGCCCGGATCGCCGCCGCCGGAGGCTGGCTCATCGCCGACGAAGCCTTCGCCGACTGCCACCCCGACGCCAGCGTCGCCGCCGAGGTCCGCCCCGGAGCGAGGCTCATCGTGCTGCGCTCGTTCGGCAAGTTCTTCGGCCTCGCGGGCCTGCGCCTCGGTTTCGTGATCGCGCCGCCGACCCTCGCCGCGCGCCTGCGCCTCCTGCTGGGAAGCTGGCCCGTCCACGCCGCCGCGCTGGCGATCGGCCGCGCCGCCTATGCCGACGCCGAATGGACCGCGCGCACCCGTGCCGACCTCCCCCGCCGCGCCGCCGCGCTCGACGCCGTGCTCGAACGCAGCGGCCTCACCCCGCAAGGCGCCTGCCCGCTATTCCGCTACCTGACCGGCTGCGACGCGCAGGCCCTGTTCGCCCTGCTCGCCGAGGCCCGCATCCTCACCCGCCCCTTCGCCGAGCGTCCCGACACCCTGCGCCTTGGCGTCCCCACCGACCCCGCAGCGCTGGACCGCCTGAGCCGTGCGCTCCGCCATGGCTGAGCCGATCGCCGCCGCCGCTCTCGCCATCGAGGCCCTGCTCGGCTGGCCCGCGCGACTCCATGCCGTGACCGGGCACCCGGTCGGCCTCTTTGCGAGGTTCATCGGCGCTGCCGACCGCCGCCTGAACCGCCGGGAATGGCCCGATCACCGCCGCCGCCTCGCCGGGCTGGCCGCGATGGCCCTGCTCATCGTCCTGACCGCCGCAGCCGCCGCGCTGGTCGAGGCCCTCGTTCGCGCGCTGGCGGGCGCCTGGGCCTGGCCGGTCCTCGCCCTGCTCGCATGGCCCGCCATGGCCGCGCGCAGCCTCGACGATCATGTCCGCCCGATCCGCGCCGCACTGAATGCAGGCGACCTCCCCGCCGCCCGCCGAGCCGTGGGCATGATCGTCGGGCGCGACACGCAGCGTCTCGACGCGCCCGGCGTCACCCGCGCCGCCATCGAGAGCCTGGCCGAAAGCTTCTGCGACGGCGTCGTCGCGCCGCTGTTCTGGCTGCTCGTGCTCGGCTTGCCGGGCGTATGGGTACTGAAAGCGATCAACACCGCCGACAGCATGATCGGCCACCGCGAGGAGCCCTACGGCCCCTACGGCTGGGCCGCCGCGCGCATCGACGACCTTGCCATGCTGATCCCCGCGCGCCTGTCCGGCGTCCTGTTGTGCCTTGCCGGAAGCGGCGGCTGGCGCACGATGGCGCGCGACCACGCCGCCCACGCCTCGCCCAACGCCGGCTGGCCCGAAGCGGCGATGGCGGGCGTGCTGGGCGTCCGGCTCGCGGGGCCGATCGCCTACGACGGCGTGCTTGCGGACAAGCCGTGGATCGGGAAGGAGGGCCGGGACGTACAGGCCGCCGACCTCGGCCGCGCCCTCACCGTCTACCGGCGCGCCTGCGTCATTCTGGGAGCGATCGCGCTGATGGGAGCAGCTTCATGGCCGGGCTGATGCTGCAGGGAACCGGCTCGGACGTCGGCAAGTCGGTGCTGGTCGCCGGGCTCTGCCGCGCCGCCGCCAACCGGGGCCTGCGCGTGCTGCCGTTCAAGCCGCAGAACATGTCGAACAACGCCGCCGTCACGCCCGAGGGCGGCGAGATTGGCCGCGCGCAGGCGCTGCAGGCGTTGGCTGCAAGGGCTCCGCTCCATGTCGACATGAACCCGGTGCTGCTGAAACCGCAGGCCGACCGCACCTCGCAGCTGATCGTCCACGGACAGGTGCGCGGCACGCTGGGCGCCGCCAATTTCCGCGAGGCGCGCCGCCCGCTGCTCGGCGAAGTGCTGGCCAGCTATCGCCGCCTCGAAGCGCGCTGCGACCTCGTGATCGTGGAGGGCGCGGGCTCACCCGCGGAGATCAACTTGCGGGCCGGCGACATCGCCAACATGGGCTTCGCGCGCGAGGCCCATGTGCCCGTCGTGCTGGCCGGCGACATCGACCGGGGCGGGGTGATCGCCGCCGTCGTCGGCACCCGCGCGGTGATCGATCGAGAGGACGCGGCGATGATAAAAGGCTTCCTCATCAACAAGTTCCGGGGCGAACCTGCCCTCTTCACCGATGGCTATGAAGCGATCGAGCGGCTCTCGGGCTGGCGCGGGTTCGGCGTGCTGCCGTGGGTGCCCGAGGTCGCGCAGCTGCCGAGCGAGGACGCGGTAGTGCTCGAACGCGGGCTGGGCGCCAGGCCGGGCAAGCTGCTCGTCGCCTGCCCGATCCTGCCGCGCATCGCCAATTTCGACGACCTCGACCCACTGCGGCAGGAGCCGGGCGCCGAAGTCGCCATGATCCCGCCCGGAAGCCCGATCCCGTCTAGTGCCGCGCTGATCGTGCTGCCGGGCTCGAAGGCGACGATCGCCGACCTCGCCTTCCTGCGCGCGCAGGGCTGGGACATCGACGTGCTCGCCCACCACCGGCGTGGCGGCGCGGTGCTCGGCATCTGCGGCGGCTACCAGATGCTCGGCCGCACGATCGCCGACCCCTTGGGGATCGAGGGACCGCCGAGCGAGGTCGCCGGGCTAGGCCTGCTCGACGTGACCACCGTGCTGGGCAACCGCAAGGCCCTGGCGCAGGTCGAGGGGAGCGCGCTCGGCGGCCGTTTCACGGGCTACGAAATGCACATGGGCGTGACGCAGGGGCCCGATACCGCGCGGGCCTTTGCCCGCCTCGACATCGGCCGCGACGATGGCGCCACCAGCCGCGACGGCCTCGTGCTCGGCACCTACTGCCACGGCTTGCTGGCGAAACCCCCCTTTCGCGGCGCGCTGCTGGAGCGGATCGGCAGCGCCTCGGACGGTGTGGACCACGACGCGCGCGTGGATACCGCGCTCGACGCGCTGGCGGCGGCGATGGAGGAGCATCTGGATATCGACGGCCTCCTGGCTCTCGCAGGGATAGGCGCATGACCTCGCTGTTCGTCCTCGGCGGCGCGCGCTCGGGCAAGAGCCGTTATGCGCAGGCCCGCGTGGAGGCGCATCCGGGCGCCCTCGCCTATATCGCCACCGCGCAGGCGTTCGACGACGAGATGACCCACCGCATCGCCCGCCACCAGGACGACCGCGGGTCGCGCTGGACGACGCTGGAGGAACCCCTCGACCTCGCCGCCGCGATCGAGCGCGCGGGAGCCGAGGCCGGCGCGATCCTCGTCGACTGCCTGACGCTGTGGCTCTCGAACCTGATGCTGGCGGAAATGCCGCTGGACGACCCCGTCGCCGCGCTGGGCCAGGCGATCCGCCGCTGCCCGGTGCCCCTCGTCCTCGTCTCGAACGAGGTGGGCCTGAGCATAGTCCCCGAAAACCCCCTCGCCCGCGCCTTCCGCGACGAAGCCGGGCGGCTCAACCAGACGGTCGCCGCGCTGGTGGACGAGGTGCAGTTCGTCGCGGCGGGTCTGCCACTCAAGCTGAAGTGACGCTCGGAATCCGAGCCTGAAGCTCACAAAAGAGAGAAATGGTGCACCCGACTGGATTCGAACCAGTGGCCTACGCCTTCGGAGGGCGTCACTCTATCCAGCTGAGCTACGGGTGCAACGACAGGGCGGTTAGCAGAGGGCGGCGGGGGTTTCCAGCGGCAATTTGAGCGTCTTACGACACCCTTACCGTCATGGCTTGCCAGTTCCCTGTATGTTCTTATTATGGGTGCCATGGCCGAAGCCGATTCTCTCCCCCTGCTGCGCACCGCTTCCGACGTTTCGCGCGGAATCTGTCGCCTGTTCGCCCGCAACGGCATCTGGTGCATGCCCGAAATGCCGCTGCGCTGCGGGCGGCGCGCCGATCTCATGGGGATCGACGCGAAGGGCCATGTCATCATCGTCGAGATCAAGGTCTCGCGCGCGGATCTGCTGGGTGACGGCAAGTGGCCCGACTACCTCGACTACTGCGACCGCTTCTACTGGGGCCTCTCCCCCGCGCTCGACCGCGCCCCGCTGGAGACGGCGGCGTTCCTGCCAGAGCGCTGCGGCGTGATCGTGGCCGACGGCTACGACGCCGAAATCCTGCGCCCCGCGCCGCTGCACCAGCTCGCCGCCGCCCGCCGCAAGGTGGAAACCGAGCGGCTCGCACGCGCCTCGCTGCGGCGGCTGGTGACGCTGGGTGATCCGCACACCGCGCAATGGGGCTCCGAGGTCTGACCCCTGCGAAGGCAGGACGCGCAATTTTCTTGCTTTTCGCTGCAACGCACCCTATGTGGCAACTCAGCAACCGGCGCGCGGGGATTTTCCCGCCGCAATCCGTGAGCAGCGTGAGGTCATGGCGCCAGCCGCCAGGACCGGCCCGGACGAACGATTGCCACCACTCAAGCTTCCTTCCTCACGCAGGGTCGCCCGTAACGACACCTTGCCGTGCGCGCGCTCTTCTTCGAAAGCCTCGTCTTTTCGGAAGCTGTGCGCCCCCGTGCACTTTTGAAAGTGACTTGATGTCCTATTTCCACGAACTTGGCCTTGCCGAGCCCATTCTCCGCGCGCTCCAGGTCAAGGGCTACACCGATCCCTCGCCGATCCAGCGCCAGGCCATTCCGGCCCTGCTCGAAGGCCGCGACCTGCTCGGCATCGCGCAGACCGGCACCGGCAAGACCGCCGCGTTCTCGCTGCCTTCGCTGCACCGCCTCGCCCAGGATCCCAAGCCGCGCCAGAACGCCGGCTGCCGCATGCTCGTGCTCTCGCCCACGCGTGAGCTGGCTGCGCAGATCGCCGACAACATGCGCGGTTATGCGAAGTTCCTGAACCTCACCATCCAGTGCATCTTCGGCGGCGTGCCGGTAGGCAAGCAGGCCCGTGCGCTCGAGCGCGGCGTCGACATCCTCGTCGCCACTCCCGGCCGCCTGCTCGACCTCATCGACCAGCGCGCGCTGACCCTCAAGCACGTCGAGATCTTCGTGCTCGACGAAGCCGACCAGATGATGGACCTCGGCTTCATCGTGCCGCTCAAGCGCGTCGCCAACATGCTGCCCGCCGGCCGCCAGAGCCTGTTCTTCTCGGCCACCATGCCGCAGGCGATCGCGGACCTCGGCCGCCAGTTCATCAACAACCCGGTCAAGGTCGAGGTCGCCCCGCAGTCGACCACCGCCGAGCGTGTCGAGCAGTTCGCCACCTCGATCAACCAGGCCGAGAAGCAGGCGCTGCTGACCCTCAGCCTGCGCGCCGGCCTCGCCGATGACGCCGCCGAGAACGCCACCCACGGCGCGATCGACCGCGCGCTGGTGTTCAGCCGCACCAAGCACGGCGCCGACCGCATCGTGCGCCACCTCGTCGCCGCCGGCATCCCGGCCGCCGCGATCCACGGCAACAAGAGCCAGGCCCAGCGCACCGCCGCGCTCGGCGGCTTCCGCCAGGGCGCCATCCGCGTCCTCGTCGCCACCGACATCGCGGCGCGCGGCATCGACGTCTCGGGCGTCAGCCACGTCTACAACTACGAGATCCCGAACGTCGCCGAGCAGTACGTCCACCGCATCGGCCGCACCGCGCGCGCCGGCGCCACCGGCGTCGCCATCAGCTACGTCGCGCCGGACGAGAAGCCCTATATCCGCGACATCGAGCGCCTGACCCGCATCAAGCTCGAGCCGCTGGCCCTGCCCGAGGACTTCCAGAACCAGGCGGCCCGCCTGCCCGCCCCCGCCCGTCCCGCCCCGGCCCAGCCGCAGGGTAGCGGTCGCGGCCAGGGCGGTGGTCGCAGCGGCGGCCAGGGTGGCCGTGGCGGCCAGCGCAGCGACCGTCCCCAGGGCGATCGCCAGGCTGCCGGCGGCGAGGAAGGCGAGCGCAAGCGCCGCTTCCGTCCGCGCGGCCCCAAGGGTCTCGGCGCGCACAAGGGCGCGGTTCGCCGCGCCGGTTGAGGCACTTCTGGTAGGGTAGTCCCGGGGCCAACGCCCCGGACTCCGTTGCCGCCGTCATTGGGCACGCAGCCATGCTGCGCGCCCATTTCGTTTTCAGCTCCCGACATACCGTCATCCCAGCGAAGGCCGGGATCGCCGCGAACCCTCGAGGCGATAGCTTTCCGACAGCCAGCGTTCGCCTTGAAGCGGCTCGGCCTTGCCGGCGGTCCCAGCCTTCGCTGGGACGAGGGGTGAGCACCGCCCCGCCGACATATCTTCCCTTTTCTCTTCCCCTGCCGCCCGACAAAGCCTAGTCCGGCGCCCATGGCGCTCGACGCTCCCCTCACGGCAATCATCGCTTCCGCCGCCGCCATGACGGCCATCGTCGGCGTGCGGTATCTGGTGACTTCGGGCCTGTTCGCCTGGATCACCGGGCGGGTGAGGCCCGGCCATTACGACGGCCTCGACAGCCAGATCCGGCGCGAGATCCTATGGTCGCTGCTCTCGGCGGCGATCTACGGGATTCCGGCCGGCGTGGTCGCCTGGGGCTGGCAGGCGCATGGCTGGACCCGCATCTACACCGATGTCCGTGCCCAGCCGCTGTGTTGGCTGCCGGTCTCGGTGCTCGTCTACCTCCTGCTCCACGACACCTGGTTCTACTGGACCCACCGATGGATGCACCGCCCGCGCGTGTTCAAGCTCGCCCATGCCGTGCACCATGCCAGCCGCCCGCCGACGGCGTGGGCGGCGATGAGCTTCCATCCGCTCGAGGCGCTGACGGGCGCAGTGGTAGTCCCGGCGCTCGTGTTCTTCGTGCCGATCCACGTCGGCGCGCTGGGCGCGGTGCTCACGATCATGACCGTCATGGGCATCACCAATCACATGGGCTGGGAGATGTTTCCCCGCCCGCTGGTGCAATCGCGCATCGGCCGCTGGCTGATAACGGCCAGCCACCACCACCGGCACCACGAAAGCTATCGATGCAACTACGGGCTCTACTTTCGCCACTGGGATCACCTGTGCGGCACGGACCGGGGGCTCTCGGACGGACTGGCGCAGGACGCCTCGCCACGTGCGGTGCCGCGCTGATGACGGCGGCGGTTCTCACCGCGACCGGCGTCCCGCCGACCTTGGTACAGGTGACGGTGACGGAACTGCGGTCGGACAAGGGCCAGGTCCTCGCCTGCCTGACCACGCGCGCCGACGCCTTTCCCGACTGCGACAAGGACCCGCTCGCCCGCAAGCTGACCGTCCCCGCCGCCGCCGAGGTCCACCTCGACTTCGGGGCCGTACCGGCGGGGCGATATGCCGTCTCGGTCATCCATGACGAGAACGGCAACGGCAAGCTCGACACCCGGCTGGGAATCCCGCGCGAGGGCTACGGGTTCTCACGCGATGCTGCGGTTCGCATGGGACCGCCGAAGTTCGAGCACGCCGCCGTGGACGTGGCGGGCGAGACTGTTCGCCTGGCGATCCGGATGCGATATCTTCTCTGACCGGGCTTGCCCCTGAGCCACGCGCCCCCTAGCCTCGAAACGTGGATGGGAAAGAGGATGCGATAGAGCACGCCGTCGAAAAGGCGGTGGAAGTGACGACGGCGGGGCTGGTCGCCCGCCCTCGCGGCAGCACGTTCTCGCCGTTCCGCTACCCCGTGTTCCGCGCGATCTGGACCGCCAACCTGTTCTCCAACCTCGGCTCGACGCTGCAGGGTGTGGGCGCGGCATGGCTGATGACCGAGCTGACGACCTCGCACCAGCTGGTCGCGCTGGTGCAGGCTTCGGCGACGGTGCCGATCATGCTGCTGGGTGTCTTCGCGGGCGCCATCGCCGACAACTACGACCGCAGGCAGGTCATGCTGGTGGCGCAGGTGGGCATGCTGGTGGTCTCCGCCGCGCTGGCCGCGCTCGCCTACGCGCACCTGCTCACGCCGTTCCTGCTGCTCGCCTTCACGCTGAGCGTGGGCATCGGCACCGCGCTCAATTCGCCCGCGTGGCAGGCCTCGGTGCGCCAGCAGGTCGAGCCGCGCGAGATACCGCAGGCGATCGCGCTCAATTCGATCTCTTTCAACATCGCGCGCTCGATAGGCCCTGCGCTGGGCGGTCTGCTGATGTCGATCTGGGACGTCTCGTTCGCCTTCGCGATCAACGCGATCAGCTATGTCGGCCTGATCGGCGTCCTGCTCTGGTGGAAGCCCGAGGCGCGGCCGGTGCAGGTGGACCGGCGGCCGATCCTGCCCGCCGTGGCCGTGGGCATCCGCTACTGCGCGACCAACGGCCCGCTGCGCCGCCTGCTCATCCGCGGCTTCGCGCTGGGCTTCAGCCTTGCCGCCTACCAATCGCTGCTCCCGGCCGTGGTCAGCGGCAACATCCACGGCGACGAGCTGGATTTCGGGCTGATGCTCGGCCTGTTCGGCATCGGCTCGATCACCTCCGCGCCGTTCACCGGCACGATCCGCCGCAAGATCGGGCTCGAGGGTATCCTCGCGCTGGGGGCGGCGATGTTCGTCTTCTCGCTGTCGCTGATCGCGGAGGTGCACGACATCCGCTTCGCCCTGCCCGCCGCCTTCGTGTCCGGCATGGCCTGGGTGATGATCCTGACCACGCTGAACACCGCCGTCCAGCTGCGTTCGCCCGATGCGATCCTGGGTCGTTGCCTGTCGATCTACCAGGCGGCGACGTTCGGCGGCATGGCGCTGGGATCGTGGGTATGGGGCGCCGTTGCCGACTGGCAGAGCCTGTCCTTCGCGCTCCACGCCGGGTCGATCTTCCTCATCGTGTCCTTCGTGGCTCTGCGGATCGTCGCCCCGCTGCCCAGGCCCGGCGAGGGCGTGATCCGGCACGATTGAACGATCGCGGGCTACCCGATGGGCCGGGCTTAAAGGTTAATTCACCATGTGCGGCCAGAACGGGCATCCAACAGGGGTGAGTCGGGATTTCGGCATGGACAGTTTGCACGGTCAGTTTTCCGACCAGGACGGTGCCGGGACGAGTCCCGGCGACGCGGACCTGCCGGACATGGGCGGCGGCTCCACCGCGCCGGTGGCCGGCAACGACGAGCGCCGCATGCAGGTGCGGGCCTACAATTTCTGGGCCGGCATGCTCGGCACCCGCGCCTTCCCCGACATCGCCGACCTGACCCCCGAAACCCTCCCCGACTTCGGTCCCCGCAGCGTCCTGCTCGACTTCACCGGAGGCATCGAAACCCCCTCGATCACCCACCTCGGCTCGCTGCTGGCGCAGGAATGCGCGGCTGACGGCCCGATCCACGGCATCCGGGACGTGCCGAGCCGGTCGCTGCTCTCGCGCATCACCGACCACTACATGCAGATCCTCGCCAACGAGGCGCCGATCGGGTTCGAGGCCGAATTCGTCAACGCCCTGGGCGTTACGATCCTCTACCGCGGCATCCTGCTGCCCTTCTCGCGGGGGGACTCAGGCCGGATCGACTACATCTACGGCGTCATCAACTGGAAGGAACGCGCCGGCCCGCTGGGCGACGAGCCCCCCGTTCCCGCCGATGCGCCGGAGAAGGACACCCGCCCGGCCATGCTGCGCGGGCTGGAGCCGCTGACCGAATGGGCGGACGGCCCCGCCGACCTCGGCCTGTCGATGCCCCTCAACAGTTACTCTCCCATCGAACTGCCGCGCCCCGGCTTCGCGATGGACGAGGAGCCCACCTCGTTCGAACCGCGCGACCTCGGCCTTGCCGACTGGCTGGCATCCGCGCGCGAACTGGCGCAGGTCGCCCACGGCTGCGAGGAACGCTCGCACCAGGCGCTCTACGATGCGATCGGGCGCGCCTACGACTTCGCGCTGGCCGCCGCCGACGCGCCGGAAGACCTCGCGGAGCTGCTGGAAGACGCCGGGATCAAGGGGCAGGAGCGCGCCCCGCTGCTGCCGCTGGTCAAGCTCGTGTTCGGCGCCGACTACGACAAGACCCGCCTCACCGAATTTGCCGCCGTCATCGCCCACGGTCGCCGCCTCGACCTCGCCAGCGGCATGCTCGCCGCGCATCTCGGCGCCGTGCCCGGCGGTCTCAAGGCACTGGTCCGCGAGGAACGCCGCCTGCGCCGCGAGGAAGAAGGCAAGGTCGCTACCCCTTCGACGGCCCGCGAACGCCTCGCCAGCGGCCTGCGCGCCATGGAGACCCGGCCGCTTGCCGCGCTCGCCCGCGACGGCGAGGAATTCACCGTGCTCGTCGCCCGCCGCCTGGATAGCGGCGAAGTGGTGGTGCTGGGCGAAGCGGGCGGCGACGAAGCCCTGCTCCAGCGCGCCGCCAAGCACCTGCTGGGCTGAGACGTCGGCAGACGATAGCTGACAACGGCCGTCATCCCGGCAAAGGCTGGGATGACGGAGATTTTTCATCGCACCGCCGCGTCTCGACTTCGCTCGACACGAGCGGGGATGGTGTGCTTTGGTCCCCGAAGCGTCTGGTCCGGCTTCATCGCCGGTTAAGCCCGCCGGCCCCCAAGAGGAACGATGCCGAAGCTGCGATTTCCCGCAACTCTCCTCGCCCTGCTGGCGCTCGTCGGCATGTCGGCCGTCCCCGCGAGCGCGCAGTCGATCCTGCGCGACGCCGAGACCGAAGCGCTGCTCAAGGACATGGCGGCGCCGCTGGTCAAGGCTTCCGGGCTTGGCGCGGGCAACGTCGACATCGTGCTGGTCAACGATTCGTCGGTGAACGCCTTCGTGGCGGGTGGGCAGGCGGTCTACGTCAACTCCGGCCTGATCGACGAGGCCGACACCGCCGCCGAAGTGCAGGGCGTGATCGCCCACGAACTCGGCCACGTCACCGGCGGCCATGCCGTGCTGAACCTGGGCGGCCAGAGCGCGACCAACATCTCGCTGCTCTCGCTGCTGCTGGGCGCTGCGGCCGCTGCGGCTGGCGGCGGCGAGGCGGCGATGGGCGTCATCATGGCGGGCCAGCAGGCGGCCATGGGCAAGTACCTGGCCTATAACCGCTCGCAGGAAGCCTCTGCCGACGCGGCGGGCGCGCAGTATCTCTCCAGCGCCGGGATCAGTGGACGCGGCTCGGTCGAATTCTTCAAGAAGCTGCAGAACCTCGAGTTCCGCTACGGCTACCGGCCCCAGGACGGCGACGAGTTCTATTCCAGCCACCCGCTCACCGCGGACCGCATCGCCACGCTCCAGGACACTTACGAGAAGGACCCGGCCTGGACCAAGCCGGACGATCCGCTGATCCAGAAGCGCTTCCTGCGCGCCAAGGCCAAGCTCTACGGCTTCCTCGCCGCCCCGCGCGACGTGCTGCGCAAGTATCCCCTGACCGACAATTCGGTGCCCGCCCGCTACGCGCGCGCCTATGCCTATCACCGCGAGTCGCAGTTCGACCTCGCCCGCAAGGAAACCGAAGCATTGATCGCGGCCGATCCCGACGACCCTTATTTCCTCGAACTCGACGGCCAGATTCTGCTCGAGGCGGGCAAGGCGGCCGAGGCGATGATGCCGCTGCGCAAAGCGACCGAGCTTTCGGGCAACACGCCGCTGATCGCCACGCTGTTCGGCCACGCTCTCATCGCCACCGAGGACCCCGCGAACTTCCGCGAGGCGCAGGAAGTGCTCAGAACCGCCGTCGCGCGGGACCGCGAGAACCCCTTCGCCTGGTACCAGCTGGGCGTGATCTACGCCGCCAACGGCGACATGCCGCGCGCCTATCTCGCCAGTGCCGAGCAGCAGGTTATGTCTGGCCGCATGGACGACGCGCTGCGCAGCGCCCAGGCGGCCGAGGCGGGGCTCAAGGAAGGTACGCCAGACTGGCTGCGCGCGCAGGACATCGAGATGCAGGCCCGCGCCGAACTGGAACGGGACAAGAAGCGCCGCTAAGGGCGCTTCTCCCGCACGTATGAAACCGACAGGAATATGATGGGCAACGCCTCGAAGTTCACAATGATCGCCGGAGCCCTCTTGCTGGTGGGCGCCGGGGGCTGGTACGGGGGGCGCATCGCGGTGGAGCACGTCGTTCACGACTACATCCTCGATCACCCGGAAATCCTGCCGCAGGCGATGGAGAACTTGCAGAAACGCCAGGCCACGCAGGCGCTCTCCGGCGTGCGCCAGAACGTCGAGACGCCGTTCCCCGGCGCCGTGCTCGGCAATCCGAACGGCAAGGTCACCCTGGTCGAGTTCACCGACTTCGCCTGCGGTTACTGCCGCCAGAGCCTGGGCGACGTGCAGGGCCTCATCGCCAAGAACCCGGACCTGCGCATCGTCGTGCGCGAACTGCCGATCATCAGCCCGCACAGCCCCGACGCCGCCAAGATGGCGCTCGCCGCCGCCGAGCAGGGCAAGTACCCGCAGTTCCACGACGCCATGTTCGCCGCCGGCCAGGTCGACACGCCGACCATCGAGGCGGTGGCGCAGAAAGTCGGCCTCGACATGGACAGGGCCCGCCGCATCGCCGCCAGCCCGACCGTCGAGGCGGAACTCTCCCGCAACCTCGAGATCGCGCAGCGCCTCGGCTTCTCGGGCACGCCCAGCTGGATCGCCGGCGAGCGCCTGATCGCGGGCGCGGTCGGCATCGACCAGCTCTCGGAAGCGGTGAACGCCGCCCGGGGGCGTTGATGCGGACAGGGATGCAGGCGTCGATGCGGATAACGCGTGAACTCGGGTTCTTGCGGATTTCAGCTTTCGTGGAACATCGGCTAGGCTGATCCGATGAGCGTCCTGCCCATCCAGCCGATCCCCTTCTTCGCCAACAAGGACAAGGCGTTCTGGCGCCTCCAGGTCATCGGCTGGGGCGGGGCCATGATCCTGCGCACGATGTCGGCGCTGGCCAACGACCTGCCACTGGCCTCGCTGGTGCTGGTGCTGATCGCGACGATCACCGGCTTCTCGATCTCGCTGGTGCTCTCGGTGATCTTCCGCACGCTCATCACCAAGCGGGCGCTCGTCACCTGGGGCCTGACCGTGCTGATCCTGCCCTTCGCGGTGGGCCTGCATGCCTTCATCGACGCCTGGGTGATCTCGCTCTGGCGGACCGAGGGCGACGCCAGCTTCACCCAGCTGTTCCTCGGCGTGTTCTACCTCGATGCAACGCTGCTGGGGGCGTGGACCGCGCTCTACTACATGGTCAACTTCTACCTCCAGGTGGAGGAGCAGAACGACCAACTGATCCGGCTGGAGAACCAGGCGACCAGCGCCCAGCTCGCCATGCTGCGCTACCAGCTCAACCCGCACTTCCTGTTCAACACGCTGAACTCGATCTCGACACTGGTGCTGCTCAAGCAGACCGAGCCGGCGAACGCGATGCTTTCGCGCCTGTCCTCGTTCCTGCGCTACACGCTGGTGAACAAGCCCTCCGCGCGCGTCACCGTGGCGCAGGAAGTGGAGACGCTGCAGCTCTACCTCGACATCGAGCGCATGCGCTTCGAGGAACGGCTGCGCACCACCTTCGACATCGATCCCGCCACCGAGACCGCGCTGCTGCCCTCGCTGCTGCTCCAGCCGCTGGTCGAGAACGCGATCAAATATGCGGTCAGCCAGCAGGAGGCGGGGGCAGAGATCACCGTTTCGTCGCAACTCGTCGGGCCGATGCTTCGCATCACCGTCTCGGACACCGGGCCGGGCTTGCAAAGCCCCACGACCGACAACAGGTTGTCGGGCATGACCTACGATGGAGGGGAGCCGGTATCGACCGGCGTGGGACTGGCCAACATCCGCGACCGCCTGTCGCAGGCCTACGGCGAGCAGCATCGCTTCGAGACGGTAGAGCCGCTCGAGGGCGGTTTTGCCGTCGTCATCGAAATTCCCGTCGACCGCCGCGAAACCTCCGAGGACATGAACGAGCCCATGCGTCAGCCCGTTTCGGCTGCACGATGAAACAATTTTGGTCCGCGCGCGTTTGCCGGTCCGGAGAAAACAACAGATGACCATCCGCACGATCCTTGTCGACGACGAGAAACTCGCCATCCAGGGGCTGCAACTGCGGCTCGAAAAGTACCCTGATGTCGAGATCATCGACACTTGCGCCAACGGCCGCGAGGCGATCCGCAAGATCAAGACCGAAAAGCCCGACCTCGTCTTCCTCGACATCCAGATGCCCGGTTTCGACGGCTTCTCGGTGGTCAAGGGCGTGATGGAGATCGAGCCGCCGCTGTTCGTCTTCGTCACCGCCTACCAGGAACACGCCGTCCGCGCCTTCGAGGCGAACGCGGTGAATTACCTGATGAAGCCCGTGGACGAGAGCAAGCTGGACGACACCCTCGCCCGCGTGCGCCAGCGCCTCTCGGAAAAGCGCTCGTCCGAGGAAGCCGAAAAGCTCAAGACCGTGCTCGCCGAAGTCGCCCCCGACGCGGTCGACCACATGCCCGAGGACAGCGATCCGGGCGCGGACCGCTACGAAAAGCTGATCAACATCAAGGATCGCGGCCAGATCTTCCGCATCGACGTCGATTCGATTGAGCACATCGAAGCCGCCGGCGACTACATGTGCATCCGCACCGCCGACAACTCGCTGATCCTGCGCGAAACGATGAAGGACCTCGAGCGCCGCCTCGACCCGCGCGTGTTCCAGCGCGTCCACCGCTCCACCATCGTCAACCTCAACCAGGTCCGCCAGGTGAAGCCGCATACCAACGGCGAATGCTTCCTCGTGCTCGATTCGGGCGCGCAGGTGAAGGTGAGCCGCTCGTACCGCGACGTGATCGCGCGCTTCGTTCACTGATATAGCGGGACGCAGGGGCCATCACCCCTGCTCCCTCCACTCAACGTCGTCCCAGCGAAAGCTGGGACCGCTTGCAACGCCGCGCGGCCTTTCGGCGGAGCTGTCGGCAAGACATCGCGTCGAGAGTACCTAGCGGTCCCAGCCTTCGCGGGAACGACGGGCTGTCGGAGGCCATCAAATTGCCCTGACCCCGAAATGAGCGGGCCAACGACGCCGCGCGCAGCGACGACATAAAAGGGCTCTGGGGTGATGGGGCCAGGTCTTCCCCTCCCCCAAAGCTGCTCCCCCTCGACAACGCAACCTGAACGCGCAAAAGACGCGCCATGACATCGTTCTCGATCCCCGGTTTCGACCTCGCCGCCTTCGTCGACGCAACGCTGGCCGAGGATCTCGGCGTGGGCCTCCCGGGCGGCGGCCGCGACGTCACGTCCGAAAGCGTGATCGAGGCGGACGCCCGGTTTTCGGGCGTGATGGACTCGCGCGATGCGATCACCGTGGCCGGCCTGCCGATCGCGGCTGCCTTCTTCCGCAATCTCGACCCGGCAATGGATATCGAAATCCTCGTCGAGGAAGGCGCGCAGGTCCAGCCCGGCACCAACCTCATGCAACTGACCGGCAATGCCCGCGCCATGCTGACGGCGGAGCGCAGCGCGCTCAACACCGTCCAGCACCTCTCCGGCATCGCCACCATGACACGCGAATACGTCGACGCCATGCAGGCTCACGCGACCCTGCTGGACACGCGCAAGACCATCCCCGGCCTGCGCCACCTCGAAAAGTACGCGACGCGCCAGGGCGGTGCGAAAAACCACCGCATGGGCCTGTGGGACGCGGCGATGATCAAGGACAACCACGTCCTCGTCGCCGGCGGCGTCGGCCCGGCTGTCGCCCGCGCGAAGGCCGCAGGCGTGGCTCAGATCATCTGCGAGGTCGACCACCTCGCCCAGATCGAACCCGCCATCGCGGCGGGCGCCCACCACCTGCTGCTCGACAACATGGGCCCGGACATGCTGCGGGAGGCCGTGGCCATCGTCGCCGGTCGCGTCCCGACCGAAGCCTCAGGCGGCGTCAACCTCAAGACCATCGGCGCCATCGCCGCCACCGGCGTCTCGTATGTCTCGGTCGGCCGCCTGACCCAGAGCGCCCCCGCCGCCGACATCGGACTGGACTTCACGCCGCTGTGAGGAGCGCCGGGGCGCTGATCGCGGCGATGGCGAGCGTCCTGCCCGTCCCGGCACTCGCGCAGGCCTATCAATGCTCCATGCCGCCCAGGGTCGCTGCCGTGGCCCCTGTCACGCCCGACGGTCCTGCACGTCGGACGCCGATCGCCGGCTATACCCTCGCGGCGAGTTGGTCGCCCGACTACTGCAAGACCAGCGGCGACACGCGTTCGATGCAGTGCGCCAAGGCCAACGGGCGATTCGGCTTCGTGCTGCATGGTCTATGGCCCGAATCGGCGCGCGGCCCCGCGCCGCAGTGGTGCGCGGCGGCACCTCTCCCTCCGCCGCAACTGTTGCGCCAGCACTTGTGCATGACCCCCTCGCCCTCGCTGCTGGCGCACGAGTGGGCCAAGCACGGCAGCTGCATGGTAAAGACGCCCGAGACCTATTTCCGCGTCAGCGCGATCCTGTGGCGCTCGCTCGGGTGGCCCGACGCCGACCGGCTGTCCCGTAAGCGGGACCTGACCGCCGGCATGCTGCGCGACCAGTTCCTGGCAACGAACCCCGGCTGGCCCCGCGCCGCCGTCGGCATCGGCGCGAGCGACAACGGCTGGTTGCGAGAAGTGCGGCTATGCTACCGCAAGGACTTCCGCCCCGGCCGCTGCCCCGCGCGGCAGTTCGGCCTGCCCGATTCGGCGCCGCTGAAGATCTGGCGCGGGCTCTAGCGCCGCTCGCGGAAAAATCGCCGCAGCATTTCCGCCGATTCGGCCTCGCCTATGCCGGTGTAGACTTCGGGGCGGTGCAGGCACTGCGGATGCTCGAACACCCGCGCGCCGTGCTCCACCGCGCCGCCCTTGGGATCGGATGCCCCGTAGTAGAGCCGCGCGATGCGGGCGTGGGCGATGGCCCCGGCGCACATCGCGCAGGGCTCCAGCGTGACCCACAGCTCGCAGCCTTCGAGGCGTTCGTTGCCCAGCACCCGCGCCGCGGCGCGAATCGCCTCGATCTCGGCGTGGCTGGTGGGGTCGTGCCGTTCGCGAGGGCCGTTGCGGCCCGTCGCCAGCACGCTGCCGTCCTTCACCACCACCGCGCCGATGGGAACTTCGCCCAAATCAGCGGCTTCGCGGGCTTGCGCGAGAGCGAGAGCCATGTATTCGGGGAGCGGCCAACGAGTCATGGGTTTGCGCTAGCCTGCGAAAAACCTGTGCGCAACTTGACCTTGCACGGGCGACTCGCTAAGGGCGCGCCTTCCCGTTTCTACGGCAACAGATCTTTTTCGAGCGAGAGTAGACATGTCCCGCATCTGCGAACTGACTGGCAAGGGCCGCCAGGTCGGCTGCAACGTCAGCCACGCCAACAACAAGACCAAGCGCGTCTTCCTTCCCAACCTGCAGAACGTGACCCTGCTGTCGGACGGCCTGGAGCGCAGCTTCAAGTTCCGCGTCTCGACGCACGGCCTGCGCTCGGTCGAGCACAACGGTGGCCTCGACAACTGGCTGCTGAAGACCTCGGACACCAAGCTTTCGCCCAGCGCCGTCAAGGTGAAGCGCGAACTGCTGAAGAAGCAGGCAGCCTGATTTCGCTGCTCTCCTAACGGAGAGCGCGTCAGGTCGATCCGCTTGAAACGGCGTGCGAAGCCTGGCTTCGCGCGCCTTTTCGCGTTCCCATCCGGTGATCCTACTTGGGCCAGGGCAGCCGTGCCGGGTCGACCGACAGGCGGAACAGCAACGTGCGCTGGTAGTCGGCATGATTGTCGTCCGAGATCAGCCAGACGCCCAGCCGGCCGTCGGCGCGGGGCTCCACCGTCATGCCCTCGAGGTTGTCGATCGGCAGCACCGAGGCCAGCCGCGCCACTTCCTCGACATGCCAGGGTTCGCCTTCGCGAATAGCGCGCGGGTCGCCGATCGCGATGCGCGAGGCGAATCGCATCGGGAACGGCCAGATCAGCCGCCGCATGAGGACAAGCACCCGCCCGTCGGGCATCTGCGCCATGTCGGTTATCGCGAAATTACGCGGCCCGTCGAAAGTGAACCGGAGGGGCCGGGCGCCCGAGGTCGGATCTCGCGGGAACAGCAGGCCCGGGTTTCCAGTGCCGGCGAAAAAGCGCCCGGGAACCTCGCGCACCGTCAGGAACCGGCCATCGGTGAGACGCACGAGGCTTTCCGGCCCGGTATTGTCGCCCCAGTCCTGCATGGCGGGCGGCTGGATCGCGGCGGTCTTTACGTAATCGGGGCCCAACCTGATGATCTGGTTGCGGCCCTCCAACCCCACCCAGAACCGACCGCTGACCGGATCGCGCGTGGCGGACTCGACGTCGCTGAACTCCTTGCCATCGGCTGAACCGAGCAGCAGCGGGCTCGCGGCGGGGCCGGGACCGGCGCGGTCGGGCGGGGTGAAGCGCAGCAGCGCGCCGCTGTCGCTGAAGGCCGCCCAGCGGCCACCGGGGATCGCCAGCAGAGCGGAGTAGCCGCCGAAGCGGATCGATCTGCTGCGCAGGCGCCAGATCTTCTCGAGCCGGAAAGCCCCAAGCCGCGCTGTCTGTCGCGCGGGCGGCAGGGGCTCGGCATTCACCCGAAGGTTCAGCTCGTAGATGGGCTTGGGGGGCGGCTCGCCCTGCGACCATGTCACGACGAGCAGGCCGACAAGGCCGAGGGAACCGATGATGCGCTGCACGCGCGCTGCGGTAGCGAATCGGCGATCCGGCGCAAGACGCGAACCGGGAGCGTCGCCGAATTAGCGGGGCACAGGTGTCAGTTCATGGGTCCGGTGAACAGCAGCGGGTCGAGCCGCGCCTCGTTCCACTTGATCGACCAGTGCAGGTGCGGGCCGGTCGCGCGCCCGGTCATGCCGATACGGCCGATGACCTGCCCCTGCCGGACATGGTCGCCCTCCTTCACGAGAATCTGCGAGCAGTGGAGGAAGGCGCTGTTCAGGCCCATGCCGTGGTCGAGCATGAGGAGGTTGCCCTCCAGCGTGAACGGCTTTTCGGCGGTGAGGATCACCACGCCGTCGGCAGGCGCGACGAAAGGCGTACCGCTGGCGCCGCTGCTGATGTCGAGGCCCGAGTGATAGGCGCCGGGCTCGCCGCGATAGATGCGCTGCGAGCCGAAGCGGCCGGAGATGCGCCCCTTGGCGGGCCAGACGAAGTGCTGGCGCCACCCTTGGGCATCGGTCACCTGCGCCCGCGCCGCGTTGATGCGCGCGAGTTCGGGGCGGCGGATAGCCATGTAGGCCTCGGTCGGGCCGCCGGGGCTGCGGGCAATGTTGACGTTCTCGATCTGCCAGGCGCGCGGGGAGACGACGACGCGCTGCTCGCCGATCGAGCCGTTAGCCAGCACCGTGCGCAGCAGCGCCTGCGGCGCCGCGTCACGGTCGAACGCGGCGAACCACGTGCCGTCGGGCGCGACCTTGACCGGCGTCCCGTCGAGCGAAAGCGTGCGCATGCCGGCGGGGAGCGAGCCGCGAATCCAGCCGCCCTGCGTCTGCTCGCCGCTGAAGGGGATCGTGACCGGGCGGGCCGGTGCGGCAGGAGCGACCGGCGCCACGCCGCCGCGCGGAGCTGCCGCGCGGATCACCATGGGCACCGCCAGCGCCGTGCCAATGGCGACGGCAACGAGCAGCGCGAAGCCGCGCCGGCTTCCCGTCATGTCCCGGTCAGACCTGACCGAGCAGGCGCTTCGTGGCGATTTCGGCGGTGGCGTAGGGTTCCTGGCGCTCGTTGCTCCAGTAGCGCAGCATTTCGAGCGGGATCTTCTCGCCGCTCACGGCGCACAGGACGTAGTGCCCGGCGCTCAGGACACGAAAGCCGTTGGGGCCATAAGCGAGCTTGGCGGGGCGATCGGCAGAGGACATCAGCATGGGTGGGTCCTTAGCAGACCATCACGATCCGAACAAATCGTCCTGTCGCGGCGCTATGGGCGCCGGTCGCGTGGGCTTGCGAGCGGGGGCTGCAACGGGTGCGACGGGAGGCGGCACGGCGCCGCTTTCGCCCACTGATACCGGCAGTTCGCCGTCGCGGAACTCGATCACCAGCCCTGCCTCTTGCGAAGCGGCCTCGCGGCTCGTGAGCGCCCGGCCTCCTGCGGTCTTTACCAGCGCATAGCCGCGCTGGAGCGGCAGGCGTGGGTCGAGCTGGGGCAGCACGCGGGCAACCGGGGCAAGGCCGTCGCGCGCCAGCGTCCAGCGGCGTTCGAGCAGCCGCGGGGTCAGGCCGACGCGCACCAGCCGCTCGCCCGAGGACTGGATGCGGTGGCGCAGCAGCGGCAGCGAGAGCGTGCCGGCGACGCGGTGCAGCGCCTCGCGCTTCTTCGCGGCCTCGTCGCGCAGGCCGCGGCGCAGGCGGTCGGACAACTCGTCGAGCTTCTGGGCCTTGGCGGCGAGGATCGCCTCCGGCTTGGGCAGGCGCTGGACGCGCGCTTCCAGCCGCTCGCGGCCGAGCGTGACCGGACGCAGCGCGCAGCGGCGCTTGCGAAGGGCGAGTTCGTCGATCTGGTTCTGGAGTTCGGCGCGCACCGGCACGGCCATTTCAGCGGCGGCGGTGGGGGTGGGAGCGCGGCGGTCGGCGGCATGGTCGCACAAGGTGGTGTCGGTCTCGTGGCCCACGGCGGAGATCACCGGGATCGTCGATTCGGCGACCGCGCGCACGACGATCTCCTCGTTGAAGCTCCACAGGTCCTCGATCGAGCCGCCGCCGCGCGCGACGATGACGAGGTCGGGGCGCGGCACCGGACCGCCGGGCTGGATCGCCGAGAATCCGCGCACGGCATTCGCCACCTGCGCCGCCGCGCCCTCGCCCTGCACCAGCACCGGCCAGACGAGCACACGGCTGGGGAAGCGGTCGGCGAGGCGGTGGAGGATGTCGCGGATCACGGCGCCGGTGGGCGAGGTGACGACCCCGATCACCTGCGGCAGGAACGGCAGCGCGCGCTTGCGTTCGGGGGCGAACAGGCCCTCGGCGGCGAGGCGCAGCCGCAGCTTTTCGAGCAGCGCCAGCAGCGCGCCCTCGCCCGCGATCTCCATCGATTCGATGACGATCTGGTATTTCGAGCGGCCGGGGTAGGTGGTGAGCTTGCCGGTGGCGATGACTTCGATGCCGTCCTCGGGCCGGAAGGCGAGTCGCTGCGCGCCGCCTTTCCACATGACGCCGTCGATGACCGCCTTGTCGTCCTTGAGCGCGCAGTAGAGGTGGCCCGAGGCCGCGCGTTTCACGCCCGAAAGCTCGCCGCGCAGGCGCACGAAGCCGAAGCGGTCCTCGACCGTGCGCTTCAGCAGGTTCGAAATCTCGCTGATCGAAAGGGGCGCGGCGTTGTCCCCGGCCGACTCCTTCGCTACCAGCCCCCCGAAACGACCATCGTTGGTATCATCGTCGTAGAATTGATCGGAAGGCACGGGAAATGAACATCCTGCTACTGGGCTCTGGCGGCCGCGAACATGCACTGGCGTGGAAGCTGGCGCAATCGCCGCGCTGCGATGCCCTGTGGGCGGCGCCCGGCAATCCGGGCATCGCACAGGTGGCCACCTGCATCGCGCTCGACGCGACCGACCATGCCGCAGTGCTCGCCTTCTGCGAGGCGCACGTGATCGGCCTCGTCGTCATCGGCCCCGAAGCGCCGCTGGTCGACGGCCTGTCCGACTCGCTGCGCGGCGAAGGCTTCGCGGTCTTCGGGCCGAGCAAGGCGGCGGCGCAGCTGGAGGGCTCGAAGGGCTTCACCAAGGACCTGTGCGCGCGCGCCGGCATCCCGACCGGCGGCTACGAGCGCGTCACCGATGAGGCCGCCGCCATGGCCGCGCTCGCGAAGTTCGGCGCGCCGGTGGTCATCAAGGCCGATGGCCTCGCTGCCGGCAAGGGCGTCACCGTGGCGATGACCATGGCCGAGGCCGAGGACGCCGTGCGTGACATCTTCGCCGGACGCTTCGGCAGCGCCGGCGCCGAGGCGGTGATCGAGGAGTTCCTCGAGGGCGAGGAGGCCAGCTTCTTCGCGCTGACCGACGGGTCGACCATCCTGCCCTTCGCCTCGGCGCAGGACCACAAGCGCGTGGGTGATGGCGACACAGGCCCGAACACCGGCGGCATGGGCGCCTACAGCCCCGCCAGGGTGCTCACGCCCGAGCTGGAAGCGCTGGCGATGACGCGCATCATCGCTCCCACCGTGCGCACGCTCGCCAACGAGGGGATGCCCTACTCGGGCGTGCTGTTCCTCGGCATCATGCTCACCGCCAAGGGGCCGGAGCTGATCGAATACAACTGCCGCTTCGGCGATCCCGAGTGCCAGGTCATGCTGATGCGGCTCGAATCGGACCTCGTCGAACTGCTCCACGCCTGCGCCGAGAACCGCCTCGCCGCGATCGAGCCGCCGCGCTTCTCGCCCGATGCGGCGCTGACCGTGGTGATGGCGGCCGAGGGCTATCCCGGCACGCCGGCCAAGGGCGGCGCGATCCGCGGTATCTCCGAGGCCGAGGCGAACGGCGCCAGGGTCTTCCACGCCGGCACCGCCTTGGTGGACGGCGAACTGGTGGCCAGCGGCGGGCGCGTGCTCAACGTGACCGCGCGGGCGAAGACCGTGACGCAGGCGCAGGACATCGCCTATGCGGCTGTCGATGCGCTCGATTTCCCCACCGGCTTCTGCCGCCGCGACATCGGCTGGCGCGAAGTGGCTCGCGAACGCACCGATGCTTAAGCACGCCGACCCCATCCTGAAGATTGCGCTGGCGCTGGCGGCGCTGCTCGCCGGGGCGGGCGTGGGCTATTACTACGGCATCTACCTGCCCGCGCAGGACGTGCGCCGCCAGACGCAGGAGATGGCCGCACGCCGGACCCAGGAACAGGCCGAGACCAAGGCCCTCGCCGAGCGCGCGCGCCGCGAACAGGCCGCGCAGACCGAATACCAGGACTGCGCCAACTTCGCCGAGCTGTCGTACAAGCAGCGCTGGAACCTCAGCTGCCAGAGCCTGCATGACGCCGACGAGGCGGTGTTCGAGGATTGCGCCGACGATCTGTTCAGCACGCGGGACGGCTGTCTCGCCAAGCATCCGATCCGCCCGGCACAGGGCTGCGCCCTGCCCGCGCAGGTCGCCCAGTCGCTCTCGCAGGCGCGGGACGAGCGCAAGGCCCAGTGCCTCGCACGGCTGGAAGCTGTGCAGCAGGGGCGGAGCCCCGCACCGATCGACGATGCGCCGATGACTGGGCCAAGCGGGCTGAACTGAACGGTCCCTCCACGGGACCGGTCAGCCGCGCCAGGCCAGCCGCGTCGGCGAAACCTCGATGACCGGCACTTCCCAGGGATGCGCGGCGAGCAGGCGCCCCACCATCGCCAGCAGCGCCGGATCGTCGGGCCCGCAGACCGCGTAAGTCGTCAGGATCACGGTCGACGACAGGCTCGCCTCGCCCGCTGAGCCCAGCGTGGGAGCGGCGTCGGGGCCGGAGCGGAAGGATTCCCAGCCCGGCGCGATCTCGACTACGCCGGTGTAGAGGCCGAAGTCGCCCAGCACCCCGCCCTCGCGGATGACAGCCAGCATTACGGCGAGCACCGGGTCGCCGTCGGCGGCGGCAGCATCGCCAGTCAGCATCGCGGCGAGCGTTTCGGCGCGGACCGGAACGTGGATGCGCACCATCGTCGCATCGCGCAATGTGGTCACGCCGCTTCGCCGTCCAGCAGCAGCCGGACCACCAGAGCCAGCCGCTTGGCGTCTTCGCGGGCGAGGTGTTCCTTGGGCAGGCGGCGCTTGGCCTCCTCCAGTGCGGCGACGACCTGCGGGCGGGTGAAGCCGTGTTCGACGAAGAACTCGCCGAGGTAATGCACCGGGAACGGCAGCTTCACGCCGACCCCCTGGCACAGGACCTCCAGCCAGTATTCATCGAGGTCCGCATCGGCATAGACGCTGCAGTCTCGCACGAACTCGATCATCTCGGCGAGGACCTGCGCGGGGGGCAGGCCCTCCGCCTCGAGCATGTCCTGGCTGATGCCGTGCAGCGCCTCGGCCTCGTCCGACCAGTCCCAGTAGCGCCATGCCTCGACCGGGCGGATCAGCCAGGCCCGGCTCGAGCCGTCGATGCGCGCCACCGCGACTTCGATCGGATAGGACTGCCCATATTCGGGCAGGCAGCTCGCCTCGAAGTCGATCAGCGCCGGACAGCTCAAGCCGTGGTCCCTTTCGTCAAATCATTGCCCCATGCGCTGTTCGACGAAGTCGGCCAGGTCGCATTCCGGCCGTGCGCCGTAGTGCGAGATGATCTCGCTCGCGCAGAGTGCGCCCATGCGCAGCGAATCCGCAAGGCTCTTGCCGCGCACGTGGCCGTAGAGGAAGCCGGCGGCGAAGAGGTCGCCCGCGCCGGTGGTGTCGACCACCCGGTCGATCGGCTCGGCGGTCACTTCCACGCGCTCGCCGCCCTGCAGCGCCACCGCGCCCTCGGCGCCCCTGGTGACGACCAGCACGTCGACCTTGGCGCCGAGCTGGGCGATCCCGTCCTCGAAGCCGGGCTTGCCGGTGAGCGAGGCCATCTCGTGCTCGTTGCAGAACATCAGGTCGATCGCGCCGTCCTCGATCAGCTCGAGGAAGTCGAGGCGGTGCATGTCGATGATGAAGGATTCGGACGGCGTGAAGGCGATCTTGCGGCCGGCGGCGCGGGCCGCCGCGATGGCCTTGCGCATCGCGGCGCGCGGCTCGACCGGGTCCCACAGGTAGCCTTCGAGGTAGAGCACGGCGGCATCCGCGATGGCCGCTTCGTCCACCATATCGGCCGAGAGCAGGTGCGAGGCGCCGAGGAAGGTGTTCATCGTGCGCTGGCCGTCGGGGGTGACGAAGATCAGGCAGCGGGCGGTGGGGGTTTCCCCGGCGCGGGCGGGGACCGAGAATTCGATGCCGGCGGCGTGGATGTCGTGGGTGAAGACCTCGCCCAGCTGGTCGGCGGCGACCTGGCCGACGAAGCCGCACTGGGCGCCCAGCGCGGCGAGGCCGGCGAGCGTGTTGGCGGCCGATCCGCCCGACACTTCGCGGGCCGGGCCCATCGCGGCATAGAGGGTGCGCGCCTGGTCGGCGTCGATCAGCTGCATGCCGCCGTGGGTCAGGCCGAGGTCGTCGATCAGGCTGTCCTGGCAGTTGCCGATGACGTCGATGATGGCATTGCCGATGGCGATGACGTCCAGCTTGGGTTGCGTCATGTCGGGTGGAAGTCCTTGCGTGATGTGCGGGAAAAGCGATTGTCACCGCGACTAGCGCGCGGACCACCGCTCGGCAAGCGCCGGCCGGACGAAGGAGCGTTGACTCGTCCCCGGCGGCGCGCAATGCCACCGCCCGACCATGACGACGATCCTCCCTGCCGGAACCCGCTCCCTCGTTCGACCGCTTCGCGGCGCCCTTGCCGCCGCCTCGCTGGCGCTGCTGATGGCCGCCTGCACCAGCGGCGCCACCGGCGGCGTGGCGAGCGCGCCCCAGCCGCCCAAGCGGACTTCCGGCGTGCCGTCGGTGCGCCAGCCCACCCGCACCCCCACGCGCGATGCGCAGGTACAGATGGCACCGGGCCTCGAAGGCGTGATCGGCGCGAACCAGGGCCAGCTCGTCCGCCTGTTCGGCGAGCCCCGCCTCGACGTGTGGGAAGGCGATGCGCGCAAGCTGCAGTTCACCGGCACCGCCTGCGTGCTCGACGTGTTCCTCTACCCCAGCACCACCTCGAAGGAGCCCCACGCCAGCTACGTCGACGCGCGCCGTTCGTCGGATGGGCAGGACGTGGACCGCGGCGCCTGCGTCGCGGCGCTCAAGGGGAAATAGGCCCGCTGGGCTCAGCCGACCCGGATCGGCGGGAGCACATCCTTGCCTGCCGCTCCGGCCTCGTCGACCAGCCCCTCGGGATCGGTGTGGATGAGGATCTCGGTGTCGGGGAAGTCGACCCGCAGCCGTGCCTCGAGGTCGGCCATCACCCGGTGCGCATCGCGCACGGTCATGTCGGCATCGACCCAGACGTGGAACTGCACGAAGTCCTGGCTGCCCGAGGTGCGCGTGCGCAGGTCGTGGACGCCGCTGATGTCGGGATTGGTGGCCAGCACTTCGAGGAAGCGGCGCTTCTTCTCGGCGGGCCATTCGTGGTCCATCAGCTGGTCCAGCACCTGCTCCGACGCGCTGAACGCGCCCCAGGCGAGCCAGCCGGCGATGGCGAGGCCGAACAGCGGGTCCGCCTGCCGGAAACCGATGTACTGGTCGAGCACCAGCGCCGCGATCACTGCCACGTTGAGCAGCAGGTCGGACTGGTAGTGGACGCTGTCGGTGGCGATGGCGAGGCTGCCGGTGCGGCGGATCACCCGGCGCTGCCAGGCGATCAGCGCGAAAGTGACGACGATCGCCGCGACCGAGACGCCGATGCCCTCGCCCGCCGCCTCGACCCGGTTTCCGGCGGCGAACTGCTCGATCGCGCGCGTAGCGATGCCCAGCGCCGAGATCGAGATGAGCACGATCTGGAACAGCGCGGCGATCGCCTCGGCCTTGCCGTGGCCGAAGCGGTGCTTGTCGTCCGCCGGTTGCGCCGCGATCCACACGCCCACCAGCGTCGCCACGCTGGCGACGAGATCGAGCGCGGTGTCGGCAAGGCTGCCCAGCATCGCCGTCGAGCCGGTCGTCCACGCGGCGTAACCCTTGATCGCCAGCAGCAGGGTGGCCGCCGCGATGCTCGCCAGCGCGGCGCTGCGGTTGAGCTGGCCCCGCTCTGCGCTGGCGTCAGGTTGGCTCACGGATAGAGCAGCGTGCTGGCCCAGCCGTTCGCGCCATGCTCGAAGCGGCGGCGTTCGTGGAGGCGGTGGGGACGGTCGTGCCAGAACTCGATGGCGAGCGGGCGCACGCGCCAGCCGCCCCAGTGCGCGGGACGTTCCACCTCCATATCGTCGAAGCGGGCGCGGGCCTCCTCGTAGCGGCTGAGGAAGGTTTCGCGCGAATCGAGCGGGGCCGACTGGTCCGAGGCCACCGCGCCGATCTGCGAATCGCGCGCGCGCGAGTGGAAGTAGGCTTCGGCCTCGGCCTCGCTCACCGGGGAGAGCGGGCCCTCGATACGGATCTGGCGGCGCAGGCTCTTCCAGTGGAACAGCAGGGCGACCTGCGGATTGGCGGCGATCTCGCGGCCCTTGCGGCTGTGGCCATTGGTGTAGAACACGAAGCCGTCGGGGCCGTGGTCCTTGAGCAGCACCATGCGCACCGAGGGCACCGCGTCCGGCGTCGCGGTGGCGAGCGCCATGGCGTTCGCATCGTTGGGCTCTGCGCCGCGCGCCTCTTCGTACCACTGCGTGAACAGCGCGAAGGGATCGCCGTGCGGGATGACCTCGCGGGCCTCGGCGGCGTCGATGTCGGAGGGGAAGGATGTGGACACGGGTATGGCCTGCCTTTGAATATCGGGCCGGGTCAGCCGACACCGCGCCGTAGGAAACCATCGCACGGGCCGCAAGTTGCTGGCAACCCGGGGGATGGCGCATCGTTGCGCTTGTCCAAAGGCGCGTCGCGACCTAGCTAGGCAGTCATCATGGCAGCAGACCCTTATACCACCCTGGGCGTACCGCGCGGCGCGAGCGAGAAGGACATCAAGTCCGCCTATCGCAAGCTCGCCAAGGAACTCCACCCCGACAAGAACCAGGACAACCCCAAGGCGGCCGAGCGCTTCAGCGAAGTGACCGGCGCCTACGACCTGCTTTCCGACAAGGCGAAGCGTGCCCAGTTCGACCGGGGCGAGATCGACGCCGACGGCAACCCGGCCGGTCCCTTCGGCGGCGGCGGCGGGTTCGGGGGCGGCGGCTTCGGCGGCGGAGGCTTCGGCGGCGCGGGCGGCCAGCGCGGTTTCGGCGGCGGCTTCGGCGGCGGCAGCGAGGACGGCATCGACCTCGAGGACCTGTTCGGCGGCATCTTCGGCGGCGGCGCGCGCGGCGGTCCCGCCGGCGGCATGGGCGGCATGGGCGGACGCGGACGCGCGGCCCCGCGCGGCGCCAACGTCAGCTACCGCCTCGCCGTGCCGCTCACCGACGCGGCGGAGCTGAAGGCGCAGCGCATCACGCTGTCGGACGGCAAGACCATCGACCTCAAGCTCCCCGCCGGGCTCGAGGACGGCACCCAGATGCGCCTCTCGGGCAAGGGCGAGGCCGGCCCCGGCGGCGCAGGGGACGCCATCGTCACCATCCAGATACAGCCGCACCCCTTCTTCCGCCAGGAAGGCGACGACCTGCGCATCGACCTGCCGATCACGCTAGACGAGGCTCTCTCCGGCGCCAAGGTCAAGGCCCCCACCCCGGCGGGCGCGGTCATGCTCTCGGTCCCCGTGGGCGCCAGCTCGGGCAAGGTGCTGCGCCTCAAGGGCCGCGGCATGAGCCGCAAGGACGGCACCCGCGGCGACCAGCTGATCGCCCTGCAGATCGCCATGCCCGAACCCGATTCCGAAGCAGGACGCGACCTCGCCGCGCGGCTGGAAGGCTGGAGCGACGGCCGCGACGTGCGCGGCAAGCTTGGCATCTGATCCCCCGGCCCGGCCCGCCCTCCCGGCGGGCGTGACGGACGGCCAACCCGGCCACGACCCCGCTCGTCATCACGAGAGGCTGGGCCACAGGATCAAGCGCAAGGCCGGCCCCGGCACCCGGTTCTTCCGCATCGTCATGCGCGTCGTCAACGGCACCTGGGACGACGGGTTCATCCACGCCGGCAACCTCGCCTACATGACGCTTCTGGCGCTGTTCCCCTTCTTCATCGCGCTGGCCGCCATCTTCTCGGCGCTGGGCGAGCAGGACCAGCTCGGCGCGTCGATCGACGCGGTCTTGAGCGCCATCCCGCCGCGCGTCGCCGAAGTGCTCGGACCCGTCGCCCACGATGTCGCCGCCGCGCGCCATGGCCACCTGCTGTGGATCGGCGGCATCTTCGGCCTCTGGACCGCGACGAGCCTGGTCGAGACGATCCGCGACATCCTCCACCGCGCCTACAACACCACCAAGCGCCAGCGCTTCTGGCGCTCGCGGCTGGTGTCCACCGGGCTCATCTTCGGCTCGGTGCTGCTGCTGCTGGTTTCGTTGTCCTCGCAGGTGCTGATCTCGGCGAGCGAGGCGATCATCGCGGTGCTGTTCCCCCGCCTCGACGACCTGTCGGAGCAGATCGCGATATCGGGCGCGATCAGCGCGGGCGCGCTGTTCGGCTCGATCTACATGCTGATCTACCTGCTCACTCCGTCCGCCTACCAGAAGCGCCGATACCCCAAATGGCCGGGCGCCGCGCTCGTCACCGGATGGTGGCTGCTGGTCGCCTACGCCCTTCCGAAGGTCCTCCAGACGTTCTTCATGTACGATCTGACGTACGGAAGCCTCGCTGGAGTGATGATCGCGCTTTTCTTTTTCTGGCTTGTGGGATTAGGGATGGTGGTAGGCGCCGAACTCAACGCGGCGCTCGCGGGGGCACCCGAGGCGCCAGACACGCCCGGACCCGCCGCCACGACCCCCGGGTCGAACGACAAGGAAAGTACAGGAAGAAACGAATGACCGGTCTGATGCACGGTAAACGCGGCCTCATCATGGGCCTTGCAAATGACAAGTCGCTGGCCTGGGGAATCGCAAAAAAGCTGCACGAACAAGGCGCAGAGCTCGCCTTTTCCTACCAGGGCGAAGCTCTTGCCAAGCGGGTGAAGCCGCTGGCCGAGAGCCTGGGCAGCGATTTCCTCGTCGAATGCGACGTCTCGAACATGGAAGCCCTCGACACTGCCTTCGCGCAGATCGAGGAGCGCTGGGGGACGATCGACTTCGTCGTCCACGCCATCGGCTTCTCCGACAAGAACGAACTGCGCGGGAAATACGTCGACACCAGCCTCGACAATTTCCTGATGACGATGAACATCTCGGCCTACAGCCTCGTGGCCGTGACCAAGCGGGCGCTGCCGATGATGTCGGCGGGCGGCTCGATCCTGACGCTCACCTACTACGGCGCGGAAAAGGTGGTGCCTCACTACAACGTCATGGGTGTGGCCAAGGCCGCTCTCGAGGCCTCGGTGAAGTACCTCGCCAACGACCTGGGGCCGCAGGGCATCCGCGTCAACGGCATCTCCGCCGGCCCGATCAAGACGCTCGCCGCCAGCGGCATCGGCGACTTCCGCTATATCCTCAAGTGGAACGAACTGAACTCGCCGCTGCGCCGCAACGTCACGATCGAGGACGTCGGCGGCGCCGGGCTCTACCTGCTGTCCGACCTGTCGTCGGGCGTGACGGGCGAAACCCACCACGTCGACTGCGGCTATCACGTCGTCGGCATGAAGCAGGAAGACGCCCCCGACATCGCGCTCGCCTGAGCGCATAGGGGCTGGAAAGACGAAGGGCCGGGGTGATTCCCGGCCCTTTCGTGTTCCTCTTTCCCCGTCAGCGCCGCTCCGCTGCCCTGGCCGGGGCGATGACTTCGACCTTCGCCTTCTCCGGCGTATAGGCCTTCACGAAAAGCTGCCACGACGACAGCGCCAGCACCCCCGCCAGCAGCGGCTGCAGCACCCGGTCGGGCGCATGCGAGGACAGGTAGCTGCCCACCACCACGCCCGGGATGGAGCCGATCAGCAGGTTGGTCAGCAGCCGTCCGTCGACATCGCCCATGATCCAGTGCCCCGTGCCCGCGATCAGCGCCAGCGGCACGGCGTGCGCGATGTCCGAGCCGACGATGCGTGCCATCTGCAGACGCGGGTAGAGCATCAGCAGCACTGTCACCCCGATCGCGCCCGCGCCCACCGAGGACATCGACACCGCCGCCCCGATCAGCGCGCCCAGCGCCACGGTGGCGCCGGTCACGCGGCCGGGGGAGCGGACGCCGTCGAAGTCCCGAGCATGGCGGAACAGCCACTTGCGCCCGATCACCGCCAGCGCGGTCAGCGCCAGCAGGCAGGCGAGCGAGACCAGGATCACATGCTCGGCGGACTGCCCGACCTTGCCGATGCTCGCCAGCACCGCCAGCGTCAGCAGGGCAGCCGGGATGCTGCCGATGGCGAGGCGGCGCACGATCGGCCACTCCACCGTCTCGCGAGATCCGTGGACGGCAGAGCCCGCGATCTTGGTGATGGCGGCGAACAGCAGGTCGGTGCCCACCGCGGTCTTGGCGCTGACGCCGAACATCAGCACCAGCAGCGGCGTCATCAGCGAGCCGCCGCCCACTCCGGTCAGCCCTACCAGCGTGCCGACCAGCAGGCCCGCGATGGCGTGGAACACGTCGATCGACTCCGTCACGCCCATCCGCGCACCCGCTTTCCTTCAGTCTGGAGATTGATGCGAAGGCTCGCGGCGCACGGCCGCGCCGACCGGAAACCCGGCCCGCACGGCGTCGGCGTTGATGCTGCGGAACCCCTCACGGGCGTCGTCTGACCCGATTTGCGGGATGCGGACAAGTGCGTTCCGGTTTCAGGGCAGGAAGCCCGCCTTGGGCCAAGGAGCCGGCGACCGCCGTCCTCCCCGGCCGGGCCGGGGTGAAGTACGGCTTACTGGACCTTGGGCAGCGGCGCCTTGCCCGCGGCTTCCGCCGCATCCTGTTCCGCTTCCTGGCGCTGGCGCTGCTCGAAGTAGGCCTTTTCGGCTTCCTCGACGCGGCCCTGCTGCTCGGCGGCGTCGGCATCGATGGTGGAGAGGCGCTTCTCGCGTTCGGCGGCGATCAGTTCGCCGAAGCGGATTTCGCTGCCATTGTCCCGATCGGCATAAGCCTTGTCGATCAACTGCTGCGTGCACCCCAGCGATCCGCCCGCCCCGACCGGGGAGCAGCTGAGCGAACCGAAGGCGCCGACCGTTTCGTAGGCCTGCACCTTGTTGGACCAGGCTTCGGCCTGCGGCTGGTCGATCCCGCGCAGCGGCAGGGGGATGCGGTAGCGCTCCTCCTCCGGCTTGCGCGCGCAGACGGTGATCTCGCCGGGGGCCGAGGCCGGGCAGGAATCTTCACCGTAGACGATGAGCTGGTTGACCTTCTCGCCCCGGGAATCGAGAGCCGCGTCATCCTGCGCCATGGCGGGCGCGGCCGTCAGCATCAGGGCGGCCAGGGCGGCGGAAGTCAGGAGGCGGGTCATCGCGGGGGCTCCAATGCGTCGGTAGCGGCAAGGTATGGCCCCGATATAGGACCGTCCCGGCTTGAACGATAGCTTAAGCCGGCCGCATTCCAAACAAACCCGCCGGCGGGCGAAATCGTTCCGGGAACGGCCCCTCGGGAGTTGCCCCTAGATGCGCTCGGAAAGCTTGATCGCCACCCGGCAGCCCATGCGGATCGCGTGGAACAGCAGCGGATAGGCCGGCGCCTGCTCCGCGCCCGCCGCCAGCGCGGCATCGCGGTGCTCGCGCTCGTCGTCGCGGAATTCGCGGATCACCTCGGACAGCTCGGGATCGTCGGTGCCGAGTTCGTCGACCTGCTGGGTATAGTGACGCTCGATCTCGGTCTCGATCGCGGCGGTGCAGGCCATCGCCGCCTTCGGGCCGATCAGCGCCGTCGCCGCGCCCAGCGCATAGCCTGCGACCGACCACACCGGCTGGAGCAGCGTCGGGCGCACGCGGCGCTCGGCGATCATGGCATCGAAGCGGGCCCTGTGATCCGCCTCCTGCGCGGCCATGCCGGCAATCTCGGTGGCGTGCGGCGCGCGCGTGCCCATCACCGCGAGCTGGCCGGCATAGATGCGCGTCGCACCGTACTCGCCCGCCTGGTCGACCCGCAGCATCCGCTCGCTGCGCCTGGAAACTTCACTCATGGCCGGGCCTTTTCAGAAGTCGCGATCAGGCCGAAAATGGCCAGTGCCGCTGCGGTCGAGAACAGGAAGTTCCAGCCCGCCAGCGAGACACCCAGCAGATCCCAGGGCGCCACGTCGCAGCGGATCACCGGCGCGTTCATGATCGCGTCGAGCGGGTCGCCGCCGCCCGCCATCGGGCTGGCGGTGCAGGCGGTGACGCCTTCCCACCAGTGGTATTCGACCCCGGCGTGGAAGCCGCCGATCAGCCCGGAGGCGAGCACCGCCAGCGCCGCCACGGCGACGAGCGGGCGCACCGGCCGCCAGAAGAACGCCAGCGCCGCCAGCGGGATCGCCAGCATGTGCGGGTAGCGCTGCCACCAGCACATCTCGCAAGGGTGTAGACCGAAGACGTACTGGCTCACCAGCGCCCCGCCCAGCAGGCAGACCGGGACGGCAAGCGCGAGCCAGCGGGCGGCGCGCACCGGAGCGGCGATGGGAACGGCCATGTGCTCGCCTGCCGTCAGCGCTTGGCCGGCGCGGCGGCGGGCTTGGCGGCGGCAGCCAGCGCCGGCTTGCCCGCCGTGCGCTGCAGCGTCGTGATCGCGTAGTTCAGCTGGAAGTCCTTGATGCCCTGCTTTTCAAGTTCCGCGGCCGTTACCTTGAAGCGCGGATCGTCCATCTTGTCGGTCTCGAGGTCCTTGTCCTTCAGCGATGCCTCGTTGATGAGGTGGCCGCGCAGGTCGGACTCGCGCACCGCGCGCTCGGCCCGCGCGCGGGCATCGGGGTCGGACAGCTGCGGCACCTTGATGTCGGGGACGATGCCGCCCTCCTGCACCGAATGGCCCGAAGGGGTGAAGTAGCGCGCCGTGGTCAGCTTCACCGCGCTGTCGTTGTCGAGCGGGAGGAAGGTCTGGACCGAGCCCTTGCCGAAGGTGCGCTCGCCCATGATCACCGCGCGGTGCTGGTCCTGCAGCGCGCCCGCGACGATCTCGGAAGCCGAGGCGGAGCCCGCGTCGACCAGCACGACCACCGGGAGGCCCTTGGCGGCATCGCCCTTGAACATCGATTCGGCGCGGTAGAACTGGTTCTCCGCCGCGTTGCGGCCGCGCTGCGAGACGATGTCCCCCTTTTCGAGGAACAGGTCGGACAGCGCCACCGCCTCGTCGAGCGAGCCGCCGGGGTTCGAGCGCAGGTCGAGCACGAGGCCCGCCAGCTTGCCGCCCTTGAGCGCGGCCTGCTTCTTGAGATCGGACAGCGCGGTGTTCACGTCGTTGCCGACATCGCGCGAGAACTCGTTCACCGAGATCACGCCGACATTGTCCTTCAGCTCCGAAGTCACCGGTTCCAGCTCGATCACGCCGCGCGTCACGGTGACGTCGAACGGGGCGTCGCGGCCCTGGCGGAAGATCGTCAGGCGGATCGAGGTGCCCGCCGCGCCGCGCATCTTGGACACGGCTTCGTCCAGGTCGCGCTCGTAATAGAGCACGCCGTCGAGGTGGGTGATGTAGTCGCCCGCCTTGAGGCCCGCCTTCTCGGCCGGGCTGCCCTTGAACGGCGAGATGATCTTCACCGCGCCTTCGTCCTCGATCACCGAGAGACCCAGGCCCGTGTACTTGCCGTCGATCATCGTCTCGAGCCGCTGCAGCGAGGGGCCGTCGAGGTAGTTCGAATGGGGGTCGAGGCTGGCGAGCATGCCGTCGATCGCGCCCTTGAGCAGCTTGTCGTCGTCCACCTGGTCGACGTAGTTCTCCTTCACGATCTGGTAGATCGTGAACAGCTTGTCGAATTCGTGGGCGGCGCGGGTATCGACCGCCGCCAGCCCCGAGGTCGCGACGGGCAGCACCGCCACGGCGGAAACGAGCAGCGCGGCGCGCAGGAACGGAGCGATCTTCATCGGGCGATGTGCCTCTTTCAGGTCATCCGGCGACGTGGCCGAACGGGGTTTGTGTCATCCTATCGTCCGATTGCGGTGAACGCCAGCGGAACGGACGGGGTTTGGCTCCATATGGGAGACAGTGGGTGAATGCGCAGCCCCCTGTTCACGCGGAGACGCGGAGAAGAGAAGAGCGGGTTCACGCAGAGACGCAGAGGCGCAGAGATGTCGAGTGACGCCGCAGGCCCTGGTGCCATTCGGCGCTGCGGCAGGCGCCATCGAGGAGCGAAAAGCGGCTTCGCCGAAAGCGCTGCCCCTCTGCGTCCCTGCGTCTCTGCGTGACCGTATCCCTTGTTCTTATCCGCGCTCCCGCGTGAAACCGATCTACAACGAACGGATGTACGCCAGCGGGTTGACCGCCACCCCGCCGCGCCACAGCTCGACCATCACGCGCGGCGCTCCCGGCCCGGCAGTGCCGATCGGCGAGCCGGCCACCACCGTCTCCCCCACCGCCACGTCCAGCCGCGCGAGGCCGGTGACGAGCGAGGTCCAGCCGCCCTGATGCTCGACGATGACGATGTTCTGGTAGCCGCGATAGGGCCCGGCGAAAGCTACCCGTCCCGGCGCCGGTGCCACCGCCTGGGCCAGCGCGCGCGGGCCCAGCACCAGCCCGGCCGAGCGCGCCTGGCCCGGCGCATCCTCGCCGAAGCCGGTCACCAGCCGCCCCGTCACCGGCAGCAGGTAGGTGGACAGCCCCTCGGGCGGCGGCACGAACTGCGAGGCATCGGCGACGCGCGCATCCTCGGGCCGGGCCGGGCGCATGATCGGCCCCGGCAGCGCGGCGAGCTGCGCGCGCAGCTGGCCCTGGCGGCCGACTTCCTCGACCAGGTCGCCAAGGTCGCGCGCCTTTTCCGCGAGCGCCAGGGCCCGGTCGCCTTCGCGCGCGGCGATGCCGTCGGCCTCGCGCCCGGCGAGGCGCTGGCGCGATTCGAGCATCGCCAGCTGCCGCCGCCGTGCCTGCATCTGCGCCTGCGCGCTCGCCAGCCCGGCGGCGGCCGCGCGGGCCTGTCCTTCGAGTGCGCGGCCCCGCTCGATCGCGGCGCGAAGACCGGCAGTGCGCTTCTCGACCTCGGGCAGCATCGTGTCGAGCATCGCGCGCAGGTAGACCGCGTCGCGAACCGAGCCCGGCCGCAGCAGGGCCAGCAGCGGCGGCCGGCGCGAGAGCCGCTGGAGAGAGCCGGTCAGCCGCGCGAGCGGCCCCTGCCGCTCGGCCAGCTGGGCGCGCAAGCTGGCACGCTGCGAGGCGATCAGCCGCATCTGCGCCTGCTGCGCGGCGATGGCGGCCTCGGTTTCCTGGATGCGCGCGGCGACGGCAGCAGCCTCGCGCGCGGTGCTTTCGGCCTGACGGGTGACGGCCCGCGCGCGCTGCTCGAGCGTCTCGGCCCGCTTTCGCGCCGCCACACCCTCGGCCTGCGCGGCGCGCATGTCGGCCTGTGCCCGCCGCGCGTCGACGGCCGGGTCGAGCACCGCCAAGGCGCCGCCCTGCGTCATCGCCTGCGTGGCAAGCGCGGCTCCGCCAAATGCGGCAACGACCAGCAGGGAACGGGAGACAGGCTTCACGCGGGGTTACTAGGCGAGCGCGCGGGGGCCGGGAAGAGGGAAGTGCGGCGGCCAGGGGACGCGTGCTGCCTGCGGCGCTCACCCCGAGCGGTGGTAGGGATGTCCGGCGAGGATCGCGGTCGCCCGCCACAACTGTTCGGCGAGCATGGCGCGGGCCATCAGGTGGGGCCAGGTCATCCGGCCGAAGCACAGCAGATGGTCGGCGCGGGTACGCGCCTCGTCGCCGTGGCCGTCGGCGGCGCCGATGAGGAAGCGGCATTCGCGCACGCCCTCGTCCCGCCAGCGGCCGAGCAATGCGGCGAATTCCTCGGAACTCATGGTCTTGCCGCGCTCGTCGAGGAGGACGTCGCGGCTGGGGGTCTGGCTGGGGGGCGGGACCTTGCCGCCCACGTCGGGAAGTTCGCTGTGGCGGAAGGGCCAGGCGATGCGCTTCGCATAGCGGTCGAGCAGGTCGGCCTCGGGCGAGCGGGCGATCTTGCCGCGGGCGATGATGTGAAGCAGCATTGTCGGGCGCCACCGGGATCGGGTCCCGGCGCTTGTCCTTTCGCAAGGGGCCCGGTCACTCGTGGCGACCGGGGCTCATCCTCTCGCCGCGGCGAAGGCCGTCAGGCCGCCCCGGACGGTCCGTCGAAGCCCCACATCCTTTCCAGGTTGTAGAAGCTGCGCACTTCGGGTCGGAACAGGTGAATGACCACGCTGCCCGCGTCGACCAGAACCCAGTCGGCTGCCGGAAGACCCTCGATGCGGGGGCTGCCGTGGCCGCCCTGCTTGAGGCGCTCGCCGAGCTTCTGCGCCATGGCCGCGACCTGGCGGGTCGAACGGCCCGAGCCGATCACCATGAAGTCGGCGATGCTGGATTTGCCTTCGAGATCGATGGTGACGAGGTCCTGCACCTGGTCATCGTCCAGCGAACCGAGGACGAGGGCCAGCAGCGGATCGTCGCTCTGGATCGTAGGCGGGGGGGTGGCGCCGGTGGAGGCCGGCTGTATCTGTGCCTGTGGCATTTTAGTTGGTGTCTGCTCCTTTCAGGGATCGACCGAACCCGGCGGAAACCGCCGTGCCACGATCGATCGTTTTCTTTGGTTGCCGGTAGTGCAGGAGAAGGGGCACGAAGCCACTCACTCTGCCATACCCGGAATGGTGCGGTGCGTGACTGCATCCCGCGAAAGTCCGGTTCCAGACCTTCGTGCCCAGTCCGGATCGGCCTGGCGTATCGCCGTTGCCGACCGCGTATCGGGGTCGAATCGCAATGTCACTAGCGCGGGTGCGCTCCACCTTTCCGGGTCGCGAAGGCTGGTCATGGGCTTCCGGTAGCGCCCTAGCCAGGCCATCGCGGGGCTCGCGAGGGCAGCGCCATCATACCCCGGACGGGCGATTACCGCAATCGGCATGAGTCGGGCGATGGTCCGCCAGTCTTTCCAGCGGTGCAACTGGGCGAGATTGTCGGCCCCCATGAGCCACACGAAGCGCCGTTTCGGGTAGCGCCGCAGCAGCGCCTTCAGGGTATCCACGGTGAAGCGCGTACCCAGTTCGCGCTCGATCGCGGTGGGACGGATCCGCGAACGCCGGGCCTGACGCCGCGCCGATTCGAGCCGCGCGCCGAGCGGCGCCATGCCCTTGGCGGGCTTCAGCGGATTGCCCGGCGAAACCAGCCACCACGCCTCGTCGAGGCCGAGCGCGTCGATCGCGAACAGGGTGATTCGCCGGTGTCCGCCATGGGCCGGATTGAAGCTGCCGCCGAGCAGGCCGGTGAACGGGCCGGGGCGGGAGGGGAAGGTTTTTGTCACGCGGAGGCGCCAAGGCGCGGAGGAGAAAGGGATTCGGGTTCGCGCAAAGGCGCAAAGGCGCGAAGAGGTCGCTTCGCGCCGCAGGCTTTTTTGCAGGAGCAGGTGCTGCGCCATCCGCAACGCCGAGATGGAAGGCGGCTTCGCCGCAAGCACGACACCTTCGCGCCTTTGCGCCTTTGCGCGAACACCCCTTCTCCTACTCCGCGCCTCGGCGCCTCCGCGTGAACCATCCGGAGAATCAGGGACGCGCCTGCCCCGTGCCGCGCACCTGCCACTTGTAGGTGGTCAGCCCCTCGAGCGCGACGGGGCCGCGGGCGTGTAGGCGGCCGGTGGCGATCCCGATCTCGGCGCCGAGGCCGAACTCGCCGCCATCCGCGAACTGGCTCGAGGCATTGACCATGACGATGGCGCTGTCGACCTCGTCGAGGAAGCGCTCGGCGGCCTCCGCGTCGTCGGTGACGATGGCGTCGGTGTGGTGCGAGGAGTGCGCGGCGATGTGGGCGATGGCGGGCTCGATCCCGTCCACCACGGCGACCGCAAGCACGGCGTCGAGGTATTCGGTGTCCCAGTCTTCGTCAGCGGCGGGTACGATACGCGGGTCGAGCGCCTGGGCGCGGGCATCGCCGCGCAGTTCGCAGCCCGCATCGAGCAGGCCCGCGACCACCGCCTCGCTCTCGGGGAACAGCGCGTCGAGCAGCAGCGTCTCCATCGCCCCGCAGATGCCGGTGCGCCGCATCTTGGCGTTGAGCGCGAGCTTGCGCGCCATCTCCGGCTCGGCGGCGGCGTGGATGTAGGTGTGGCAGATGCCGTCGAGGTGGGCGAGCACGGGAACGCGCGCATCGGCCTGGACCCGGGCGACGAGGCTCTTGCCCCCGCGCGGGACGATCATGTCGATCAGCCCGGCGGCGGTCAGCATCGCGCCGACGACGGCGCGGTCCTGCGTCGGCACCAGCTGAATCGCGGCGGCGGGGATACCCACGCTCTCGAGCCCGGCGGCCAGGGCGGCGCGGATCGCGCGGTTGGAATGGAGCGCCTCGGTTCCGCCGCGCAGCAGCACGGCATTGCCCGAGCGCAGGCACAGCGCGGCGGCGTCGGCGGTGACGTTGGGGCGGCTTTCGTAGATGATGCCGATGAGGCCGATCGGCACGCGGACGCGAGACAGCTTGAGGCCGTTGGGCCGCTCGCTGGCGGAGATCACCTCGCCCACCGGATCGGGCAGCGCCGCGACCTGCTCGAGGGCGTCGGCGATACCGGCGAGGCGCCCCTCGTCGAGCCGCAGCCGGTCGAGCAGCGCGGCCGTCAGGCCCTTCGCCTCGCCCGCCGCGATGTCCTGCGCGTTGGCGGCGAGGATGTCGGCTTGCGCCTCGCGCAGCGCGGCAGCGGCGGCGCGCAAGGCATCGGCCTTCTGCCCGTCGCCCAGCCAGGCAAGCACGCGCTGGGCGGCGCGGCCGTCACGCGCGAGCTGCTCGACCAGCGCTTCGGGCGAAAGCACGTTGGGATCGGCGGTCAGGGTGGTCTCGAGGTTCATGCCCTCCGGCTAGCACTGCCGCGCCCGGTTGTCACCGATCGCGAAGGGCGCGGCGACGGGCATTTTCCTACATCGCCCAGCGCTGCTACCTTCGCGCAGGCTCCTTCACATCGTCGGCATCCAGTGCGGCTTCGCCCATAAGAAAAGCCGTCCCGCGCATGTATTTCATCAACCAGGCGATGCGATTCCCGGGCAGCAAAATGACAATCGGTGTTGTATCCCTCGGCTCACCGCAGGACTCGTCCGACTCGGCTCGATTCGACAATGCTTCGAGCCGAGTCGATTCGCCATGCCAACCGCCCCCTGCTAGCTCGCCGATCCGGGACTGAGACATAGAATTTCCAGCGGGGTCGTTTTGCTATCCACATCAGCCGGGGCGCTTTTACAGCGCCTCAGGACTGCCTTCCCTGATCGCGAGTTCATCATGCGATCGCAGGGGCAGGTCCGTTTCATCCGCGTTTCGGCGCGGAGCCAGAAGATCGCCGCCGGTGTCGCGGTCGGCCTGCTCGGCGCCTGGTGCGCCTCGGTCGGCGCACTGGCGCTGTCGCAGGCCTCCACCGAGACCACGCAGGCCGCCCTCGTGCAGCGCGAGGCCACTGTCGCCAGGGCCGAAGGGCGCGTCCAGCAGTACAAGCAGGGCGTCGATGCGCTGGCTTCCGATCTCGTCCGCCGGCAGAAGTTCATCGAGCAGGTGGTGGACGCCCACATCGGCGACCTTCCCGAAGCCGGCACCGTCGAAGGCTCCGGCGACGAGGTTCCAGCCGCCACGAAGATCAGCGCCGCGATGCCGGGCGCCGGCCCCCTCGCCCGCATAGAGGCCGGACAGCTCGCTCTGGTCGATCGCCTGACCCGCTATGCCGACCAGCGCTCTGAGGCGGCCAGCGAGGCGATCCGCCACCTCGGCCTCAATCCGGGTGCCATGGCTTCGCGGGCCCGAACCGCAGAGGGCGGCCCGCTCATCAAGCTGGTCACCGCGAGCGACGGCAGCGTGGACCCCCGCTTCCGCCGCATGGGCCAGAGCCTTGCCCGCATGGACGCGCTGGAAAGCGGCCTCGCCTCGATCCCCCAGGTCAGCCCGGCCCACGTCGCCTATGTCTCGTCCAGCTATGGCTACCGGTCCGACCCCTTCACCGGCGGCGCCGCATTCCACGCCGGGCTCGATTTCCCCGGCCCGATGGGCTCGCCGATCTACGCCGCCGCCAAGGGCAAGGTCACCTTCGTCGGCCAGAAGTCCGGCTACGGCAACTGCGTCGAAGTGACGCACGGCAACGGCCTGATGACCCGCTACGGCCACCTTTCGGGCTTCCGCGCCCATGTCGGCCAGGAGGTCGAGGCAGGCGCTTTGATCGCCGCCATGGGCAGCACCGGACGCTCGACCGGTCCCCACCTGCATTTCGAGGTGCGCGTCAACGACCGCCCGGTCAACCCGCGCCCGTTCCTCGAAGCCGCTCGTAACGCCCAGACCAAGTAGGGCCAAAAAAGGAGAGACGCGGACATGGCCAAGGCCTTCATCAGCTCCCGCACCGTCAACGGCGCCACCAGTTTCTCGATGCTCGGCGCCGACACCGCCATCACCGGCAACATCCAGGCGAGCGCCGACCTGCACGTCGACGGCAGCGTCGACGGGGACATTTCATGCAACTCGCTCGTGCAGGGCGAAGGCAGCGAGATCACCGGCGCCGTGCGCGCCGAATCGGTGCGGATCGCCGGCCTCGTGCGCGGCTCGGTCGCCGCGCGTGAAGTGGTGATCCTCAAGACCGCGCGGATCGAGGGCGACGTCGCCTACGACGCTCTGACCATCGAGCAGGGGGCCCGCCTGGAAGGACGCCTCAGCCCCAACGGCGGCCAGATGCCTCCGGCCATCGCGCGCCTGCCCCACGCCGAACCGGAACTGATCCTGCCCGCCGCGGCGGAGTAACTGTCCTCAAGCCCAAAAAAAGGGCCGCGGGTTTTCGCCCGCGGCCCTTTTTCGTGTCTTGCAGGCGCGCTTACTGGCCGCGTTCCTCGGCCTCGGCGGCGCGCTTGGCTTCCAGCCAGGCGGCGACTTCGGCTTCCTGCGCGGCGGCGCTGGCGGCCTGGACCTGGGCTTGACGCTCGGCGCGCAGTTCCTCGATCAGCGCGGTGCGATCGTCGGACAGGCGCTCGTTGGTGAGGTTCTCGTCCTCCTCGATGCCCGCCTTCTTGGCAGCCTTGGCGACGATGGCGTCGAGTTCGCGCTGCGAGCACAGGCCCAGCGTGACCGGGTCCTTCGGGGTGATGTTGGCGATGTTCCAGTGCGAACGGTCGCGAATCGCCGCGATCGTGTTGCGCGTGGTGCCGATCAGCTTGCCGACCTGCGCGTCCGAAACCTCGGGGTGGTTGCGCAGGATCCAGGCGATGCCGTCCGGCTTGTCCTGGCGCTTGGACACCGGGGTGTAGCGCGGGCCCTTGGTACGGCTCACGTTGACCGGCGCCTTGTGCATGCGCAGCTTGTATTCGGGGTTGGCCTGCCCCTTCTCGATTTCTTCCATGGTCAGCTCGCCCGAACGCACGGGGTCGCGACCGGTATACTTGCTGGATGCCAGGTCGTCGGCCATCGCCTGGACTTCGAGCATGTGGAGTCCGCAGAATTCTGCGATCTGCTCGAAAGTCAGCGAAGTGACGTCGACCAGCCAGGAAGCGGTCGCGTGGGGCATCAGCGGAGTGGGCTGGCTCATGTCTCTATCTCCGGCGGAAACAATAAGGGCCGCCCCATCGGAGCGGCCGTACCGGGTCGATTTAGGCAATGTTTGCGGATTCGGCAAGCAAAAGGCTCGTTATTCGGCAGAGTCATTTACGGCGTCATTCGATCGCTTGTCTGGAACGTTTCACGTGGAACGCTCCGGCGACGTTTAAACCTCCAGCACGATCTTGCCGATATGGTCGCCCGCTTCCATCCGCACATGCGCCGCAGCAGCCTCGGCTAGTGGGAAACGGGCGTCCATGACCGGCCGCAACTCCCCCTCTTCCACGAGAGGCCAGGCGCATTCGAGGATTTCCTGCGCGAGCAGCGCTTTGAACTCGTCCGAACGCGGCCGCAGCGTCGACCCGGTGAGCGTGTAGCGACGGCTCATGACCACCGCCATGTTGATCTCCGCCTTCGCGCCGCCCTGCACCGCGATGGTGACGTGCCGACCCTCGGGCGCGAGGCACTTGAGATTGCGGGCGACGTAGCTTCCCGCGACCATGTCGAGCACGAGGTCGACGCCCCTGCCGCCGGTGATCCGTGCCACTTCCTCGACGAAATCGGCCGCCTTGTAGTCGATCGCATGATGCGCGCCGATCTTCAGCGCCGCCTCGCACTTGTCGGGCGAGCCGCTGGTGACGATGACGGTCAGCCCGAAATGACGCCCCAGCATCGTCGCCATGGTGCCGATGCCGCTGGTGCCGCCGTGGACCAGAAGCGTCTCGCCTTGCCGCGCGTAGCCGCGTTCGAAGACGTTGTGCCAGACGGTGAACAGCGTTTCGGGAAGCGCCGCCGCTTCGTCCATGGCGAGGCCGTCTGGGACCGGCAGGCAGTGCGCGGCCTTGGCGATGCAGTATTCGGCATAGCCCCCGCCCGAGACCAGTGCGCAGACCGCTTCCCCGGTGACGAAGGCATCCACGCCCTCGCCCAGTGCGGCGATGGTGCCCGAAATCTCGAGCCCCGGAATCGGCGAGGCGCCCGGCGGCGGCGGATAGTTGCCCTGCCTCTGCACGACGTCGGGGCGATTGACGCCGGCAAAGGCCACCTTGACCAGCACCTCACCCGGACCGGGCGCCGGCACGGAGACGACCGTGGCCCGGAGAACCTCGGGTCCGCCGGGCGATTCGTAGCCGACGGCGGTCATGGTGGCAGGCGGCTTCAGGTCCGGAGCGTCAGCTAACATGGCCCGATGGTGCCACAGCACTGGGCTGCGGGGAACACCTTTCGGCCCATTGACAGGCAGGAAATACAGTCCGATGCTGCACCGCAATGGACGATGATGATCGACCGCGGCTGCGGTCCTCCGAAGGAAACTTCGGCGCCGCCAGCCTCCTCGCCAGCGAAAGCCTGGAGCGCTATTCGCTGGACGAACTCGGCGCACGCATCGTCCTCCTGGAAGCGGAGATCGAACGGGTCCGCGCCCACCGGGACACATCTTCCGCGCACCGGCTCGCAGCCGATGCGCTGTTCAGGCCGCGATCATCGTGAGCCGCGCAGCTTCGCCTCTTGCCGCCGATACGGGTGCAACTGGAGGCAACCTCGCAACGGCCCTGATCGTTCCTATATCGATGCTGAAACCTCTTGCCGCCAAGCTCCCCACAGGAGAGTCGTCCCTCACAATGAAGGTCGCTTAAATGCCAAGTTTCGCGCAAAGCCTTGAAAAGACCCTGCACTCGGCTCTGTCTCACGCATCCGAGCGCAGCCATGAATATGCGACGCTCGAGCACCTCCTGCTCGCGCTGATCGACGACACCGACGCCGCTCAGGTCATGCAGGCTTGCGGCGTGGACCTCGGCGATCTCGGGGACGTGGTGCGCCAGTATCTCGATCAGGAATACCAGTCGCTCAAGACCGAGGAAAAGGGCGACCCCGCCCCGACCGCCGGCTTCCAGCGCGTGATCCAGCGCGCCATTCTCCACGTCCAGTCCTCGGGCAAGGACACCGTGACCGGCGCCAACGTGCTGGTCGCCCTGTTCTCCGAGCGGGACAGCTACGCCGTGTATTTCCTGCAGCAGCAGGACATGAGCCGCCTCGACGCGGTCAGCTATATCAGCCACGGCATCGGCAAGGGCGGCAAGCGCGTCGAGGATCGGAGCCCCAAGGGCTCGTCGGACGAGAACACGCCCACGCCCGAGGACAAGAACGAGACCAAGGCCGCCGCCGGCAACAAGAAGGACTCGGCGCTCGACCAGTTCACCGTCAACCTCAACGAGAAGGCGCTGAACGGCAAGGTCGACCCGCTGATCGGGCGCGGCCCGGAGGTCGACCGCACGATCCAGATCCTGTGCCGCCGGTCCAAGAACAACCCGCTCTACGTGGGCGATCCGGGCGTCGGCAAGACGGCCATCGCCGAGGGTCTGGCCCGCAAGATCGTCGAGGGCGACGTGCCCGAGGTGCTGGCCGAAGCGGTGATCTACTCGCTCGACATGGGCTCGCTGCTGGCAGGCACCCGCTATCGCGGCGACTTCGAGGAACGCCTCAAGCAGGTCGTCTCCGAATTGGAGAAGATGCCCCACGCGGTGCTGTTCATCGACGAGATCCACACCGTGATCGGTGCCGGCGCCACCAGCGGCGGTGCGATGGACGCCTCGAACCTGCTCAAGCCGGCGCTGTCGGGCGGCACCATCCGCTGCATCGGGTCGACCACCTACAAGGAGTTCCGCAACCACTTCGAGAAGGACCGCGCCCTGCTGCGCCGGTTCCAGAAGATCGACGTGAACGAGCCGACGATCGAGGATACCATCAAGATCCTGCGCGGCCTGCGCACGGCCTTCGAGGAACACCACAAGGTCAAGTACACGCCCGACGCGATCAAGACCGCCGTCGAGCTTTCGGCCCGCTACATCAACGACCGCAAGCTGCCCGACAAGGCGATCGACGTGATCGACGAAGTCGGCGCGATGCAGATGCTGGTGCCCCCCAGCCGCCGCAAGAAGACGATCACCGCCCGCGAGATTGAGCAGGTCATCGCAACCATGGCGCGCATCCCGCCCAAGTCGGTCAGCTCCGACGACAAGAAGGCGCTCGGCAACCTCGAGCGTGACCTCAAGCGCGTGGTGTTCGGCCAGGACAAGGCGATCGACCTGCTGTCCACCGCGATGAAGCTCAGCCGGGCCGGGCTTCGCGATCCGGACAAGCCGATCGGCTCGTTCCTGTTCTCGGGCCCGACCGGCGTCGGCAAGACCGAAGTCGCCAAGCAGCTCGCCACCATCATGGGCATCGAGCTGAAGCGCTTCGACATGTCCGAATACATGGAGCGCCACTCGATCAGCCGCCTGATCGGCGCGCCCCCGGGCTATGTCGGCTTCGACCAGGGCGGCCTGCTGACCGACGCGATCGACCAGAACCCGCACTGCGTCCTCCTGCTCGACGAGATCGAGAAGGCGCACCCCGACCTGTTCAACATCCTGCTGCAGGTGATGGACAACGGCCGCCTGACCGATCACCACGGCAAGACCGTCGATTTCCGCAACGTGGTCCTCATCATGACCACCAACGCGGGTGCGTCGGACATGGCCAAGCAGGGCATCGGCTTCGGCGACACCTCGAAGGAGGATGCCGGCGAGGAAGCGGTGAAGCAGATGTTCACGCCGGAATTCCGCAACCGCCTCGATGCGATCGTGCCCTTCGCCTATCTCGCCAAGGACACCATCAGCCGGGTCGTGGACAAGTTCATCCTCCAGCTCGAACTGCAGCTGGCGGACCAGAACGTCCACATCCAGTTCGACTCGGATGCGCGGACCTGGCTGGGTGATCGCGGCTACGACAAGCTCTACGGCGCGCGCCCGATGGGCCGCGTGATCCAGGAGAAGGTCAAGCAGCCGCTCGCCGAGGAACTGCTGTTCGGCAAGCTCGCGCACGGCGGCGAAGTCCACGTCTCGGTCAAGGAAGACGCGCTCAACTTCGAGCTGACGCCTTCCGCGCCCAAGGTCGCCAAGGCAAAGAAGAAGGCTCCGGCCAAGCGGGCGAAGAACCCCGGCACCCAGCCGGAAACCAGTTCCGACGACTGAGCCGAATAACCAGGCCAACGAGATGGGGTGGGAACCGCGAGGTTCCCGCCCCATTCTCTTTGGATGGCCCGCGATTTCTCCTGGATTAGACCCGAACCCTGGGGAATCCACGTCGTCCCCGCCGACTGCTGGATCGACCCGGCCCGGCCGGTCGATCGCGCGCTCGTGACCCATGGCCACGCCGATCACGCGCGCGGGGGCCACGGCCAGACGTTCGCGACCCCTGCGACCCTCGCGATCATGAAGCTGCGCTACGCCACCGAGGACGGCGCGGTGCCGGTCCCCTACGGCGAGCGCATCGCCTTGCCGGGTGACGTCCATGCCACCTGGATTCCTGCCGGCCACGTCCTAGGCTCGGCGCAGATCCTGCTGGAGCACGCGGGCGAGCGCATCGTCGTCACCGGCGACTTCAAGCGCCGCTCCGACCCCACCTGCCCGCCCTTCGAGGTCACCCCCTGCGACGTGCTGGTCACCGAGGCCACCTTCGGCCTCCCGGTATTCCGCCACCCGCCGGTCGAGCAGGAGATCGCCAAGCTCCTCGCCGCCCTTGCCGCCAACCCGGAGCGCTGCGTGCTCGTCGGCGCCTACGCGCTCGGCAAGGCGCAGCGACTGATCGCCGAACTGCGCCGCGCCGGGCACCGGGACACCATCTGGCTCCACGGCGCGATGGAGCGCATGTGCCGGCTCTACGAGGAATGGGGCGTGGACCTCGGCGATCTTCGCCTCATGTCCGATGCGACGAAGGAAGAGCTGGCCGGCAGCATCGTCGTCGCCCCGCCTTCCGCGCTCAACGACCGTTGGAGCCGGCGCCTGCCCGAACCGATCACCGCCATGGCCTCGGGCTGGATGCGCGTGCGGCAACGCGCCCGGCAGCGGATGGTCGAACTGCCGCTCATCATCTCCGACCACGCCGACTGGGACGAGCTGACGCAGACCGTGGTGGACGTGAACCCTGCCGAGACCTGGATCACCCACGGCCGCGAGGAAGCGATGCTGCGCTGGTGCCAGCTGAACCAGCGCAAGGCGCGAGCGCTGGCGTTGGTGGGGTACGAGGATGAGGATGACTGATACTTTCCGGAGATGTGCGCGACCTGGCTCAAAAAGAGTGTGGCACGCGGAGGCGCGGAGACGCGGAGAAGAAGAACAGGAAGGGTTCGCGCAAAGGCGCGAAGGCGCAAAGAGGTCCGGCAGCACCGCAGGCTATCTCTTGATGCCAACGCGTCGGCACACGCAACCCAGATATGAAAAGCGGCTTCGCCGCAAACACGACACCTTTGCGTCTTCGCGCCTTTGCGCGACCCCCCATTCCCTTTTCTTCTCCGCGCCTCCGCGCCTCCGCGTGCCAAACCCTTTCTGATGGAAGCGTTCGCCGCCCTCCTCGACGCGCTGGTCTATACGCGCAGCCGCAACGCCAAGCTCAAGCTCCTGGCCGACTACTTGCGCGTCACGCCCGACCCCGACCGGGGCTGGGCGCTCGCCGCACTGACCGACGGGCTGGACTTCCCGGCGGTGAAAAGCTCGACCATCCGCAACCTGCTGACCGAGCGGATCGACCCGGTGCTCTGGACGCTGAGCCGCGAGTACGTCGGCGATTCGGCCGAAACCGCCAGCCTGCTCTGGCCCGAACCGGCGCAGGCGCCCTCGCCGCCGACCGTTTCCGAAGCGGTCGACGCGCTATCCCGCATGACCCGCGCCAACGTCATGACCGACCTGCCGCGCCTGCTCGACCGGCTTGACGCGGAGGGCCGCTACGCCCTGCTCAAGCTGGCGACCGGCGCGATGAGGATCGGCATTTCCGCAAGGCTCGCCAAGACAGCTTTCGCGCAGGCTTTCGGCGTATCGGTGGAGGACGTGGAGGAACACTGGCACGGCCAGACCGCGCCCTATGCAGCCCTGTTCGACTGGGCCGCACATGGCGCCGAGCCGCCGAGCTCGCAGGACCTGCCGCTGTTCCGACCCTTCATGCTGGCGCATGGACTGGAGGAAACGCAGGTCGATCTGGCGGACTATGCCGCGGAGTGGAAGTGGGACGGCATCCGCGTGCAGGTGGTTCGCGCGGGCGGCGAAACGCGCGTCTATTCGCGTTCCGGCGATGACATTTCCGGCACATTCCCAGAGATCGCTGATGCCCTGCACATCGACGCGGTGCTCGACGGTGAACTGCTGGTGCGCGGCGCGCATCAGGGCGGCGAGACCGGCGGCGCGGCCAGCTTCAACGCGCTCCAGCAGCGCCTCGGCCGCAAGACCGTCAGCAAGAAGATGCGCGAGGAATACCCGGCCTTCGTGCGGCTCTACGACGCCCTCATCGTCGAGGGAGTGGACCTGCGCCCCCTGCCCTGGACGGATCGCCGGGCTGCGCTGGAAACCCTGCTCCCCCGGCTCGACCCGGAGCGCTTCGACATCAGCGGCGTCATCCCCGCCGCCGACTTCGCCGAACTCTCCGCCATTCGCGAAAGGGCACGCGACGATGCGATCGAGGGGGTCATGCTCAAGCGGCGCGACAGCCCCTACGTCGCGGGCCGCAAGACCGGCCTGTGGTACAAGTGGAAGCGCGACCCGCTGCTGGTGGACTGCGTGCTGATGTATGCCCAGCGCGGCTCGGGGAAGCGCTCGTCGTTCTATTCGGATTACACCTTCGGCTGCTGGGACGGCGATCCCGACGCCGGGGCCGAGCTACTGCCGGTCGGCAAGGCCTACTTCGGCTTCACCGACGAGGAGCTGAAATGGCTCGACCGCTATGTCCGCAATCACACCGTCAACCGCTTCGGCCCGGTGCGCGAGACCGACAGGTCGCTGGTGTTCGAAGTCGCCTTCGATTCCGTCCACTCCAGCAAGCGCCACAAGTCCGGCGTTGCCATGCGCTTCCCCCGCATCAGCCGCATCCGTGCGGATAAGCCCGCGCATGAGGCGGACAGGCTGGAGACATTGCGGGGGCTGATCCGCGATTGAGGGTTGGGTTTCACGTGGAACAGCCGAGGTCAGGCGTTAACCCTGAACTGCTTCTCGCGCGAGGTGGCGCCGCGCAGCAGTTCCACCCGCGACGGCGCCAGCCCCAGCGCCCGGGCGAGCAGATCGCGCACTGCCTCGGTTGCCTTGCCATCCTCAGGTTTCTCGCGAACCTTTGCGAGCAGGCGGCCGTCCGTGATCTCCAGTGCCTCCACGCGCGCACCGGGGGTCACGCGCAAGGCCAGTCGCCCTTCCCGGTCCACCATCGCCAGCAGCGCCTCGGCCGAGGGAAGTTCCGCCCGCGCCCGGGCCATTAGCCCTTCGAGCCGCCATGCACGCCAAGCGCCTCGGCGTGCATCCGGCCATTGATGACGTAGCCCTTCACGCCCGCCTGATTGGCTGCGATGGCGGCATCGTCGAGGTCGCGCAGGTGCTTTGCGGGGCGGCCCATCCACAGCTGCCGTGCGCCGATGCGCTTGCCGGTAAGCTGCGCGCCGGCTGCCAGCATGCCGTCGGACTCGATGTAGCTGCCGTCCATCACGATCGCCCCGAGGCCCACGAAGGCGCGGTCCTCCAGCGTGCAGCCGTGGACCATGGCGAGGTGACCAATCAGCACGTCGTCGCCGATGATGGTGGGAAAACCGTCCGGATTGGAGGGCTTGGGGCTGTCGCAATGGACGACCGAGCCATCCTGGATATTGGTACGCGCGCCGATGACGACGCGGTGGACGTCGGCGCGGATCACGCAGTTGTACCAAACGCTCGCATCCGGCCCGATCTCGACGTTGCCGATGATGCGGCAGCCCGGCGCGATGAAGGCGCTGGAGTGGATCCTGGGAGCCTTGCCATTGATCGCGGCGAGAGTGATGTCGGTGCGCTCAGCAGTCATGGAGTTCCTGTCAGCCTGTCCCAGCGGACGTGCGGGAGGATGGACGCGTGGTCGTCCGTCCAAGGCCCCGCCGCCCGTTCCTCGAGCGGCGACCATGGGCTATCCGCGTCGCCGTGCGCAAGAGCCGAGAGCACGGCGCGGTCACGCGAGAGGGCGATCCAGCGCGACGGCGTGTAGCGGGTGGTGTCCTCCGGGAAATCCAGCCGCGACAGCGCGCCGAGGCCGCTGTCCTGCGCGGTCGAGCCGATCACCGGGGCAAGGTCGATGTAGCGGTTGGAGATGTGCAGCATGAGCAGCCCGCGCGGGCTCAGCGCGCGCAGGTAGACCTGCATCGCCTCGCGGGTGAGCAGGTGCATGGGGATGGCGTCGGACGAGAAGGCGTCGATCACCAGCACATCGAGCGAGGCGGCAGGCAGGCCGGCCAGCTTGAGCCGCGCATCGCCTAGGATGACGCGGGCGCCGGGCGCGCATTGGCTCAGGAAGGTGAAGCGGCCCTGGCGTGAGAAGTCGAGGACGACGGGATCGATCTCGAAGAAGGTCCAGCGCTGTCCGGGTCGCGCTTGGCAGGCGAGCGAGCCGGTGCCCAATCCGACTACGCCGACGCGGGCGCCCGCGCCCTTGATCGCCGGTGTCGCTTTCAGCGCCAGCGCCGCGCCCGAGGTCGGGCCGTAGTAGGTCAGCGCCTCGCGCGAATGCGCGGGGTCGAGCGACTGCATGCCGTGCAGCGTGGTGCCGTGAGCCAAAGTGCGCATGTTTTCGTCGGCATCGTCGCGCAGGGTGTAGATGCCGAAGTAGCTGCGGGTGCGCTCTCCGGCCAGTGTCGCGCGGATCGTCCAGATGCCACCCTGCGCGACCATCGCCATCGCCAGCACCGCCACGAAGGCGCCGCGCCAGACCATGACCATCACGCCGGTGCCGATCAGAAATACGGTCAGAACCAGCGCGGTGAGGCTGCTCTCGGGATGCAGCGCGCAATTGTTCAGCTGCCACGACAGGAAAGCCGCGAAGGCCAGCAGCAGCGCGAGCGCGATGCGCGCCATGCCGGGCTCGATGCCATCGGTATTGCGCCAGCGCAGCAGCGGCTCCAGCGGCATGAGCAGCGCGGCGGCGAGGATAAGGATCGGATGCTCCCAGGCCCAGTCGAACACCAGCGGCGCAATGAGCGCGGTGAACACTCCGCCCAGCGCACCGCCCGCAGACATCGCCAGATAGAAGCGTGTAAGCTGCGTCGGACCGGGCCGCAGGTCGTAGAGCCGGCCATGGAGGGCCGTCGCCACGCAGAACAGCAGCAGGCATGCACCGCCCGCCATCCACAGCGTGCCCGAGCCGTTCGACAGCATGGCGTAACTGCCCGCGAACAGCACGACCACCGGCGCCCCCCGGCTCACCGCCATGACCGCCCCGCGCCGGTCGGCGAAGGCGAGCACGAAGCTCAGCAGGTAGAGCCCGAGCGGGATCACCCAGATCAGCGGCATTGCGAAGATATCGGTTGTGAGGTGCGTCGTCGTCGACAGCATGAGGCCCGAGGGCACCGCCGATAGCAGCAGCCAGAGCGCAATGGTGCGGCCGCCGATGGGGGCGCTCTCCTCGACCTCGACCGGGGCCGGCAAGGAGAGCTTGCGGCGGCTCAGCGCGGCGCAGATCACCAATGCGACCAGCAGTGCGAACCCGGCGCTCCATGCCACCGCCTGCGCGCGCAGGCTGAGCAGCGGCTCGGCCAGCAGCGGATAGGCGAGAAGGCCCGCGAAACTGCCGAGATTCGACGCCGCGTAGAGCGCCCAGGGCTGCCCCGCTGCGGGGTCGGCCGCGAACCAGCGCTGCATCAGCGGCGCCTGCGCGGAGACGACGAAGAACACCGGCCCGATGCTCAGCGCCAGCAGCAGCGGCACCCACAAAGTCTCGGACAGCCCGGCAATCGGCGGCAGCGCGACGAGGCCGACCGGAAGCGTCAGCGCCGCCAGCAGAAGCAGCGCGACATGGATGACCGCCTGCCGCCGCAGGGGCAACCGTCCGAGCATATGCGCATAGGCGTACCCGGCAAGCAGCAGCGCCTGGTAGACCAGCATCGCGCTGTTCCAGACGTTGGGCGCCCCGCCGAGCCGCGGCAGCGCCATGCGCGCGACCATCGGCTGCACCAGGAACAGCAGGAAACTGCTGACGAGGATCGTCGCGACGAACAGGTTCCGCGCAGAGCCTCCTGCCCGCGCCCTCAAGCCTGCGCCGCGCGCCATGTCTGGGCGGTGATCGAATGGACGATGGTGTTGCCGATCGGCGGCTCGAAGCGCGGATCGACGAAGTCGAGCTCCTCGCGCCGCCGCATGCCGAGGCGGGTCATCAGGCCCCAGCTGCCGGTGTTCTCGATATTGGTGATGGCGAAGATTTCGCCCGCGCCGAAGCGGCCGAACCCGAGATCGAGCGAGGCGGCGGCGGCTTCCTTGGCATAGCCTTTGCCCCACGCATCTTCGCGCAGGCGCCAGCCGATCTCCATCTCGCCGGTAAAGCTCGCTTCCGGCGCGTCGATCAGCTTGAGGCCGCAGAAGCCGAGCATTGCGCCGTCGTCCTTGCGCTCGACCACCCAGAAGGTGTGGCCGAGCTGCTCCTGGCGCTCGACGACGCGGGTTTCGAAGGCGGCGAGCTTCTCCGCGTCCATCACGCCGCCCAGCCAGCGCATGACGGCGGGCGTGTTGGTGACCTCGGCGAAACGCTCGATGTCGCCTTCGCGCCAGTCGCGCAAGACCAGCCGCTCTGTTTCCACGTGGAACATATCAGCCATTCAGCAGGCGCGCGGCGTGGGCCGCATGGTAGGTCAGCACGCCAGAACAGCCCGCGCGCTTGAAAGCGAGCAGCGTCTCCATGACCATCGCGTCACGGTCGGCGGCGCCGGCGGCCACGGCATGCTCGATCATCGCGTACTCGCCCGAGACCTGGTAGGCGAAGACCGGCACCTCGAAGCGCTCCTTCACGCGGCGCACGATATCGAGGTAGGGCAGGCCCGGCTTGACCATCACCGTGTCCGCGCCCTCGGCGAGGTCCATCGCCACTTCGCGCAGGGCTTCCTCGGTGTTGGCCGGGTCCATCTGGTAGGTCTTCTTGTCGCCCTTGAGCAGCCCGCGCGAGCCCACGGCGTCGCGGAACGGGCCGTAGAAGGCCGAGGCGTACTTGGCGGCGTAGCTCATGATCTGGACGTTGACGTGGCCCGCGTCCTCCAGCGCATCGCGGATCGCGCCGATCCGGCCGTCCATCATGTCCGACGGCGCGATGATGTCCGCGCCCGCGTTGGCCTGGTTGAGCGACTGGCCCACCAGCGCCTCGACCGTCTGGTCGTTGAGCACGTAGCCCGCCTCGTCGATCAGACCGTCCTGCCCATGGCTGGTGTAGGGGTCGAGCGCGACGTCGGTAAGCAGGCCCACCTTGTCGCCCAGGTCGTCACGAATCGCACGGATCGTGCGGCACATCAGGTTGTCCGGGTTGAGCGCCTCGGCCCCGTCCTCGCTGCGGCGCTCGGGCTGGGTATGCGGGAACAGCGCCAGGCATGGGATGCCGAGGTCCACCGCCTCGCGGGCGCGCGCGACGATGCCGTCGACCGACCAGCGCGACACGCCGGGCAGCGAGGCGATCGGCTGCTCCACCCCGTCCCCCTCGGTGACGAACAGCGGCCAGATCAGGTCCGCCGGGGTCAGCACGGTCTCGCGGTGGAGAGCGCGGCTCCAGGCGGTTGCGCGCACGCGGCGCAGGCGGCTGTGGGGATAGGTACCGGTCATGGCGGCTGCTTGCCGCAAAAACGCCGTGCGTTCAATCGCGGGAGGCTTGCGAAATGGGAGGTGAAGGTTGCGCGGGGAGTGCCCTCCCCGAGGCTCAGTCGGCGATCCTGTCGATCTCGCGCCCGGCTTCCACCACCGCGCTTGGCGCGGGTGCCACAGAGCCCAGGGCAGCGCCCGGCGCGATTCCCAGCAGCGCCTTGAGGCGGGCGTTGAAGGCGTCGCGCTCATGGCCGTCGATCTGCGGGCGGGCGACCACGGCGATGCCGGCGGGATTGATGGTATGGCCGCCGCGATAGGCTTCGAAGTGAAGGTGCGGGCCGGTCGAAAGTCCGGTCGACCCCACGTAGCCGATCACCTGCCCCGCGCGCACGCGGCTGCCGCTGGCCACCGCGATGCGGCTCATATGGCCATACCCGGTGTCGAGCCCGCCGCCGTGCTGGAGCCTTACGTAGTTGCCGTGCCCGCCGTGGCGTCCGGCGAACGTGACCGTGCCATCCGCCACCGCGTAGATCGGCGAGCCATAGGGTGCGCCGAAGTCGATGCCCGCATGCATGCGCACATAGCCGAGGATCGGGTGCCGCCTTGCGCCGTAGCCCGACGTTATGCGCCCGGCCACCGGCTGGCCGATCGGCACGCTGCGGGCCTGCCCTGCCGCTCCGGCGGGGAACATGCCGCCGTCCTTGCCCCAGCGCACGAGTTGCAGGCTGGGCTTCCCGGCTCGCTCGACACCGGCGTAGAGGAGGTCGCCGACCTGCCTCTCGCCCTTGGCCGAGCGCCTGTAGGCGACGATCAGGTCGAATTGGTCCTTCGCGCCCAGATCGCTTTCGAGGCTGACGTACTTGTCGAGCGCGCGCAGGTACGACTGGATCGCCAAGACCGGCGCCCCGGCGTTCCGCGCCGATCGGTAGAGGCTGGAGCCGACGGTGCCGCGGATGCGCAGCGGAGTCTCGTCGACGTGGATGGGATGGCGCACCAACGCGAGGCCGCCGCCGCTGCGCTCGATCGACAGATCGAGATCGAAGCGGGCGCGGAAGTCGAGCGAATCGAGGCTGCGCGGGGCACCGGCAGCCGGGCGCTTGCCCAGTGTTATGTCGAACTGCGTGCCCGAGGCGATTTCGCCCACCGGCACCGCCTGCGCGACCAGCGCCGAGACACGTGAAATGTCGGTGCCGCCCAGCCCCGCGCGTTCGAGCATGCGCCCGAGGCTGTCGCCCGCGCCGAGCGTGGAAACCATCTGGATCGCCGGCCGCTCGGGCACATTGGCGAGCGGGCGCACCAGCGGCGTCGCGCCCATGTGGCGGCCGCTGTCCGCGCCGAGCCCGAGGGGGGCGATAGACTGGCAGCGGAATTCATCGCGCGCCTGCAGATCGAGCGGCATCGTCGTCGCCGCCTCGACCGCCGAGAAGCTCGGGCAAAGCGCGATGGCTGCTGCGCCGAGTCCGAGCATGGTGGCGAGCCCGCGAAGCCAGGTGCGGCTGCCGATATCGGCGGG
>NZ_AKKE01000027.1 GCF_000281975.1 Novosphingobium sp. AP12 | reverse complement strand
GGCTGTCGCCCCCCCAGCCATTGCGATCCCAGTTGCGGTTCTGGTTGTCGTTCCCGCGCCAGCGATCGTTGTTGTTCCGGCCGTTGTTGTATCGGCCGTCGTTGTTGTTTCGGCCGTCATTGTTCCGCCAGTTGTCGCCCCGGCCGTTGTTGTTCTGCCCGCGGTTGTCGCCGCGCCCGTTGTTGTCGCCGCGGCCGTTGTTGTCGTTGCCGCGCCAGTCGGAGCCACGGTCGCGATCGTTGTTACGGTCGTTGCCCCGCTCGTTCGGGCGATAGTTACCGCCGCGCGGCGGATTGCTGGGGCTGACGGGCTCTCCGTTGCGGGTGCCGCCGGCCCAGCCGGGAAGGCCGCGCCTGACTTCGTTGGCACCGCCCTGCTGCGAGGCGGGGCGAACCTGCTGGGGCTGCGCCTGCTGCGGGCGGGGCTGCTGCGGCCGCGCTTCGCTTCGCTGCCATCCGCCCCGCTGGCCCTCATTGCCGCGCGCTGCGGGAGCGACGGGAGCCTGGCGCTGCGGCGCCTGCATGCGGGGTGCCTGCTGCTGCTGCTGTTGGGGGGCACCGCGCTGACCGCGGTCGCCGCGGCCACCATCTTCGCCGGGTTGCGCGAAGCTCGGCGCGGAGAAGCTCGTGGCCGCCATAGCCAGCGCTCCGACGGTGAGCAGCACACCCGATTTTATGTTCTTCATTCCAGCCATAGTCTTTCCGGTCTCCAAAACCGAATACACCGGACGGCGATCGCGGCTCTTCGTGAAAGCTTTGTAAACGATACGCGCTGTCGCGTAGGTGAACCGCGTCGATGCTCGTTGTTCAGTTTCCATGAGACTGAAATGAACGAGCCGCCGCTCCGGTTCCGGGACGGCGGCTCGTTGAATTGCCGGGCGAGGAAAGCCTCAGCGCATCAGCGCGTCAGCTTCTTGTATGCCAGCGCAGTCGGACGATCGGCGGCGTCACCGAGGCGACGGCGCTTGTCTTCCTCGTAGGCGGCGAAGTTGCCTTCGAACCACTCGACGTGGCTGTTGCCTTCGAAGGCGAGGATGTGGGTGGCGAGACGATCGAGGAAGAAGCGGTCGTGGCTGATGACCACGGCGCAGCCCGCGAAGTTCTCGATGGCTTCTTCCAGCGCGCCCAGCGTTTCCACGTCGAGGTCGTTGGTCGGTTCGTCGAGCAGCAGGACGTTGCCGCCGAGCTTGAGCATCTTGGCCATGTGGACGCGGTTGCGTTCACCGCCCGAGAGCTTGCCGACGTTCTTCTGCTGGTCCGAGCCCTTGAAGTTGAACGCGCCGACGTAGGCACGGGTCGACATCTCGTGCTTGTTGACGGTCATGTAGTCATGACCTTCGGAGATTTCCTGCCAGACGTTGTTCTTGGGATCGAGGTGGTCGCGGCTCTGGTCGACGAAGCCGAGGTGGACGGTGGAGCCCATCTCGATGGTGCCGGTGTCAGGCGTTTCCTTGCCGGTCAGCAGCTTGAACAGCGTCGACTTGCCGGCGCCGTTCGGGCCGATGACGCCGACGATGCCGCCCGGCGGCAGGATGAACGAAAGGTCCTCGAACAGCAGCTTGTCGCCGTAGGCCTTCGAGATGTTGTTGACCTCGATGACCTTGCCGCCGAGGCGCTCGGGCACCTGGATGACGATCTGGGCCTTGCCGGGCTTGCGGCCGGCCTGGGCATCCTGCAGCTGCTCGAACTTGCGGATACGCGCCTTGGACTTGGTCTGGCGCGCGGCCGGGGTCTGCCGGATCCACTCGAGCTCTTCCTTGAGCGCCTTCTGGCGGCCGGATTCCTCGCGGTCCTCCTGCTCCATGCGCTTGGACTTCTTCTCGAGGTAGGTCGAGTAGTTGCCTTCGTAGGGGAAGTACTTCCCGCGATCGAGTTCGAGGATCCAGCCCACCACGTTGTCGAGGAAGTAGCGATCGTGGGTGATCATCAGGACCGCGCCCGCGTATTCCTTGAGGTGGTTTTCCAGCCATTCGACGGATTCGGCGTCGAGGTGGTTGGTCGGCTCGTCGAGCAGCAGGATCGAGGGCTTCTGGATCAGCAGTCGCGTCAGCGCGACGCGGCGCTTTTCACCGCCCGAGAGGCTGTCTACCGGCCAGTCGCCCGGCGGGCAGCGCAGGGCCTCCATCGCGATCTCGAGCTGGTTGTCGAGCGTCCAGCCGTCGACAGCGTCGATCTTGCCCTGGAGGTCGCCCATCTCCTCCATGAGAGCGTCGAAGTCGACGTCTTCCGGCGGGTCACCCATGATGTTCGAAATCTCGTTGAAGCGATCGACGAGGTCGGCGGTTTCGCGCGCACCGTCCTTGACGTTCTCGAGCACCGACTTGGTGGGGTCGAGTTCCGGCTCCTGCTCGAGGTAGCCGACAGTGATGTTCTCGCCGGCCCAGGCTTCGCCGGTATAGTCGGTGTCGATGCCGGCCATGATCTTGATAAGCGTGGACTTGCCCGCGCCGTTCGGGCCGACGATGCCGATCTTGGCACCCTGGTAGAACTGGAGCGAGATGTCGCTGAGCACGGGCTTGGGGGCACCGGTGAAAGTCTTGGTCATGCCCTTCATGACGTAGGCGTACTGGGCGGCCATGGGCGTCCTTCGGATTTAAGATGCGATACGGTAATTCTTGGGACCGGCCCTTACAGCCCCGGCGTTGCGCCCGCAAGATGGGGGCGGCTGGCGGGGTATCAAGTCAGGCGGGGCGGCGCAGCGCTCGGATCAGGTCGCGCAGCACGCCGGGAAAGAAGGCGAGGCCGGCGACGACCATGGGGACGGCGAGGATCGCCCAGTAGAAGTTAACCGGCCGCGCGAAGACTGCGAGGAGGACGGCGATCCCCCCCAGATATGGCAGGGCAATGCGCGCGAGCGGGGCAGGGGCGCCGAAGAATCCCACCAGCGCGATCAAGGTCACCAAGTACGACAGCGGCGGGGGGATCAGGTTGATGAGCGTGACCTCGGCGATGTCCCGCAGCGGCGCGGCCGGTCCGCGCATCCCGCCCCATCCTTGCGACAGCGCATCACCCGGCAGCGATAGGGGGGCCACGGCCTCATCATGCAGATAGAGTACGACCGCATAAGCGATGAGCAGGCCCGCCCAACACAAGGCCTCGCGCCGCCGTCCATCCCGCAGTGCCCAGAACCCGGCGATCAGCACGAACGGCAGCGCCAGTTCGCGGATCATCAATGCGACGGCGGCCACGATCAGCGCCGGCCCCCACCATCCGCGCACCAGCAGCGCCGTCGCCAGCGCGACGAGGACGCCCGCCCACAACTCATGCGTCACCACGAGGTCGGCGCTTCCGACCATCGCTCCGCCGACGAGGACCAGCAGTGTCGCGCCAGTCCGCTCCGGGGCGTCCGCCAGCGGCCGCAGCATGACGAACCAGGCGAGGGCGGTGACCGCCAGCAAGGCACCGAGCAGCAGCTGCGTCGCCTTCCAGCCCAGTCCTGCCTCGATCCAGGCGAGCGTGGGCAGGCGGACGGTTACGAAGGGGCTGGTAGGGAATCCGTGGGCGCGGTGGAGGCGGGTCGCGGCGTGGTAGTAGTCCTCACCGCCCGCGACGGCGCCGGCTATGTCCTTGTAAAGCTGGACATCGGAATACGTCCCGTCGCCGGTGATGGCGGCGCCGCTCTCCTCGGGACGGATCGTCAGCGAAAGCGCCGCGAGTACCGCTATGGCGACGAGCAGGGCGAAGGCCTGGAAGCGGGTAAGCGAGGCGAGCATCGGAGGCGGTTGTGTTCGCTCGGAAGGCGCGCCGCAAGCGCCATCGGAAGCGCTTTTCCACATGGTTCCAAAAGCGACCTGACCGCACCTTGGCATGACCTCGCCGCTCGGTTAGCACCGGCGCCATGAACACTGCTATCAGCTTACGCATCGCGCTTGTCGCCTCCGCCCTTTCCGCCGCCGCTCCCGCAATTGCCGCGCCGACCAATGGGTCGGGCGTCGCCTGGGATATCGTCGAGGGGCTGACGACCGAAATCGGCCCGCGCCCCGCCGGCTCCTCGGCCGAGGACCGTGCGCGTGACTGGGGTGCGGACAAGCTCAAGGCGCTGGGGTTCCAGAACGTACGGATCGAGGAGTTCAAGACCCTCGGCTGGCAGCGCGGTCCCGAACGCGCTAGCCTGACGGCGCCTTTCGCGCAGCCGCTGGCGATCACTGCCCTTGGCTATTCGGTGCCTACGCCGAAAGGTGGGCTCAAGGCGGAACTGGCCTACTTCCCGACGCTGGCCGCGCTTGAGGCGGCGCCCGACGGTTCGCTCAAGGGCAAGGTCGCCTTCATCGACCACGCCATGCGCGCGGCGCAGGACGGATCGGGTTACGGCCCTTACGGCAATGTGCGGCGCGAGGGTCCGTCGATCGCCTCGCGCAAGGGTGCGGCGGGCGTGGTCATCCGATCGGCGGGCACCGACAGCCATCGCAATCCGCACACCGGGGTGACCATGTTCGCCAAGGACGTGAAGCCGATCCCGGCGGGCGCGGTCTCCAATCCCGACGCCGACCTGATTGCCCGCACCGCGGCGCGCGGCAAGCCGATGGCCATCGACCTCATGCTCATGGGCAAGCCGTTCCCCGACGCGACCTCGGGCAACGTCATCGCCGACCTGCCGGGCCGCGATCCCTCGCTGCCGATCATCGTGCTCGCCTGCCATCTCGATTCCTGGGACCTCGGCACCGGCGCGGTCGACGACGCTTCGGGCTGCGCGATCATCAGCGCGGCGGCGTTGGCGGCCCAGCAGGGCGGACAGCCGCTGCGCACGATCCGTGTGCTGTGGTCCGGCAACGAGGAAACCGGCATCGCCGGTGGCGGCGGTGACGATTATGCCAAGCGCCACGGAGCCGAGCGCCACGCCCTCGCGATGGAGAGCGACTTCGGCGCCGACAAGGTCTGGCAGGTCAAGTTCAGCCGCGCCCCGCAGGACAAGGCGCTGGCGGACAAGGTGAACGCCGCGCTCTGGCCGATGGGCATCGTCCCCCACGAAGGCCGCGCCGATGGCGGCGCCGACGTCGAGGCGATCATCGCCGCGCAGAAGCTGGCGGTCATCGACCTCGGGCAGGACGGCACGCATTACTTCGACCTCCACCACACACCCGACGACACGCTCGACAAGGTGGATCCGGCGGCGCTCCAGCAGAACGTCGATGCCTGGGCGGCGGTGCTGAAGGTGGTCGCGAACGAGGCTGGGCCGATTGGCATGGTCGAGGCTGGGCCCAAGTAAGGCGCAAGGCGGGCTCCGTCGTCCCCGGAATGCGCGGGGACGACGGTTCCTCCGAAGGCATCACCCCGCCGCCGCGATCCGCTCCGCCACGGTGACCATCCGCCGCGCCTGCTCCAGGTGCAGCAGTTCGGTCATCTTGCCGTCGACGCGGATCGCGCCCTTGCCCTGGTTCTCGGGCAGGGCGAACGCCTCGATCACGCCATGTGCCCAGGCAAGGTCCGCCTCGCCGGGGGAGAACACCGCGTTGCACGGGTCGATCTGCGCCGGGTGGATGAGGCTCTTGCCGTCGAAGCCAAACAGCAGCCCTTGCCGAGCCTCGGCCTCGAAGGCGTCTAGGTCGCGGAATTCGTTACATACGCCATCCAGGATGGCGACGCCGTGCGCACGAGCGGCAGCCACTGTCATCGACAGGAACGGCAGGAACGGCGTGCGCTCGGGCGTCAACTGCGCGCGCATTTCCTTGGCGAGGTCGTTGGTGCCCATGATCCATAGCGACAGGCGGGTCGAACCCGCCATCGCCGCGATAGGCTCCAGCGCGAAGACGCTCGCACAGGTTTCGATCATCGCCCAGAGCTGGAGCGAGGCGGGCGCCTGCGCCAGCGCCGCCTCGTAGTGGGCGATGTCCTGCGGGCCGTCGACTTTGGGCACCAGCACCGCGTCCGCCTTCGAGCCGGCGATCGCGGCGAGGTCTGCCGCGCCCCACGGCGTGTCGATACCGTTGGCGCGGATGGCGACCTCGCGGTGACCGAAGCCGCCTTCAGCGACTGCCGCGACGGCGGCGGCGCGAGCCTCTTCCTTGGCTTCCGGCGCCACCGCGTCCTCGAGGTCGAGGATCACCACGTCACAGGGCAGGGTGCGCGCCTTGGCGATGGCCTTGGCGTTGGACGCCGGAAGGTAGAGCGCGCTGCGGCGGGGCCGGTCGAGGGCGGCAGGGGCGTCGGCAGGTGTCATGGCGGTTCCCTTGGTCGAAGATGTGACGATCCCTTGGGACGGGCGATGCCGGGCGGTCAAGCGCGGCTGATATGGTTGACAAGGGATTGTGGCTTGGCCCGGAAGTCCGCTCAGCAGAAAGTATAGGTTACAAACGTTTGTCCTGCCTATATCCAAAGTCAGTCGCAGTGCCCGCCAGCGCAATTGCGGGCGCGGCGTGGAGCGGCTTCCCTCCTCCGCTCCATGCCGACGCGGCAGCCCTTCAAGGGTCGCACCTGTCGCCCCGCGCCTGCCACTCTTCCGCAACGAGCGGCGCGGGGCGACACATTTTCGATGACGCGTCTGCGGTTGTTCAGACGGTTTCGAGGATGCGCTCGCTCTCCTGCCACAGTCTTTGCGCCGCCTCGTCGTCAAGTCCCTGGGGGGCGGGCTCGGCCTGCGCCATGTCGTAGAAGTAGCGGCCGCCGTCCTGCCCTGCCTCGGGCGCGGTTGCCAACCAGACGATGGTCCGCGCTGGCTGTTCGGGCGGGATGAGGTCTTGCGAGGCCATGTAGGTCTGCAGCGATGCCTCGCCATGGCTCGAGAAGTTGGAGCCTACCTTACCGGGATGCATGGCCTGTGCGACTATGCCTTTGCTCGCAAGCCGGCGGTCGAGTTCCCGGGTGAACAGCAGGTTGGCGAGCTTGGCCTGGCAGTAGGCCGGGCCAGCATTGAAGTCCTCCAGCATCATCAGGTCGTCCCAGCGCATCGCCTGGCATTGCATATGTCCCAGCGACGAGACGGCAATGACCCTGACGGTCCCCGCCGCACTATCCAGCGCGGCACGCTCGAGCAGCGGCAGGAGTTCGCGGGTGAGCAGGAAAGGCGCGAGGTGATTGGCCGCGAAGGTCCACTCCAGGCCCTCGGAAGACATGTAGAGCCCGTCACGCACGCCGCCTGCGTTGTTGACGAGGACGTGGACGCGGTCCGTCAGCCCGGCGATCTCGGCAGCGATACGGCGCACGTCGGCCATTTCGGCGAAGTCCCCGCGCAGGAAATCGACGCGGGCGCCGTGCGCGGCGATGGCGCGCAGGTCCTCCTCGGCGGAGGCGCAGCGGCCGGGATCGCGGCCGGTGGCGATGACGTGCCAGCCGATGCGGGCGAACGCCTCGGCGCTGGCCTTGCCGATGCCGGAACTGGCGCCGGTGACAACCACGCAGCGTCGGTCGGAATGGTGTTCTGTCATTAGAAGCTATCTCTTTATTTCAAAGGGAAGGGGCCGTCATCTCAGGAACGATCTCGGAAACTCGCAGTCTGCCGCCCCGCCCGGTCATGAAGAAGCAGAGCGCGCCTACGATGGTCAGCGCGGCGGAAATGATCAGGAACATGTCGAAGCGTTCGGTGGCGCCCAGCGTCATGCTCAGCAGTACCGACCCGACCGCTCCGGCAAGGCCCATCGAGGCGATCAGGAAACTGTAGATCAGGCTGAAGTTGGCGATGTCGAACGTGCGCGAGGTGAGATAGGCGCCGATGTCTCCCTCCGCCCCCTGCGCCAATCCGATCAGCAGCACCGCACCCGCCAATAGCCAGGGATGCTCGGCCGGGGAGGCGAGGATCAGGAACCCGATCGCCGGCAGTCCCAATGCCGCCAGCGCCACCGTCTGGGCCGAAACCTTGTCGAGCGCGAGGCCACTGAGGAACCGCCCGACGACCACGCCGACGGCGTAGAGCGAGACAAGCCACGTCGCCAGCTTGCCCGGCGCGCCGCTCTCGATCAGCACCAGCTTGAACTGCGAGGAGACGATGACGGTCGGCACGTTGCAGAAGAACATGCCCGCGACGATCAGGATGAAGGCGGGGTGCCGCAGCAACGCACCGAACTGGGTCCGGGTGAGGCGCTGGGCGGTGCGCTCAGGGGCGGCGGCGGTGCCTCGCGGTCGCCGGCCCACCAGTGTCACCGCCACGATGCCGCCGATCGCTGAGATCAAGGCGAGCAGGCGGTAGCCCGCACGCCACCCCTGCGCGTCGATCACCTCGCCCACCAGGGGCACGACGATGGCGCCCACCAGCGGCGCGCCGCTCATCAGCACGGAAAGCGCCATGCCGCGCGCGAGGTCGAAGCGCTGTACGATGACGCGGCTGAACACCAGCGTCGTGGTGAGCACGCCGAACAGGTGCTGGAGCACGGTGATGGCGAAGAACTCGTAGATGTTACCGCGCATCAGGCTGAAGGCGAGGAAACTCAGCGGCACCGCCATGAAACCGATCGCGGCGGAGAGGCGCGCGCCGTGGCGGTCGGCGAAGCGTCCCCAGAACGGCACCACGAACATGCTGGCCAGCCCCAGCGTACCGACCAGCGCGAACTGTGCCTTGTCCCACCCGAACTCGGCGATAAGCTCCGGCGCGAAGAGGTTGGTCATGTAATGGTTCATCGCCGAGCCGAGCGCGAGACCCAGCATCGCGCCGAGCAGCGTCGTCCAGTTCACCCGGAATTCGCGGAAATAGGTCACTTCGGCTCTCTCCCATCCTGCGCCCGTTTGCCGGGTCGCACAGCTCGTCAGGTCATCTCGGTTCGGCACCCTCGAGGAACAGGCGTATCGCGAAGCGTACGCGCCGGTCGATGTCCTCGCGTCCAAGTTCGTTGCCCGAAAGGATGAAACGCACCGGGCCGCTGACCACCATGCTCATGAACACGTTTGCAGCGAGAATCGGGTCGTCGATGGCGAGGCGCCCGGCGCGAGTCTCCTCGGCGAGGATCTCGGCGAGGAAGCGCACCGTCGGCAGCGCGGCGATGTCGTAATAGGTCTGGAAGATGTCGGGGAAGCGGTAGCTTTCGGTGTTGATGATCCGCTGCAGCTTGGCGCCGTCGGCGTCCCTGACGAGATCGATACGCAGCGTGGCGATCGCGACGAGCGTCTCCTCCAGCGTCCCGCCGCGCGTGGCTTCGATGACCTCGGCGCCCACTGCGCGACGCTGGGTGCCATGGCGGATGGCGGCGCGGAACAAGGCGGTCTTGTCGGCATAGCGCGCATAGACCGTGCGCTTGGTCATGTTCACGTCGGCGGCGATCGCCTCGATCGTGGCGCCTTCGTAGCCCTTGTCGAGAAAGTGTTCGAGCGCGGCGTCCAGCAGGGCGACCTGACGGGCCCGCGCCTGCTCGCGGGTAGGGCGGCCGGCGCGGATCGGGGCTTCGGAAGGCGTGTCGTCGAGCATGGGCCCAGTGGACCCGATTTGGCTTGCGTCGCCAAGTGACTCGTGAATAATGAAACGCATAAGATGCCATTAATCGAGTCGGGTCGGACTGTCCAGCGAAAGGGCAGGAGGCGCGGCGATATGGAGAGGAGACGAGCCGATGGGCGCTGCCGCTGAGAAACTCATGGCCCTGGTGGCCGACCCCGAGCGCTTCACGTTCTCGGCCGAGGAACTGCGCGAGACGCAGGTGGCCGCGCTCGACGAGCGGTTCCAGGAACGCCGGGGCGCGATCAAGCTCCTCGCGCTGCGGGCGCGGGATGCGGGGATCGAGACGATCGGGAAGATCGCCGACATCGTGCCGGTCCTGTTCCCGCACACGGCCTACAAGTCCTACCCCGAAAGCTACCTCATGGACGAGCGCTGGGACCGGCTGACCAAATGGCTCGGCACCGTGTCGCCGTACCCTATCGAGGGCGTCGATCTCGACGGCATCCAGGGCATCGACGACTGGATCGCGCGGCTGGCGGAGAAGGGCTACTTCATCTCCTGCTCTAGTGGCACGACCGGCAAGTCGGCCATGCTGATCGCCTCGCAAAAGGACATGGACTGGTCGAAGATCGACACGGTCAACGTGTTCTCGTGGGGCTCTGGCGTGGTGCCGGCGCAGGACCGTCTCATCGTCGGCTGTGCGCCGGTCGCCACGGTCCCTAAGAACGCGACGATCGCCAAGGCTCAGTACGACGCCTTCGCCAACCCCGAATGGCCGCGCTGGAACTACCCGGTGCCGCCGATCACGGTGGGTTCGCTGACCTCGATGGTCGTCATGCGCAAGAAGATCGCCGAGGGCACCGCGCGCCCCGACGAGATCGCGGCGTTCGAAGAAACTTCGGCACAGCGCGCGCAGCTGGTCGCCGATGCCATTCCCAGGACCGCGCAGTTCATCATCGAGAACCGCCATCGCAAGCTCCAGCTCTCGGGCCTGTGGAGCGGGCTGTGGGCCGTCGCCAAGGCGGTGCGAGATGCCGGGTACGGGCGCGAGGACTTCGATCCCGATAACTCGATCTACGTCGGTGGCGGGCTCAAGCGCGCACAACTTCCCGTTGATTATCAGGAGTATGTCTTCGATACCTTCAACATTCCCGAGGATCGCCACTTCCAGAACTATTCCATGCAGGAGCTGAACTCCGGCATGCCCAAGTGCCGGGAGGGAGGGCGCTATCACGTGCCGCCGTGGATCGTGCCGATCCTGCTCGACAAGTCGGGCGACACGGCGCTGGAGCATAGCGGGGGCGAGATGGAAGGCCGCGCGGCGTTCTTCGACCTCTCGCTCGACGGGCGCTGGGGCGGGGTCATCACCGGCGACAGGATCAAGCTCGACCGCAGCCCCTGCGCCTGCGGCAATCACGGCCCCTCGATCCGCGACGACATCGCCCGTTACGCGGATCTGGAAGGCGACGACAAGATCGGCTGCGCGGGCACCGTCGATGCCTATGTGCGAGGTGTGTCATGAACTCCGTGAGCCAAACTATTGATTCCGAACAACTTGTTTCGGCGCCATTCTTCCTTCGCGGCGAGGTGCTCCACGGCACCGACGTGATCCAGACGTCGCGCGACCTTGGCGTGACATTCGCGACACCGAGGATACCCTTCGACCGCGCCGTGCCGCCGCGCACCGAGGTCCCGCCGCTGCTGAACGTCCCGCTAGCCGAGATCATCGATTTCCTCGTCGAGACCGGACAGCGACTGGTAGCTCCGGGCAACGACCATATGCAGGAATGCATCGAGCGGATGTGCCGCACGCACATCCTCCCGCGCGCCGTCGTCGAGAACACCGCGCGCCATGCCGCCGCCTATCTCGACAAGCGTATCCTGAGTGCCGAGGTCGCGCAGAACTTCCCCGATCCTCGCGCGCTCGACGAATGGGTTCCGAAGGAGGACTTTACCGGGCGCCGCAGCTTCGTGCGCGCCTTCGCGCCGCGGCTGATCCATGTGCTGCCGGGCAATTCGCCGGGGGTCGCGGTGAAGTCGGTGGCGCAGGGGGCGATGGTCAAGGCGATCAACCTGTTCAAGATGAGCAGCGCCGACCCCTTCACCATGGTCGCGATCCTGCGGACCATGGCGGACATCGACCCCGGGCATCCGATCGTGAAGTCGATGTCGGCGGTTTACTGGCGCGGAGGGGACGATGCGACCGAGCGCGTGCTCTACCGCCCGCAGTACTTCGACAAGATCGTCGCCTGGGGCGGCGGCGATGCGATCAACAATGTTATCAAGTACCTGGGGCCGGGATTTCAACTCGTTTCCTTCGATCCCAAGACCTCGATCTCGATGGTCGGGCGCGAGGGGCTGGTAGATGACGCGACCATCGACCGGGTTGCGGACCTGTGCTCGGCGGACGTGATGACGCTCAACCAGGAGGCCTGCGTCGCCAGCCGGTTTCAGTTCGTCGAGGGCGAACAGGATCAGGTCGACCGCTTCTGCGAGCGCCTGCACTTCCACATCGCCCGCCGCGCCGCCGAGAGCGGGGATGTGCGCCCGCTCGACATGGACATGCGCGAGGCGGTCGAGATGATGATCATGATGGACGACGAATATGGCGTCTGGGGCCGCACCGACGGCAAGGGCCTCGTCGTGCGCTCCGACGAGCCGGTCGATTTCCACCCGATCAACAAGACCGCCAATGTTGTCAGGGTCGAGCGTCTCGACGATGCGGTCAGGTGGATCAACGTGGCGACGCAGACGGTCGGCTTCTACCCGTTCGACCGCATGGCGAACTACCGCGACCGGCTGGCGGCGGGCGGTGCCCAGCGCGTGGTGCATCTGGGCGAGGCCGGCCCCTCGACCATCGGCAATCCGCACGACGCGATGTATCCTCTCCACCGCTTCGTACACTGGATGGCGCACGAGGACGGGCGCGGGGAGGGCTGAGCCTTATCCGTCTCGGCGAACGCAACCCATCGCCGAGACGGATATGTCGGTCCTGCGCTTGCCTGCCCCGGACAGTGCGCTACCCATCACGCAAATGCTTGCTGCGTGCGGGACAACACCGCGCGGGCCCCGAACGAGGAACGTGAGACCCATGGCCGTTGAAATCCTGCTCCCGAAGATCGGCTTCTCGATGCAAGAAGGCCAGATCGCCGAATGGCTCGCCAAGGACGGCGACGCGGTGACCGAGGGCCAGCCGCTGTTCTCGCTCGAAGCCGACAAGTCGACCAACGAGGTCGAGGCGCCTGCCACCGGGACGCTCAAGATCACCGCGGCCGTGGGCGAGACCTACGAAGTGGGCACCGTGCTCGGCTGGATCGAAGTCGAGTAATTCCGCGCGGTTGCGGCTGGACAGCACCCTGTTGTCCGGCCACACTGCTGAAATGCACAAGACCCTTCTCGCCCCACTCGCTGCCGTCGCCGCCTTGCTTGCGGCCGGCACTGCCCACGCCAGCCTGCCTGTCGGCGCGAAGGCCCCGGCTTTCGCCACCAAGGGCGCGAAGGGGGGCAAGGTCCTCTCGTTCGACCTGAAGCAGGCGCTCAAGCGCGGGCCGGTCGTGCTCTACTTCTATCCCAAGGCATTCACGCAGGGCTGCACGCTGGAGGCTCACGCCTTCGCCGAGGCCAGCGACGACTTCGCCAAGGCCGGCGCGATGGTCGTCGGCATGTCGGCCGACGACCTGCCGACCCTGCAGAAGTTCTCGACCGAAGCCTGCCGCGACAAGTTCACTGTCGCCGTCGCCACGCCGGCGATCATCAAGGAATACGACGTCGCCCTCAAGCGCGACGGCATGCCGGCGGGCATGACGGACCGGACCAGCTACGTGATCGCCAAGGACGGCAAGATCACCATGGTCCACTCCGAACTTGATTACCGCGATCATGTGAAGCTGACGCTCGAGGCTGTGCGCAAGCTCAAGAAATAACGGCATCCCTGCGGAAGCGGGGACAGCCAGCCTGGCCGCGCGGGCTATAGGCGAGGCAACCGCCCCCGGGAATGGCGCCGTTGGGGAGTGCTGGGCCCTTCGTTGCCCTACCGGCACGGCGCGCGGCTCGGTCAGCGGTCCCGGTCTAGCCGGGGATGACGGATGTCCGCTTCATGGCCTATTCTTGGCCCCGGGACCAACCCGCTTGAACACCACCCCCTCCTGCGGGTAATAGCGCCGCCTTTCCGCGTGCGATCTGCGCGCGCTTTACATCCGGCGTCGCTGCGTTATGCGCGGCCGCTGGCGTTTCGTTGGAGTTCCTATAATGCGTGCCGAGGGGCAGGCCCACATTGTTCGTATCGAGAAGGCCCTCGCACTGGTCCGCAAGTTCCTCGACTGGGACCGCGCGCTGCGCCGGTTCGACGAGCTGAACGCGCGGGTCGAGGACCCGACTCTCTGGGATAAACCCAAGGAGGCCGAGGCGGTCATGAAGGAGCGCCGCCGGCTCGAGGCCTCCATCGGCACCGTCAACCAGATCAGCGCCGAGATGGCCGATGCCGCCGAGTTCGTCGAACTGGGCGAGATGGAAGGCGACGAGGAAACGATCGCCGAGGGGCTTGCCACGCTGAAGGCGTTGGCCGACCGCGCCGATGCCGACAAGATCCAGGCGCTGCTGGGCGGCGAGGCCGACGCCAACGACACCTACCTCGAAGTCCACGCGGGCGCGGGCGGCACCGAAAGCCAGGATTGGGCCGAAATCCTCCAGCGCATGTACACGCGCTGGGCGGAGCGCCGTGGCTACAAGGTCGAGCTGGTCGACTATCACGCTGGCGAAGCCGCGGGCATCAAGAGCTGCACCCTGCTCATCAAGGGCGAGAACGCCTACGGCTATGCCAAGACCGAGAGCGGCGTCCACCGCCTCGTCCGCATCAGCCCCTACGACAGCGCCGCGCGCCGCCATACCAGCTTCTCGTCGGTCTGGGTCTACCCGGTGATCGACGATACCTTCGAGATCGACATCAACCCGTCGGACCTGAAGATCGACACATACCGCGCGTCGGGTGCGGGCGGCCAGCACGTCAACACCACCGATTCGGCCGTGCGCATCACCCACCAGCCCTCCGGCATCATCGTCGCGAGCCAGATCGACCGTTCGCAGCACAAGAACCGCGAAATCGCCATGGGCATGCTCAAGGCACGCATGTTCGAGGCCGAGATGCGGCGCCGCGAGGAAGCCGCCAGCGCCGAGCACGCGAGCAAGAGCGAGATCGGCTGGGGCCACCAGATCCGCTCCTACGTGCTGCAGCCGTACCAGCAGGTGAAGGACCTGCGCACCGGCTACGTCTCGACCTCGCCCGACGACGTGCTCGACGGCGATCTCGATCCTTTCATGGCGGCCGCGCTTTCGCAGCGCGTGACCGGCGAGAAGGTCGAGGTCGAGGACGCCGACTGAGCCTGCACGGGCGTCTCGTCTTGGACGGCGCCCGGCTCACGCCTTTTCAAGGGTTTTGCCAACGCGGCCTCGAGTCGCTAAAGGGCCGCATGTTCCGCGCCGGTCGTCTCATTCCCGCTGCCCTGGCCCTGGCGCTCGCCGCCTGTCAGCAGCCGCCCGCCGACGAAGGCCGGGCGGGGACGGCGCGCGCGTTTCCGACGCCCGACCGGCCCGTCTCGAAGGCCGGGACCAACGCTTTCGCGTCCGAAGTGCAGCGCGACAAGGTCAACGAGGCCGAAGTGGTCATGGACCTCGCCAGGATCGCGCCGGGCATGAGCGTCGCCGACATCGGTGCGGGCGAGGGGTACTATACCACTCGTCTCGCGACGCGGGTGGGCAAGCGGGGGCGGGTGCTCGCCGAGGACATCGACTCCGCCACCAACGAGCGGCTGGCCGCGCGCGTGATGCGCGAGGGGATCGGCAATGTCTCGATCACGCTCGGCACTCCGGACGACCCGCGTCTGCCGCCCACCAGTTTCGACCGGATTTTTCTGGTCCACATGTACCACGAGGTCGACGAGCCCTATGCGTTCCTGTGGCGCCTGCGCCCGGCGCTGCGCAAGGGCGGGCGCGTGATCGTGGTCGATGTCGATCGCCCTACGGACGCACACGGGATTGCACCTTCGCTGCTGTTCTGCGAATTCGCGTCCGTGGGATTGCGGTTGACGGAATTTGTTCGCAAGCCGGAATTGCAGGGCTATTATGCGCAGTTCGAGGTCGCGGGATCGCGGCCGGAGCCGGCGGATATCAAGCCCTGCCGCATGACAGGCGAAGCGCCGCCGAAGACCGATGGATCGCAGGGCTGACGCGCAACGCCTGGGAAAGACGAAAGAGAAGATGAGTTTCAAGGGTCTCAAGCCGATTCTGTACGGCGGTCGCGAAGTCTGGCCTCTGGTCGAAGGCGGCAAGGGTGTGTCCGCCAGCAACCACATGAGCTCGGGTGCATGGGCGGCGGCGGGCGGCATCGGCACGGTCAGCGCGGTCAATGCCGACAGCTACGACGCCGAAGGCAAGATCGTTCCGCAGGTCTACCACGCGCTCACCCGCAAGGAGCGGCACCAGGAACTGATCGATTACGCCATCGCCGGCGCGGTCGAGCAGGTGCGCCGCGCCTGGGAGATTTCGGGCGGCAAGGGCGCCATCAACATCAACGTCCTGTGGGAGATGGGCGGCGCGCAGCCTATCCTCGAAGGCGTGCTGGAGCAGACCCGAGGCATGGTCGCGGGCGTCACCTGCGGCGCGGGCATGCCCTACAAGCTGTCCGAGATCGCAGCGCGCTACAGCGTCAACTACCTGCCCATCGTCAGCTCCGCGCGCGCCTTCCGGGCGCTGTGGAAGCGCGCCTACCACAAGGTGCCGGAACTGCTTGGCGCAGTGGTCTACGAAGACCCATGGCTCGCGGGCGGCCATAACGGCCTGTCGAACGCCGAAGATCCGCTCAAGCCCGAGGACCCGTATCCCCGCGTCAAGGCGCTGCGCGACACCATGCGCGGCGAGGGTATCCCCGACAGCCTGCCGATCGTCATGGCCGGCGGCGTGTGGTTCTTGCGCGACTGGGAGAACTGGATCGACAACCCGGAACTGGGCTCGATCGCATTCCAGTACGGCACCCGCCCGCTGCTCACCACCGAGAGCCCGATCCCGCAGGAGTGGAAGGACGCCCTGCGCGAGCTCGAGCCCGGCGACGTGCTGCTGCACCGCTTCTCGCCCACCGGCTTCTACTCGTCGGCGGTGCGCAACCCGTTCCTGCGCAACCTCGAAGCGCGCTCGGACCGCCAGATTCCCTACTCCAAGGTGGAGGCCGGCGAGCACACCGTGCGGCTCGACGTCGGCGTGAAGGGCAAGAACTTCTGGGTCGCGCCCAAGGACCTCGACCGCGCGCGCGCCTGGTCGGGACAGGGCCATACCGACGGACTGCGCACGCCGGACGACACTATCGTATTCGTCAGCCCCGAGGAACGCGACCTCATCCGCCAGGACCAGGCCGACTGCATGGGCTGCCTGTCGCACTGCGGTTTCTCGTCGTGGAAGGACCATGACGACTACACCACCGGCCGCCTCGCCGACCCGCGCAGCTTCTGCATCCAGAAGACCCTGCAGGACATCGCCCACGGCAAGCCGGTCGACGAGAACCTGATGTTCGCCGGCCACGCGGCCTACAAGTTCAAGCAGGACCCGTTCTATTCGAACGGCTTCACGCCCACCGTCAAGGAACTGGTCGACCGTATCCTGACGGGCGACTGATCAGGAGCCCGCTCCCGTCTGCGCGGGGGCAGCTTCTCGCGCGGGGGCATCGGCATTTTCACGAGGGTTCGGACCGTAGCGGTTCGGACCCTTTTTGCCGGGCGCCACAAGCAGCAGCAGGTACAGGAACAGGAACGGCAGGAAGAGCAGCCAGTCGACATAGGCGAGCAAACCTTCCACCACGCGGCGCGCATCCCAGCCGCCGATCAGCGCCAGCAGGTCGAGGACGAGGTTCCGCACCGCGACCGCCAGGAGCACGAAGCTCCACCGGCCGCTCCACCCGAAATCGTGGAATCGGCGCACCATCAGAGCGGCGGCGGGGATCAGGATGAGATACTGGACGGCGAACGCGGTCCATCTGCTGACAGTCGCGGGCGCCAGTTCTCCGGCCAGGCCGTTCACGATGATCAACACCGCCGCCGAGATGACGATGTAGTCGATCACCTCTCCCCGGCGCGACCGCCCGCTGAAATCGATGGTCCTTGCGAGAGTCTGCCCGACGTGCCGGAAATATGCCTTCATCGCTGCATTTCCGGTGCGCGGCATGGCCAAGTCAATCGAAATCCCAGGCCCGTTCGCCGTGGGCGGCGGCGTCCAGGCCCTCGCGTTCGGTATCCTCCGACACGCGCATCGGAAATGCCAGCGAAGCCATGAGTGCGAGGATGACGGTTCCCACCAGCGACCACACGGTCACGACCGCGACGCCGACACCCTGCGCCACGATCTGCGCGATCGGGTTCATGCCCTCGGCGTAGCCAACGCCGCCGAGACGCTCCGACAGGAACGCTGCGAGCAGCAGCGCGCCGAGGATGCCGCCGACCCCGTGGACGGCGAAGACGCCCAGCGCGTCGTCGATCTTGAGAGTGCGCGCCGCGAACTGCATCGCGGCATAGCAGGCCAGCGCGCCCGCCATGCCGAACAGGATCGCGGCTCCGGGCGAGATATAGCCCGCCGCGGGGCTCACGGTGACGATGCCCGCCAGTGCGCCGATCGCGAAGCCCCGGGCCGAGGGTTTGCCGGCGGCGAGGCGCTCGAGCAGCAGCCACGTCAACGCGGCGCTTGCGGCGCCGACGTGCATGGCGATCACCGCCGCAGCCGCATCGTCGCTCGCGGCGAGGGCGGAGCCGCCGCTCAGCGCAAGCGAGCCGATCCACAGCAGGACGCCGCCCGCCACGGTCACGGTGGGGCTATGCGGTGCCACCTGTCCCGGCACCGCGCCCTTGCGCCGCCCGAGCATGACCGCGACCGCCACCGCGGACACGCCTGCGCTGGTGTGCATGACGATGCCGCCCGACCAGTCGAGCGTTCCCACGCCCTGCGCCAGCCACCCACCGCCCCAGATCCAGTGCGCGACCGGCGCATAGACGACGAGGCTCCACAGGGAAGCGAACGCGATGACCCATCCCAGCCGCGCCCGCTCGGCCCAGGCACCCGCCATGAGTGCAGGGGCCAGGGCGGCGAAGACCATCTGGAACAGCGCGAAGGCGCTCTCGGGCACGCTGGTTCCCGCGCGCACGTTGCCGAGGTTTATGAGCATCCAGGCGTTGCCCTTGCCCAGCCAGCCGTTGCCGACTTCTCCGAAGGCCAGCGTGTAGCCGACGATGATCCACAGCACCGAGACGGCCGCGAAGATCGCCCCGCACTGGACCAGTACCGACAGGGCGTTCTTGCGGCGCACCCGCCCGGAATAGAACAACGCCAGCCCCGACAGCGTGAGCAAGGCCAGTGCGCACGAAGCCAGCAGCCATGCGGTGTCGCCGCCATCGGCGACGTCGAGCCGGCCGTCCTGCGCCAGCGCGGCGTTGGGCAGCAAGGCAACGATCGCGGCAATCGGCAGCAGACGCTGCTTGGTCATCTGACAGTATCCCCCTGAGGTCGCACGCCGAATACCGGGCAACCTCTTTACGGGGAGTTAGATCAGGAAATTAACCCGAGACAAGCGTTTGCCGCACCGATGCGGGGACAACGCGGCATTCCGTCAGGGCAGGACCATGTCGTGCGGGCGGTGGCCGTCCACCCAGAAGCGGATGTTGGCGATCAGCCGCTCGCCCGCCGCGCCCCGCCCTTCGTAGGTAGCGCTGCCCAGGTGCGGCATGGCGACGAGGTTCGGCAGGTCGAGCAGGCGCGGATCGACCTGCGGTTCGCGCGCGAAGACGTCGAGCCCGGCGCCGCCGATGCGGTCTTCGGACAGGGCGGCGATCAGCGCTTCCTCGTCGATCAGCTGGCCTCGCCCGGTGTTCACGAGGCAGGCGCCCGGCTTCATCAGCGCGATGCGGCGCGCGTCCATGAAGTGCGTGGTCTCGGGGCCGGCGGGGCAGTGGAAGGTCAGGATGTCCGCCTCGGCCACGAGCGTGTCGAGGTCGGCCTCGTAGCGGGCGGAGAACATGTTCTCGACCGCGCCCGGCAGGCGGTGGCGGTTGTGGTAGCGGATATCCATGCCGAAGGCGCGGGCGCGGTGGGCCACGGCCTGCCCTATGCGGCCCATGCCGACGATGCCGAGCGTCTTGCCGCCCAGCGCATGGCCGAGCATGACCGACGGGCCCCAACCGGCCCAGCGGCCTTCGCGCAGGGTCTTCACGTTCTCGCTGAACCGGCGCGAGACGAGGATGATGAGGGCGAGCGTCAGGTCGGCGGTATCGTCGGTGAAGACGCCCGGCGTGTTGGTCACCATGATGCGGTGCGCGCGGGCGGCGGCGATGTCGATGTGTTCGGTCCCCGCGCCGAAGCTGGCGATCATGCCGAGGCGCTCGCCGGCCTGCGCGATCATCGCCGCGTCGATGGTGTCGGTGACGGTGGGCACCAGCACGTCGCAGTCGCGCATCGCCGCTTCCAGCTCGTTGCGGGTCATCGGCGTGTCGTCGGAGTTGAGCACGACGTCGAAAAGCTCGGCCATGCGTGCCTCGACGGAGGGCAACAGCCGCCGCGTCACGATCACGCGGGGGCGCGGCGGAATGGGACGGGCGGTTTCGCTGGGCTGGACCATGACGCAAGGGGCTATGCCGTCCACAGGGTCGCGGTCAAGAAGCCTTGAAGCGGGGGCCGCCCGCGCGGTATGCACCGGGCGATGAACCGCCGTCTTATCCTGCTGCCGCTCGCTGCCCTGTGCGCGATCGGGCTGACCGCCACGACGCCCGCCCACGCAGCCGACGACGACAAGGTGCCCTACTGGGCCTCGGTTGATGCCGACATTGCGAACCTGCGCGTGGGACCGGGCGACTCGTACCGGATCGACTGGGTCTATCGCCGTCCGCACCTGCCGGTGAAGGTGCTGCGCCGCGAAGGCTCATGGCGGCTGATACAGGATCCGGACGGCGAGAAGGGCTGGATGCGCGACCTGCTGCTCTCTCGCCAGCGCGCGGGCATGGTCAAGGACGGCGGCCTCATCGAGATGCACGCCGAGGGGAAGAGCGGCTCGCAGATGCTGTGGCGGGTCGAGCCAGGCGTGGTCGGGCTGCTGGGCCAGTGCAAGGACGGCTGGTGCCCGTTCGACGCGTCGGGCCACAAGGGCTTCGTGCGCGAGGAGCAGGTCTGGGGTACGGGCGCGCCCTGAGGCGCGCACCGGGCCGTCAGCGGCGCCTCAGAGGCAGGCTTCCAGGAAGGCCTGGTCGAAGCCGTACTGGCGCGCCTTCTCCAGCGTGTAGGGGCGCAAGCCCGAGGGGCGGAACTCGCCGATGATCTTGCCGTCGTCGGTCTCGTCCAGATACTCGAACTTGAACAGTTCCTGGGTGACGATGACGTCGCCTTCCATGCCGATCACCTCGGTGATGTTGGTGGTACGGCGCGAGCCGTCGCGCAGGCGCTTGACCTGCACGATGAGGTCGACCGACTCCGCGATCTGGCGGCTGATGGCTTCCTTGGGGATCTTGATGTCGCCCATCAGGATCATGTTTTCCATACGCCCCAGGCACTCGCGCGGGGAGTTGGCGTGAAGCGTGCACATCGAGCCGTCGTGGCCGGTGTTCATGGCGGCGAGCAGGTCGAAGCACTCGGCGCCGCGGATTTCGCCCAGGATGATACGGTCCGGGCGCATGCGCAGGGCGTTCTTCACGAGGTCGCCGATGGTGATGGCGCCCTGGCCCTCGAGGTTCGGCGGGCGGGTTTCGAGCGGCAGCCAGTGCGGCTGCTGCAGGCGAAGTTCCGCGGCGTCCTCGATCGTCAGCACGCGCTCGCCGGGGTCGATCATCTTCGACAGGGCATTGAGCATCGTCGTCTTGCCCGAGCCGGTGCCGCCCGAGATGACGATGTTCATGCGGCTGGCCCCGGCGATCTTGAGGGCGGTCGCCATCTTCTCGCTCATCGAGCCGAAGCCCTGGAGCATGTCGATGGTGATGGGCTTCTCGGAGAACTTACGGATCGAGATCGCTGTGCCTCGCAGCGACAGCGGCGGCACGATGACGTTGACGCGGCTGCCGTCCTTGAGGCGGGCGTCGGCCAGCGGCGTGGTCTGGTCGACGCGGCGGCCGACCTGGTTGACGATGCGCTGGGCGATCTGGAACAGGTGCTGCTCGTCGCGGAACTTGGTCGAGGCGAGTTGCAGCTTGCCCTTCTTTTCGATGTAGGTCTGGTTCGGCCCGTTGACCATGATGTCCGAGATGTCGGGGTCGTTGAGCAGTTCCTCCAGCGGACCGAAGCCGAGCAGCTCGTCGATCAGCACCTTCTCCAGCGCGAACTGCTCGCGGCGGTTGAAGGTGATCTTCAGCTCGGCAAGCACCTCGATGATGATCGGGCGGAATTCCTCGGACAGCTCATCCTTGGTCAGCGTGGCCGCCGCCTCGGGATCGACTCGCTCGAGCAGGCGCGGGAGCACCTGTTCCTTGATCTTGTGGATCGAGGCTTCGAAACCGTTCTGCTCGGACTGCTCGTGGACCGCGTTGGCGCGGTCTGCAAGGCGGGAGAGCGCGTCCTCGCGCAGGGCCTGCGCCGAGGTCAGGACGGGGGCATCGCCGGGGAGGGGCGGGAACTGGTCGCCGCCGGGAATCGGCGCGGCGGGCGTGGCGTTGGGCTTTTCGGGCGCGCCCTTGAGCGGCTTCGCCACCCCGAACGCAGGGCGTGCGCCCTGGCTCATACCGCCTGCACCGTTACGCCGACCGAATGCCGTCATGAACCAAAAACCCTTCAGCCGCCCGTCGCTGTGCGAGCGTGAACCATCGCGAATGAGGGCCTGATTAAGGTTGAAACTTTGATAACTTACTAATGGCGGGGCAGGGTGCAGCGACGATGCGGCGAGTGGTGAAGGCGTGAACGAGGAAGGGCAGGAATGCTGGCTCTGCGGACGGCCCTTGGGCAAGCGGACGGAGCGGCATCATCCGGTGCCCAAAAGCCGGGGCGGCCGCGAGACGGTGCCGGTGCATCCGATCTGTCACCGCACGATCCATGCGGCGCTGAGCAATGCGCAGCTGGCAAAGCTGGGGCCGGCCCCTGCGGCCTTGCGGGCGGTCGAGGAGATCGCGCGGTTCGTGCGCTGGGTCTCGGGAAAGCCGCCCGACTTCCACGCGCCGACGAGGACCAAGCGGTAGGGCGGGGATGGGCGAGGGTCCGAAACGAAAAGGGGCGGGCGGCCCTTCGACCACCCGCCCGCTTTTCATTCAGCTGGCCCGAAGGATCAGTTCTTCGACTTGTCGACCAGGGCGTTGGCGCCGATCCAGGGCATCATGGCGCGCAGCTTGGCGCCGGTTTCCTCGATCGGGTGACGCTTGGCGGCGAGGCGCGACGCCTTCAGCTCGGGCTGGCCGGCGCGGTTGTCGAGGACGAAGTCCTTGACGAAGCGGCCCGACTGGATGTCCTCCAGAACGCGCTTCATTTCCTTCTTGGTTTCGTCGGTGATGATGCGCGGGCCGGTCTTGATGTCGCCGTATTCGGCGGTGTTCGAGATCGAGTAGCGCATGTTGGCGATGCCGCCTTCATACATCAGGTCGACGATCAGCTTCAGCTCGTGGAGGCACTCGAAGTAGGCCATCTCGGGGGCGTAGCCAGCTTCCACCAGCGTCTCGAAGCCGGCCTGGACGAGCGCGGTGGCGCCGCCGCAGAGCACGGCCTGCTCGCCGAACAGGTCGGTTTCGCATTCCTCGCGGAAGTTGGTCTCGATGATGCCCGAACGGCCGCCGCCGACGCCCGAGGCGTAGGCGAGGGCGATGTCGTGGGCGTTGCCGGTCACGTCCTGGTGGATCGCGACGAGGCAGGGCACGCCGCCGCCGCGCTGGTATTCCGAACGCACGGTGTGGCCCGGGCCCTTGGGCGCGATCATGATGACGTCGACGTCGGTGCGCGGCTCGATCAGGCCGAAGTGGACATTGAGGCCGTGGGCGAAGGCGAGCGCCGCGCCGGGCTTCAGGTTGGCGTGCAGGTCCTCGGCGTAGATCGCGGCCTGGTGCTCGTCGGGCGCGAGGATCATGATGATGTCGGCCCACTTGGCCGCCTCGACGTTCGAGAGCACCTTGAAGCCGGCGCCTTCGGCCTTCTTCGCGGTGGCCGAACCTTCGCGCAGGGCAATGGCGACTTCCTTGACGCCCGAATCGCGCAGGTTCTGGGCATGGGCGTGGCCCTGGCTGCCGTAACCGAGCACGACGATCTTCTTGTCGGTGATCAGGTTGATGTCGCTGTCGGCGTCGTAATAGACCTTCATTTCAGTACCCTTTTCGGCGGCCTGCGCGCGGCATGGCCAGATGTGTGTGCGCTCTGGCGCGCGGTCATTGGGCTTCCGCGAGCGCGAAAGCAACGAAGAGAATTGTCAGGCTTCCTCGGGCCCGCGGGCCATGGCGACGATGCCGGTGCGGCCGACCTCGACGAGGCCGAGGTCGCGCATCAGCGCCACGAAGCTGTCGATCTTGTCCGGCGCGCCGGTCATCTCGAAGATGAAGCTCTCGGTTGTGGTGTCGACCGGGCGCGCGCGGAACACGTCGGCGATGCGCAGTGCCTCGACGCGCTTTTCGCCGACGCCTGCGACCTTCACCAGCGCCAGTTCCCGCGCGACGTGCGGGCCGAGTTCGGTCAGGTCGACGACCTTGTGGACCGGCACCAGCCGTTCGAGCTGGGCGTGGATCTGGTCGATCTGGCTCGGCGGGCCGTGCGTCACGATGGTGATGCGGCTCACCTCGTGGTTGTCGGTGATGTCGGCCACGGTCAGGCTGTCGATGTTGTAGCCGCGCGCGGTGAACAGGCCGGCGATCTTGGCGAGGATACCCGCCTCGTTGTCGACCGTGACGGTCAGGACGTGCCGTTCCTCGGCTTCGGGGTGCATGTGCATCATTGTTCCGTTCCGTCCCTCAGACCAGCGCCTTGGCTTCGTCGTCCATGGTCCCGGCGACGTTGTCGCCATAGAGGATCATGTCGACATGCGATGCGCCCGAGGGGATCATCGGGAAGCAGTTCGATTCCTTGTGGACGAGGCAGTCGACGATGACCGGGCCGGGATGGTCGATCATCGCCTGGATGCCGGCGTCGAGCTGGCTTTCGTCCTCGATGCGGATGCCCTTCCAGCCATAGGCCTCGGCCAGCTTCACGAAGTCGGGCAAGCTGTCCGAGTACGAGTTCGAGAAGCGGCTCTCGTAGGTCAGCTCCTGCCACTGGCGAACCATGCCCATCCACTCGTTGTTGAGGATGAAGACCTTCACCGGCAGGCGGTACTGCGTGGCGGTGCCCAGTTCCTGGATGTTCATCTGGATCGAGGCGTCGCCGGCGATGTCGATGACGAGGCTGTCCGGGTTGCCGCACTGCGCGCCGATGGCGGCGGGCAGGCCGTAGCCCATGGTGCCCAGGCCCCCCGAGGTCAGCCACTTGTTGGGGCTGAAGAACGGGAAGTGCTGCGCCGCCCACATCTGGTGCTGGCCGACTTCGGTCGAGATCACGGGATCGCGGTCCTTGGTCAGCTCGTACAGACGCTGGATCGCCAGCTGCGGCATGATCGCATCGGCATTGGCGGGGAAGGAAAGGCTCTTCTTCTCGCGCCAGGTGTCGACGCGGGCCTTCCATGCGGTCAGGTCCTGGCCCTTGCGGCTGCCCCACTCGGTCAGGATCTGGTCGAGCACGCTGGCGCAGTCGCCGACGATCGGCAGGTCGACGCGCACGATCTTGTTGATCGAGGAGCGGTCGATGTCGATGTGGATCTTCTTCGAGTTCGGCGCGAAAGCGTCGAGGCGGCCGGTCACGCGGTCGTCGAAGCGGGCGCCGACGCAGATGATGAGGTCCGACTGGTTCATCGCCAGGTTTGCCTCGTAGGTCCCGTGCATGCCCAGCATGCCCAGCCAGTCGGCGTGGTCGGCCGGGAAGGCGCCGAGGCCCATCAGCGTCGATGTGACCGGAGCGCCGGTTTTCGCCTGGAGCGCGCGCAGCAGTTCGCTGGCGCGGGGGCCTGCGTTGATGACGCCGCCGCCGGTGTAGAAGACCGGCGCCTTGGCGGCCGCGATCATCTCGACGGCCTGCGCGATCTCCTGCGCCGAGCCCGCGGTGCGCGGGGCGTAGCGCTGGCGGCGCTGGATCGGCGCGTCGCTCCACGCGGCCGAGGCGATCTGGACGTCCTTGGGGATGTCGATCAGGACCGGGCCGGGGCGGCCGGTGGTGGCGATCTGGAACGCCTCGTCGACGACCGCGGCCAGGTCAGCCGGGTCCTTCACGAGGTAATTGTGCTTGGTGCAGTGGCGCGAGATGCCGACCGTGTCGGCTTCCTGGAACGCATCCGAGCCGATCAGCCCGGTCGGGACCTGACCGCTGATGACGATGAGCGGGATCGAATCGAGGAACGCGTCGGCGATCGCGGTGACGACGTTGGTCGCGCCCGGGCCCGAGGTGACGAGCACGACGCCGGGCTTGCCGGTGGAACGCGCATAGCCTTCGGCGGCGTGGCCGGCCCCGGCTTCGTGGCGCACGAGAATGTGGCGCAGGCGTTCGTCACCGAAGAGGGCATCGTAGATCGGGAGCACGGCGCCGCCGGGATAGCCGAATACGAATTCGACCCCCTGTCGGACCAGGCTTTCGACCAGGATGTTCGCGCCGCTGCGCTCTTCACTCACGATACGTTCCTTCTCAATTTCCCGGCCTCACCGAGACGTACTCTCACGAAGCAATGACGGCCGTTTTCCCCGAGGCGCCTGCCCGTTCGGAACGGCCGTTCCCACGGACTTTTCGCGTGCGGGTATAGCCGCGCACTCTCTAATGAAACCGACCCGGCGCGACAATGTGCGTACCGGGCCGTCCTCTCCCCCTTGCATAACTTCCAATCAGCAAGGTGAGACGGCCTCTAGGCAGGGCGATATGTCAGGTCAACCCCACTTCGCGAAATAAAATGTCATTCAAGCCGTCTGCGTTGTAATTTTGAAACGATATCCTCGGCCATTCGGAGGGTGGCTGGTGGCGCAGCCATGTGAATTGCCGCTTGGCGTAATTGCGCGTGGCCTGCGATCCGCGTGCGATGGCCTCGTCGAGCGTCGCCTCGCCGCGCGCGACTCCGGCGAGTTCGGGCACACCGATGGCGCGCATGACGGGCAGGTCGGGGTCCAGACGGCGCGTCAGCAGGGCCTCGACCTCGGCCAGCGCGCCGCGCTCGATCATGCGCTCGAAGCGCAGGTCGCAGCGGGCGTAGAGGGTCTGGCGCTCGGGCAGGAGGATCGCTGCGTGGACGGTGACCTCGCCGCCGATGCCGCCGCTGGTCTGCGCCTGCCAGTGGGCGAGGCCGAGGCCGGTGGAGCGCACCACCTCCAGCGCTCGGGCGACACGGGCGGTGTCGGCGGGCGCGAGGCGGGCGGCGCGCTCGGGGTCTTCGATTTGGAGCGCGGCGTAGGCTTCTTCGACGGGAAGGGCGCGCACTGCCTCGCGTACCTCGGGGGCGATCGGGGGGACGGGCGCGATGCCGTCCAGAAGCGTGCGTATATAGAGGCCGGTCCCGCCGACGAGGATCGGCACCGCGCCCTCGGCATGAACCTGCGCGATCGTCTCGGCGGCGGCGCGGGCCCAGTCGGCGGCGGAGCAGCTTTGCGCGCCGTCCCACGCGCCGAACAGGCGGTGCTCGATCCCGCCCATTTCCTCGAGGGTCGGTCGGGCGCTGAGCACGGTGAGGTCGGCGTAGACCTGCGAGCTGTCGGCGTTGACCACCACCGCGCGGCGGCCCCGACGTTGCAGTTCCTGCGCCAGCGCCACGGCACAATCGCTCTTGCCGCTGGCGGTCGGCCCTGCGATGAGCGCCAGCGGCGGCCGGTC
>NZ_AKKE01000026.1 GCF_000281975.1 Novosphingobium sp. AP12 | reverse complement strand
GCGGCGGATAGGCGAGCCAGCCGGTGCGGGCGAACTCGCCGACCAGGAGGCTGGCGTTGATCAGGAGCACGCCGCTCGCCGTCAGCCAGAAGCTGACCGAATTCAGCGTCGGAAAGGCAACGTCGCGCACCCCGAGCTGGAGAGGCACGACGAAGTTCATGAGCCCGACGACCAGTGGCATCGCGGTAAAAAAGATCATGATCGCGCCGTGCGCGGAGAAGATCTGATTGTAGTGGTCGGGCGGCAGATAGCCCTGGCTCGCACCGTGCGCGAGCGCGAGTTGCGACCGCATCATCAGTGCGTCGGCAAAACCGCGCAGGAGCATGACGAAGCCGAGAATGAAATACATTACCCCGACCCGCTTATGGTCGACCGACGTGATCCATTCCTTCCATAGATAGGGCCACTGCTGCTTCAGAGTGATCCACGCGAGAAGGCCACCCAGCACGACGATGATTACGATCGATGTGACAAGCGGGATCGGCTCGTTGAACGGGATCGCCGACCAGCTGAGTTTGCCGAGCATCTCAGCTCTCCAAGGGTTTAAGATGGGACGAAGACGGCGGAGTCTGATGGCCAGGAGCGGGCTCCGCCATGTCGTCCACAATCGCGTCAAAAAGCCCCGGTCTTACGGCCCGGTATGTGTAGGGCGGCACATAGGAGCTCTTGCCAGTCAACAACTTGTAGTTCCGGGCATCAAGCACCTCCCCCGAGACCCGGGCCTGCGTCAACCACGTCTCGAACGCGGCCTGATCGACAGAGTCGTAACTGAAGCGCATCCCGGAGAAGCCATCACCGCTGAATTGCGCCGATAAACCCGGGAAACTACCTTTGTTGTCAGCCTGTAGATGCAAGCGGGTCGCCATGCCGTGCATGGTGTAGATCTGCGTCCCCAGTTGCGGGACGAAGAAGCTGTTCATCACGGTTGCGGATGTCAGCCGGAAGCTCACGGGCGTTCCAACTGGGGCGACGATCCGATTGACCGAGGCGACTCCGTAGTCCGGGTAGATGAAAAGCCACTTCCAGTCGAGCGAGACGACCTCGATCCTGATAGGCTTCCGGGCGGAAGCGATGGGCGCTGGCGGATCGAGGTGGTAGCTTCCGATCCAGGTGATCCCGCCAAGAAGCAGAATGACCATCATCGGAATCGCCCAGACGATCAACTCGATCCTGCCCGAATATTCCCAGTCCGGGCGGTAGATTGCGCGCGTGTTCGAGGCCCTGAACCACCAGGCGACGGCCAATGTCGCGATGATCGTCGGAATGACGATTGCCAGCATGATCGCCGATGCGTTGAGCAGGATGATGCGCTCCGCCTCGCCGACTGGTCCCTGCGGATCAAGTACGCCGCCGCACCCGCTGACAGCGCAGAGGCCGGGGGCGAGAAGCAATATGCGGGTGAATAGCGACCTCATCGCGGCCACGCCTAACCCTCCCTGGTTGGTTGCGTCCGAACGAAGCGGCGGTGACGAAGCGTCAGCCTCCGCCTTCGGACTTATCCACGTTTTGACCGCAGGGGTGGCGCCGCTTCAAATAAATCCTTGCAAAAGACGCAGCCGATCGGGTCTCCAGCGCACTCAAACGGGTAACTGGCAAATACCCACCCGTGCGGTTCAATGGCTGGAACAGCGAATCGGGTTCCCTGCTTTTATAAAATGGATATTTAGACAGATAATGCGCGATACTGCGCAGATCATTTTCAACAACAGGTGCCGAACGTGTCGTTAAAGGCTCGCGACGTAGGATCGGGTCGTGTCGAGCAGACGATAAGTCAGCGTATCTTCGCGCATGTCGATCGTTAGCAGCGATTTCTCGAACAGGCTGATAAGCGCGTCTTCTGAGCCGTCGCATCCTGCATCGTTTGCGCTTTGGATCGCCTCTTTCGCCGCGAAGGATCCCGAGTAGCTGGAGAGGTGCTGCATCATCTGCTGTTCGCGGCCAGAGAGAAGATTATAGCTCCAGTCGAGCGTTGCAGAGAGAGTCCGATGCCGCGGAAGCGCAGTCCGCCTTCCCCTGGTGAGGATCGTCAGGCAATCATCGAGGTTGGCGGCAATCTCATGTAGGCCAAGGTCGGCAACCCGGGCAGCAGCCAGTTCGAGGGCAAGCGGAATGCCGTCCAGCCGGCGGCAGATTTCACCGACGACTGGAAGATGCCGGGCCTCTGGCGAGAATGGCGTTGTCGACCGGATCCGATCGATGAACATCGTCATCGCGGTAAACTCATCGATGCGAGCATCGAGAAGCTGATCATCTTTTTCTGGGAAGGTCAGCGGAAGCAATCGAAGGGTCCATTCGCCGGCGGCGCGCAGCACTTCCCGGCTCGTCACCAAGAGCTTCAGCCGGATGCAGTGCGCGAGGAGCAGCTCGGCGAGCTCGGCAATGGGCTCGACGATATGCTCGCAGGTGTCAAGGACGACGAGGCTGTCGGAACCTTCCAGCGCAACACAGAGCGTGCTGACCGGGTCTTCCCCGGCGTCCAGACCCAGGGCGCCTGCAATGGCCTCCGCAGCCCCGAAGCCGTCGACGACATGCGACAGGTCGATGAAAACGACCTTGCCCTCGTGATCCAACTCGTATCGATTGGCGGTCGCAACCGCAACGGTCGTTTTGCCGATACCGCCGGGTCCGGAAAGCGTCACCAAGCGGTTCTCCGCAAGCGCGTCGAGGACGCCCTCGATCGTCTCGTCGCGACCGATCGGCCGGTTCAACAGCGTGGGGAGCGGGCGCCTGCGCGTTGTCGCACTCGCCGGCGTTTCCATTCCGTGGGGGTAATAACGGACAGGCAGGATGAAGCAGTATCCGCGCAGCGGAATGGTCTCAATCGCGCGCTGTGCATCGTCACATTGTGCGAGGATCTTGCGCAGCGTCCCCATCTGGACGCGGAGATTGGCTTCCTCGACCGTAACCTGGGGCCAAACTGCTTTCATGAGGTCGCTAAGACTGACGACGACGCCGGCCTGCGAGACCAGGGCGAGGAGCATATCGAATGCACGCCCGCCGATCGTGATCGTATCTTTCGCCTGCTTCAGCGTTCGCAACTTCGGATAGAGCCGAAAACTGGCGAACTCATAGCATTCTTCTGTCGGCTCCATCAGCATCGTAGGCCTCCGTTAGCCAGCACCATAATAGGTGCTTGCCTTACCGAAGGAGCAAAGGAGTCATGTCACGCAGAAGGCGGGCACCATCCCTTTCACAGCCACCGGCTCATGCCGACTCTCATACCCGCGATGATGAGCTGCGAGAGGTTATCAAAGGTTAAATAAGGTGAATCCGAAGCTGAGATAGAGGGCTGTGAGGCGCAACGCGCCGGGAATACGGAACCTAGCGCGGGAAGTAGCGCCGCCAGAGACCAACTGAATTCCTGCATCAGACTGGGAAGGCATCAAAGTCCCCCTCTGCAGCTTTTACTCATCTTTATGTCAATTTAGATGCCCTCGCGAAGTGAGACGCTAATTTCGAAGCCTGAGATCGCTCGTCATCTGAAAGGGCGCAAAGGAGAAAACTTATGGCTTCTGAAGACGAACAACAGGATGTGCCGGCCGGGACCAGCCGCCGAGAGGTCATGCGGACGATCGGCGCGGCGACGCTCGCCGGGATCGTTTCGGCCGGGGGTGTTTCGGAAAGCGCGCTTGCCGCTACGCCGGCGAGCAGCACCCGGAACCGAGACAACGGGCCGCTCGCCTTTCGCCTGCAGGGCGTCCAGCACTTCGGTCTCACCGTCCACAACATGGATCGCGCCTTCGAATTTTACACCGAAGTGCTCGGCGGCACTGAGGTCATGCGCGACGGCGATTTCCACGGCGACAAGATCCAGAACACGATCATGGCGGACCAGGAGATTCTCGCCAACGAGGAGAAGGTGGATCCGCGCACCATCGGAGTGCCCGACCTTCGCGAGGGCGACCAGCGACTCGACGTCCGCTTCGTTGCGTTCGACAATGTGGTGATCGAGCTACTTCAGTATCGCGATGCCACACAGCCGCAAGGTACAGGCGACAGTTGGGCGGAGCCGCGGGATCATATGAGCCCGGCTTATCCGCGCTCGATGCACATCTGCTTCTACATCCGCGACGACGTCAACTTCAACAAGTTCATCGCCGATCTTGAGGCAGAATCCGCGCGCCGCGGCATGACGCAGGTGCGCGCAAACCGTACCATTCGGGTCCAGACGGAACAGGAACGTAAGTCCGCACCCATCACAGCCAACACCAACAAGATTACCGAAGGAAAGTCCAACGGTTGGTCGCTCATCTATTGCAAGGGTCCGGAAGGTGAGCAGCTCGAGTTCGTTCAGGCGCTCGCGCCTGTGAAGCAGGTCTTTGATCATGCCTACGAGACCCATCATCGCAAGATGGCGGGCGCCTGAGATCGTGCCGCCGTGGCCTTGGACGGCCAGTACGCAATCTCGTCACGCCGTCCCGCTGCAAGGCGGGAGGGCGTCACACAGGATAGATGTTCTCACCCGAGGAGGGTGTCACTATGAACGGATCTGGAAAATGGCGCGTCTCACGCCGGGGTGTTCTCGCCGGAGGATCGGCGTCAGCAGCGATGGCGACGATGCTTGACGCGCAACCCAGCCATCCACGGCGCCAGGCGGACATTCCTGTCTACGACGTGTCCTTCACCGTTAATGGCGAGCCGCGCACGCTCTCGCTCGACCCGCGTACCACCCTGCTCGATACGCTGCGCGAACATCTCCAGCTTACTGGCACGAAGAAGGGCTGCGACCACGGGCAATGCGGCGCATGCACCGTGCTGGTCGACGGGTTTCGCATCAACAGCTGCCTCTCGCTGGCAGTAATGCACGAAGGCGATCGCGTCACGACGATCGAAGGGGTGGGATCACCGGATCATCTCCACGCGATGCAACGTGCTTTCGTGCAGCATGACGGCTTTCAATGCGGATATTGTACGCCGGGGCAGATTTGCTCAGCGGTGGCGGTTTTAAAAGAGATAGAGGCGGGAGTCCCAAGCCATGTCACGGAAGATCTGACGGCCACTTGCGTGCCCAGCCGCGCGGAAATGCGAGAGCGGATGAGCGGCAATATCTGTCGGTGCGGTGCCTACGCCAACATCTCCGATGCAATGGCGGAAGTCGCAGGAGTCAATGTATGAAACCCTTCACCTACGAGCGGCCACGAACCGCGGCAGATGCTGTTGCGGCCGTCCTGCGCAAACCGGGCGGACGTTTCATTGCTGGCGGGACTAACCTGCTCGATCTCATGAAGTTGCAAGTCGAAACGCCAGGACATCTCGTCGATGTTCAGGATCTCGGCTTCAACAAGATCGAACCGACGCCGGATGGGGGACTGCGCATCGGCGCGCTTGTGACTAACACCGTGCTGGCAGCAGATCCGCGGATCAAACGCGACTATGGCGTGCTGAGCCGCGCGATCGTGGCCGGCGCATCCGGACAACTGAGAAACAAAGCGACAACTGCGGGCAATCTTCTGCAGCGCACACGGTGCCCCTATTTCTATGACACCAACCAGCCTTGTAACAAGCGACAGCCCGGCTCAGGATGCGGGGCCATTGGCGGAGCATCACGCGGCTTGGGTCTGATGGGGGTCAGCACAAGCTGCATCGCCACGCATCCGAGCGATATGGCCGTCGCAATGCGGCTTCTCGATGCAAAGGTGGAGACAATTGACGATGTCGGGACGGTCAGATCGATTCCGATCGCTGACTTCCATCAGCTCCCAGGTACGACGCCGCATATTGAGACTATACTTCGACCCGGCGAACTCATCACTGGCGTAGAGCTTCCCCGCCCCCTGGGCGGCCGCCATGTCTATCACAAGGTTCGTGACCGCGCATCCTACGCTTTCGCGTTGGTGTCAGTAGCAGCCGTGCTGCAGCGGGATGGAAGCGGTCGCGTCGCGGTGGGTGGCGTCGCCCCGAAGCCTTGGCGCGTTGAGGCGGCCGAGCCGCTCCTGAGAAGGAGTTCAGAGTCATTTGCGAACAGCCTTCTCTCAGGCGCCGCACCGACCGAAGACAATCATTTCAAACTTGCCCTGGTCGAGCGAACGCTCGCGGGCATTCTTCACGAAGTGAGGGCATGAAAATGGAGTTCAGCGCGCCCTCCCCCGACAATGCGATCGATCAGCTGAAAATCGTTGGCAAGCCGACGACGCGAATCGACGGCCCCCTGAAAACGACGGGGTCCGCGCCCTATGCCTATGAGCGGCATGACGTAGCCGCTGACCAAGCCTATGGCTTCATTGTTGGAGCAGCGATCGCAAAGGGCACTATTAAGGCGATCGATCTGCGCGAGGCGCGCGCTGCCGCCGGCGTGATCGGTACCGTTTCCACGCTAGACTATTCCCCGCTCGCGCTCGGCCCCATGAATACGGCGAACCTGTTCGGCGGAGCGAAGGTTGAACACTATCACCAGGCAATTGCCGTCGTAGTCGCCGAGACCTTCGAACAGGCGCGCGCGGCCGCGGCCCTCGTTCGCGTGGACTATGCTCGGTCGGAGGGTGAGTACAGCCTCGACCGCGCAGCGCACACCGCTGTTTCCGTACCGCCCGAGGAGGGTGAGCGACGTGCGGTTGGGGATTTCCCATCCGCGTTCGCGCAAGCGGCTGTCACGATCGACAGGGAATACACCACCCCCGGGCACAGCCACGCTATGATGGAGCCCCATGCAACCATTGCTGCCTGGGAGAAAGGGCGACTCACCGTCTGGACCTCAAACCAGATGATTGGCTGGGGGAAGCGCGATCTCTGCAAGGCCTTTGGTCTAAAGCCTAACCAGGTGCGCATCGACTCACCATATATTGGCGGCGGCTTCGGTGGGAAGTTGTTCGTGCGGAGCGATGTCATGGTCGCAGCACTGGCGGCCCGAGTGGTCGGCCGGCCTGTAAAGCTGGCGTTGCACAGGCCGCTAATCATCAACAATACCACACATCGCGCCGCGACTCGCCAGCGCATCCGGATTGGTGCCGAGCGCAGCGGGAAGATCGTCGCGATTGCTCACGACAGTATCTCCGGCAACCTCCCCAACGGTAAGCCCGAGCGGTCGGTGCAGCAGACCACCTTGTTTTACGGAAGCGCCAACGTCGCGGTCGATCTGCGGATGGCGCAGGTCGATCTGCCGGAGGCCAACGCAATGCGGGCGCCAGGAGAGGCACCTGGGCTGATGGCCCTCGAGATTGCAATGGACGAGATGGCAGAGAAACTGGGCCTCGACCCGGTTGTGTTTCGCATCATGAATGACACGCAAGTTGATCCAACTAAACCGGACCGACATTTTTCGGAGCGCAATTTCGTCGAATGCTTGCGGACCGGTGCCGAGCGCTTCGGCTGGAGCGACCGACCGGCCAAACCGGCGTCGCGGCGAGAAGGCCGATGGCTGATTGGGATGGGTATGGCCGGCGGCTTCCGGAACAATCAGTTGCAACCATCGGCCGCGCGCGTCCGGCTTCGGCGCGATGGCAAAATCATTGTCGAAACCGACATGACCGACATCGGGACCGGAAGCTATACCATAATCGCCCAGACTGCGGCGGAAACCATGGGCGTGAAGCTGACCGACGTCGTCGTCGTGCTGGGTGATTCGGACTTTCCCGTATCGGCAGGTTCGGGCGGCCAGTTCGGCGCGGTGAACTCCACATCGGGCGTCTATGCGGCGTGTATTAAACTGCAGAGCCTAATTCTCGAGCGGCTTGGATTCGACTCCGCAGATGCGACTTTCGTTAACGGCAAAATCCAGGTGGGCAGTCGCAGTGTCACGCTCAAGGAGGCCGTGCAGAGCGGCGAGCTCTTGGCTGAGGACGGCATAGTTTATGCCAAAGGATATGAGGAGCGTGCCCAGCAATCGACCTTTGCCGGACATTTCGTCGAAGTCGCAGTCGATAGCTTCACCGGTGAGACGCATATTCGCCGCATGCTCGCGGTCTGCGATGCCGGTCGAATCCTGAACCCGATTACAGCACGAAGCCAGGTGATTGGCGCGATGACAATGGGCGCCGGTGCCGCGCTGATGGAGGAGTTGGTCGTCGACACGCGCTTCGGATTCTTTGTTAATCACGATCTTGCCGGATACGAGGTGCCGGTTCATGCGGACATCCCCCACCAAGAGGTGATCTTCCTCAACAAGGTCGATCCCTGGTCGACGCCGATGAAGGCGAAGGGAGTTGGTGAGCTTGGCATCTGCGGCGTTGCGGCCGCGGTCGCAAATGCAGTCTACAATGCGACCGGGGTGCGCATACGCGACTACCCGATTACGCTTGATAAATATCTCGCCAACCTGCCGCGGCCTGACTGACCGCTGCCGGTGCTTGAACCGTTAACTGGCCGCCGTTTCAGGCTGCGGCATGGCCGCTTTAGCTGGTCATGGCTGGTCCTGCTTTTTGGAACCGTAGCTGGGCTCGCTCCGGAGTCCGCGCGGGCGCAGCAGTCCGAACACGGCGATAGCCAGGTCTGGATTGATCCCAAGGTTACGGTTGGCCTGACTGACAAGCTTGACTTTAGCGCCGAAGCTCTTCTTGAGTTGACAGACGATGCATCCCGTACCGGCCTTCTGCTGATCCGGCCTACGCTTACTTACCGGCTGACCAACCGATTCTCGATAGGCGGAGGCTATACCTATCTCGCGACCGACGATCATGTCGGATCCGACTTTCACGAGCATAGGATTGTCGAAGAAGCGACAGTTCTCACCACAGATGACTTCAATAAGCCCGTGCTCACCTTGCGTACCCGTCTCGAGGAGCGTTTCCGGGAGGGCGAGCGCGAAATGGGGCTGAGGGTTCGAGGTCTCGCACGTGTCGACGTTCCAATCGGCGGATCTCGACGCCTCGTGGGATGGAGCGAAGTCTTCGTCGGATTGAATAGCACCGTCTGGTCAGGACAGTCCGGCCCCGGTCAATTAATCAGCTTTGCCGGCGTTCACCTGCCTTTGTCCGGCAAGCTCAGCGTCGAGCCCGGTTACATCAATCAGACAATCTTTGATCCGGGCCGAAACCGCGTGCGTCACGCCTTCGCAGTTTTCCTGAACGCCAAGCTCTGAAAAAAGGGGCCGTCGGAAAAGCGCTCCCTTCCGACGGCGGCATGTGGTGTCATATGCGACAATTATGGGTGTTGGAGCACTTCCATCTTCATCGCCTTTACGTCGGCAACGACGAGCGGCTTGATCTTCTCGAACCAGTCCAGGACGTATGGCATCCGATTATGAGCCTCGAAATCCTCGCGGGTAGCAAACACCTCGTAAAAAACGAAGTGTCCCGGCTTCTCGCGATCCTCTTGAAGGAAATAATAGAGGTTTTTCGGGTCTGAACGTACCAAGTCGATCAGCGGCAGGGTCACTTCGCGGAGCGCCGCTTCCTTGCCCGCCTTTGCCTGTACTTCGGCCACCACCGAAAAAGCGGCGGGCGGAACGCGATGGTACCCGGCGCCATCCGGGGCCTTCGCCGTGGCCGCAGGTAGCGTTGCGAGAGCCAGTGCGGCGGTGCCCACAATTAGCATTCGTCTTATCATCGTCTGCTCCTTTCATTTGGTATTTCGAAGTCGGGGACGACCTAGTGGACCGGCGCACCCGAGGGACGGGTCGGCTGACGTCCGGCGCTGGTCACGCGCCAGACCGAACCGCCTGCATCATCCGCCACCAGCAGCGCCCCTGTCAGGTCGAACGTCACGCCCACGGGCCGACCGAAGGCGTGCTTGCCATCCGGCGCCAGGAATCCCGTCAGGACATCCTGTGGGAGCGCGCCGGTCGGCTTGCCGTCGGCAAACGGGATAAAGACGACGCGGTAGCCGGACGCCGGCTCCCGGTTCCAGCTGCCATGCTGGCCGATGAAAACGCCCTCAGCATATTTGGGCCCGAGCTTCTGGCCGTTGCTGAAGGTGAGGCCGAGCGAGGCTGTGTGCGCCCCAAGCGCATAATCAGGGCGGATCGTCCGTGCGGCGGCGGGCGGCTGCGGATCCTTCACGCGCTTGTCTCGGTGATCACCCCAATAGATCCAAGGGAAGCCGTAAAAGCCACCGTCTTTCACCGACGTCATATAATCGGGAACAAGGTCCGGCCCGAGCTCGTCTCGCTCGTTGGCGGTAACCCAGAGCTTCCCGTCAGAGGACCAGCCCATGCCGTTGGGGTTGCGGATGCCCGACGCGAACAGCCGCTTGGTTTTCGCGCGCGGATCGACCTCATAGATCGCCGCGCGACCCTCCTCTGCCGCAATGCCCTTGTCACCGACGTTCGAGTTCGAGCCGACCGTCACATAGAGTTTGCTGCCGTCAGGACTGGCGATGACGTTTTTGGTCCAGTGGTGATTGATCTTGCCGGCTGGCAGTTCGACGATCTGTTGCGGTGGCGCCGATGCCTTGGTGTCGCCCGGCTTCCACGGCACGGCCACGATCGCGTCGGTATTCGCGATGTAGAGCGTGGATCCGACCAAGGCCATGCCGAACGGGCTGTGGAGACGGTCGATGAACACCGTGGTGAGATCGGCAATCCCGTCGCTGTTGATGTCGCGCAGCAGCATGATTTTGTTGGGCGAAGGCTGTCCGCCATTCCCCTTTGAAAGGAAATGCTTGGTCACTTTCCCCTTCACACCGGTGTAATCCTCGGTCGCGTCGGCAGGGGTATTGCTCTCGGCAACAAGTACGTCCCCGTTCGGCAGAGCCAGAAGCCAACGCGGATGCTCGAGACCGGTGGCGAAACGCTTGACGGCAAGGCCGGCGGCCGGCGTTGGCGCTTGCCCCTCGTCCCACCCCACCAGCTCGGCGATATTGATGGCGGGAACAGCAGCATGTTGCTCCGGTACGAGCGTGGGATTGGGGCCTTCGGTTACCGTGATCGGATTTTCGGACGGTTTGCCACAGCCGGCCAGGCAGGTGAGCAACGCCACGGGAAGGGTTCGAGTAAGAGATGCTTTCATGGCTGTGCTCCTTGGCAGGCCGAAAGGGCCTCACTGGTTCCGACTGGCCTCAAACAGAAACCAGGCGCGCTCCTCGGCCTGGTCGGTCCAGCCATCGAGGATGCCGGACGTGGCGTTGTCGCGGGCTTCGTCAACGATCGCCTTCGCCTCGCGCAGCGACGCAACCAAAGCGACGTTATCGTCGCGCAGTTCGGCGAGCATATCCGATGCGGACACGAACTCCGCATTGTTGTCCTTTACGCGCTGACGGCGGGCGACGTCGCTGATCGAGCGCAGCGTCGTGTTACCCGTCTTGCGGACGCGCTCAGCTATATCGTCGACGATCCCGAAGATCTGCGCGGCCTGATCGTCGAGCAGGAGATGATAATCGCGAAAATGCGGGCCGGACATGTGCCAATGGAAGTTCTTGGTCTTCAGGTAGAGCGCCAGAACGTCGGCGAGGATCGTGTTCAGGACGTCCGCGACGTGCACGGTGTTCGCCGGCGCTAGGTCGGTCGGAGTGGCAAGGGTGCTCGGGAGGGTGGTCGACATGGGGATCTCCATTTCTACTCTGCGGTGCGGAGAGGCGCTTGCCTCTCAAGCAAATGCGGTGGTCACGCGCTGCGGAAGAGTCCCCGCACGTTGTTGGGTTCGGATCGAAGATACTGACCCGGCGCAGGCACGGTCGTGCCGAGAGCAGCGGCCGCATGCCACGGCCATCGTGGATCGTAGGTAATAGTTCGGGCGAGAGCGATCATGTCTGCTTGGCCGGTGGCGAGGATGCTCTCCGCCTGTTCGGGGCTCGTGATCAGCCCGACTGCGATAACCGGCATCTTCACCGCCTGCTTCACAGCGCTTGCGAGACTGACCTGATAGCTTGGCCCGACCGGTATGGCCTGGTCCGAATGAAGGCCACCGCTCGACACATGTATAGCGTCGCACCCCCGTGCCTCCAGCGCCTCCGCGACTGCGATCGACTGCTCGATCTCCAGGCCACCAGGAACCCAGTCGTCGGCCGAAATGCGAAAGCTGATCGGCCGCTCAGAAGGGAATTTTTCCCGGACGGCGTCGAAGACCTCGAGCGGGAACCGCATCCGGTTCTCCAGCGAACCGCCATATTCGTCGGTGCGCTTGTTGGAGAGCGGCGACAGGAATTGGTGAAGCAGATAGCCGTGGGCGCCGTGGAGTTGGATGAGGTTCAGCCCGAGGTTCGCCGCGCGCAGTGCGCTCGCGGCGAACGCATCTCGAATCTCACGCAGATCATCCGTCGAAAGCGCGTTTGGCGCATTCTCGCTGGGTTTGAACGCGACGGCCGACGGGGCAACCGTCTGCCAGCCTTGCGCGTGAACGGGGCTAATCTGACCGCCTCCTAGCCATGGCTTTTCCTGCGACGCCTTGCGGCCGGCGTGCGAGAGCTGGACTGCGATCGGGACCTCCGAAACCTTGCGGAGCGTATCGAGCACGCTCCCCATCGCGATCTCGTTGTTGTCGTCGTAAAGGCCCACATCCGCGTAGGAGATACGCCCTTCCGGTACCACGGCGGTGGCTTCGATAGTGAGCATCGCAGCCCCTGACAGCGCGAGGCTGCCAAGATGCACGCGGTGCCAGTCGGTCATGCATCCGTCCTCGGCCGAATATTGGCACATTGGTGCTATGATAATCCGGTTCGCCAGATCGAGGTTGGCAACCCGGATGGGTTCGAAAAGCTTGGGCTTCAACATGGCGGGCCTCGTCGTAAGGCCGGCGATCGATGGTGCGATCGCCGGCCCTTTTGGGTGCGATCGGATCAGACGGTATAGGAGAGCGCGCCGGTGCCGGCGAGCTTGCCTCCATCGACAATGACATAGTCCTCGCGGATTGGCCGCCCCTCGAACCAGCACTCGAGGATCTCGCGCGTGCCGGCGGTATACCGCGCCTGCCCCGACAGCGAGGTGCCCGACATATGCGGGGTCATCCCGTTCCAAGGCATAGTGCGCCACGGATGGTCGGCCGGTGCGGGCTGGGGATTCCACACGTCACCGGCATATCCGGCGAGATGGCCACTCTCCACCGCCCGCACGATCGCGTCGCGGTCGCAGATTTCGGCGCGCGCCGTGTTCACGATGTAGGCACCGCGCTTCATCTTCTTGATCATCGCCTCGTCGAACATATGGTGCGTCTCGGGATGCAGAGGCGCGTTGATCGTGACGACGTCGCAGACCTTGACCATATCCTCGACATTCTCGTGGAAGGTGAGGCCGAGCTCTTCTTCCTCCTCTTTCGATAGACGATGACGCGCATAATAATGGAGATGCACGTCAAAGGGCTTCATCCGCTTGAGGATGGCGAGGCCGATGCGGCCGGCCGCGACTGTGCCAACATGCATGCCTTCGACGTCGTAAGAGCGCTCGACGCAATCGGCTATGTTCCAGCCGCCCTTCTCCGCCCATTCGTGCGCCGGGATATAGTTGCGCACGAGCGAAAGGATCATCATCACCGCATGCTCGGACACGCTGATGCTGTTCGAGCCCGTCACCTCGGCGACAGTCACGCCGTGTTTGATCGCGGATTCCAGATCAACATGGTCCGAGCCGATGCCCGCAGTCAGCGCCAGCTTCAGCTTCTTTGCCTTGGCAAGCCGCTCCGGTCCGAGATAGGCGGGCCAGAAAGGCTGCGAGATGATGATCTCGGCATCCGGCAGGTGCTTCTCGAATTCGGAATCCGGCCCTTCCTTGTCGGATGTCACGATGAACTCGTGCCCCAGACCCTCGAGATATTTGCGCAGACCAAGCTCGCCGGAGACTGAGCCGAGCAGTTCCCCCGGCTTGAAATCGATCGCCTTGGGTGTCGGGGCGGTCTGACCGTTGTCGTAGACAGTGATGTTCGGGATCTCGTCGCGGGCGTAGGTCTTGGGGTAGCCGTTGACCGGGTCCGGATAGAGGACGCAGAGAATCTTCGCCATCGTCATTCTCCAGTGATGCGGGCGCACGTAACCCTCCGCGGACCCAGCGGATCCGCGTGCGTTTCGTTACCCTCTCAAAATTGGCTGATCTTGGGGCCGGCGCGTCGGCGCCGACCGGTCGATCAGGGCTTCTCGTAATGTGCCTTTAGCGCCTTCAGGCCATCGTCGTAGATGCCCTGGAAAAGCTTTGAGACTTCCTCTTCGCTCACGCCGACCGGCGTGAACTCTCCAGACCACTCGACCCGAGAGCCATTGCCGCCGTCGCCTTCCTTGACCGTCAACGTCGAGAGATAATCCTTCTGCGGGAACGGCGACTGGAGGATGTGGTAGCTGTAGCTGCGACCTTTCTCGTCAAACGCCATCAGTCGCTCGACGATGACCCCGCCGTCGGGATTGGCAAGGTGACGGACCCGCCCGCCCTCGTGCAGCTCCGACTTCGGGATGTAGGGCAGCCAGTCCGGGAGAGAGTCAAAGCCGCCAATCAGGGACCACACATCTTCGGCTGGGATCGGAAGATCGATGGTCGATAATGCCTTTGCCATTATAGTCCTCCCTTACTTGTCGGTCGGCAGAGGCCCAGCCGGATCGACGATCCCGCTCTTGCGCAAGTCAAGCCAGAAATCGTCTGGGACACTGAAGGCGAGCGCCTCATGGTCCTCCTTCACGCGATCGGGCTTGCTAGCGCCCGGGATCACGGCGGCGACGGCGGGGTGTGCCAGCGAGAAGTGAAGCGCGGCCGCTTTGATCGGGACAGCGTGCCTGGCGCATAGCGCCTTGATCGTCTCGACCTTGGCGGCGATCTCCGGCGGAATCGGTCCATATTCGAAATGCGATCCACCGGCGAGGACGCCCGAACTGTACGGTCCACCGACGACAATATCGACGCCCTTCTTCTCCGCCATCGGCATGGCCCGCTGCAGAGCATGCGAATGATCGAGCAGCGAGTAGCGGCCAGCCAACAGCGTGCCATCGGGACGAGGCTCGGACAGCTCCATCATCAGCTCCAGTGGTTCGGTCCGGTTGACGCCGAGCCCCCACCCCTTGATCACGCCCTCGTCGCGCAGCTCGTCCAGCGCGCGGAAAGCGCCGGTGCGCGCCGCCTCGAACATCGAGAGCCAGACGTCACCGTGGAAGTCTTGCGCGATGTCGTGGATCCAAACGAAGTCGAGATGATCGACGCCCATCCGCGTGATGCTGTCCGCGATCGACTTCTTCGCGCCGTCGTAGGAGTAGTCAAGAACGACCTTGTTCGAGCGGCCATATTTGAAGATGTCGCCCTTCTCGCCAAGATCGCGGGCCGAAAGATCCTCCAGTTCGTCAAGGATGATGCGTCCGACCTTCGTGCTGAGGATATACTCATCACGTGGTCGCTTGCGCAGTGCTTCGCCTAGACGCAGTTCGGACAGGCCAGCGCCGTAGAAGGGGGCCGTATCGAAATACCGCGTACCGGCATCCCAGGCGGCGTCGACAGTGGCCTGGGCTTCGTCGTCGGGGATGTTGCGAAACATGTTGCCAAGCGGAGCCGCACCGAACCCCAACGGGCCCGCCAGCAGTGCTTTCCTGATACCCATAATTCCTCCTGAATTGATGATTGACTGCTGGAGACCAAGCTATGGATCGGACTGTCCATTGACACGTTAAACGGGATAAATCTTTGTGAACGACAAGCTTTGCAGTCACTTAGTTTAGAGGCGACGATTGCTGGCGCTTGCTAACGGCGACAACTCCCGCCGCCAGATATCTACGGGACGGCGGGCGCCTAGTTCGCGAGCTCGCCAGGGTGCGCCGAGAGCCACCTGTTAGCGGCTTGCCGTGCCGTCGTCTTCTCGATGTTTACCGACGCATCCATCTCGGTGACCGGGTCGAGGCTAAAGATGCAGACTTTGCAGGATTGCCTGCTTGCGACGCCGCAAGTCGGATCTGACCACCGCTCAGTAAAAAGAGCGCGGCGCGGTTTTCAGCACCGAGGACGCCCTTCAGGTCATTAAGCGGGCTGATCTTTCCTTCTCGATTAAGATATTGGGGCGCCCAGGGTGGGAAAGATGATCCACTGACGCTGCTTTTTTCAGGGTGTCATCAAACGCGCTCGTTCAGGCTGCCTGCGTTCCCGGATCGAAGCTGTATCCAAGCGCACTCAACCCGTAATCGGCGACCGCCTTGCGTGAGAAAAGAGATTGCGACCCGTCGCCAATTCATTTGATAGTCACTGCCGTGCGCGATGGGAAGCGAGGCTTTGCCAGAGCCGGGATCAACGCCGCAGCGTAGGCCGGGACAGAGTAGGACGCCCTAAAAAGAAGCACGTTTCCGATATTGAGTCTGGTCGCCTCAAGCGCGTCGTTGCCGTAGGGTTTCCAGTATGCGGCGTGCCCTTCGGTAACCCACGCGGTGGTCATCAGGTCGATCGAAGCTTCGCCAAGAAGAGTGGGATCTTAACGTGCGGACCTTCGCGGACCTCGACCGCGTGGCCAAGCCGTACGAGCACGGAATGCACGACGGCGCCGTGACGGCGTAAAAGCTGAGATAGACCTGGTCGAGCATGATTGGCTTGTCCGGCGCCATTTGGCCAAAGCGTTGCCGTTCGCAGCCATCGCGGCGACCGCTCCGAGGAGCGACCGTCGACTGATGCCGGTCATCTTATGGACCTATCTCGAATCCACTATGTCCACTCCTCCAGTTCGCTCAAAGGGCTATGTCCCGGCCGATTTCGTAAGGCGTTCCCTCCAGCGCCTTGGGCTTGAGGCTCGGCCCGAAAATGACGCGGATCATGAAGATCGCGAAGCCGATCGCCGTCAGCACGAAACCCGCCCATGCGGCGGACAGCAGGCCGTAACCGGAGTGGATGGCATAAGCGCCAGCCCAGGCACCCAGGGCATTGGCAACATTCAAGGCGGCAACATTCATCGCTCCCATCAGCGTAGGCGCCTCGGGGGCGAACTTCGTGAGGCGCACCTGGATCGTGGGGATCGCAGCCATCATCAGCGCACCGACAGCGAAGAAGCACGGAAAGAGAACCCACGTCGCGTGACCAAACACGGCGAGGATGACGAGAACGACTAGGCACCCGCCATAGCCGATCAAGATCCCGGCGGCGGGATCGGCATCAGCTATGCGGCCACCAGCCAGATTCCCTAATGTCATGCCGACCCCGAATACGGCTAGCCCGATCGGGACGAAGCGCTCATCTAGCTTCGCGACATCGGTCACGAGAGGCCCGATGAAAGTGTAGATGGCGAATACGCTGGAAATTCCGGTGGCCGCCACCAGCATGGCGATCCAAACGCTCGGACGGCGTAACGTCCCAATTTCCTTCATGACAGACCCGCCATTCAGTGCGTCCGTCTTGGGAACCCATGCCAAGATTGCGACAAAAGAAATCGCGCCCAGCAAACCGACCGCAGCGAATGTTTCTCTCCACCCGAGCGTTTGCCCAAGAAAGGTCGCGAGAGGCGAGCCGAAGATAGTCGCGAGCGTAAGACCGAACATGACGATAGCGAAAGCCTTCCCCGAGTGCCCCGGTCCGACGATGTAGGACGCCACCACGGCGGCGGCGCCGACGTAGGCACCGTGCGGCAGGCCACTCAGAAATCTGGCCGCCATGAGCAGGATAAAATCGGGCGCAATGCCAGAGAGAAAATTGCCTACGGCAATCAAGGCGATCAGGCTGATCAGAAGGGGGCGGCGATTGAAGCGGGCTGCAAGGATAGTGAAAAGAGGCGCGCCCATCACTACGCCGATCGCATAGGCCGTGATCGCGTTCGTTGCCTCGGGGATGCCGATACCGAGTTCGCCGGAAAAGAGCTGGATGATGCCCATGCTGGCGAATTCCGACGTGCCGAGCGTAAATGTGCCGAGTGCAAGGGCCAGCAGGGTCAGATTGCGCTGCGTCCTGCTTTCCTCCTGCGGGCAGTGGACCTTGACAGACTCGCATTGCGCTTTGAAGGCCTGTTGCAGAGGATTAACCCCACGCAGATCGGAATAAATAACTTCGGCGCCAAATTTTTGGGTCATGGATCGCCTCCTTGCTTCGCGCATACCTGAATCAAGCTGCAAGCTAGTCGCGCGTTCAGGTAACGGCGCATAAATAGAAATAAAAGATGGCTCGGCCGGCTCCGCATTCTCTTTAGCCCCTTGTATATTGCTGCCAAGCGAATAAGCCGTCAATCGGCGAAGACAGTTACTTCCATCAGGTAACAACTCGTCAGATCAATCAAGTAAAAATATATAAAACTTGAATTTAATTGCGATATTAGGGGCGTCATCCCATCGCTTTCGGTTGAGCCGATTGGAAACATTCCGAGGTAGCGGCGTGGTTCTGGATGAACCGTCAAGGGCGAGGGGGCGATTTGGGGATCCGTTTTTTAGCTACCATGTCGCTTGCGATCGTAGGTTCGCTGCCGGAGCGGGTCGATGCGCAATCCGGGCTGCCGCCCGTTTCTCTAACCATCCCCGCCGGGCCGCTAAGCCGATCGCTGACCGAACTATCGAAGCGGACCGGGGTCGGCATTCTTTTTGCACCCGCGATCGTTGAACCGCGGCGCGTCGGTCGGGTTGCCGGGCGCATGAACGTGGAGGAGGGACTACGTCAGTTGCTCGCGAATTCCGGGCTGACGTATCGCCGAACGGCCGTCGGTTCCTACATCATTGAGCGCGCGCCGGAACAGCCGAGCGAACCGGCCGTTCCTGAGGTCCTTGTCATCGGGCGCAAGACACAGAATACCGACATTCGGCGATCGCCGAACGACATGCAGCCCTACCGGGTCTTCGCCGCAGACGAAATGGCGACGTCTCAGTCCGACAACCCTGACCAGTTCCTCCGCACACGCTTGACGAACAACTCGTCGCTGCAGGGGCCAGGACGCGACCCCGCTGCTCACTCTGCAAGCAATCGTTCGGAGATCAATCTCAACGGGCTTGGCGCGAATCAAACCCTGATATTGGTCGACGGTGGGAGGATGCCGGTGGTGCCATACATTACCGGTGTCCCCGTACTCTTGCAGTCAGATCTTAATGGAATTCCCCTGGCGGCCATCGCGCGGATCGAGACGCTGACGGCAACGGCAGGCGGCATCTACGGCCCGGGCGCCATTGGCGGCATGGTCAACGTGGTGCTCAAGAGGGATTATCGCGGCGCTGACGTTGCGGTGTCCTACGGCACAAGCGCTCGAAGCGACTCACCGCGCCGTCGAATCGATGCGCGCATCGGCTTCACGCCTGATGGTGGGCGTACCGACGCTATGATCACGGTGTCGCAAACCGACACGCATGGCTTGGAAGCGGGACGCCGGGACTATGCCCGCACGGTCCGCCAGATCCAGCTCGCCCAAAACCCGAGCGCGATCCCTCGGAACCCGCCGCTGACAAACGCGGTGACGATCCGGAATCTCTTGGGCACCGCTGCATTAAGCCTGAAGCCTGCGCTGGGCGGTGGCAGCCTCGGCTCAAGCTTCACCTATCTGCCGATTGGGTCGAACGCGGACATCGCCAGCGTACTCAGGACAAATGCCGGCACGGTGCCAGGTACCCTCGCACAGGACGCCAGCGGAGCGCGGCGTAACCTAATCAGCGATACGCACGTCACCTCAATCCTGGCGAACATCCGGCACCGCTTCGGCGACCGCGTCGAAGGCTTCGTGGATTTCCTCGGCAGTCAAAACAACGGAAGAGCAAATGCCAGCAATGGCGCGGCGCAATTCACAGTGTTGCGGTCTGCGGCGACCAATCCGCTGCAGCAGGACCTTTCGATTACCTTTCCCGCCAGCCTCACCGACGGAGATACGTTCACTCATCTGCGGACGTATCGGGCGTCGGCCGGCCTGATCCTCTCCCTCTCCCCTTGCTGGAAGTTGGAGGCAACCTACAGCGTCGGCGGAGTAGACCTCCAGACAGGCCAGACCGGCACGATGCTAAACAATACCGTTATCACTGCGATCGCGCGCGGACAGCCCGCAACGGCCGGCGGCGCCGTCCTCAACCCTTTCGGCGACTGGTCGAGCTTCCTTGACACGCTGGCATCCAACCGTGTCACAACAGGGCAGTTCCGCAGTGTCGCAAGCGACTTCCGCGACGCGCAGTTGAGACTAGCAGGCACGGTTATATCCGCCCCGGCCGGTCCGATTACTCTCACCCTACTTGGCGAACGCCGGACCGATGCGATCAGAGACGCGACGAACCGGTTTATCGTTGGACCGCAGGAACTCAGCGCGACCGGGATCGGCTTCTCGCAAACCATCACCTCTGCCTATGCGGAACTTCGAACACCGTTGATATCGACAAAAAGGGCGGCTTCGCTACTTCGCGGACTGGAGCTACAACTTGCGCTTCGTTTTGACGAGAACGGCTCAAGGATACCCAGCTCCGAATATATTGAACAGACAAGCGATTTTGTCTCCACAAACAATCACGCCCTAGCTTACACGGCCGGACTGCGCTTCTATCCGCGCCCTGGTCTGATGATCCGCGCGAGCGCCTCGACCGGAACGCTTCCCCCCTTGGGGTTTCAATTGCTTGGCTCCGACCGGGTCCTGACGGCCCCCACCGCTCCGGATCCAAAGCGTCCGGGAAGGTTTGTCGGGGGCGAAGGAGTGGTGTCCTACCGCTCGGCAGGGCGGCTGGACCTGAAGCCGGAGCGCGGTCGGAGCCTTGCCCTTGGCATCGTTGTTAATCCCGAAGGCGGAACTCGACCGCGAATTTCGGTGGACTATACGCACATCTGGAAGAAGGATGAGATCCTCATCGATCGCGGCGGCGACCTGCCCTACTTCCTCGCTAACGAGAGCATCTACTCCGACCGCATCATTCGGGCGCCCCTCACCGAAAGAGACCGAATGGTTGGGATGACGGCCGGCATCATCACGTCGTTAGACGCTTCGTATCTCAATGCTGGTTCAACGAGTAGCGAAACCGTCGATATGAGCGCAGACTTCGGCTTCAGCGTGGAGCATGTCGGTCGCTTTCATTGGTATGGCACCGCCACCTGGCAGCCGCGCCTATCGCGACGCATGACCCAGCTCGATCCTAAGTTGAGTTTTGTCGGATTCTCTGACGGACCGCTTCGGTGGCGCGCAAACACCGGTATCGAATGGCGAAACTACGTCGCCTCAGTGGGATTGAACGGCCAATACTATGGGGGATATCGCGCCATCAATCGCAGCGATTTCCCGGCAACTGTGCAGATCGATGAGACGATCCTTGTCCAAAAAGGCGTGCAGATCGCACCGCAATTTTATCTCGATCTGGTCGCCACATACCGGCTGCGTTTGTCAGGGTCGATGCTGAATTCGATTGTCCTGCGCGGGGGCATGCAGAACGTAATGGATCACCGCCCGCCATACGCTCGAGACACACCGCTTGGGTACAGCTACCTTGGCGACCCGCGCAGACGCCGTTTCGAACTCTCGCTCGCTGCACAGTTCTAGAACCATAAAAGCTGGATCTCGCCAAGCGGGCGGCGATTGACACCGCCTGCGTATCTTCCGCTGTTCCCGGCTTGGCGTATCTGACGTTCATATAGCCCTCGATCGTATCTTCCGAGAGGCCGACCTTCCAAGCGATGCGCGTGTTCGAAATTCCAGAGGCGGTGAGCGAAAGCATGCCTTCCCCCCTCGTTCGGACGATGCGCTCTCCAATATGGAGAGCTATTTCCGTGGCAACTTCATGGCTCATGTGGCGCGTGCCGACATAGACCGGACAAATGGTGCTAAGCAGTTGGTGCCGGACGCACGTCTTCAGGAGATCGCCGGAAGCGCCTGCTCGCAACACGCGCTGCCAGGGGGCGCCGGCATAGTTGTAAGCACAATGATATGTAGTGCGGGGAACCGCGGTCGGACCTTCTCGATCGGAGTACCCCTCCCGTGACCGGCATCTGGAGATCCATGGGCACGATGTCGGGCTTGCGACGGTCATAGAACTCGGCGGCCAGCTCGCCGGCTCCCTGCTTCGGCAACGATCTCGCTGTCGTCCTGCTTTGCCACCATCGCCTGGACGCAGTTTTTAAGGAAGGCGAGAAAGTCTGCACAAGAACCCGTATCGTGTCTACTCCGCCTGCCCGGAGCGAGCGACGTGGCGTGTCTCGCTTACCGCTCTGCGACGATCTCCAACTTCCCATCGGCCATGGGCACCACCCGGACGGGATAAAGCGCGCTCAGCGTCTGCACGAAGCTCTCGATATTATTTGTCGGAAAGGCGCCGCTGACCCGAAGTGCGGCAACGTTCGGATCGCGGAGAACCATTTGCCGGGTCGTGTACCGATTGACCTCGACGATTGCCTGACCGAGCGTCTGTCCGTCAAATTGTACGAAGCCCTGCCGCCATTCGATGCCCGACTGGCCTTGCACCGTGCTCACCTGATCCGCTTTCCCAGCCTGGGCGATCAGCATCTGGCCGGGAACGAGCCGGAATGTCTCGGACATTGGATGTGCCGGGTCACTGCCTGGGCTTACGCCAATCGAGCCTTTCTCGAGATAAATGCTGGTCTGCCCCGGGGCGAGACGCACGTTGAATCGGGTACCAAGGACCGTCACGATGCGCTCGCCAGCCGCAACCCGGAATGGTCGCTCGGTATCGTGCGTCACATCGAAATAGACCTGCCCGCGCACGAGGCGAACAAGCCGGCTTTGACCCACATAGGCGACGTCGATCGCACTCGCAGTGTCGAGGGTCAGCTTGCTGCCATCCTCCAGCGTGACGGTCCGCTGCTCACCGACCTTGGTCACATAATCCAACGCACCGAAAGCACGCGGATCAGGTCTCGCTTCTTGCGCGATCTGCGGGCTGGGTGTGACCGACTTATCCCCCCCTTCGCTGGTAAGGAACGCTGTGGTGCCGACAATGCCAAGCACGGCGGCGGCGATCGCATATCGCACCCACGACGCGGCGGTTCTGCGCGGCCGGAACGCGAGCGCTTCCTGGCGTATTTGCTCGAGCTCGCCTTCAGGCTCTGCCTCGTCGAAACAGTCCCACAGTTCGAGGGCGTGCGCCCACGCATCCCTGTTCTCGTCGCTTGTGGCTAACCAAGCACGAAAGAGATCATCGTCCTCATAACCGTCCTCGTCCTGAAGACGTTCAAGCCAAAAAGCGGCCGCTTTCACCGAACCGACCTTGGCAAGATTGTTCAACGTGGGAAGTTCGACACTCATGCGTCGTCCTCCCCGGCCTGCATTAACGTCTCGATCGCGCGCAGCATGTGCTTCTGAACCGCGCTCACGGAGATAGCGTAACGCGTCGCGATCTCGGCGTAGCGAAGTCCCTCGAGACGGCTGAGGATGAAGACGGAGCGCGTGCGCTCAGGCATAGTCATAAGGATCGCCGAAACCCGCCGAAGCTTTTCTTTCGCGAGAAGCGTACGCAAAGCGTTCGTTTCTTCGACGCTGTCATGTTCCGGCATGAGGGAAACGTGGGCTTCGGAATCGCGCGCGCGCCGACGCCGCGTGCGATCAAACAGCACGCTCCTTGCCGTCTGATAGACATAACCTTCAACATGAAGGACAACGTCTCGCTCCTGGCGGCTTGCAATTCGAACGAAGCATTCCTGGGCAAGATCTTCCGCCTCCGAAGGCTCTCCCACCCGGCGACGGAACCAGCGGACGAGGTTCGGACGCAGACGTGCGAATTCATGCGCGAACGCATGAACCTGCTGCAAACCTGTGTCTTCGACGGCCATGGACCGGGCGCATTCCACATCGAACGGGTTCCAGCGTTTGCTTGAACATGACCGAGTTGCCATGCCCCTCATCCGCCTTGACGCAGGGTTTGGAGGTTTCTCCATCACGACGGGGGTTAAAAGAAGTAAAATCGCGCGCAACTTTTATCCGGCGGTTCGCACGCCGTCCAAAAAGTCCGCAAAATCAGCTTCTCCCGCGCGCAGCAGCACGACCACGTTCCGCAGAAACACCAGCAATCGGCCGCGATAGAATATCGCGGCCGATTGCGTTTCTGCCCTTTCGCGAAGGGCAAGACGTTGGTCACCAACCGGCGAAAGACGCGCCTGTTTTACGCCAGAGTTCGAACGAGCGGTTCGCGGTCCCAGTAGCGGCGCTTCGCCGCATCGACGAACGCCGAGAGATCGGTGACGCCTTCTCCAGGCTGGACGCCTGAGATCTCCAGTAAGCGCGTGGAGGAGCCATTGTGGCCGATTGCCTTTAGATGAGCGAAAGCATCGGCGATCCAGATCACCGCGGCAGATTCGCGTTCGAGCTTCGCGCTTTCTTCAGGCGTGAGGACGAGCGCCACAGCGTCGAGCAGCGACGACGGCTGGCCGAAAAGCTGGGCCCCAGCCGTAAGCAGGTCGCCGTTCGACAGCCGGATTGACCCGATCCGCGGGGCGATGATGAGGGCGTATCCGCCCGCATCTGTGACGCCCTTCACGACCCCATCGAGATCCTTCGCGTCGGTCCCGTCTGCGACGAGGATACCGACGGTCCGGCCTTCCAGCGTGTGCTTCTCGAGAGGTCCACGAATGATCCGCAACGCAGGCGACGGCGCCATCTCGACTAGCGGTATCGAGCTGGGCGTCGGATCTGGAAGCGGTATGCCAAGCCCCTTGGCGACTCGCCCGGCAAGTCCCTCGTCCACATTCCGGAGGTTCGCCACCATCTTCGAGCGGACGTGCGGTATAGAGACTTTAGAGAGCTCGAAGGTGAAAGCGGAGGCGATATGTTTCTGCTCAGCGACGTCCATCGAAACCCAGAACAAGCGCGCTTGGCTGTAGTGGTCCGCAAAACTCTCGGGACGCATGCGCAGTTTGTTCCCGTCCTCCTGGGCCGGATAGCTGCGATACCCCTTTTCCGGATCCTCACGATAGCCACCCGGCTCCCCAATCCGCGACAGGCTGTTAGGCTCGTAATTGGCCCGACCCTTCGGGATCGCCATCTGGGCCATGCCGTCGCGCATCTGGTTGTGGAATGGGCAGCCAGAGGGCACATTCTTGGGTTGGTTGATCGGAATTTGCGCGAAATTGGGGCCGCCGAGACGGCTCATCTGGGTGTCGAGATAGCTGAACAGCCGACCCTGTAGCAGCGGATCGTTTGAGAAGTCGATCCCGGGCACGACGTGGCTCGGGCAAAAGGCAACCTGCTCCGTCTCGGCGAAGAAGTTGTCCGGATAGCGATCAAGTACCATCCGGCCGACGATCTCGACCGGAAGCATTTCTTCAGGAATGAGCTTCGTAGGATCGAGCACGTCGAACGGGAAGCGCTCTGCAAAGGCCTCATCGAACATCTGTAGGCCGAGATCCCATTCGAGCGGCTGACCACGCTGGATCCGCTCGAACACGTCGCGGCGATGATAGTCCGGATCGGCGCCTGTGATCTTCACCGTCTCGTCCCAAATCGTCGACTGAAGGCCCGCGCGCGGCTTCCAGTGGAACTTCACGAAGGTCGATTTGCCTTCCGCGTTGATGAGGCGGAACGTGTGGATGCCGAAGCCCTCCATCGTTGCGAGGCTGCGTGGGATGGCGCGATCGGACATTATCCACATTGCCATGTGGGTCGCTTCGGGCATTAGCGAAATGAAGTCCCAGAAGGTATCATGCGCCGTCGCCGCCTGGGGGTAACCGCGGTCGGCCTCCATCTTGGCGGCATGAACAAGATCAGGAAACTTGATAGCGTCCTGAATAAAAAAGACCGGGATGTTATTGCCGACGAGATCCCAGTTCCCGTCCTTGGTGTAGAATTTCACGGCAAAGCCGCGTACGTCGCGCGGGGTGTCAACCGACCCGGCGCCACCGGCGACCGTCGACAGTCGTGCGAAAACTGGCGTTCGCTCGCCCACCCGCTGGAACAGGTCTGCCTGGGTCACATCTGCAAGCGAGCGCGTGCATTCGAAATAGCCGTGTAGTCCAGTACCCCGTCCATGGACGATGCGCTCGGGGATGCGTTCCTGGTCGAAGTGATTGATCTTCTCACGGAAGATCTGGTCTTCGAGCACCGAGGGTCCCCGCTGTCCAACCCTGAGCTGGTTCTGGTTATCTGAGATCGTGACGCCCTGGTTGGTCCGCATGGCGGGATGATCGCCGTCGGCACGCTGATGGGTCTCATGGGCGCTATAATCGATGTCAGTCATCTAGCAGATCCTCGTTTCTTACAGGAAGCCTCGCCCCGTCTGCCCGGCCTTGAGGCCGGGGACGGTGCGTGTCCGTGACGGAGCTTCGCCAATTTACGGGAGGTGTGACGACGACGCGCATAAAACGACATGAATAAACATAAACGCTCAATCAGATTAGACTAAGTATACATCAAAAAGATGATGGCCGCACTGCATGACATGCCGGCGCGGCCAAGTTTCTTTACATTTATACTATTAAGAGACCCCGAAATCTTCAGCGGCCCTTTGGAAAGAGACGCGATCGGAGCCCGGAGCGCTCCGACCGCCTCGCTTTTCACGCGCGGCCGGCAGGCTCCGACATCGATGGCGGATCGCTAGCAGGGAAGGAGTCGTCGAGCGCGATATCAAGTTTCTCGTCGATCTCTACGCTCACCAGCGGCTGCACATCGGCCGTCCAGGGCTTGAAGTCGGTATAGCCCTCGGCACCGCCGCCATAATAGGATTCGGGCGGCGCATCGAATAGCGGGACATCGAGAGCCAGGCGCTCGACGAGATCGGGATTGCCGATGAAGGGGCGCCCGAACGCAATCATGTCGGCATAGCCGCTTTCGACTGCCGCGATGGCGCGCGCGCGATCGTAGCTGTTGTTGGCGATATAGTGGCCCCCGAACGAACGATGCAGCGCCTGGAAGTCGAAGTCGGCCGCGCCATTAACGCCGCGGGTCTGACCTTCGACGCAATGGAGATAGGCGAGCCGGAAACTGCCCAGTTCTTGGGCGAGATAGCCGTAGGTGGCGATCGGATCGCTATCGAGCGGCGTCTCTCCCACCGCTCGCGTGATTGGGGAGAGCCGGATGCCGACCCGGTCGGGACTCCAGACAGCCGAAACCGCCTCGACGACCTCGATCGTCAGACGCGCGCGATTGCGGATCGAGCCGCCATAGCCGTCCGTGCGCTTGTTGGTGCTGTCGCGCAGAAACTGATCGAGCAGATAGCTGTTCGCGGCATGCACCTCGACACCGTCGAAGCCGGCTTCGCGCGCCTTGCGGGTCGCGTTCCGATAGTCCTCGATGATGCCCGAGATTTCGTTCGTCTCAAGCGCACGCGGCATCGATGGCCGAACTTGGCCTTCGAGCGTGAAGACTTCGTCACCGGCCTGAATCGCGGAGGGTGCAACCGGTGCCACGCCGCTCTCCTGCAAGCTCGTGTGCGACATTCGGCCGACATGCCAGAGCTGGCATACAATCTTCCCGCCGGCGTCATGGACCGCTTCGGTCACGGCGCGCCACGCCGCGACATGCGCGTCGGTGTAGATGCCGGGCGTGTAAGCGTATCCCCTCCCCTGCTGCGAGATGTTCGTCGCTTCGGTGATGATGAGGCCAGCGGACGCCCTCTGCCTGTAATACTCGATAGCGAGCGGCGTGTGTACGCCGTCCATGCCGGCGCGCGAACGGGTCAGCGGCGCCATGGCGATCCGGTTGGCCACTTCGATGGCGCCGATCCGGGTCGGCGTGAATAGTGCGATACCGTTGTCTTCCGTCACAAGCTGACTCCTTCAAGGATTTCGCAAATGATATGCGCACCGTCGTAGCTTGACCCGTAAATCGATATAAAGTGCTACAAAGAAGACTTGGGTCCTGACCTCAAATGCACAAACGCTCAGGGAAACTTACCTGCAGGCTCAGGCAAAGGCCCGCTCGTCCATGTCACCCGAATAAAGAGCGAGCCGAGCCGCGCCATCGAGGCGATTGGTGATGCTAGTCAGAGCGCGCATCACCAGTTCCTGCGTCCCACGGTCGCCATCGATGACGATCACAAGCGGGCTTTCCAGCTGGGGGTTCGGGTCCGCTGCAGCCGTGCTCGAGGATGCGGTCACCGCATCGTGAGCCACCAGCATATAGCCCCGCCCCGACACCGTCTTGATGCGCCACCGCTCAACGCCAAGCGCACGCCGAAGCCCGCTGAGTTGAACCTTGAGATTGCTGTCGTCGACGGTCAGACCCGGCCAAACATGGCTGAGGAGCGCCTCTTTCGAGACGATCTCGCCTTTCGCATCCAAGAGCGCCATCAATAGGTCGAAGGCTCGGCCGCCGAGTTCGACAAAGGCACCCTCGAGCAGGACCGAACGGGCGCTCGGACGAATTTCCAGCGCGCCAAGCGCGATCGAACCGGCCGGGTTATCGATATCGAGAACGATATTGCTGTCATTGGCGGGCAGCGCGATGACATTGCCGAGGTCAGGGAAATCGCTGGTTGTGAGCCCGATCTCTGAGCGGCGCGACCGCCCCGGCCGGAAGGCCGGGCGGCCATCGAGCCGATCCGTTCCGAGAAGAGGCGCCCGCCTCTGAAGACCCCTCATTTCGCGAAAGCTGCCCATATGCTGTTCCCGTTCTTCAATTTCGCTTGGGAGACGCGCCGGGTGGCAAAATCTACACCAGGCTTTGTGAAAAGTTGCCCTGGCCTTTGATTCCTTACGTTCCTGACGAGGCGTGGCGACGGACATCAACTAGATCGGTGACAATTTCCCGTTTGCGTCGACGCCTGACGTCCCGACACCGCGTGAACGTCGCGCCGCGATACGCCCTTCTGCGATCTTTGGATGCGAACTGACGCCCGCTCACGGCACTAACCGCGCCGCTTGGCGAACCGACACTTATGACATGAGAGGACTGTAAGGGATTTGGTTTCCATAGCAGCTCCCGAAAGGGCGGAACGCTGCACTTGACCGTGTGACCGCTCCGCGCCGAACGGAAGCCGATGAAGGCCCCACCCGCGCGAAGCGCGGAACCCGACCGGCCACGGATCGGCAGCCCACCGCGCAGCAAGCATGCGGACCTTGCCCCTGTAAAATCGACCGGATGGCTCAAATCGCGTCTCCCTCGTCCATAATGGAGGGATCGCACTCGGTGCTGGCGGAGACCATCCCGGTTCGGGTCATCCCCGTTCCACACCTTCGGGTAACGTCATCGTGGCAGATTGATGGTCGAGCGACCGAACAGGCGGGCGTCGATCGAGAAGGCGCCTGGGCCGATCAAAGCAAGCGCGACCGCGTCCAATGCATGCGCCAGGTGTGCAGCACTTTGATCGGCGAGCGATCCCATCATCAGCGCTATCACGCCCATCGACAGTATGGCGCTGATCCGCAGGTACAGTCCGAGCGCAATGGCAACGACAAGGATGCCAAGAATAATGGCGGGCCAGACGTCGTTCACGAACTTCGGCAGCGCCTGCGTGGCAAGAGAAAGAGCCAGCGAACAGCGAAACAGAAGTAAGGCGGCACCGGCGGATCCCGCTGGAAATGCGGAAAACAAATGCTTCATCCGGTCTCGTTAGACCAACCCCCGGAGACGCGGCACCTCAGTTCGGGTGGTCTGCCGATAACACTTTCGAGTGGTACGAAAGCCACCCGTTCGTGCCGTACGTCAAACACGGCCGAGGATTAAAGGGGTTTGCCCGCGAATCTGTGCACGGACACCTGCGAAACGATCAAGGCCGATCGCAGATGAGGGCAAATTAAGGAAGGTAAAAAAAGGTTAAAATAACTAGTTTCGGTTTTTGGCTGCCCGCAATCGTGGCACTGTATCGCCGCTTATTCTATCAACCTGCGGGCACCTCTTTTTCTTGCGCGATTGGCAGAAGGAAGGCGAGCCAGACGGTCTGGCATAATGGCGTTTTTGGTGGGGGAAAGGGCACACCGGAATGAAGTGGTGGCTCTTCAGTTTCGCGCTCCTCGCTCTTGCCTGGCCATTGCGGGCAGAGCCCCCAGCGTTGTTCCTGCAAACGGGGCATGTCGCGTGGAGGGCGGAAGATGATGCGCCCGGCAATATCGAGGGCATCGCACAAACGCCCGACGGTTTCCTGTGGCTCGCATCGGGGACCGGACTTTACCGGTTTGACGGTCTTACCTTCCGGCGCATCACGCTCTTGTCCGGTGCTGAGGACACTTCCCTGCAGATATCCTCGCTTGCAGCCGCGCCGAATGGCGATGTGTGGGTAGGCTATGCGTCCGGCGGCATCGCGCGCTATCGGGCCGGGCGGCTCGAGCGGATCAATCCCGCCAAACCCAGCACGAGATCGGTCTATCTGACGGTCACTCATGAAGGGACGCTTTGGGCCCGCGCGCGCGGCAAGACGGGAAGCGGTTTAGTCCGCTTCGCGAATGGTCGGTGGGATGATGTCGATGAGCGCTGGAACGTACCAGGCGAAATGTCGACGATGGCCATGCTCATTGGGCACGATGGAACTCTCTACCTGCTGAGCCCCGATGGCTTGCGTCAGCTAAGGCCAGGCACCCGTCGCTTTGACTTTCAGCCGCTCGATCCTGGTCAGGGCGCGACCATCGCCGAGGATGGCAAGGGCCGCCTCTGGCTTGCCAACACCGATCATCTGTCCCGCGTCGAGATGGGCAAAGGCTATGTTGGCCCGGTCACGCCACTGGACCACACAAACGTCTATCGCCGGCTCGCCTTTGCGCGAAACGGACTGCTGTGGATGGGTGGGACCGAAGACGGGGTCCACCTGTTCGAGCCAGACCGATTGGGCGAACGCTATACGCCAGTGCGCGGAGCTTTCGCGGCCGTTGACGGCTTGAGCTCCAGCATCACGTTATCGATCTTTAAAGACCGTGAGGACAATGTCTGGCTCGGGACGGTTGCTGGTCTGGACCGGTTCGCGACCACACGCTCGGTCCTGCGCAGTAACCTCCCGGGAGGCTACACGTCGGACGGGCTGCGGACGGCGAGCGGAAACACCTACCTGATTTCGGGAGATGACATCTACCGGGTCGAACGTTCAGGTCCGCGCAAGCTTGCCTCCATCCCCGACGCTTACATGGTTTGCGGCGATCATGATGGGCTCGTCGTCGGCGCGATGACGGGAGTCTATCGCCTGATGGGCGAGGCGCTTGTGCCGATAGGCATCCCGCCCGCTGTCGAGCCGGGAAAGCCAAACTGGTTGATCGCCTGTGCCGAGGATCAGAGCGGTCGCCTGCTCATCTCTCAGGTTTCCGGCAGGGTCCACCGACGCGAAGCAAACGCATGGCGACCGCTGTCTCATGCCGGGCTGTCGCCATTGTTGTTCGTGCAGGGCTTCCGGGGCGAAAATTACGTGGTCTACAAGCCGGATACAATCGCGCGGATCAACCGCCATTCCATCACCCCGATCGAGATACCCGAGCGGCAGCATGTCGGCTTTTTCCGGACTGTCGCAAAGGGAAGGGACTGCGTCCTCTTCGGTGCTCAGAATGGCCTCCTTTGCCTGAACGGCGATTGGATGCACGCCTTGAGCGCGACGACGTATCCGGAATTGCTAAACGTCAGCGGCATTCTCGAAGCACCTGATGGATGGACGTGGGTCGCATCTTATGCAGGCATCCTGCGAGCGAGGACCGACGAGTTGATGGCTGCTTTTATGGCTCCTGGTAGCGCGATCCACTTCGAGCGGTTCGGCTCGGAACAATCGCTTCGCGCCGATCAGAGCGGCTTCAGTTCCCGATCTCTCGTAGCCGATCGCTACGGACGCCTCTGGGCCTTCACGACGAAGGGCCTAGTTTCGATCGACATGGCGCGCGCGGATGCCCACGCCCCCCCTCCCATTGTCGTCATTCAAGACGTTACCTCAAACGGACATGCCTATCAGGATCCCTCTGAAGTCACCCTCCCCATGGGCACGCGCTCGTTGCAGATCGACTATACCGCGACGGCGCTAACCGATCCGAAGGGGACGCGCTTCCGCTATAGGCTGGAGGGCGTCGACACGAACTGGACGGACGCAGGATCGCGGCGACAGGCGATCTATACCAACCTCTTGCCAGGTCATTATGTGTTCCGTGTCACCGCAGTGAGCAGCGCCGGCATGGCCAGCGCGCATGAGGCAACCTTGCAGGTCTTCATCCAGCCGGCATTCTACCAGACTTGGTGGTTCTACGTCGTTCTCACGCTGGCCGCCGCGCTCACCATCTGGCTCGTCTATCGCTGGCGTATGCGTGCGATGGCGGTCCGCATCGCGGATCGATTACAGGGGCGAATGGGCGAGCGGGAGCGGATCGCACGCGAACTGCACGACACGCTGTTGCAGGGCTTCCAGGGTCTCATCCTGCGCTTCCAATCTGTTGCTAACCGGCTCCCCAAGGGCGAGGCTCTCCGTCCGGAGATGGATCAGGCGCTCGATCTTGCCGAAGCCGTTCTGGTCGAGGGTCGGAATCGTGTCCGCGACCTGCGAACGGCGCCGGGCAATCTCTCCGAGACTCTGACCGAAATAGCCCAGGAGATGGCTGCAGCGTGGCCTGCAGCTTTTGCTCTCACCGTCGAAGGGACGCCTAGGGCGTTGCATGCCGCCGTGAATGACGAGATCCGCTGCATTGGCGAAGAGGCCATTCGCAACGCCTTCCGACATGCGCGCGCCCGATCGATCGAAGCGGTGCTCACCTACCGCGCGCGCGAGTTGCGCTTTCACCTTCGCGATGACGGGGCCGGCTTGCCCGCCGATGTGCTCGCGAACGGCGCACGCGAAGGGCATTTCGGGCTGGTTGGTATGCGAGAGCGCGCGACAAGGGTGGGCGGAAGCCTCACGATTAGCAGCCGTGCAAATGCCGGCACAGAAATTGTCGCGGCCGTTCCAGGGGCCGCCGCGTATGTGGCAGAAGGTGGCACCGGCCGTTGGTGGATATGGATGCGGTTGTCAGGAAAGAGCGAGTGAACCATGCAGAACCAAGATAGGACCCAGCCCATCCGCATACTAACGGTCGACGATCACCCGGCGCTGCGCGAAGGAATTTCGGCAATGATCGGTCCCGAGGAAGACATGGTGGTCGTCGGCGAGGCCTCCAATGGCTTTGAGGCGGTCGACACTTATCTGAGCCTTCGACCCGACATCACGCTCATGGACCTGCAAATGCCGGCAATGGGAGGCATTGAGGCGATCCGGGCGATCCGGGGACAGGCCCGCAGTGCGAGGATAGTCGTCCTGACGACCTACGATGGTGATATTCAGGCAGTCGAAGCCCTCAAGGCCGGTGCGTCAGGGTATCTCTTGAAATCCTCACTAAGGCGTGAATTGCTCGAGACGATCCGCATTGTGCACGCGGGCGGGCGCCGTATCCCTGCCGAAATTGCGCAAGAAATCGCCTTCCACGCCGGCGACGAACCTCTTAGCCCCCGTGAGGTCGAGATCCTCAAGCTGGTCGCCCAAGGTCATGCCAACAAGGAGATTGCGTGGCGGCTGTCGCTGTCCGAGGACACGATCAAAGGGCACATGAAGAGCATCTTCGGCAAGCTTGATGTTTCGGACCGGACCCAGGCGGTGACGACATCGCTCAAGCGCGGTGTGCTGACGCTGGAATAGCCTCTCTTTGCCCCGCCCGGTGGGCAGCTTGCGGCCCGGTCACGAGGAGGCCAAGCGCCAAAAGGCACGTACGCGACCGAGAAGATCTGCAGACGGTTCAATCGGCTCGCTTTCACGCGCGGCGGTGTCTCGCTCCAGCCAAGCAAGTCCTTTTTTCACGGAGCCCTCCATCGTGTGGGCGAGACGCGCATTGCCCTGGACGAGCAGGCGAATGCAGTCGCCGGGTAGCTCCAAAACACGTGCGGCCGTCAACGCCTTCATCGTAAAAGCACGCTGGGCGCCGGTCATGAGCCCGATCTCGCCGACATATTCACCTGGCCCGATCCGGCCGATCGGTGTCGCCACATTGCCGCTCCCTATGCGAGAGAGCTCGATGACACCAGTCTCGATCACGAAAATTGCGTGAGCCTCAGCACCTTCCTCAAATATGACGTCGCCTGGCGCAACGTCGTGGGGCCGCAGATGTCCGGATAGTTCGTCCAGTTCCTTGCGCGACAGGCTCTCGAACAGGACGAGCGATCCCAGGAGATCGACCCGGCTCAACTCGGCCTGACCCACACCGGCATGGCGGATCAGCCTAAGTGTCTGACAGAGAAGCGCGCTCCTGGCGCGAACCAACGCGGGTGTATCTGCGACATAGAAATGGGTCGCATAGACATGCCTTTGCATGCCGATGCGGCGGAGGGTAACCGATGGCGCCGGTGAGACGAGTATGTCGTCGCACAACAGAGGCGCTTGGCGGAGAAGCTCGAATATCCGGGCGGGCACTACGCTTGCAGGCAACGCGAACTCGATCATGGCGGCGCGGCGCTTGCTCGGCACGCTACGGTTAATGATCTGGCCTTTGGCGACCACACTGTTGGGGACGGTGGCAAGGTCATCCTCGTCGGTCTGTACCTTGATTGATCGCCAGTTCACCTGGACCACGATGCCCTCTACATTGTCGCCGAGCGAAACACGATCACCCACATGGAAGGGTTGTTCGAGCCCGACCGCAATCCCAGAGAAGACGTCTGACAACGTGTTCTGCAACGCGAGGCCCAAAACGATCGCGACCACTCCGGAGGTTGCGAGCACGCCGTTGATGTTAAGGTCGAGGACCGAGTTGAGAATGATCAGGACCGCAGTGATGTAGATGACGGCGGCCGTGAGCTCTGAGAACAGTCGGGCCTCGCGTGAACGGGGGTCGCGTCCTTTCGCGACCACGGTCACTGCTACCACAAGCCGTGCACCGATCAACCACCACACGACAGCGAGGGCGCGAAACCAAGCCCCCGCCGCACCATCTGGCAGCTGGCCAGAGTGCGGCAAAGGGGTGGTTCCCCGCCATGAAAGGAATGCACCGATCAGAAACAGGAGCAGGGCCTCGACAACGATTTGCGCGATGACAGGGCGTGACCGACTGAACAGGACCGAACCGATGGTGACGGCGAGCAAAATCAGGGAGACTAAGACATTATCCATAGTGACCGGAGTTTGGCGCGCGCGGCGGCAAAACCTAGTAAAAGGATCAGCCGTGTCAGGAAAAAATCGTGAGCGCCCGATGACGAGCGATATTGCTGAAACCAGTGGTTTTTTTGCAGGTTAAGACAATCGTATCGGCATCGCTGCAGATACAAAACAATTAAAAAGAAATAAAATGCGGGGTAGGGGATTGAATTGGGGCAATCCTACCAATCATGGACCATTGGAGCTTAGCTGGTCCGCATGTCTCTAATGACCCTACTCAACGCTACAACTGTCTAACACCGTTTCTTCGATAGTTTCCTTCTGTCTGGAAGGGACCACCGCGGCTGCCAGCTGGCAGCAACGCGAGTGGCCTCACCGACAGGGCCGTAAGCTCTACCGTGACAAATCCCGGCAGCGACGTGAGCATTTTCGGATACCGCGCAGGCCGCCAAGGCGTACAACGCGAAACACTTCGTTGCCCTCGGCAAGCGGACCCGGGCGGTCTCGACAAGCAACATGCAGCCGAGGAATCGGGGGTGCCAAAGCTCGACAGGATGAGTGGTCGCGTACTTGCCACGATCCCGCTCAATCGCGATGGTCAGTTCAGCCGGTACGAGACCGCCGCAGCTAAGCGCGCATTACGCGGCCAGATGCGCAAAGGTTTCATGTCAGCGATCCATTCGCGTGGTAGTACGGCAGGCTTGGCGGCCTGCAGCAAGGCACTCGTCACAACATGACAAGATGAGGGGCGCGAGGCGCGAGGCGCGTGACTGGACAGATCAATTTCGCGCCAGCAACGCCACCTTCGCCGCTAAGACCAGCATGCCGACCTTGTTTGATCAAATAAGGTCATCGTAAGCTAGGCGCGCGACGCCCCGCGCTGCGAATGTAGCTCGGAACGCCGCGCTGCGGTAGCTCAGCGCTTGTCCAGGAATTTCTCCGGTACTTGCAGCGCCTTGGTGTCGCGGTTCGCGTAAAACAGTTCGGTCGAGTGAGTGTAGATTTCGATCAGGTTGCCCCAAGGATCCTGGCAGTAGACTGCCTTGAACGGCTCGCCTTCGAACAGCGTCCAGACGTCCGAATTCTGCTTGCCGCCCGAGTCTGCGATCCGCTTGGCAAGGCCCTCGATATCGGGATCGACGACGCAGAAGTGGAAGACGCCGGTCTTCCAATATTCGAAATTGTGTGCCTTGTTGTTCTCGGTGGGGGGCGTCACGAACTGGAAAAGCTCGATGCCGACGCCGTTCGCTGAGGCGAGATGGCTGACATAGAGGTCTTCCATCTTCTCGCCGAAAATGCCTTTGAAAACGTTAGCGGTCGGCGACCCGTCATTGCGAATGTGCAGCGGGCCGATCGTGTGCTGGCAGCCAAGGATTTCTTCATACCATTTGGTCGCGGCGTAAATGTCGGTGACCGTCATGCCGACGTGCGTCACAGCGACGGGATGATACTTTGCCATAGGGACTCTCCACTTCGTGCTGGGGGAGTTCCGAAGCTAATTCGAGGAGCTCGATTGGCCTCATCAAGCGTCGTAAAGACTCGTAAATCCGGCCGCTTGATTTCTTTGCTAATTTATAGCTGTCCACTGGAACTGAGCGCTGTTCGAGATCGAGGACGGGCTCTCTGCTTCAATCTCACCGTCGAGGATAGTTCGGACGGCGTTGAAACAGGTGATCTCGGAGTTAAGAGTGTAGGCACCGCGGCACCGCTAGGAAGCGTTATCAAAGGATCGGCCGACTGGCGATGTGCGCGCAGGGTTCATTGCAGCGGTTGCGCCATCCGCAAGGCACGGCGAACGATTGCACACGGGCGCGGGCGTCGTTCTAGGTCATTACATCCTGCGACCGGAGTGCGGGGCGCGGCGGACAATCAGGCGAGTGCCTTCTACAAAGCGCCCATCGCCACCTGGGCGTAGATCCCAATAGGCCGGCAGGAGCAGCTCCAGGGCATCGAGGACGGCCGCTTCACGCCGCGTCTTGACCGGCGTGGCGATCGGGTACGGCGCGAAGGCGCCGATCGACCTGAGCGCCTTCAGTCGAATGAAAGCGAATGCGAATAGTGGAACGTTCGAGACTATGGCGGCGAGCGGATCGCGGTCGGTGAGGTGATGATGGTGAGAGGACCATGACATGTCTCCTCAAAAGGGCCAGTGGCCCGGGCGGGATAAGCTCAGACCCGGTTCGCGATCGCGAGATGAGCCCTGCCAGGGGGCGCGGCATCTGTGCGGGAAAGAGCAGTCGGCAGTTTCAGCCGTGCGCTCCCGTCGCTGCCCGGCGACCGACGCGGCGGGCTCGCCTCCTGGGCCGGCGCCTGCCGTGGACGTACTAAAGGCGCGGCCGCGCTCGCCTCTTCACGGGGCCGCGGCGGGAGCGCCTGGTCGGTGGGCGGGGCCATTTCGCTGGGGAGCTCGCGGCGACACGATGGGCGCGACCATACGACGTTGTACGCGCCGTCCTGCCTTTGTAAGACCGAGACGTCGGGCGGCTGCGTGAAGTTCGGATCCTCGATTTCGCTGTTGTAGAAGACAAGGCCGGTCTCGCGCGACGCCGGCTCGAAGAGCGCGCCGACCCGCACCCAGGCCGCGCCGCCAACAACGCTATAAACTCGAACGTGGGCGGGGCTGGGTTGGCCGAGTGGACCGGCCGCAGCGCAATGACGAACTCGACGGCGAGGGTGGAGACCCGCTTGACCAGGTGGCCGGTGGCGTTCTTCGCGATGGTGCCGATGCTCGTAGAACTATCATTGGAAAGTGTCCTCGAGGACCCTGCCCTGGACAGCTTCTCTCATTCCCCTCCTCTCCTCGGCCGTCCGGTCGAGCGGGCGCGCAAGCGCCCATCACCGCCGGGCTTTCCGCGGCAGTGAACCGTCAGTGGGGATCGAGTGGCCGATTCGACCGAAGCGGCTCGGCTCACGCCACCGGCCCCTCACCCGGCACCAAGCCAAGCGCGACATAGTCGCTGTGTACCCGCACCAGATCCTGGACGGATTCGACGTTCAACTTTTGCATGATGCTCCGTCGGTGCGATTTAACCGTGGCCTCGGAAATTCCGAGCTGTAACGCGGTGCGTTTGTTCGGATGGCCCGCGATGACAAGCTCGAGGACTTCGCGCTCACGCTGGGTCAGCGTTGCATAGGCTTGGGTAGTCGATGTGAGCTCCTCAATCCGCGCGCGCCGCTCGCGATCTATCGAGAAACCGTGCTGAATCGCATCAATGAGGGCTTGGGGAGGCACTGGCTTTTCGAGAAACTCCAACGCGCCGCGCTTCATCGCCTGCACCGCCATCGGGACGTCGGCATGACCGCTGATGAAGATGATGGGTATCGGGCTTTCGCGACGCGCGAGGTCCGACTGGAAGGCGAGCCCGCTTTGCCCGGTCAAGCGAACGTCCAGGACTAAGCAACCGCGCAACCCCGTCTTGTCGCGCGCAATGAAGGTTTCGACGGAGTCGAACGTCTCAGAGCGAATGGCGACACTCCGCAGCAGGCCTTGAAGTGCATCGCGGACGTCGGGATCGTCATCGATGATGAAGGCGGTCTGCTCACCGGTCATTGTTGGTCGGCACCGTGATAGTGAAGCGTGCGCCAGAGGTGCCATCGGACCGATGGCCGCCTGCGATCGTGCCACGATGCGCCTCGATGATCGAATGACAGATCGATAGGCCGAGCCCCATGCCCTCCCGCTTGGTGGTGAAGAGCGGCTCGAAGGCGTCTTCGGGCGTGAAGGGCAGCCCCGTTCCGGCGTCCTCAACGCCGAGTTCGACCGTTGATGGTGAGGCATTGCGCGTCGTGACCATGACGAGCCGCCGACGGTCGTCCACATTCGCCATCGCCTCGATCGCATTCATGATGAGGTTTAGAGCGACCTGCTGCAACTGAGTGCGGTCGCCCCAGACTGAGCGGAGGTCTGTTGAAAGGTCGAGTTCGAGCTTGCAGTCCTTACGGCGCAGCTCGCCCCGCAGGAGGTCGGCGACCTCGCGGATTATCGCGTTCAGGTCGACCCCGCCAAAGTGGGTGGAGCGGCTCACGAGATTTCGGATCGAGCGCAGTATGTCGCCGGCGCGCTGTCCATTCCCGATCAGCCGCTCGGCGGCCTGGCGGGCCTCGTGACGCTGTGCTTCGTCAAGATGTGGCTCGTCGAGATACCGGAGGCAGGTTTCGGCATTGCTGACGATCGCGGTCAGCGGCTGATTAAGTTCGTGCGCGATCGAGGCAGCAAGCTCCCCCAGGCGCGTCATGCGCGCCATCATGGCAAGGTTGGACTGCGCCTCCTGAAGCGCTTCATCCATGCGACGCCGCGGACCGATGTCGCGGAAGACGAGAACGGCGCCGGCCATCTCCCCATGTTCCCCGATGATCGGCGAACCACAGTCGTCGATCGGGACCTCTCGGCCGTCCTTCGCGATGAGGATCGTATGGTTGGCAAGTCCGACGGTCGTGCCTAGGCGGAGAACCTTGCCCGCCGGATCCTCGACGACCTGCCGCGAGTCCTCGTTGATGATATGGAAGATCTCGACGATCGGATGCCCTAGGGCCTCGGCCACGGTCCACCCGGTCAGCTGTTCTGCGACAGGATTGAGGAAGGTGATATTAGCCTCGATATCGCAGGCGATTACGGCATCACCGATCGACGCCAGCGTCGTCGCGTATCGTCTCTCGCTCGCTGCAAGCCGCTGCTCAGCGTCGTGCTTGTAGAGGGCGATCTCGATGGCCGTGCGTAGTTGTGACTCGTCGAACGGTTTAAGGAGATAGCCAAAGGGCTCGGCGCGGCTCGCCCGGACGACAGTCTCTTCGTCCGCATATGCGGTGAGAAACAGAACCGGGAGCCTCGAATTCGTCCGGATTGCTTCGGCTGCGTCGATCCCGTCGACCTCTCCCTCAAGCCGGATATCCATGAGGACGAGGTCGGGCCGGTGCTCGGCGGCAAGCGCTATGGCATCCTCACCGCGCGGAGTCGCAGCAGCGACGGAATGGCCGATGCGCTTCAGCTGCTCCTGAATGTCGCGTGAAACTATCCGATCGTCCTCGACCACGAGGATGCGCGCCGCCCTCATTGGACGCCTCCGTTCGGCACTCCGAATATGATTGAAAAGCTGGTGCCATGCTCGCTTCGCACTTCGATACGCCCCCGTAACTGCTCGGTGAGGTCGCGTACCAGTTGCAAGCCGAGTGTGTCTCCCGATTCTGCACCGTCCGGGAGGCCCACCCCATCGTCCGCGACGGAAAGGACGAAGCGCCCTTGGCGTTGCGCTTCAAGCGTGACCCGGATGGTGCCCGCCCGACCGTCCGGAAAGGCATGCTTAAGCGCGTTCGACACCAATTCATTGACGATAAGTCCGCAGGGAATCGCGCGATCGAGATCGAGTTCCACCTCAGCCACGTCCACCTCGACCGCGTTTCGGTTCGGGGCCTCGCCGTACGCGCGGGCGAGATGCGAGCAGAGCGCGCGAACATGGTCACCCATAGCGACGCGGGCAAAGGTGCCAGCGCGATAGAGGTTCTCATGCACAAGCGCCATCGAGCGAACCCGATTTCGGCTTTCGGCGAACAGTTCCGCGACGGCGGCATCGGATGTGCGGGATGCTTGCAGGTTAAGAAGGCTCGATATGAGCTGGAGGTTGTTCTTCACACGGTGGTGAACCTCTCGCAAAAGTTGCTCCTTTTCCTCAAGCGCCGCGTTTTCAAGAGAGATCGCCGCCTGCGAAGCGAGCAGGCGCAGAACCGCGAGCCGCGCTGGTGTGAAGGCATGCGGGGTTGCGTCATTCTCGAGGTAAAGGACCCCGATTAGCTTGCCCTGCCTCACGAGCGGCAAGGCGAGCACGGACCTCACCTGTCGGACGGCGGCGGACAGCTCGTCGCGCATCCGGGGATCCGAGATGGCATCGCCCACGACGACGGGGGCCTGGGTCCGAACCACCTCGGCGAGGAGTTCGAGCGAGGCATCCCGAGCGTTGGGGGCGCGCTGCCTCAGGGTCACGCTGACTTCGTCAGCTCCGACTTCGGACTCGGCTTCGATCCAGAGGCCATCGCGCCGCGGGATGAGGAGGAGCCCGCGTGACGCGCAAGCATTTTCGAGCGCAATACGCATGAGGGTTGGGAGCAGGCTGCCAAGCGCGATTTCCCCAGTGACCGCTTCGGATGATCGAATGACCGTTGCGAGATCGATGTCTCCAACCCCCGAAAGCGCCGTGCCGGACGTGCCACGACCCTTGTCGAGGGACGGATACAATTCCGCCATGGCGCGCGCCTTGCCGTCGGCGCCCCAAGCCAGGTAGGCTGCGTGAGCCCGCTCGCGGTGGGCCTCGGCCATCGCAAAGAGACCGATATCCGCACAAAAACTCGCAGCCCGCTCATGCGCTAGGGCCTCGATATGGTGGAAGCCGTTAGCGCGTGCAGACGCGGCCGAAGCCTCGAAGCCGCGCAGCGCGTCTATGTGATAGCCTGCCAGCCGCGCACGCTCGGCTGCGACAAGGTCTGCATGATGCCGCCAGTTCTTTGGGGCGTTGCGCGCATAGACCTCCAGTTCGGCGTGATGCTCTGCGAGGGCTGCCTCACATCCAGGGTTTTCATCAGCGAGGGCCGCCAAGGCCACCGCGGTGAAGAGGTGATATTCGACGCGTTCCAGGTGGATGACGGACGTCCATAGGAACGATTTCGCGCGGGCGCTAGCCTCGAGCGCGTCACGATAGTCACATGCGAAGACCGCGCCTTCCATCTTGCGGACGTAGTGCCAGCATGCCGCCATCGCGAGGAGCCGATCGGATGCTAAGCGTGCTTCGAAGTCGGCCGCGAAGGCTGCCTCGTCAAAGTCGCCGTCATCGAAAGTGAGGATGGACAGCGTGCTGCCCCTCAGCCGTCGCACCAGCATGAGTTGGCTCGTCAACATGTCTACGATCAGGCCGAATTTCACGCGGCGCATAGAGGCCAGCATCTTTTCGGCCTGCCGTTCGACCGACGCCAAAGGTTCGCCGGACGCGAGAAGGTTGGAGATCAGCGTGCAGAGGCTGAACCCGCTATAGGTGACATCGTCGTGCTCTTTGGCGCTTTCATAAGCCTTGCGATGCAGTTCGCGCGCAGTGTGCAACGGTCGAGCGTATGGCAGAATGTGATACGCAAATGTCATCATCGCTCGAGGCCGAAAAAGGCTGAGATGCGGCCGCTCGAGCAACTCCATCCCCAAGCATCCGAACTGGTAGCCTGCAGCATATTCGCCGAACAATGGTCCGAGAACATAGCCGACCGTCGTATATCCCACGACGGATCCTGGGCAGTTTACATATCGGGATTCATTGACCATTCGCCCAAGAACCAGTCCCTCCAGGTTCAAGTCGACGAGGAAGGCCGCCGGCAGGATCGCAATCAGGACGAGTATATTTGGGTTCGAATCATCGCTATCGGGAAGCGTGAGGCGATCCTCGATACTATTTCCCCGGATTTCCTCGAAAATAGGCCCGAATTCTGCGCGGACCTGCTCGATATCTGGATGCACCGGCCAATCGAAGCCTGCTGCCCGCATATAGGCGAGAAAATAAGCGACCGCCGCCTCATTATCGCCTTGCGCGGTCGCCAGGGTAATCTGCTGTACGGCCACCCTCGCTTGGCGGTCGCCTGGAAGAGGGCCGGCAGCAAGCGTAGCAAATCCCGCTTGTGCGGCAGCCAGGTCGCCACTGAGGAAATGGGATTCGGCACGGCGAAAGCGCAATTCGAATTCGAGATCGCTATTGCTGCCTTCACCCAGGATCGACAGACCGGCGTCGAGATAGGCCAGCGCGGTGACGTGCGCGGAGGTTGCCGCCGCCCGGCTGCCCGCTTCGAGATGGAGTGCGGCAATGCGCGCGCGCTCTTCTGCGGCGACGAGGAGCGACGCGCCTCGATTGAACTGTGCTGCCACCTCGAATACTGCGGTATGGCGTTCCTCGGGCGGAAGCGCCGCAAGGAGCTGGCGACCCAGCGTAAGATGCGCTTGCTGACGACCCTGAGCCGGGACGAGATCGTACGCGGCCTGCTGAACGCGGTCGTGGACGAACGCGAAGGTATCACGTCGCCTGATCACCAGCCCGGCGCTCACGGCGGGGGCCAGACG